>JAJPIK010000087.1 GCA_021324795.1 Chloroflexota bacterium
AGACATCGAGTGATCCTCTGACTGACCGGTTTGAGATACCTCAGTCTAGCAAGAGGATCACTCGCTTCTCTACCCGCTCAAACTGACACAATTCTCCGCACACTGCCAGCATTAAGCAGCCGGACTACGGTTATCATGCCTCGAAGGAGACTTTTGTCGCTGGAAAAGAATGTGCAGAAGCACCGACCGTGCGAAACCCACACGCCTCTTACGCTAGTCTTGCATGTTTCTGACCGGAGCATACGTACCATAAGTTGGAGAGCCGAGTCGACCAGGACGTCTCTCCGGAGGAGAATGATGAGCACGAGTCATGAGCCCGTCATTATTTATACGACTCCTACCTGACCATGGTGTCATCGAGCGAAGGAGTTCCTTCGCCAGCGTGGCGTGCCGGTCGTTGAGCGCGACGTTTCGGTCGATCAGAGCGCGGCCCAGGAAATGGTGCGTCGCAGTGGCCAGATGGGCGTGCCGGTGATCACGGCGGGGTCGGAAGTCGTTGTGGGCTTCGATCGACCGCGTCTCGAGCAGATTGCCGCGCGTTATGCTCATGCCAGCGCCACGCCGTCGTCCGGTCCAAAGCTCGGGCTCGCGGTCCGGAGCTCGGTGGGCGGTGGGGTTGAGATTGGCAAAGTTCGGCCGGGTTCGCCCGGTGCGCAGGCAGGATTCCAAGTCGGTGACGTTCTCGAAAGCTTGGGCGGGCAACCGGTGAATTCGAGCGACGACATCGAGCGGTTGACCCGGGCAATGCAGCCGGGGCAGATGATCGACGCGGCAGTCCGTCGGGATGGCCGTCGTCTTCATCTCACGCTGACGATCTAGAGCGCTCTGCTCCTGATGCCATTCAAGCCCAGAGGAAGGGGGTAGGATGGAGTACCAGGATTACTACGCAATTCTCGGCGTGCCGAAGACGGCTACGGAGAAAGATATTCGCTCTGCCTACCGGAAGCTGGCCCGTCAGTATCACCCGGATTTGAACAAAGGCAACAAAGAGGCGGAAGAGAAGTTCAAGAAAGTCAACGAAGCTTACGAAGTGCTCTCGGATCCCGAAAAGCGGAGAAAGTATGATGAACTCGGTAGTCGCTGGAATGAATTCGAGGCGTGGGATCATGCTCAACAAGCGACCGGTGGCAACGCCGGCGCTCCATGGGGACAGTTCAGCCACTACACGACTAGCGCCGAGGATCTGAACGACCTCTTTGGCAACAGCTATCCTTATTCGAGCTTCTTCGAGCAGTTTTTCGGGTACCCTCGGGGGCCGCGCCGAGGCGGCGACCTGATGCAGCGGGTGACGGTTAGTCTCGAAGAGGCGTACCATGGCACCAAGCTGATTATCGAAGCCTTTGGCCCCGATGGCAAACCACGACCGCTCGAAGTGACGATTCCCCCTGGTGTCGACACCGGTACGACAATCCGCCTGGCCGGTCAAGGGGCGCCAGGGATCGAAGGTGGACCGCCCGGCGATCGTTATTTGGAGATCGAAGTCAGGCCTCATCCACGCTTCGAGCGGCGGGGTGATGATCTGTACACCGATGTCGCAGTACCACTCCAGACGATGTTGCTCGGGGGGGAAGTCGAGGTGCCGACACTGACCGGGAAGGTGGCCTTGAAAATACCGCCCGAAACCGCGAATGGAAAGGTCTTTCGTTTACGGGGCAAAGGAATGCCCAGACGCGGGCAGCCAACTCAGCATGGAGATCTGTATGTCGAGGTGCGAGTCGAGCTCCCCCGGAATCTGAGCGAGCGCCAAAAGGAGCTCGTTCGCCAGCTCACCCGAGAGCAGACAGAAGCGAAGGTAGGAGAGAAGGTGATGGCGCGCTGACCACCCATGACCAATAACCAGATGCCAGTCAAGCATTGCCAGCGATCGGGAGCGAGAGGAGTCATGACCGAGAACGAGATCGTGGAATATTTCCAACTGGAAGAGGTCGCCGAGCAGGTTGGCCTCTCAGCAGCCCGGATTCGTGCTTACGAGCGGGCGGGCCTGATTGCTCCGTCGCTCCGGCGTGGTCGAAAGCGCTATTACCGCAAGAGTGAGATGGCGCGCCTTCGGCGCTTGCGTCGGCTGGCCACGGATCTGGGGTTGAATGCAGCCGGGGTCGAGGTCGTCGCCCGCTTGCTCGACGAGATGGATGCGTTGCGCGCTGAAGTACACGCCTTGCGCGGAGAGTGGGAGACTTCCTCCAGCGGTTAGCCTTACCAGCGTGTCACCGGAATGGCGTCTCGCGCGGAGCCGCGTTACGATGTGGACCTTTGCTGGCAAGCTTCAACCGTCGGAACTAAACCATATTCCTTCTAGACGTGAATAATAAGGAGGGGTTCATGAACCTCAATAAACTTACCGAGAAAGCCCAAGAGGCAATTCTAGCTGCCCAGCGGCTGGCCGAGGAGGCTCGCCATACCCAGCTAGAGCCGGAACATCTTTTGGCGGCGCTGATCGAGCAGCAGGGTGGCGTCGTACCAGCCGTGCTCGACAAGCTTGGCGTATCGAGCCGAGCACTGCTTCAGCAAGTCCAGAACGCATTGCAAGGCCTGGCGCGGGCGTCGAGCCCGACTCAGGTTTACGTTTCCCCACGTTTCAAAACGGTGTTTGACAACGCCCAGAGCGAGGCCGAGCGGCTGAAGGATGAATACGTTTCGACCGAGCACTTCTTGCTCGCCTTGGCCGACGACGCCGAGAAGGGGCAGGCTGGCCAGATTCTCCGGCGAGCGGGGGTAACCCGCGACCGGATCTACCAGGCATTGCAAGAGGTGCGCGGTGGCCAACGGGTGACCAGCCAATCGCCGGAAAGCACCTACCAGGCCTTGGAAAAGTACGGCCGTGACCTGACCATGCTGGCCCGACAGGGCAAGCTGGACCCGGTAATCGGGCGTGATGAAGAGGTCCGGCGGGTTATCCAGGTGCTCTCGCGTCGCACTAAGAATAATCCAGTGCTGATTGGCGAGCCGGGCGTTGGCAAAACGGCGATCGTCGAAGGATTGGCCCAGCGCATCGTCCGCGGCGATGTACCGGAAGGCTTGAAGGATCGCCGGATTGTCGCTTTGGACCTGGGGGCCATGGTCGCTGGCTCGAAGTACCGTGGCGAGTTCGAAGAGCGGCTGAAGGCGGTGCTCAAGGAAGTGCAAGAGAGCCAGGGCCAGATTATTCTCTTCATCGACGAGCTACATACCGTTGTTGGCGCGGGTGCCGCGGAAGGGGCAATGGACGCGTCAAACATGCTCAAGCCACTGCTCGCCCGGGGTGAGCTACACGCGATCGGCGCGACGACGCTCGACGAGTACCGCAAGCACATCGAGAAAGACGCCGCGCTCGAGCGACGCTTCCAACCGGTCTTCGTCGGCGAGCCATCGGTCGAAGATACGATTAGCATTTTGCGTGGCCTGCGCGAGCGCTATGAACAGCACCATAAGGTCCGGATCAAAGATGCTGCGCTCGTCGCCGCGGCCGTGCTCTCGCATCGCTACATCTCTGACCGCTTCCTGCCTGACAAGGCGATCGACCTGGTCGACGAGGCGGCCTCGAAGCTACGCATGGAAGCGACAAGTCTACCGGCCGAGCTTGACGAGGTACGGCGCCGGATCATGCAGCTCGAGATCGAGCGTGAAGGACTGCGCAAGGAGAAGGACGAAGCATCGAGGGAACGGTTGGCGAAGCTCGAGGCTGAGCTTGCTAATCTGAAAGAAGAGAGCGATCAGCTTGAAGCGCGCTGGAAGAACGAGCTGAGCCAGCTCAATCAGGTTAGTCAGCTTCAAGAAAGGATTGACGCGGCCCGGACCGAGATGGAGCAGGCTTCGCTGCGAACCGATTGGGAACGGGCGGCCCGGCTGAAGTACGAGATCGCCCAGCTCGAGCAGCAGCTCGCCGCGTCCGAACAGGCGCTACGCGAGCGTTCCCAGCACGGCCGAACTCTGGTGAAAGAAGAAGTCGACGAGCAGGATATTGCTGAGGTGGTCAGCAAGTGGACTGGCATTCCCGTCAGCAAGCTGGTCGAAGGCGAGATTGAAAAGCTGATTCACATGGAAGAGCGGCTGCGCGAGCGGGTGGTTGGCCAAGACGACGCGATCAGCGCAGTTGCCAACGCGGTGCGGGCGGCGCGGGCTGGCCTCCAGGATCCAAACCGTCCGCTGGGCTCGTTTCTCTTCCTGGGGCCAACCGGTGTTGGGAAAACCGAAACGGCACGGGCGCTGGCCGAGTTCCTGTTCGACGACGAGCAGGCGCTGGTTCGGATTGACATGAGCGAGTACCAGGAGAAGCATACTGTCTCCCGCTTGATCGGGGCTCCCCCTGGCTACGTTGGCTACGAGGAAGCGGGCCAGCTCACCGAGGCAGTCCGGCGTCGGCCCTACAGCGTGGTCTTGTTCGACGAGGTTGAGAAGGCTCATCCGGAAGTCTTGAACGTTCTGCTCCAGTTGCTCGACGACGGCCGCCTCACCGATGCCCAGGGGCGCACCGTCGACTTCAAGAACACGATCGTGATCATGACGTCAAACCTGGGTAGCCAATGGATTACCGAGCGGGGACTGAGTTGGGACGAGATTCGGGCGCGAGTGATGGAAGCGGTACGTCAGCACTTCCGACCCGAGCTGCTGAACCGGATCGATGAGATCGTCATCTTCCATCCGCTCGGCTTGGAGCAGATCGGCCAGATCGTCGAGATTCAGCTCGGAGCGCTGCGCAAGCGGCTTGCCGAGCGGAAGATCTCGCTCGAACTGACACCGGCCGCGCGTGACTTCCTGGCCCGTGAAGGCTTCGACCCGATCTATGGCGCGCGCCCGCTGAAGCGAACGATCCAAAAAGAGATCGTTCAGCCGCTCGCGATGCGTCTGCTTCAGGGTGACTTCCGCGACGGCGACACGATTGTCCTTGACGTCGGCGACGGGCGGATCGTATTCCGTCCTGCCGAGCGGCCGGTCGCAATGACGTAGACTGTGCCTTGCAAGGAGCGGAGTTTCTCGGGTACTCTCCCACCCGACGAATGGCCAGGAATTCTTCTCTCCCAGGGGGAGAGGGAAGAGATCTCTCTTTCCCTCTCCCCTTACCTCTTCAAAACCTCCGGATTCACGCAGTCCAGCGGTGGCTGGCCGGTGAGGACGTTGAGGATGTTGTCGACGGCCATGCGGATCGAGAGGGCGTTGGCCTGCTCGCTGAAGCCGGCGACGTGGGGGGTGAAGACGGTGTTCTCCCGCGCGAGCACTCGGCTGCCAGTGGGCGGCTCGTGCTCGAAGACGTCGAGGCCAGCGCCAGCGATCCATTTCTCGCGTAACGCCTGATCGAGCGCCTGCTCGTCGACGAGTGAGCCACGGGCGGCGTTGATCAAGAAGGCCGTGGGCTTCATCATCCGCAAACGCTCAGCGTTTATGACATGCTTGGTCTCGGCTCCGCCGGGGAGATGGAGAGTCAGGTAGTCGGCAGTGCGAATGACATCGTCGAGTGACATACGCTCGACCTGATAGGCCTTCGCAAATTCATCATCCCAATACGGATCGTGGGCGACGACGCGCATTGAGAAACCCCGGGCGCGGCGGGCCATGCCCTTACCAATCTTGCCCAGGCCAAGAATACCGAGCGTCTTGCCGTATACGTCGATACCGGTGTAGCGCGTCCATTTGCCTTCACGCGTCAACCGATCGTGGAGGGGGATGTAGCGAGCCAGCGAGAGGATCAGACCGAAGGCGAGGTCGGCGACGGCTTCGTGGTTGGCGCCAGGAGTGGTCGAGACGACAACGCCATGTGAGGTCGCAGCTTTCAGGTCGATCGCGTCGTAGCCGACACCGACCCGGGCGATCACTTTTAGCCGGTCGGCGACCTCGAAGACCGAGGCGTCGTAGATGTCGCTGGCGGCGATTACCCCGTCTACTCCCTGAATGAGCTCGCGCATCTCCGCGGCGCTGTGGTGCTGGGCTCGGCTGTGGTTGCTGATCGCGCAGCCGATCGCGCGCAAGCGGTCGAGCTCGGGATTATCCTCGTTGACGACTGCTGAGGTAACCAAGACTTTATACTGCGTCACGCTTCTTCCTCTTAATTCTTCGCGAAACATGCATCGGGCGCGTCTGCCGTCGCCATCGTACCGGCCACGGGGGTGGGGTGTCAAGGTGAGATGGACGTGATGGCGAGCGGGCGCGGCAGCGGTTGCTCAATTAAGGTCGGAGGAAGTGGCGGCTGATTGAGATCAAGGGTATTCACAAGCGTGTTCGCACTCGCATCGCGACTGCCAAGATAGCCGAGGCCAAAACGATCTTCGATCAGACGCAAGACGGACGAGTGAGAATACACCCTGTGATCGACGATGCCCGGACGAGCGTAGGGAGAAACCACGATCGCCGGAACGCGGATGCCGAGGCCGTCCGAGTCGATCATCGGCGGGATAACGTGGTCGTAAAAGCCACCATTCTCGTCATAAGTCAGCACGAGAACCGTGTTCTGCCAGTACGGACTTTCCATGAGCGCGTTGACGAGCGTCGTTACGTACCACATGCCAAGCTGGACGTCTTCCGGGGGATGCTCGCTCTCGGCCATATCGGGCGCGATCCAAGCGACCGCGGGCAACGTGCCATCGCGCAGATCACGGAAGAACTGAGAGTTCTTTACGATCTGGGAACGGAGTTCGGGCTGTTCGCGAAAGACCTTGAAGGCGGGTAGTGGGTTGAAAGGGCTGTAGCTTTCTGGACGCCCGTCGCCCACGTAGTATTTCCAGCTAATCCCGGCCGTTGTGAGCTGCTCGGGCAGTGTTGGCACATTGAATCCACCGGGCACCACCTTCCCATCGTTAGAGGTCAACCCGATATTGGTGCCGGCGACTGTGTAAAGGCGGTTGGGAAGAGTGGGACCCATCAGCGAGGAAAAGAAGTGATCGGCCAGGGTAAATTGGTGAGCGTAGAACCAATAGTTGGGAATATCACGCTGGTCATAATAGCCCATGGCGCTCGGTGACCAGAGGGGCATACCGCGACTGTCCACTCCTGCCTTCTTGCCGTTTCCGGACAAGCCGGCCTTTCGATTCTTCCAACTATGGTCGAGGTCGCCGGGCTGGGTGTTCTTCAGGTGAAATGGAATCAAATCAGCGAGACCATTCCGCCGATCGAGCGCCGGGGCGTCTGGAAAACCGTCAGCGCCAGGAAAAGTGCCAAAATAATTATCAAACGAATGGTTTTCTTGGATCACGAAGAGAATGTGGTCGATTTCCCCGGTCGGTTGAGGAGGCGTGGACGGAGCAGGCCAGGCGGTATTTCCACAGACGCGGACGCTGTCGGTTTGGATCAGGCCTTCTTTGGGACGACCAGCCGCGATGATCCGTTTACCCGGCACAATGCTTTGAGGGACGTCGCCGGGCACGTAGATGACGCGAATAGTTGGGTCCAGATTGTTCTGAACGGCGATCAGGTGCCCGGTGACGTTAAGTACCGTACCGTCGGCGATGCCGGGGCCGGCGAGGGGTTGGCAGACCGAGGGGGGGGCTATAGCTGGAGGCAGTGGCTCAGACGTGGTTATCTCAGGAGCAACGGCGAATGTACTCGAAATGGCCAGGATAACAGCAGCTAGGGTCTTTGCCATGTCTGCAGCGGCAAACATCCCCTCATCCTTTCATCATAAGCAAGCAAGCCCAGAAATATGCCCTATTGTATGTGAAAAGAACGCAAAAGACAATAGAGAGCAGATGAATTCGGCAGATTGATCGAAACAGGCCAGATCAAGCGGAGCAAAATGCGCGAGGTGGCCAGGAAAGTGAGGTATGGGGTACAAAAGATTGCAAAAATCGTGATGTAGTTGGTGCCCTCTGGCTTGAAGGGTAGGATCAGGAGGCGGGCTGAAGCCCTGCGGGCGCATGGACGCCCCTGGGCTTCAGCCCGCCTCCCGGCCTTACTCGGGCTAGACTGGCTCCAACGGGACCGCACGCTTCATTTGGATTCGCGTCGACGCCACTGCCGGCCAGCCGAGCGGAGCTGCCCAGCGAACGGCGTTCACGATGACCCTTTGGACTTCCGGTTGGTGGTAGATCGGCAAAGTCTCGTGGCCGGGACTGAAGTAGAAAATCTTGCCCCGACCCCGCCGGTAGGCGCAGCCACTCCGGAATACCTCACCACCCTGGTACCAGCTAATGAATACCAGTTCATCCGGGGCAGGAATATCGAACGGCTCCCCATACATCTCGGTGTGGGGGATTTCGAAGTATTCGGGGAGTCCGGCTGCGACCGGATGGGATGGCGAAACGACCCAGACACGTTCCTTTTCGCCAATCTCGCGCCACCTGAGCTCGCAGGTCGTGCCCATGAGACGCTTGAAAATCTTGGAGAAATGCCCGGAGTGCAAAACAATCAATCCCATGCCATCCAGGACGTGCTGCTGGACCCGGTCGACGATCGCGTCGTCGACCTCGCGATGCGCCCCGTGTCCCCACCAGGTGAGAACGTCGGTTTCGGTCAGCACCGCTTCGGTCAAGCCGTGCTCGGGCTCGTCGAGCGTCGCGGTTCGCACGGTCATGCCATCTGCGCGGAGACAATGCGCGAGGACCTGATGGATCCCTTCGGGATAGTGGCGTCGAACGTCGTCACGGTGGCGCTCGTGCCGGAATTCGTTCCAGACCGTAACCCGCAGATTCTGCGTCATGCAGTCCCTCCCTATTCTTTTCACGTGTCGTGGTCGGCTGTTTCTCGGGAAAGTCTCGCCGACGATTCCCTTCCGTGGTACCTTTAAGTTATACCCCTAAGTTATACCCCAAAAGGAGCCGACATGCGTGACGAAAGAGAGGACGAGGAGCGGGAGACGAGGGCCTCAATGTCCACGGAGAGGGTGAAGTGAAGCAGCTTCGCGTCGCGAGCCTACTCCACGCCACTCTCTCGGCTTTGGCTCTACTGATGCTCGCGCCAAGGGCTGTTCAGATGGAAGAAGTTGCTCATGCGACCGTTGCGCATGTGCTCCTGGTAGATCATGACCAGATGGCGGTCGTCGAAGGTTTTGAACCACTGGTCCCAGGTGACGTGTTCAAGCGTTCGACCGCCGTAGCCCGGGAAGTCAAAGCGTAAAACCCCGAGGTGACCGTCGTGCTCGGTACCGGGAACCGTCGCGGGGACCGCGTTGCGCTTGTCTGCCCACTGTCGGATCACCTCGTGGTTACGGGTGACCAGCGATTGCCCCGGATGGCTTTCGTGCTCGTTGGGCGAGTTGATCCAGTGCCCCTCGGTGACTGAGAGGGGAAACTCCGGATGTTGCCTACTCGGTTCTTGGGCTTGGTGCTGATGATGCTCTGCCATCACTCCCTCCTCGACCCGGAATTAGGCCGCGCGTACTTGCTTTGCAGCACGCTGAGGTTTCACCGCCTTGAAGAATTGCTCGAGGCTATGAAGGGTATCACTTCCTATCTCGCAGTAGCCGGCGACCCCCTTCAGCAACTCGGGGCTAACGTCGATGCTCCTGGCGATCCGGTTCAGGTCATCCTCGGGAATTGGCTTCTGAGCGAGCAGATCGTCGATGATCCGGGGGGATACACCCGCCTGCTTCGCAAAATCGGGGACTGAGAGGACATGCCCAAAGCGATAAAGAGTATAGTTGTCAATCAGCCGACGGGTCTCGGCGGGGCTCAGCCGCTTGGGCTTTTCCGACTCCACGCGGCACCTCCTGACAGATCGTGACGTTTGTAGGGCAACCGAAACCTAGTGGCTTCGGCTGCCCTGGTCTGTTGCCGGATTTTATCTGCAAAGTATGTTCCAACAGCCCTCACTCCCTCGCTGGGCTCAGGGCAAGCTCTACCCTCTCTCCGAGGGAGGGGGAATTTCCGAGAGCGCCGTGGGAATCCACTCATCCAGGATCCAGCGGAAATACTCGATGAAGTGAAGCTGGGCGCGGACGTAGTCGCCAGCACCGCCTTCATTGCCAACCCAGCCGCGGAAGCCGGCCTGCCAGAGAATCGTCGCCGCTTCACGAAAGTCGATCATGCCTTCGTCGAGCAGAGTGGGCCAGCTCTGGTAACGATGCTCGCTCGGGAGATAAATCGAGCGGTAGTTTTTCACCTCCCAGTAGTTCGTCTTTGCTGCTAGCTTGCCCACCTGATCGCGCCAGGTATCGAGATGCTCGTAATGCACGCGCGCCCAGTTCCCTAGATCCGGGTTGACGCCGACGTTCGGCTCGTCGATCAGATGGAGCAGACGCAGGCAGTTGTCAGCGGTATCTTGCAGGCCGTCGTCGTGCAACTCGAGGGAAAGCTCCAGACCTGCCTGGGCGCAGGCTCGGACGAAAGGCTTGAGCCGGCGGGCAGCTTCCTCGTAGAACTCGGCCGGGGCGTAGTCGCCTCGAAAGAGCTGGCGCGTCGCGGCGGTCTGAGCATCTCGCTGGCTTGGTAAAGGAACGTTCACGCTGAGATCGAGGATCGTCGTGCCGAGCGCCACGGCGACTTCCAGACAGCGATAAAGCTGCTTCTCGTCGAGGTCGGCCAGCTCGGGCACGAACAGGCTCTTCCGCAGCGCGTTGAATGCCCCGACCGGAAGGCCCACCTCGTCGAGAACTGTCTTCAGCACTCGGAAATGCTCGATTGGGCGCTGGTAAAAGTCAGGATAATTGTCGTAGAAGACGATTCCTTCGACGCCTTGCTTCTTCCACCAGGCCAGGTGGCTACGCAGCCGGCCCGGCTCGTCGAGCGCGGCCCGACCATGCTGTAGGAGCGGGGCGCGAAAGGCAACACCACTGCCAATGGCGAGTTTCATGGAGTTACTGTTCTCCTCTCGATTGTTATTGTCGTGTCGAGCAACACGCGGTCCTGACCATCGGTCGTCTTCAGTCGCTGCCCGGTCGCTGCATCGTATAACCCGACTTCGAGTTGGACGGCGCCCGCCGGCGCATTGGGTTGGACGACCAGGGTGTGCCGATCGACGATGGTTTCGCCGGGGGCCCAGGTCGTCGTCGGGCGCGCGGTCTGGTCAGGAATCCCGTCGTGCTGGGCGACGATCTGACTCTTTGGGGCGAGCAGGTGACTAAAGACGGTAAAGCTCTGACTCACCGGCCGGGTGGTTTGCCAGTAGAGTGTGAGTTGAATTGGCTGGCCCGGACCGGCGCTCGTTGGCGACACATCGTAGCCGAGCAGGTGAATGCCATTGACAAAGGCGACGTCCTGTTGGTGAGGAATTGTCACCGGAGTGGTCGCGCGGGGCCGGGCTTGGACAGTTAACGTGCCAATCGGAGCAAGCGTCGCCATCTGGCCGTCGATCGGCAGCATCTGCCGACCGGCGCCTTCCAGACCAACGCTCAATGAAAGGGCACCTGGCGAGGTACCGGCCGGAATTAGCAGCGTCTGACGGTCGACGATCACGTCGCCAGGCTGCCAATAGCGCGGCGACCAGACCCCACCGGTCGGCGGACGAACGCTGCGAGCGAGTGGCTGGTCAGCGCTATTGGCGGCCTGGAGCACGGTATTCAGATCGCCGTTTATATCGCCATCGGGCGGCTTGATGACTTGCCAAACCAGGCTCACCGCGACGGAATCGCCGTCGAGCAGACTGGTCGGCGCGACCGTGGTTCCCAGGAGCCGCAGGGTACCGCCAAAAGGAATGTCAAAGTGCTGGGCGATTGGCAAGGTTGCCGGGTCCGGGGGCTCGGATGGCCGTGCGACCTGGATCGTTCGGCTCTGCCAGTAAGTGCCAGCCGCCTGGCTAGCGGGATTCTGAACCGGCAGCGCCGTCCCATTGCTCCGCTCGATGCCGACTTGCAGACGATAGGTGCCCAAAGGTGCATAGCTGGGAACCGGAAACGACCGATGGATGATCAGGAGCTGACCGCGACGCCATTCGGTCGTTGGATAAACGTCTTCGTCGTATTGGGCCCAGGTCTGGCCCGCCGTATCGACCAGATGGACGAAGAACTTCACCGGCTCGCTGGGGGGCTGCTCGATCTGCCAGTAGAACGTCGGTGCGGCCGGGAGGCCGGCTTGGATCGCTGGCGGCACGTCGGCACCAATCAGGCGAGCTACGCCAGCGACGTCGACCGTCGGAATCGCACTCTGGTTATCCGGTTTGAGTGAATCCGGCCGCAAGATGAATGCCTCGACCGCGGGACCATGATCCGGCGCCGTGACCTCGCCGACCCGATCAATAGCCGGAAGTCGGTCGTACCAGGCGGTATCGGTCGCGGTGCGCGGCAGAACGTAAAGCGTAGGGCCGGCGCCGGGCGGTGGGAGCGGTAGCGCCGAGCGGCCGTCGAACCAGTGTAGGCGCCCAAAGAGATCCCCGTCGAGGAAGGCGATAGTTGGCTCTGGCCCGTAGCGCGAAGCGACGTAGGTCGAAGCGTACTGGGGCGACTGGGCGCGGATGATTCCCGCCGCGGCGGTGACGTCGCCTTCGAGGGCCAGGTAGGCCGCGGCGCTCGGTGCCCAGAGCGCGAAATATTGGTAAGCAGCCCAAGCACCAGCGAAGATGGGCCAGAGCCAGAGGAGGGGGGCAAGATAAGTGGCCGGAGAACCCTCACCCCTCGCCCCTCTCCCAGTGCGCGAGAGAGGGGGGAGGGAGGTGAGGGTTCTCCGTAGCCAGCCAATCACCGCGCTCAACCCATTCGCGGCGAACAACACCGTCGCCGGGGCGGCGCCGAGGGTGCGCATGAACTGGGGAGAGTCAACCGAGAGAAAGCCCGGCCCGAGCATCCCGAGCCACCAGATCAGGCAAATGCGCTCGGCTCGCCGCCGCCCACGCCAGACGGCGCGGGCGAAACCGAGCAGGAAGAACGCCGCGCTGACCGGGTCGAAGACCGGTCGCCCGGCCAGGTTGTACTTCCAGTCACGATCGCCGACCAGGATAAACATTGCCAGGGTGTTGCGCGTGCTCGTCGCCAGCGTGCTCAAGGGTGAGGTTCCGGCAACAGTCGGATTCCAGATCGCGACCTCGTCGGCTCGGCCAAGAAAGTCGGCTGGGTAATGATAAAAATGGAGGGCAAGTGGCACGACGACGATGATGCCGACGAGGCCGGCCCCGGCGCTCAGCAAGACAAGCCGAGTAAGCTCATTCAAGGCTGGCCATCCGTGATCTTGGGTTTTCCTTGACTCCGGCCCCTCTTCCTGGACTGGGAGAGGAGGCTTCCCCAGTACTCGTCCCCCCAGCTCGCTAAGACCGATCAGCCCAAGGACGAGCAGAAAAAAGCGGCTTGATGGGTAAGTGTAAAGCTGAAGAGCGACGAGACCACCCCCCAAGCAAGCCAGGGCGAGCGAGCGGCGACAAAAAGCTTCCCAGAGAACGAGTAGCGCCAGGGTATCGAGGAGCGGGACGAGCGAAGTGCGCTCGCCGAGGCGACTGACGTGGATGTCCCAGTAGAGGCCGGCCAAGATGGCACCCGCGGCGAGACCAATCCGACGATTATAGAGCGCCGTGCCGAGAAAGATCACCGCCACTGTCGTCGCCGTGCCCGCGAGCGCACCAGCCAGCCGAATCGCGATGACGTTTGGCCCGAGGATCGCTTCGAGGCCGGCGATCAGATAGAAAAAGAGTGCCTCACGGCCGGTATAGCTGGAGAAGAAGACTGGATGGGCGTGGCTACTGAGAATCTCCAGGCCGAGCAAGCCATTTGCCGCTTGATCGAAGTGCAGCCCGGGCGGAATCGACCCCAGGTCGATAGTGCGAACGAGCAAGGCGAGCGTACCGATCGCGACGATCAGTCCGAAATAAAGGGGTGTTGGCAGGTCTGCGACACACGCTTGCTTCTGGTTAGGTGCGGTAGGCGGCATCGTCCTTGTCCTGGTAAGCTTAACGAATACCATCCTACTCGCTGTGATCGCTGGCGTAAACCAAGCCAGGGAGATCATCTCCTTATACAGGGTTCACTCTCGTTTTCTTTGATGTTAGAATCCATGCGGACACTCAGCCAGATGGAGGGTACCCGCAATGTGTGACGGAGCAGTCGAAGAGATCGTCTGGACAATTCAGCGGCGAACGACCGGTGAGCCACTCGAGACCGACAGCGGCTACCAGTACGTGTTCAGTGAAGAGGGCGATGCACTCGCCTTCCTGAGCACGCGGCCCGATGCCGCGAGCCTTGAGATCGTGGCGATTCGCAACGAAAGCCTGGACTGGTAAGGGTCGGCTGATCCTTACGTCCTCATTGTTTCAGAAGCTCTCCAATTCGCACCGCTCATCACTCGATGCTTCTCCCCATGACCTCTGGGACGATCACTCGCAGCACGGTGGTGACGGGGAGGGCAAGGATAGCGCTCCAGACGCCCAGGGGCTCGCTGCCGAGTAGAATAACCAGGATGATGCCCAACAGGGCGACCACGATAGCCTGTCGGGGGGACACCCTGGGGAGCGGTGGTATGACCTGAGCAAGAATGTCGCCACTATGACTTCTGCTTAGACAATCACCAGGGGGACCCGCATCTCGGCCGGGCTTAGACCGGAATGGTAGGCATTCAGGTCGACGCGTCGGCCGAATTGGCCCTTGGGTACGTACTCGATCGTGTCGACCCCACTCGAGATCAGGATGACGTCTCCAAAACGCTCCCGAATTCGGGGTGAGATCGGACCGGGGCCAAAAAGGTGATACTGCTCTGCCTCGGCAAGGGAGATGAGAAAAAAGCGGTCGCCAAACTGTGCTTTCAGCCTTTGACAGAACCGCTCTTCGGCGCCGTCGTGGAGATGGAAATAGAGGACGCGGTCGTCTCCACTCGGAGGGAAGCGGAGGGCGCTGAAGAGCTCCTCGGAAGGCCGGATCCACTGCCGTGCCGTGACCGAGGCATCCAGCATACCGTGGTCGGCTCCCAGCACAATTCGACCACGACGGCCGATGCCTTCCGCTAATCGCTCGACGATCCGATTTAGCTCGTTCAGCACTGCCCGGACCCCCTGGTGCTTGGTCCCTAGATAGTGGGTCTCTGAATCGATCCAGGGTGTGTAGAGATAGGTGTAAGTGGGCACGCCGGCCGATTGAATGTGGGCGAGGATAACCTCGGTCGCCTGGGAAAGGTTCTCGTAGCCAAATCTCGGACGGGAGCCGCTGAAGTAAACAGTGGTGGTACTATTCACCAGTCGCGATGGAAAGAGCGCTAACACGTCGCGGCGCATCTTGCTCATAAGGGGAGGGAGCGGAAAGGCTTGCTCAACCGTGACGCCAAGCTGGCTGAGCGACCGCCCACCCGATCGCGCCGCGAAGGGCAGGAGTGCCGCCGCGCTTTTGATCTCCGGCAAATGCGTCCACTGGCCGGTCACGCCATGCTGATTGGGCCAGGCGCCGGTCGCAAAAGTGGTCAGCACGGTCGCGGTGGTCGACGGGAAGACCGATCGCAGCTCGGCAGCGAGGTGCCGAGACAGAAAGGTATTCTCCGGCAAATCATCGAGAAGATTCAGGCCCAACCCATCGGCCAGGATGAAGATGAGATGGTCCGAGTGGCCAACCAGATCCACGAGCTTGGCCATCCCTGGCGTTGGTTCGCCGACCTCGACTCCTCCTAGCCAGGCGAGCGTACGGGCAAGGTCGACGACGTTGGGGACGTTGAGATCCGGGCGAAGGAGCGTCCCTTCTTCGAACTTTGCTTCCAACTTTTCGGCGTCGCTCATATTACCAGATGCTATCATAAGAGCCAACCAGAAAAATATGGCACACGACGGTGAGATGGAATCCCCGTTTGATCAGCAATTTGATCAGCAAATGGCCGACGTTCTGCGCGCGCAGCTTGGCGATACCTATGTGCGCCTTACTGCTCCCGAGCGCGCGCGCTACCTGGCGCTGCTGAATTCGGTCCGGAAGCCAACCGATGTTGCCCTCGATCGGGTCGAGCGAGGTAACAACCGTTGGACGGTGACGATCTGCTCGGCGGATTTCCCCGGCGCGCTGTCGCTGATCGTTGGCTTGTTGACGGCATATCGCCTGGACATCCTCAGTGCCGATATCTTTACCCTCAGCTTCCATGAGCGGCGAGGTCAGCGACAAAGCGGGCGGCGCTCGGCTGGGCGACGAACCCCGACGGTCGAGCCGAGTGCGCCGACGCGCCGACTCCTCGACATCTTCGAGGTCCGGGCGCTGGCCGAGCCTGCTCCGGATCTCTGGCCGAAGTTTCAGGCTGATCTCGTCCGGCTCCTGGGCGCCGGACATCCGGAGGAGGCACGAGACGAGGTTATCAACCGGGTCAGCGCAGTGTTCCGGGCGCTGGGCAGTCAGGGGGTGAAGCTGCTACCCATGTCAGTTGAGATAAGCAACACCGGCGAGCGTACCCCTCCGTCTCCGTCGTACACGAAGCTGAGTGTCCGCTCTGGAGATACGCCCGGCTTTCTCTTCGCCTTCGCCAACGCGCTGGCCGATCTCGCCGTCAACGTGGAACGCGCCGAGATCCGCACGGTGAGCGGCGAAGCTCGAGATACCTTCTGGGTGACCGACCTTTGGGGGCAGCCAATCGTCGATGAGAAACGCCTCCATGAGTTGCGGGTCGCGACAATCCTGATCAAGCAATTCACCTATTTGCTGCCTCGCTCGCCGAATCCCGGTCAAGCGCTACGGCAATTCAATGCGCTGATCTCACAGATGCTCTCACGCCCGGAGTGGACGACCGAGTTCGCGAACCTCGAGGCTCCAGCCGTGCTGGAAACGCTCGCTGATCTCATGGGAGTGAGTCGCTTTCTCTGGGAAGACTTCCTGCGCCTGCAGCACGAGAATCTCTTTCCTCTGCTCGTCGACGTTCCCTCCCTCGCTGAAACGCGGTCAAAAGAAGCGCTCCGTACCGAGCTTCGGAAGCAATTGGCGAGCGCCGGCTCACCCGCCGAGCAAGTCCAGGTGCTGAACATGTTCAAAGACCGGGAGATGTTTCGGATTGACCTGCGGCACATCACCGGGCGGAGTGAGTTTGCTGAGTTCTCGCAAGAGCTGTCCTGGTTAGCTGAGGTCGCGGTCGAGGTTGCCAGCGAATTATCCCTGGCCGAGCTGCTTCCCAAATACGGCCGGGCGACGCTCGCCGACGGCCGGCGCTGTCCATATTGCATCTGCGCTTTAGGGAAGTTTGGCGGTGAGGAGCTGGGCTTTGGCTCCGACTTGGAGCTGATCTTTGTTTACGAAAGCCAAGGGACTACCGACGGTCCCACCTCGCTCTTCAACTCGGAGTACTTCGAGCGCCTCGTTCAGCTCTTTCTCGGCAAGCTGAGTGCTCGCCAGGAGGGGATCTTCGAGATCGACCTCCGCTTGCGCCCCTTTGGAAAAGCCGGTGCGCTGGCCAGCTCGTTTGACGGATTCCGCGAGTACTATTCGCTTGGCGGAGCCGCCGAGCAGTTCGAGCGCCTGGCGCTGGTTCGGCTGCGGCCGGTCGTCGGCGATCGCGAGCTTGGGCAACGAGTCCAAGAGACGCGCGATGCCTTCGTCTACTCGGGGCAGCCACTCGACCTCGGGAATATCCTTCACCTGCGCCATCGGCAGGCTACTGAACTGGTGCCGCGTGGCCAGGTCAATGCGAAGTATAGCCACGGCGGCCTGGTCGATCTCGAATACTTCGTCCAGGCATGGCAGATTACCGTCGGGGCGACCGATGCTGCGGTGCGGGTGACCAATACCCGAGAGGCGATTGGTCGATTGCTAGCGGGGGGATATCTGCAAGCGGATTTGGCTGGCGAGCTGCGAGATACTTACGATTTCTTGCGGCGGCTGATCGATGCCCTCCGGGTCGTCCGCGGTCACGCGAAAGACCTCACGATCCCCCCCGCACAGTCGCGCGAGTTCTCCTATTTGGCCCACCGGCTGAAGTTTTCGACACCGGACGATCTGCACGCGGCGATCGCGAGGCGGATGGAGTTTGCGAAGTCTCTCTGGACCAAGGTCCCTCCCACGAAGAAGTAGTTCAACGCTTGATCACTGAGAAGGAGAACCTATGCCGTACGCACTGGTCAACGAAATCGATCTGTACTTTGAAGAGCATGGGAACCCGCGAGGAGCACCCCTCGTTTTGATCCACGGCTTTGGCGGCTGCGGCACGACCTGGCAGGATCACATCCCGGCCTTCGCGTCGGACTATCGGATCATCGTGCCGGATCTGCGGGGACACTGCCGGAGCTCCGGAGCGCCGGAGACGATCCACCACCGCTACTTCGCGGCCGACCTGATCGGATTGCTAGATTATCTCCAGATCGACCGCGCCCATTTCGTCGGCCAGAGCTCAGGTGGGATGTGCCTGCTGTTCGTGGGGCTCGAATCCCCTCAACGGGCGCGTACCTTGACCCTGTCGAGCGCGACCTACACCTTCGACGCGCACGCCCGTCGGATCATGCTGCAAAACGTCGAGCGCATGCACACCGATCCGGAAGCCCGGGCGCAACGCATTCAGGTGCACGGTCCCTACAAAGGCGAGGACTACTGGAAGGTGCTGACCGAGGTGTTCCGCCAGTTCACGGTGGATCCGGAGAACGAGCTTCCCTCGCGACCCGAGAAGCTTGCCGCGATCAGCCGGCCGGTTCTCGTGCTCCACGGCGACCGCGATCAATTTTTCCCGGTGAACATTCCGACGACGTTGTATCGTTCGCTGCCCAACGCCGAGCTGTGCATTCTGCCCAATACCACGCACGCGCTTCCACGAGAGAATCCAAGCCTGTTCGTCCGGCTCGTCAGCGACTTCCTCGCCCGCCACGCCGACGCGTAGCGGCCAGGATAGCCCCTTATCGCCCCTTCCCGAGGAGTTGGGCGATATAGCGTGAAGAATAGCCATTGCCCTGGAGCATCCCATAGCGGAAGGCTGTAATCGAGGTTGTCACGCCACTCAAGTTCATGGGGCGATACATCATCACGTCGTCGTGGAGCCCGTTGCTCCCCCAGAGCTTCAGCGGCGAGGGCAAGAGACCGGTGGCATTGAGATCGGTCGTGACCTGCTGCAGGTAGCGCTTGGCGAACTCGATCGAGCGCGCGACGAACTCTGGTCGCACCGTATCACCCTGGTGCAGGACAAGCGCACCACCGGCGCCGACGTTGAAGTGGACCGAGATCTCATGGAGCATCACCTGGTTGGCCGGATCCGGATGGGCTTTATTCCAGGCTGCGACCTCTAGGGCGAGCATGCTGGCCCGGACCTGGCGGACCAGAATCGTGTTAAGCGACGGTCGGTTGATCGGGACGGTTGGACCGAAGTCGTCAGGAATCGCATCGTTGAAGATCGGTCGGACAATGATCCGTGAGAAGTCGGATTCGTGGGCCTGCTTGAGAACCGAGGCAGCCACTCCGCGGGTATGCCATGCTTCCGTCCCCTCCGAACCGGGATCCCAGTAAAACGCTTTATTGCCACCGTGGCCGGCATCCAGGGCGAGCACGACCCAATGCGTGCGATACTGGTCGCGCAGCGTCACCAAAATGGCCTGGGCGATGGTGTCGTAAACCTTCTGCAGTGCCGCGCTCCCCTCGCGCTGCTTCACCTGATCGAGAACAATTGTATCCATGGTTTCCAGGATGTCGCTTGGCGAGAAATTAATCGCGGTTTGGGGAGAGCCCTCTGGATAGCCCGGCAGGCGTCCCCGAAGATAGAGGAGCGCGTCGGCCGGCGTTCGCTGGGCAACGTCCGAGAACTGGGGGTGATCTGGTATAGCTGTAGCGGTCGGTGACGGCGCGGCCAGGTGGACTTGCTGCGTTGGAATTGGCGTTGGTGCGGCAGATGACATCTTCGCGGTCGGGTGTGGGGCTAAGGTCGGGACAACGGATGGCGTGCTCGTGGGCGACGGTAGTATGCTGGTCAGTGGCACCGTCAGTGTCGGCATGGATCTTGGCTGAGCAGTGCACGCCGCGAGCGACGTCGTGAGCATTCCGAGTCCCCCAACTGCGAATCCGCGAACCAGCGCGCGCCGGCGAACGTTTCTTCTACCCATCGTACGCTCCGTGTCTCAACCTGCCAATGTGATCTCGAAGCCAAATCATCATAACATTGCACACCAAAGAAGGCGATGAAATTCAGGATGACAGCTTAGCATTGACAACGGGGCAGCCTAGCGCCATCATAACCGCGCATTGATCTGAACGCTGAGAAGACAATTGGCGACACGTTCTACACGTTCTAGTGAGACCGGCGATGTCGCCGAGATGCGAGGTCGCGACTAACGTTGGATCGGAATACAACCGTCCTGGGCATCGCCGCTGGGATCGTCCTACTCATTATCCTGGGCTTTCCGGCTTACCTTTTGGGCCAGCGTGCGGGTACGCTGAACGCCCAGGCTGCCGAAACGACCATTGCTTTGTCGTTCACTCCAACGCCGACCAGGACACCGACTGCCACGCCAACCCGGACCCCAACCGCGACTCCGACGCCGACTGCCACGAGCACGCCAACGCCGACGGCAACGACGACCAATACGCCAGCGGTGGAGTTTGGCCAGGTCGACCAGCCCCCGCTCGCGGTCGTCGACTACGTCCAGGGAATGTTGTCATTCAACGCTAGCCTGATGTGGGAAGCGTTGGATCCGACGACGATTGCTCAGATGGAAGCCCAGGGGGATTCGGAAAGTGCGCTACAGCAGCGTCTCAACGAGGCGAAAGCGAAAGGTGATCGCTACGACACGATCTTCTTTGCCGGCGGCTACCGTCTTGCCGATGGTACCACCTACGTTTTCTACGTAGCCTCCCATCTTAGCCTCGCGAACCGTGACATGCCCGAGCAGATCCCCTTCACCTTCATCGTAGGACCAAGCGGAAAGATTCTGAAGGTGCAGTAATGAGTGACAAGTGACCAATGCTTAGCTAAGTAAAGAGAACGATGGCCTGATGGCAATTTGTCTCACCTGGCTTCATTGTATCGTGCCAAATAGCTAATTACGGAGCTATCTCTGGGTAGAGATAACTCGATCACGATATCACAGCGCCTTATGCTTGACTGCCCAGATCCGCTTACAGAAATCGCTGCGACTTCGGCCAATGGCAGCGATTTCGCCGTTTCAATCCCCTAATCGGGATTCTCGTCGTTTCGACAAAACTGCCAAGAACGCGGTCGCGTGATGGGCGACCGCGTTTGGCAGCGGGTTGCTCCCGACGAGAAGGATCAGCACGTCGGTCTGATACAGTTGGAAAAGGGGCAGTGAAGACGCCATCATTTCTCCTCATTAGCGACGCTGCGTCTGCTCCAGTCCAGTCAACCAGCCGGCTGAGAGGTGAGACACAGTATACGCGAGCGGGTGAACAATGGCAAGAGGGCAAGAAGGCCGGGGGGCCCAAGCCGGGAGCAGTCGACAGTTCTGAGGGCGAGTGGGAGCTAAGGCACCATGGTGTCTTGTCGCCACGGTGAATGCGTGCTATAGTCCAAGGAGTGCCTGATGCCCGGATGGGCACTACCAGGGGATGAAAACCTATTTTCAAGGGAGGAGGCAGACTTATGGATCATACCTCTTCTCCCCGCTCGCGGTTGACGATTGATCTCGATCCCGCATTGCGACGCCGGATCAAGGTGGCTGCGATTCAAAATGAACAATCGGTGTCAGAGTATGTACGCGCGATTCTCGAACGCGCCCTGCCAACTCAATCGGAAGCCGATTTCTCATCGACACGGCGTCTGACCAAAGAAACTATCGACTATTTTCACAAGGTTAGAGAGGAGACCATGCGCGGCCGACGCTTCAGCGTTGACTCGACCGACCTGATTAACGACGCGCGCGATGAACGAATTTCTCAACAATGAGCGGTGGGAAGGTCGTCGTTGATGCTAGCATTACGCTGAAATGGGTGCTTGACGAGCCGTACACGGCGGAGGCGCTCCTGCTGTTAGATGAGTTGGTTCGGGAAGAGGTCCAACCGCTTGCGCCAGCTCTCCTGGCGTATGAGGTGGCGAGTGCTCTGTATAAACGGGTGTGTCGCGATGAGCTGAGCCTCGAGCTTGCTCAGGAGCGGTTGGCCGACCTGCTCGAGCGTGGTCCGGTTCTCGACTTCGATCCGTTGCTTCATCAGCAAGCGCTCTCCCTTGCCCACCGATTCGGGCAATCAGCATCGTATGACGCTCACTACCTTGCGCTTGCCCAGCGAGAGCAGTGTGAGTTTTGGACCGCCGACGAGCGACTTTGGAACGCCGTCTGCCAGGATTTACCCTGGGTCCGTTGGATTGGAACGTTTGGCCCCTCTGGCCAATAGCCGCCAGCGACGATTGCTGGGATCTGGCTTACCATTTTGCGTGACCCGCGTGACGATTTAGAATACCAGCAGCGGGTTCGAGAGGTGGCGATGGCCGGTCCGATTGTGTTGCTGACCGACTTTGGTGAGCGCGATGGCTACGTTGGGACGATGAAAGGGGTGATCCTCCGAATCAATCCTAGCGTGACGATCGTCGACCTAAGCCATACGATTCCGCCCCAGGATGTGACCGACGGGGCGTTTGTGCTGGGCACGAGTTATCGCTACTTCCCGGCTGGCTCGATCTTCGTCGCGGTGGTCGATCCAGGCGTGGGGAGCGAACGACGGGCGATCGCCCTCTCGGCCGGTGCGTACACTTTCGTCGGCCCCGATAATGGCTTGTTCACCCTCGTGTTGGCTGATTTTGCGGTCCCGACGCCGGACGGGGGTGGGCTGGCCTCGCTCATGGGGACGCCGGTCACTGGCGTGGTGTTGGAGAAGTCGGAGTATTTTCTGCCCACGGTGAGCGCGACCTTTCACGGACGCGACGTCTTTGCCCCGGTCGCTGCTCACCACTCGCTGGGCGTGCCGTTGGCGGCGTTTGGGCCACCACTCACGGAGGTGGTCAGCTTGCCGAGCCAGCGTCCGCGTTGGGAGAATGGCGCGCTGTCCGGCCAGGTGATCCACGTCGATCGCTTCGGCAATGCCATCACGAACATCACTCGGGCGGAATTGGCTCGCTTGACGCTGCCGGTCGTCGAGGTGGTTGGTCTGCAAATCGTTGGGTTGCAGCACCAATACGCCGGCGCGTCTGGTCTGCTCGCGCTGATTGGGAGCTCGGATCGCTTAGAAATCGCTCTCAACGGTGGCAATGCTGCCGTGGAATTCGGCCTGGCGGTTGGGACACCGGTCGTTGTCGAGGAGGCCCGGTTAGTGGACGAGGCGCGCCTGCCCTCTCGCGAAGGATCGGGTATGATTGACGAAGAGTCCCGATCGGGGTGAAGCACGGTGAGCGATCCTACCTCTGCTCGTTTCACGGTTCTTCCGGAAGTGCTGGCGGGTGAAACGGCTGACGTCTATTTTCTGCGGACTCGCGAGATCCTCATCCGCGAAGGGATTGATCCGATCGTCACGATGGAATTCTTTCCGTCCCGGGCTGGAGTATTGTGTGGGATTCGCGAGGTGCTGGAGTTTCTCAAGACGGCGCTCGGCGAGGTCGAGCTGACGATCGAGGCGATGGACGAGGGGGCCTGGATCGAGCCAAAGCAAGTGGCACTGCGCCTGACCGGCCGTTATCTTGCCTTCGGGATCTACGAGACGGCGCTCCTGGGAATCCTGGCGCAGTCGACCGGCTGGGCAACGGCAGCGCGGGCCTGCGTCGAGGCGGCCAGTCCGATTCCGGTCTACAGCTTCGGGGCGCGCCACGTTCATCCGCGCGTCGCACCGATTCTCGATTACGCGGCGATCGTCGGCGGCTGCGTCAGTGGCTCGACGCTGGCCGGAGCGCACTTGGCCGGACGCCAACCAGCCGGTACGATGCCGCATGCCTTAATTCTGATCATGGGCGATACTGTCGCCGCGGCCGAGGCGTTCGACCGGATCATGCCGCCGGAGGTGCCGCGCACGGTTTTGGTCGATACGTTTCACGATGAAGCCGAGGAGAGCATTCGGGTGGCCGCGGCGCTCGGCAGCCACCTCCAGAGCGTGCGCTTGGACACGCCCTCCGAGCGCGGCGGAGTGACTGTCGAGCTGGTGCGCGAGGTGAGGGCCCGGCTGGATCTGGCCTTTGGCCACGAGCATGGCACGCGACCAGTTGGCATCTTCGTGAGCGGAGGCCTCACTCCCGAGCGGCTGCGCCAGTTTCGCGATTCGGGAATCGCGATTGCCGGCTTCGGCGTTGGCAGTGCGATCTCCAGTGCCCCGCCGATCGACTTTACGGCCGATATCAAGGCAATCGGTAGCCATCCGGTCGCCAAGCGCGGCCGGATTCCCGGTCTTACTCCCAATCCGGCGCTGCATCCGGTGGTATGGTGACGAGTAGAGATGGGCTGGCGGTTCGTCTTCGACGGTGGGGTGGAGAAGAAAGGGAGGGATTTTGAAGCAGGTTTTGTTGTTTCTTCATCCCGAATGCTTAGCCCATGAGACCGGCCGGCATCCGGAGAATCCGAGGCGGCTCGAAGCGATTTGGGAGGCTTTGCAGAGAGCGTCTCTTCCGCGGGGGGTGAGCTGGGCGCAGCCGGCGCCAGCGACATTGGAGCAGGTGCTGCGCGTGCACCGTCCGGAGCTGGTGAATTTCATTCGTGAGCTCGCGGCACGGGGCGGTGGTCCGGTCGACGCGGATACGGTCACGTCGGCGCGCTCGTTCGACGCCGCGTTGATCGCAGCGGGTGGGGCAATCGAAGCGGTAGGCCACGTCCTGTCTCAGCCGGGACGGCGTGCCTTTGCCTTGGTACGTCCCCCGGGTCACCACGCGACGCCGGAGCGGGCGATGGGCTTCTGTCTCTTCAACAACGTGGCGATTGCCGTACAGGCGGCGCTCGTCGAGCAGGGTCTCAAGCGGGTAGCAATCGTCGACTTCGATGTTCACCATGGCAACGGCACTCAGGCGGCGTTTGCTGCCGAGCCGCGGGTGCTCTTTTGCTCGCTCCACCAATTCCCCTGGTATCCGGGCTCCGGTCGAGCGGAGGAGATCGGCGAAGGCGCGGCACGTGGTCAAACGGTGAACCTCCCCCTACCGGCCGGCTGCGGTGATGCGGTTTACCAGGCCGCGTTCGAGCGGGTCGTCGTACCGGTCGTTCGTCGCTTCCAGCCGGAATTGATCGTTGCCTCGGCCGGATTCGACGCGCATTGGGCAGATCCGCTGGCCGAGATGGCCGTGTCGACGACCGGCTTCGTGACAATGGTCCGAACGTTGGCGAGTCTGGCCGATGAGCTCTGTCAGGGACGGCTTGCCCTTAGCCTGGAAGGAGGCTATGATCGGCAGGCCTTGGCGAGCAGCGTCGTCGCGGTGACGACTGTGCTGGCCGGGGGCGAGCCAGAAGATCTGCTCGGCCCCGCTCCCGGCGGTGAGCTAAAGAACGTCGATCTGTTGCTCGACGAGGTTTGCCGGCTGCACCAAATATAGGCGGGGTAAGGAGAGAGACGCTGAAATTACTGCGCAAATCCAGCGTTTCTCCCCTCGGGGTTACATTAATTTCCGCCGAGAGCCCCGGCAATGCGGGGGGCGCGCTCGGCGGTGTGGGCTATCAGCCGGGAGGTAGCGAGGGCTGGATCGCCGTCGGTGATTGCCTGGAGCAGCGCCTCGTGCTCGGCGAGCGCCACCTCCGGCGCATCCGGGCCTTCCAGTGTCATGGCGTTCACCGCGAAGAGGAAGATGCGCTGGACATCCGGACGGAGACTCGCGAAAAGGTCCTGGAGCCGACGATTGCCGGTCGCGGCGCAGAGGGCGGTGTGGAATTCGACATCGAGCTCGAACTGACGTTGGACGTTGCCTTCGTTGTACGCCTGGCGCATGCGGGCGACGATCGCCTGCAACGGTGCCAGGCGATCGGGCTGCGGATCACTGGCCAGGATCCGCACGGCGAGAGTCTCCAGCGCTTCACGGACGGCATAGATCTCGCGCACGTCGTTGGGTTTGAGAGGGGCGACAACGACTCCGCGCCCTTTGGGGGCATCGATGACCAGACCATCCTGCTTGAGCTGAAGAATTGCCTCGCGCACCGGCGACTTGCTTACTTCGAGCTGCTTGGCCAGGTCGGCTTCGACAATTCGCTGGCCCGGTGAGAGATCTCCCGAAACGATCGATGTCCGGAGGCATTCGAAGACCCAGTCGCGTAGGGTCTTGTGGCTGGGAGGCGCAAAGGCCTCATCAATGCTGACCATGGTCTCTCCTAAATCGTAATGCTTAATGCAGAATGTAGGGCCTCCTGGGTTTTAGCCCCTTGCCAGGCCACGTTCGGGGCCTCGCGGAAGCAGCGCCACCAAGTCCTCGCTCTATCGGCAAACTCGCCGCTCAGCCCATTATACACGGTGTTTAGGGTCTGGCATTACCTCGAAAAGAATACATTGCCTGCCATCTCTCGTCAAGCATTATGAAGATTTAATGCAGATTGTGTACGATTGTCTGATCTGGCTATTGACTTTATGGCATAGCCGGAGTATAAGGGGTATACGGTGGACCGGATTGCCTAATTGATCGACGCGAGTGGGCTAAATCAGACCGGAGGATAGTGGGTTGTTAGGTCAAGACTCTTCGCATCGCGCCTACGTGCGGCGGATGAAGCTACGCCGGCGCCAGATGCTCCAAGCAGCCGCGGCCAGTGGGAGCGTGGGATTGCTTTCCTTCCTCACTGCCTGTTCGCGCACCCCGACGGCTTCTCCCGCAGCTTCTCCTACCTCACCGCCGGCGCAAGCGATTGCTCCGGCGAATCCCACTGCGCAGACATCCGCCCAACCAACTCCTGTGCCAACCATCCAGGTCACGGCGACGCCCACTTCGCTGCCCCAATCGAGCTTCACGACCGGTGCCTCGCCGGTGGCCGGCGCGCTGCACCTCAACCTGGCCAGCGAGCCCGATGAGATGGATCCGAGCCGGGCTTCCTTCGTCGGCGAGATCGAGGTCATCATGCGCGTTTTCAGCAATTTGTACACGTTCAATGAGAAGGCGCAGTTGGTTCCCGATCAGGCCGAAAGCTTGCCCCAGGTCTCGCCCGATGGTAAATCGATCACGGTCAAGCTGAAGAAAGGCCTGGTTTGGTCGGATGGTAAGCCGTTGAAGGCAGCCGATTTCGTTTATGGCGCCAAGCGCCAGCTCAACCCGGTCCTGGCCGGTGATTATGCCTTCACCCTCTATGCGCTCGAAGGTGGCCAGGCCTATAACACTGCCGATCCAAAGAAGACGAGCCCGGCCGATCTCCAGAAGCTACGCGACGCGGTTGGGGTATCGGCGCCAGATGACCAGACGATCATCTACAAGCTGGTCGCTCCTGCCCCCTGGTTCTTGAGTGTATTGGCGACCTGGAATGGCTTACCGATACGTGAGGACGTCGTCACGGCGGGCGGGAAGACCGAGGACAGCCGCGATTGGATCAAACCGGGTACCTATATCGGTAACGGCCCCTACGTTCTGAAGACTCACGACCCCGGCGTTCAGATGGTTTTCGAGTCGAACCCGAAGTACGTCCGAGGCGAGCCGCCAATCAAGACGGTTCAGTATTACATGATCAAAGACGTGACCGTCGCGTTCGCTGCCTACCAGGCAGGAAACCTTGACGCGATCGGACCACAGATTCTTCCGGTCAGCCCGCTGATCAAGCCGAGTATCGATGGCGATCCAACCCTTAAAGAGCAATTCCAGATAGTTTCCGGAAGCTCGACCTTCTATCTTGGCTTCAATACCAAGCTGGCGCCTTTCGACAACGTCAAGGTACGCCAGGCGTTCGCCGCGGCGTTCGACCGGGATACTTTTGCCAGGGACGTGATGAAAGGTCTGGCTTTGCCGGCCGATCAGTTCATGCCAACTGGCTTCCCTGGCCACTACGATGACATTCCGGTCCAGAAGTTTGATCCCGCGGCGGCGAAAAAACTGCTCGCTGACGCGGGCTATCCTGATGGCAAGGGGCTGCCGGAGATCAAGGCAAGCTATGCTGATACCGACACGAACCGGCTGATTATGACGGCCGCGGCGGCCATGTTCCAGCAAAACCTGGGGGTCAAAGTGACACTGGATCCGATCGACCCCAAGGCATTTAGCGGGCTGCTCAAAAAGCAAGAGACGACGCCCCAGATGTATCGCTTGGGATGGAATCAGGATTACCCGGATCCCCAGGACTGGTACAGCACCGTTTTCCAGTCGACTTCGACGGTCAGTCACACCGGGTGGTCAAACAAGCAGTTCGATACTCTGACGGAGCAAGCCGATGTCGAGATCGATCCGAAGAAGCGCGATCAGCTCTACGCCCAAGCAGCGGGTATCCTCGATACCGAGGCGCCGGTGGTCTTTACCCACTACGCGGCCGCGCCACTGCTGCTCAAGCCACGGGTGCAGGGCTACAAGCTCGATCCGTTCGAGTACTTCTTCGGCCAGCATAGTTTGTATGCGATGAAACTCACCATGTAGGGGGTGGGTATGGGGGCTAGGGGTTGGCCCCATTCCCCTGTCCCTAATCTCTAGGGGCAGTAATGCTAGCGTTTCTGGTTCGACGCATCGCGCTGCTGGTGCCAGTGCTCTTTGTCATCTCAATTCTGACCTTTGCCTCGGGTCATCTCGCTCCCGGGGGGCCCTTCGACCAGGCTGGCTTGGGCCGCGAGCTTCCGCCATCAGTGATCGAGAATCTCAATCGCGAGTTTCACCTTGATGAGCCGGCCTGGAAGCAATACGTACTCTACATGGCAAACTTTCTCCATGGTGACCTTGGCCCCTCGTATCAGTTTCGTGGCCAGAGCGTCAGCGCGATTATCTTCGCACCGTCGGGGCCCGGCAATTCGTTTTTCAGCAGCCGCTTCGGCCACAGTCTCGAGTTGGGCCTCATCAGCTTCTCGATTGCCTGTCTAGTTGGTATTCCACTGGGGATTATCTCGGCGGTCAAGCACAATACCTGGATCGACTATCTCGCCTTGCTCTTCGCGACGGCTGGAGTGACGATTCCCAGCTTCGTCGTCGCCTTATTTCTCATGGTGGTCTTCGGGGTCGATTTGCACTGGTTCCCGATCGTCACTGCCAATTACGCTGATTGGCACGCCTGGGTGTTGCCGTCGGTCACTCTGAGTCTCTCGCTGCTCGCTCTGCTAGCGCGGCTCACCCGAACGAGCATGCTCGAAAGTCTGGGCCAGGATTACATTCGCACCGCGCGAGCGAAAGGGCTGCGGTGGCGCTGGGTCGTTTTGAAGCATGCGCTGCGCAACAGCCTGATTCCGGTGACTACCGTGCTCGGACCGGGCCTCGCCGGATTGATCACCGGCTCGTTCATCATCGAGTACATGTTCTCGTTTCCCGGCATGGGGCAATTTTTTGTGCAAGGGGTAAGCGCGCGTGATTACTCGATGATCATGGGGGTGACCTTGTTCTACGCGGTCGTGATCTCGCTGGCTAATCTTCTAGTCGACGTCAGCTATGCCGTGCTTGATCCTCGGATCAAGGTGACCTAGAGCATGGCGACCAACCTCTCGATGACGCCGTTTTTGATTGAAGAAGAAGTTTGGAGCGAGCAGTGCCAGCAGGGGCTTTGGACCCAGGCGTTTCGGCGGCTCAGCCAGAACAAGGCGGCGATGGTGAGCCTGATCGTGATCTGCCTTCTTTACCTGGTAGCCATCTTCAGTCCCTTAATCGCTCCTACCGACCCGACCCAGGTCCATTTTGCCAATATCCTGACTCCCCCGGCCTGGCAGCCGGGCGGAACGTGGGAATTCCCACTGGGCACGGACTCGGTCGGCCGCGATCTGCTCAGTCGGCTGATTTACGGCGCGCGGATCTCGATGTCGATTGGCCTGGTGCCGGTCGTCTTTTACCTGGTGATCGGCGGTACGGTTGGACTGATCGCCGGGTACGCCGGAGGCGTGGTCGACACCGTTTTGATGCGGGGCGTCGACGTGTTCTACGCGTTGCCAGACCTTTTGATTATGATCACCCTGGTCACTCTCCTGCGGGAGACAGCTCTTGGTGATCTGCTCTCCGGTTTGGTGATCATCCTTGCCGCGCTCGCGTTGTTTGGCTGGGTAGGTACGGCACGCTTGGTGCGGGGCCAGGTGCTCGCCTACAAAGAAATCAGCTTTGTCGAAGCGGCACGGGCATTGGGCGCTTCGCCAATGCGAATTATCTTCCGCCACATTGTGCCCCAGATCCTGGCGCCGATCATCGTCCAGATGACCTTTACCATTCCTGGTGCGATCACCGCCGAAGCAGTGCTCAGTTTCATCGGCATTGGCGTCCGCCCTCCCACCGCGAGCTGGGGGAACATGGTTCAAGACGGCATGAGCGCGCTCTTCACTCGGCCAATGCTCGCGATCGCCCCGGCCTTTTGCATCGCGATCGTCACTCTCGCCTTCACCTTCCTCGGCGATGGGCTCAGAGATGCCTTGGATCCGCACTTCCTGGCACAGCCTTCGAGCAATCCCTCTACTCCCCTCACAGGATCCGGAACCCTCCGTCCACGTACAGATACTGGCCGGTGATGTAGCTCGCGTCGTCCGAGGCGAGGAAGACCACCGCTTTGGCGATCTCGACTGGCTGGCCGGCGCGGTGGAGAGCAATCTTGTCGAGGACGATTGGCAAGATCTGGGGGTCTTTCATCACCCAGGCGGTCATGTCGGTGTCGATCAGGCCCGGGTGGATACAGTTCACCCGGATGTTGTGGGGAGCGAGCTCAGCAGCAAGATTCGCGGTGAGCGCTTCGATGGCGCGCTTGCTCGGGGCATAGTGAGTGCGGCCGGGGAGGACCATGCCAGCCTGGACCGAGCCGATGTTGACGAAAGCGCCGGGCCGTTTAGCGGCAACCATGCGTCGAGCGACCGCTTGTGCACAGAGCCATTCGCCCTTCAGATTCGTATGGGTGACGCGCTCCCATTCCTTCTCATCGATTTCAAGGAAAGGGATGATTGACTCGACGCCGGCGTTGTTCACCAGTACGTCGATCGGTCCGAGATCGCGCTCGACCGTCTCGACCATGCGATTGACCTCGTCGCCACGCGAGACGTCGGCCAGCACGGCGACCGCCCGCCGTCCCATCCCTCGAATCTCTTTGACGAGGGTTTCAAGCTCATCGGCGCCGGTCAGATCGTTCACGGCGACGTTCGCGCCTTCGCGCGCCGCCTCTAAGGCAATACCTTTGCCGATGCCCCGTCGGCTGCCAGTTACCAGGACGTTCTTACTTTCAAGCTTACCGGCCATGATTCCCTTCCTACTCCTTGGAAATTTCCTCGCATCGCCTCCAGGTGATGCGATTGCCCAGGATCTTGCCGAGATAGCGACGGCTCATCGCCGCTGCTGCCCGAGGTGGACGCGGCGCGCGCGACGTGCCGTCGAGCTCGACGTTGATCCAACCGGCGAAATTATCTTCGATCAGGACGTTCAGCAGTTCGGGCATCGGGAGGACGCCGTTGCCAATTGGCTCGTAGTTGACGTAGCCGGTACGGTCAATCTCCGTGCCGTCGGCGTCATACTCGTAGCTGCCACCCCAGTCTTTCAAGTGAACGTGAGTGATTCGCTGACGGTAGGTGCGCATCACTTCCAGGATGTCGCTGCCGCCCTTGGCGATCTGGCCGGTATCTGGCGCAAAGCCGACGACGCTCGGATCCAGCAGCGCCATGATCGTGTCGATGTCCTGGCGGGTTTCGATCGCAGTGCCAGTGTGGGGGTGCAGACCAGTGACCAGACCGATGCCCTGACAGTAGCGGCCAATCTCGTTGAGGGCGTCAGCTAGCCGTTTGAACTGATCGGCGGTGCAACCGCCCGGGGGTCGACGGCCACAGGCCAGGACGAGAGTGCTGCCATCAAGCTCTTTGAGCGCGTCGGCTTCTCGCTGAGCGTTGGCCATGTCGTTGGCAGCGGTAGCGGGATCGATCCAGGTCTTGCCGCAGTAGGCGGCGCCGGTCGGGATCCCGTTGCGCTCGACCAGGGCGCGGTAGCCCCCCGGCTTCTGATTCCATTCGAGGATCGTTCGGCCGAAGGTCTCGAAGCCGAGAAAGCCGAGTTCGGCGGTGTCACGGTAGGCCTGCTCGATGTCGCCCGGAATACCCCAGGTGATGCCAGTATGGCCAATTTTCATGCTCGCTCCTTTGTCTTCTCAGCGCCAGAGATCGAACGAGACCTTGATAGCTTTTTGTCGATTTCGCCAGCCCCGGCCCACAACCCAGGCAAAGCCCTGTCGAACGAGCTGCCGATAGCTCGGATTGGTTAACACCGCCAGGAGTAGCGTGGCAGTGCGTGACATCCTGTCCTCCTTGGAACTAGCAAGCTTGAGGGGCTTCCCAGAATCCCGGTGATCGGCAAGGTCTTGATGGCTGTCGACAGATCGCACAATAGCACCCGTGGCTGGCTCCTGTCAATCCGGCTTCGCTGCGCCAGGAAAGGCCGCTTTGGCTTTTCCTTTTCTAGGATCGGATGGTATAATTGGCTTTCCGAAATTTATGTTAATTTCACCTGTCTTGGAAAAGAAAAAGAAAGGACCAGAGGAACCTTCATGGACTCAGCACGGATCATTCAGCAGGTACGCCGCCGGATCATCAATCAGGATGAGGCGCTCGATCAGCTGGAGGAGGCGCTGTTGATCGCCGAGGCCGGCTTGAACGACCCGCGCAAGCCTCTAGGGGTTCTCCTTTTTGTTGGTCCAACCGGGGTAGGCAAGACCGAGACGGTCCGTGCGCTAGCCGAGGCGATTCATGGCTCGGCCGATGCCTACTGCCGGATCGACATGAGCGGGCTGAGCGAGAGCCACTATGCGGCTTCGCTAGCCGGCTCACCGCCAGGCTACGTTGGTAGTCAGGAAGACGAGACACTCTTCAACCGAGCCAAAATCGAAGGAGAGCCGGGCAAGCCCGGTATTCTCTTGCTCGACGAGATTGAAAAGGCCCATGCGTCGGTCCACCAGTCTTTGCTTCAGGTATTCGACAATGCCCATCTGCGGCTGGCCAATGGGAAAACTGAGATCTCGTTCACCAATACCTTGATCGTTATGACTTCGAACGTCGGCTCTGATGAGCTGCGTAATCTCGCCGAGAATCGCCGGCTGGGTTTCCAGGCGCACACCGGCACCCAGATTGATCCGCGCAACGAGCGCAATCGGGTGGTCGAGCGAGCGTTGTCACGTCAATTCAAACCGGAGTTCTTGAATCGCATCGACTCGGTCGTCGTCTTCCAGTGGCTGGGCCACGACGACCTCCGTCGCATTTTGCACGGACTGATCGGCGACCTGAACCAGCGGCTGGTCGAGAACCACGGCCTGACCCTGGAGCTCACGCCCGAGGCCGCCGACTTTTTGATTGAACGTGGCTGGGATCCGAAGTATGGCGCGCGTCCCTTGAAGCGGGCGCTTCGTCGCGAGCTATATCAGCCGCTGGCGCGCTCGCTGCTGAGCCGTTCTTGGCCAGCAGGTGAGAAGCTGGTGGCAGAGCGCGTGGATGGCATCGTGCGCTTCCGTCTGGCCGCGCCACCGCCGTCGCTGACCGTCACGGCGCCGCCTCGCGCGATCAGCGCTTGGAATAATGCTGAAACGTCTTCGTGTCGAGTACGCAGTGCCGATCGATTTGGCTAAGCAGAGATCAGGAGGCAGGAGGTGCGAAACACATCCTGCCTCTCAGACCGGGTAGGGGTACGACCGGTGGGCGATCTCGGCCACGTTGCCAGGTAGGAATTGATTCATGAACCGACGCAGTCCTTCTTCGCGATCTTCCGCGCTCCCCCGCCTGCCGAGAATCCGCTCGCCATACGCGGCGATATCCACCACGATTCGCTCGTAGCGATAGTAGGCGAGGGCCACCGGATCGACCTCGGCGTGGCCGTATCCTTCATAAAACCACACTGCTTCCTGGGCCTGGTTCCATACACCACCCACTCCACCGCCCACGAACATCAAGTCGCGCTCTTTGGGCGCCAGGATCGGCTCGTCCCAATCCACGATCGCTAGCTCCTCGTTCGCGCTCACCAGAACGTTGCCGCCATGGAGGTCGCCGTGACACATGACCAGGTCGACGGCTCGTTTTTGAAGCGCTTGGGCGAGCTGGTCGGCCCGTTCGACGATGCATTCAATCTCGTCAGATTTCATCGTCCAGAAGGCGGCCAATCTCGCCGCGATAGGATCAGCGTACGCGCTCCGGCACACCTGTTGGTGGAATGCCCGCACGATCCTCCGGCAGCGCGGTGCATAGTCCTCCCGTGGCATCTGCCGCGCCAATCCGGCCGGCAAGACCGTCGTATGAACGGCCTTCATGCTCTCGCCCAACCTGATCCACCGCGTCTTCGACAGCGCCGCCTCAAGGCCGCGCCTGCCCTCGAAGTACGGGTACAGAATCCAGTTGAAATCACCCGAATGCACCCAGAGCTGATTCGTCGGCGTGGCGATTGGAGCCATGATTGCCCCGATGCCTTGAGCGTGGAGGAAGGTCGGGACAGCGACCGCGATCTCGGTGAAGTGCCCCCGTCGCAGCTTCAGGAAGTAAGGCGTACCATCGTCGGCGGTGACTCGGAAAGCCGCGCTGTTGACGTCCGCGCCAATCGGCAGAAAGGTTACTTTGGCGATACGCAATCCAAAGTCATCGCACAAACACGCGATGACCCGGTCATCGGTGATCTCGGGTCGCGTGAGCATACAGGGCTCCTCTATTTGAATGCGAGTATGCTGGAATCTTTGCGTAACACGTTTTCTCTCTGCGATCGATGATGGCTCGATTGGTCTGCAGCAGGCCCCATTGCACCGTTGCCGCCGCGATCATCGGTTCTTTCCTCTATAGCTCCCGTAGCGCGTTGAATTGCGCGACGTAGCTGGACTTATCGGTTCGGGCGGCGATCAGGGTGGTTCGTCGCGTTCCAAGCGTCGCCTGGAGCGCATCCGCCAACGCGTTCTCACTCTCGACGACGACGCCCTCGGCGCCAAACCCACCGGCAAGCTTTTCCCAATCGATTCCGCCGAGTCCAACACCATACTTTGGTAGGCCTTTGATCTCTTGTTTGACCCGGATCAAGCCGATCTCTTGATCGTCGAAGACGACGATGGTGATCGGCAGCTCCTCGCGCACCGAGGTCTGGATCTCGGCGATCGCCATTAGCAGCCCCCCGTCGCCGGTGAAGCAGACGATGGGCCGGTCTGGATGGGCGAGGCGCGCGGCCAAGCCGGCCGGGATGGCGTAGCCCATGGTGGCGAGGCCGTTGGAGGTAAGAAAGCCACGCGGCTCATAGGACTGCCACTTTTGGACGACGAGCAAGCGACTGGCACCGGAATCGCAGGTAGCGATCGTCTCGCGTGGCAGGACGGCCCGGGCAACCTCGACCAGGCGCTGCGGCGACAGACCAGCCGACGGCAGGTCGAGCGCCGCAGCCAGTTTGGAACGAAACACCCGGGCGGCGGCCTCCCCCCAGCCACTGCCTTCGCTTGCCCATTCAGCTAAGCCCGACAGTAACGGGCCGAGGCGTCCCACGATCTCCGGGGCGGACGGGACGATCGCGTCGAGATTGGGGCTGCCGGCCAGGCCGAGCACCGACGTGGCATACGGCCAGGGCTTCGGCTGAAGCTCGACGCTATCCAGACCGACCGCGACGATCAGATCGGCCTGGCCGATGATCTCGCGCTCGATCAATCCGCCCAGCAACACACCGGCCCGGAGTGGGTGATCCTCCGGCAGGACCCCTTTGGCTTTCGGAGTCGTGAGCACCGGCGCACCCAGCCGCTCGGCCAGGGCAACCAACTGGGGAGATGCCTTATCCCAGAGGACGCCAAGTCCGGCGAGGATGATCGGTCGGCGCGCTCGGTCGAGCGCGGTCAAAGGGGGGCGCAAGCTATCGCGGTCGGGACGGAGCGCGGGCAGGTCCGGGACCAATGATCCGGACGCCGGGGGCTCGGCGGCTTCCTGGCCTGTTTCGCTCGAAGGTAGGTCGAGCTGAACCGGGCCGGGCGGAAGGGCGGTCGCGACGCGGATAGCGCGGCGGAGCTGCTGGTGGACAGCACTGGCCCGGATCGTCCCGTTCCACTTCGTGATTGCGCTGTAGATCTGGAGCGCGTTCACGCGCTGACGCAGGCCGGTTTCATAAGTCGAGGCGGGATACTGATCGGTGATCGCGATCAAGGGAGCGCGGTCGAGCCACGCGTAGGCCACCCCGTTGACCATGTTCGCCGCACCCGGCGCCCGGGTCGAGAGCGATACGCCGGGAGAGCCGGTGAGCTCGCCCCAGGTCGCGGCCAGCATCGCGGCCGCCGATTCCTGCTTGACCAGGATGAAACGGACGTCGTGTCGGCGTGCCGCGTCCATCAGCTCGACCGATTCGCCGCCGGGGTGACCGACAATGAACGGGGTGCCCGCCCCTTTGAATGCATCGACCATGACTTCGACGGTGCTCGCCATGCATGCCTCCTCGCGCTGCGGCGGTCGGATCAATCCTAGCCCTGGTCTGACTAGCTGTCAACAATCGGAGGCGATCGCGATCGAGCCTATCTGACCAATCAACCCAGTATCCGCCGTCGATCTCCCAATACGTATCGAGAAACGTGCTATGATCGCAAAAAACGGCCGACGGATGGTGGGTGGCCAAATATCGAAGGAGTTAGCAGCGATGACCAAGCTACTGGGAAAAGTTGCCTTGGTGACCGGGGCGAGTCGCGGCGTGGGGCGAGCGATCGCTCGACGTTTGGCGAAAGATGGCATGGCGGTCGTCTTGCTGGCGCGCGGCGCAGAGGCTTTGCACGCAGCCGCTCGAGAGATCGAAGAAGCCGGCGGGCATGCGCTGGCAACTCCTGCCGATGTGGCCGATCCGATAGCCGTCGAGCAGGCGGTGGCCGCCGCCGAGGCGCGGTTTGGCGGATTGGACGTCTTGATCAACAATGCCGGGATCAGTCTGGCCGGGCCAAGCGCGGACTACCCGCTCGAGCACTGGCAGCAGGTGCTCGCGACCAACCTGACCGGCGCCTTCGTCTGCTCGCGCGCCGCGTATCCGGCTTTCAAACGTCGGGGCAGCGGCCAGATCATTGCAATTGATTCTGGCGCTGGACGTCAGGGCTACCCACGGATGGCCGCTTATTCCGCTTCGAAGTTTGGCTTGATCGGGCTGATGCAAGCACTTGCTGCCGAGTGGGGGCCAGAACAGATCAAAGTATCGACCATTCTGCCCGGCAGCATTCTCACTGATTTCGGAGGACGGAGCACCGCCGACCGAGCGCACAGCGGCACCAAGTTCATCGCTCCCGAAGACGTCGCCGAGGCGGTTGTCTATCTGCTCAAGCAGCCGGCCCGAGCCTGGACCCAGGAGATGAACCTCTGGCCGTTTTGATTGTCCACTTGCTTCCGCTTGACCCGGAGACGCATCCCATGTATTGTATTTGCAAATGACAATGAGGAACGACAGTAACACTTCGGACCAAAGCGATTGGCTCGCTACGTGAAGGAGGGCTCCATGTCGTTACCTACGGTCAAGCCATCGTCTCCTGGTCGTGCTTCTGGTCCCTGCCCCACTTTCACCCGTCGCCGCTGGTTGAGCGCGGTTTCCGCGGCGACACTGGCCTGGACGTTTGGCGGTTGTTCATTGGTGCCGCGCGCGGGCGGCGCCAGTCCAACGACGGTGCACTTCATCAACAGTGGCACCGAGCCGGCGGCAGATCGTCCGTCCCCCAACTCGCCAGACGTCGTCAAGAAATTCGAGCAAGAGTATCCCAATGTCAAGGTAGTTCGGCAGTGGGTGCCCTCGAATTATCCGGAGACGCTGCTCACCGCGATCGCCGGTGGAGTTCCGCCGGACGTTGCTTACCTTGGCCAGTCGTCGTTGGCGGAATTCGTTTCGCGAAAAGTTGTTCATCCGCTCGATTCGTTCATTCAGTCCGATAAGTCATACAACGCCGACGACGTCTTTCCAGTTTATTGGCGAGCCTGGACGATCGACGGCCAACGTCAGGGGCTTCCCTGGCAGGGAGGGCCGTTTGTTCTCTATTATCACACCTCGCTCTTCGACGCGGCCGGGGTGAGCCATCCAACCGGAGAATGGACCTGGGACAACTGGCTCGACGCGGCGAAGAAGCTGACCAGGCGTAATAGTAACGGCCCGGTTGAACAATACGGAACCACCACCTACAATTGGGCGTATTGGGTCTGGTCGGCCGGCGGCGATGTCCTCGATGCGACGCTCAAACGCTGTACCTTGGGAGATAAGCCAGCCCTTGATGGGTTCCAGAAGTTGGCCGAGTTCGCGCAGGCAAAGGTCATTCCCTTGTCATCGCAATCGGCCGGTCAGTTCAACCAGTTCGTCCAAAGTCTTTTCATCTCCAGGAAGCTGGCGATGCACATTGCCAACCACCAGGCAGGAACCATCCCAGGCTTCTACACGTCGGAAGTTGGTATCAGCTATCTTCCGAAAGGCCCCAATGGGCGGCAATCGACGTTCCCTGGCGATGGCTACTTCATGGCGGCGGCGACCAAGGTGCCGGAGGCGGCTTGGGACGTTCTCAAGTTTCAAACGGGCGATTGGTACCGTCGTTACCTGTTCTCCCATGGTGTCGGTGGCGTCCCCGCGCTCAAATCGACCGCGGCCAGCTCTGAGTACCTCGATGCCGTGCTCCCGCGTTCCTGGAACGAGTTTTTCATTCAAAACGTTACCACCTGTCACCCGAACCCGCCATCTCCGCAGTGGATCGAGATCGACGGCATCCTCAGTTCAGACGTAGATGCGCTGACCAATAGTCAAATGACCGCGGCGCAGTTAGTCGCTGACGTCGTGCCTAAGATCAATCGGCTGGTGGGGAGCTGAACCAGTGGGGGCTTTCGACCGCTACTTCAGACGGCTGCCTTATTGGTCGAGAAAATTGTTCGATATTGACAAAATAATTACACTCTCCCTATAATCGGCACGATTTGCACGGCCCTGACGTCGGCTGACCCTTCTAGTCAGCTCAAGTGCTGGCTCCGTCTTGGCCGTCATCCTGGCACCCCTTCCAGTTCGAGGCACGGAGGTCGTGGTGTTTTTTTGTTCTCGGCAAGATGACTTGCAGTCCCTTCCTCGTACGATGCTCCCCCCGTCTATCTTGAAAAGATCGCTTTTGGCCGCGGTGACCGCACTGAGTCTCTTCGGGGCAATCGCCTCACCGGCCTTTGCCGACACGACGATTACCTATCAGATCCAGAACGGGGATACTTTGCTGGGGATCGCGGCGAAGTATAACATTTCCGCGGCCAGCCTGGCCGCGGAGAATGGTCTTCCGGACGCTAACCAACTCGTGGTCGGCCAGAAACTGACGATTGTCATTCCTGGTAACAATGGCAATAGTAGCAGTAACTCATCCTCGAGTACTCAATCGTCCACGAGCACGTCGTCTCAGAGTAGCGTTAACCCGTCAACCCCCGTTCCCATTCCGGAGGGAAGCCTGACGCCCGACGATACGGTGATCAGTTCAAGCCCTGACAATGGAGTCGTCACTCTTCCCTTCGGCGGAATTGCGTTACCAGCGCCGACCGATCCACTGCCTGCTCCCCGAGCGCCGGTCATCGCGGCTCCGTACCACAGCCAATTTGACGGTAGTGCTTACGCCCAATCCAACTGCGGTCCCACCTCGCTTTCGATGGCCTTGGGGGCGCTCCAGGTCACGGTCGATCAGTTGACGTTGCGCCGAGAAGCGAACACCCAGATGGGAAGCTCGAGTCCGGACATCGGCACTACCTGGGAGTCGCTGGCCTACGCGGCGAAGGTGAACGGGGTCTCGAACGAGGGGCTTTACGGGAGTACCGGTTACCGGAGCTGGTCGTTCGACGATCTGAAGAACGAGCTTTCCCAGGGACACCCGGTGCTGCTGCTGGTTCGCTACCAGGATCTGCCGGGGCATAGTCAGAGTGCTTATCCCGGCGATCATTACGTCGTTGCCCTGGGTATTGACCAGAATGGCAATCTCGTCTTCAACGATCCGGCCTATTACAACTCGGCCGGCGCTGGTCAGGTCATGACCCCTGCGCAACTCAACCTCGCCTGGTCGAATACCTCGGTTGGCCTTGTTCGCACCGCCATGGCGTTGTATCGCTAGCGGATGAAAAGTGCTACCCCCGCTCACGAGGAGGATGTCCGATCATTGTCGCGCGGTCTGTATTGTCATGCTTTGTCCGTTCAAAGTGATCGTCACTGTCCCATCGAGGTCGGTACGGTAGACGCGGCGGTTGTCGAGGAGATCGAGGGTACCCGGCGCAGCACGAGCAAACTGGCTGGCCACTCCAGATGGCAAGATGACGACGCTGGGATTGACCAAGGCGAAGAAGTGCGGATCCAATCCCCAGCGTGGCTCACGGCCGACGAGCTTGAGCACCTGGGCGTTCAGCTGGGCACCGGACTCGGCAAGCTGAGCTTGATCAGCCGGCTGAGCGCTTGCCCAGAGCACACTCGCTTCCCCGAATGTTAGACGCACGGCCAGGTTAGGCGCCCGAGCGGCCGTCCGTCCTTGAGCCGGTACGCCAGGCAAAGGGTAGGCAAAGAGGTGGGCCGATCGCCCGGCCAGGGCAGTCAGACCTGGCGCAGCGAAGGCACTTTGAATCTGGTGGTCGTGGGCGGTCGTCGCCCAATGCTGGGTGGTGGTTGGGGAATAGCCGTTGGTGAGGATGACCTGGCGAAGCGGCAGGCGCCCGGCCAGGTCGTCGAGATCGGTCAACGCTTGATCGGTGCCGGCACTGACGATTGTGAGATCGATCACCCGGTTCCAAAAGGGGAGCCGTGGGCCGATCGCGCGCGCCACCGCGACGGCAGAGGCTTCGCCTTGGAGGTAGACGCGGCCGCCATCGTGCAGCTCGACGAGTGTCGCATCGCCCGTACCGACATCGAGAAAGCTGATGCGGTCGCCGGGTGTGGCCCGGGGAGCTAGGAGAAACGCTCCGGCGAGGATGGATAGCGCCACGACCGGCACGAGCCAGCGCACCCGCGGCAGTGCGGTTAAGCGCTGCCAGAGCCGGCCAAGCGGAAGGACCGGCACCCCGAGCGAGTTTGGTCGCGAGAAGAAGGCGAGACCGAGCGCAGTGTAGTAGATCAAGACACCAGCCAAGCCAAGCGGCGGAATCGCCAGCGCGGCGAATGACAATCCGCCGGCCCACTGAATTACCCCGATCATTGCCGCGAGCGGAAACCAGGCCACCATGCCAGCTAGCGTGCCAAGTGCAGGCGAGACGATGCCCAGCAGCGCGGTTAATGCTCCAAGGCCAATAGCCAGCGGCAGGATTGGCATGACGATGGCATGGACCGGTAAGGAAGCGAGCGAAATCTGGTCGAAAGTCGCGGCGATCAAGGGAGCGCTGGCGATCTCGGCGGCGAAGGTGGCGCCAATCGCTTCGCTCAGCCAGCGCGGCCCGGTCGGCAGCCGGTCTTGGATCAAAGGGGCGAGTGCCGCCATGCCCAACGTCGTGAGAAACGAGAGCTGAAAGGCGAGGTTCCAGAGAAGGTAAGGATTGACGGCGGTCATCAGCAAGGCGGCCAATGCCAGGGCGTTGAGAGTGTCGCGCGGGCGGCCGAGCGCCCGACCAACCGCGAAGACACCACCCATGATCGTCGCCCGAAGTGCCGAGGGAGAGCCGCCAACGAGCATGGCGTAGCCGATCAGACCTAGGGTAGTGCCGAGGCCGGCGAGCAGTGGCCGCAGGATGGCCGAGAGCAGGTTCTCGAAAAGGCTGGCAACCAGTCCGACTTTGTAGCCATCCACCGCGAGAATATGCGTCGTGTTCGTCTGGGCGAAGTCGGCGGCGAGGTTCGAGTCAAGGGTCCGGGATTCGCCGAGGACGATGCCTCGAGCCAGCCCGGCTTCTGGCTCGGGCAAGGCCCGGTCGAGCGCATCTGCTGCCCACTCGCGCAACCGGACGAGCCAAAGCCATGGCGAGGCTGCGCCCGTTCCGAGAACCTGAACCGTGGCGCGATTCGCGACCGCGACGGTCTGCTGTTGCTGAAGGGGTGAAAGGTAGGCGGGAGTTCCCGGATCCGGGGGCGTGAGCACGGCATCGACTTCCACCGCGTCGCCGGCCCGGCCAAGAAACGGACCAGCCGTTCGGACCATGACATCGCCATTCGACGGAAACCAGGTGTCGTCTCGCTCGCGCTGACGAACGGTGAAAGAGAACTCGACGCCGCTGCCGCGGGGAACGGGCTCGCTCGCGACGACACCGCGCAGGCGAATCAGGCTACGCTCGGTGAAGGCGACGACGTCGGCGTGCCCCAGATCGCTCTGGTACGTCTGAAAGCGCAGGAGCGCCAGCACCGCGCCGACGACCGCGACCGGAAGCCAGATGAGGCGAGGAACGCGCCGAAAGCGCAACGCGACGATGCTAACGAGCACCAGCACAACGAGAAGCGGGACGATCGAAATTCCGCCCGCCGCCAGCAAGAGTCCGCTGAGCCAGCCTATGGCCAGGGCGATAAGTGCCATGGAACCGCGTCTACCCCCTGATTATCAAGACTGCTTGAGGTTGACCAGGAGCACAGAGCCCAAGGTACCGAAATACGGCTGCTTAACGGCTCTTTGCCTACTGACCTGGCTTTCCTTCATTTGGCGGCAAATCCATTTTCGCACACTTGACGCCACTGTTGGTGTGGCCTATTCTGGGCAAGGCAAGTATGGTCTTGCCCGGTCGGTCGAGTCAATCATGGGCTCGGGTGCTGTATTGTCCGAGGGCCTCACTCATCGGCAGTCTGCGGTAGGGTGGCTAAGCGGCTACGGATAGGCCCTTGCCTTTTGGTTTCGGCGTTCGCGGATGGGCTGGCGCTGGATTGATATGGAACGTCGAGGCTCAGCACGATGGGAATCGAATACCTCGAATAAGACGGATTCTGACGCACGGGATTGAAATCTGATCCTTGCATCTCCATGCGTGGGTGAATTCGGTCCGTTGACATCATATAAGTTCATCTATAAGGATGCTCCAGGACATTGGTCATGAAAGTATGTTAGGGATCGCCGATGTTATGGTCGTCGGCCTGAATGACGCACTCATTCAAGCTCTGAGACAAGCAATTGTAGTGGGGCCGGGATTAGCGGGGGTCAGGTCCACCAACAGTTATCAGTGGCGCCTCGTTGGATGCTGGCCCGTTGCCGAGAGCCCGCTCGTTCATGCCGTATAATAATGGGAGTATGAGCAGTCAACCGCGAAGTCAGCCATCTCCCCTTGACGTCGCGATCGAAGCGGCCCAAGCTGGTGCGCGTATCTTGCGGCGCGGGTTCGGTCAAACTCAGCGCATTTCCCACAAAGGGCTCGTCAACCTCGTTACGGAACAGGATCGTCGCTCGGAGAGAGCGATTCTCCAGGTCATCACCAGTCATTTCCCCGATCATGCGATTCTTTCCGAGGAAAGCGGCCGGCACGGTGCGCCCTCGGAGCACCGTTGGATCGTCGATCCGCTCGACGGGACGACGAACTACGCCCACGGCTACCCAATCTTTTGCGTTTCGGTCGCCTATGAGCGCGCCGGCCAGCTTGAAGTGGGGGTGATTGTCGACGTGCTCCGACGAGATCTCTTCGTCGCCCAGCGTGGCAAAGGCACGATTTTCAATGGACGGCCGGCGTCAGTCTCCTCGGCGACAACCTTGATCGAGAGTATGCTCGCGACCGGTTTTCCGTACGAACGCGAGCGGATGCAGCTCGCGCTCGACCAGTTTTCTCACATGGCTTACTTGACCCAGGCGCTCCGGCGGGCGGGAGCGGCTGCGCTCAGCCTGGCTTACGTCGCGGTAGGCCGGCTCGACGGCTTCTGGGAGGCGACGATTTCGCCGTGGGATTGCGCGGCCGGCGCTCTGCTGATCCAAGAGGCCGGCGGCACGGTCACCTTACTCGACGGCTCCCCCTACTACGTCGACGCCCACGAGATTGCCGCCAGCAACGGCAGGATCCACCCGGCGTTAGTTGCTGAGATTGGCAAGGCAAAAGCTACCCCTCGCCCAACCTAACCGTGAGCGGCTCCCTCTTTGCCTGCCGAGTCGCGATAGCTCAGGAAGAAGCTCCAGAGGGCGGCCGCGGCCGCTGAGCGGGGACGGCCAGCCCGTCGGACGATCGACCAGGAGCGATGAACCGGGAAGCCGACCACATCGAGGATTACCAGCCGGCCGGTGATCAATTCAAGCTCCAGGGCGTCACGGGGCATCACTGCGATGCCCAGATCGGCCGCTACCGCCTGCTTAATCGCTCCAGAGCTACGCAGCTCCAGCCCTACCCGGAGCGGAATCTCCCGCTTGGCGAAAATGCTCTCGGTGTCGGCGCGGGTGCCTGAGCCGTCTTCGCGGAGCAAGAAGATCTCTTGGGCCAGTCGCTCCATGGGGATGTTGGGTACGCCAGCCAGGGCGTGGTGGGGTGAGGCGATTACGACAAGCTCATTAGGGAGGAAACGCTCGACCTCGAGATGGTGAGTATCCTCGATTAGCCCCATGAGCGCGAGGTCTACTTCGTTGGTGAGCAACAGGTGTTGAACGGTATGACGGTTCACCACGTCGAGGGAGAGCTGGAGCGTTGGATAGGTGCGGTGGAAGGCGCCGCGCACTCGGGGAGCAATGTAGATGCCGGCCGTCGTGCTTGCCGCGACTTTGACGCTTCCCCGTCGCAGACCACCGAGCTCCTCGAGCACGAGCCGGGCTTCATCCATCGCTGCGAAAATACGCTCGCTGTAGGTGAGAAGCTCCTGACCGGCTTCGGTCAAGTGGAGCGTTCGACCGGTTTTCTCGAAGAGGGGAAGACCAATACTGTGCTCGAGAGCTTTGACCTGCATCGTCACGCCCGGCTGACTGATCAGGAGCTTCTCGGCAGCTCGGGAATAGCTCCGGTGGTGCGCGACGGCTTGGAAGATGCGAAGCTGGTGCAGTGTAAAATCCATAAATTTTTCCTGATGCTTTTATCAAAAGATCGTATTGGACATTATACGTGCCGGCTGGTATTGTGCAATGAGAAGGGCTTTGCCATGGTTGTACCCGGCTGCATGGCCAGTGAAGCTGAAAGAGAAATAGTGCATTCCCCTTTCCAGTTTCCAGTGAGGAGTGTCCCTGATGAGATTTTCCACGGCGGAGCGGCAGATTCTAAACGGCAGCCCCCCGGCAATGACGGTGGCGGACGAAAAACGTATCCGCAGCGCGACTCGCCTCCTGATTCAGCGTTCTCGCGGCCCGGAGGCAGGTGTCGACGTGCAATACGTGTTTGACTTGCTGAGCTATCTTCAGCCGGAAGCGCGGGCGATCGTTGACGACGAAGCGGCTCGGACTCTGGCCGAGTTGATCGGCAGTACCTGATTTCGATCCACGTCTGAACAGTATCTGAGGTGACAGCGAATGGTCATTATTCTCTTCGGCCCACCCGGGGCAGGCAAAGGCACGCAAGCCCACCTCTTGGCACAGCGACTTGGTCTCCCTCGCATTGTCACCGGCGATCTCTTTCGCGAAGCGATTACTCGGGGCGACGCTTTGGGCGCACAGGTGAAGCCCTACTTAGAACGTGGCGAGCTCGTTCCCGATGACTTGACGATTGCTTTGGTCGTCGCCCGTCTCCAGCGCGCCGATTGCGTCGCGGGTGTCGTGCTCGACGGCTTCCCGCGCACGGTGGCTCAGGCGCAATGGTTCGACCACGAGCTGAAAAAGCATCGACGCGCCGTCGACTGCGTGGTGAATCTCGTCGTCGGAGACGACGAAGTCTTTCATCGCTTGGCCGGTCGAATGATCTGCTCGGCCTGCCAGCGGACCTACCACGTGACCGCGATGCGGCCGGAAAAAATCGGCGTTTGCGATCAGTGTGGTGGAAAGCTGATCCAACGCGCAGATGATTCCAGCGCGGCGATTCCGGTGCGCCTCCGGGCCTATCGCGAGCAAACCGAACCGGTGTTGACTTACTACCGTGGCAAGCAATGCGTCGTCAACGTCGATGGCGAAGCGTCCCCTGAGGTGGTCCAACAAAGGATCTTGGATAGTCTTCCCTTTGCCCTGATGGCGGCCTCCTCGTCTTGACGCCCCTGGATCACCTTCTTATAATCCGACCGCTACTTGTGTTGGACGCTTACCGGCATCTTTTTGAGGAGGACAGCATGGCAGGAAGCCGCGGCGATTGATGGCGCCGGACGTTGGCAGAGCTTCTGGGCGATCACCTTGCCGTTGCTGCGGCCGATCTTCTTGTTTGTCGGCATTGTTAGATCATCGGAGGAAAAATGGTAGCTCAGCCAAAGATTAGGCGCGTCACCGTTCACCAGTATCAGTACGAACTGGATGACGTCGGTAAGGATTATAACGGCTTCAACATGGTCTATCTCAAAGGTGGGAAGTCTCAAGCGAAGGGGTATGTCTTCACGGTTGAGACCGACGCCGGGATCACCGGGGAGTGGGCCGGTGGGAGCGCCGAAACGTACGCCCAGGTTGGAATGATTGCCCAATACTTGATTGGCAAGAACCCCCTGGAGCGCGAGCTGATCTATAACGACCTGAAACGTGCCTTGCGCAAGAACGATCGCTTCGGCATCGCCCCGGTGGACATCGCCCTCTGGGACATCGCCGGCAAGCTCTACAATGCGCCGATCTACCAGCTCCTTGGCGGCTATCGCAAGACTCTCCCCGCTTACGCCAGCACGACCCACGGCGACGAGAATGGCGGGCTCGATAGCCCGGATGCCTACGCCGACTTCGCTGTCCAATGCCGCGAGCGCGGCTACCCCGCGTTTAAGATCCATGGGTGGGGCCGCGGTCTGGTCCAGCGGGAAGTCGCCACCGTCCTCAAGGTGCGCGAGAAAGTCGGTCCTGACATGGACCTGATGATCGATCCGGCCTGCGAGCTCAATACCTGGGCCGACGTTCTGAAGGTCGGTCGCGCCTGTGACGAAGCCAGGTTCTTCTGGTACGAAGACCCCGGCAAGGACGGGGGCATCTCCGCCTTTGGCTACAAAAAGCTGCGCCAATTGATCAAGACGCCGCTCTGCCTCGGCGAGCACGTCCGCACCCTCGAGCCTCACGTCGATTTCATCGTCGCCGACGCGGTTGATTACGTCCACACCGACGCGACCTATGATGGCGGGATCACCGGTCTGATGAAGATCGCCCATGCCGTCGAAGGCTTTGGTCTCGACGTGGCAATCCACGCTCCGGGCCCGGCCCACCGCCACTGCTTCGCCGCGCTGCGCAATTGCAACTACTATGAGATGGGGCTGGTGAACCCGAAGCTGAAGTCCACCAAGCCGCCGATTTACCGGGATTACCGCGATGAACTCGACTCAGTCGACGCCAATGGCCACGTCCCGGTGCCCCAGGGTCCCGGGCTGGGGGTGCAGATCGATTGGGAGTGGGTGAAGAAGCACGAAGTCGGAAAGGTCGTCTACGAGTGACCATCCAGCGAGCTCCGACGTCGCGGGTACGTCTTGGCGTTGCCCGGACCGAGATTACGCCGCCGGTGGGAATCTACCATCGGATGTGGGGGGCGGCACGCCACGATCGCTCGACAGGTGTGCATCGCCCACTGGTCGGGGACGTGCTTGCCTTTGGAGCGCTCGCGGGAAATAGCGTTGATCTGATCCGTGTCTATCTCGACGGGGTTGGGCTGGCCCAGCCCCAGCACGACGAGCTCGCTCGGATTCTCGCCGAAGCCGGTGGCGTTCCCCTGGAACGGGTAATCATCACCTACTCGCATACCCACTCCGGAGGGGTGTTCTACCCGGATCGAATCCCCCTTCCGGGTGGCGAACTGATTCCGGCTTACCTTGCCCAGCTTGGCGAGCGGCTGGCCACTGCCTGCCGGCAGGCAGTGGCAGCGTTCCAACCGGTGGTCATCACCTACGCGATTGGCCGCTGTGATCTGGCGGCGAACCGCGACTACTGGGACGATGCTTTCAACGGGCACGTCTGCGGCTTCAATCCGGACGTCCCGGCCGACGATACGGTTTTGGTCGCTCGGGTGACTGACTCGGACCGACGTCTCTTGGCGACGATAGTCAATTACGCCTGTCATCCGACGACCCTGGCCTGGGACAATACTCTAATCAGTCCCGATTACGTCGGGGCGATGCGCGAGGAGGTGGAGAAGGCGACCGAGGCTCCCTGCGTCTTCGCCCAGGGGGCTTGTGGTGACCTCGGGCCACGCCACGGCTTCGTCGGCGACCCCGCCATCGCCGATCAAAACGGCCGACAGCTTGGTTACGCTGCCCTCTCGGCGCTGACTTCGCTGGGGCCGCCGGCGACCGATTTTCACTACCGCGGACCGGTCATCTCCGGTGCGACCGTCGGCGTTTGGGCCCACGCTCCCTTCGACGCGACGCGCCAAGCCGAGACGTCTCACTTCGTCGGCGGTAGCTATACCGTCGAGCTGCCGCTCAAACCGAGGCCGGAACCGGCGGCATTGCGGGCCGAGATGGAGCGCTGGGAAGCGCAGCAAAAAGATGCCGATGCCCAAGGTGATGCGATCGCGGCACGCGATTACGGTGCCCGGGCCGAGCGGGCTCGGCGCTGGCTCGGTCGCTTGGCGGTGCTTCCTTCTGGCTCGACCTTTCCCTTTCCTTATTCGGTCTATCGCCTGGGCGATGCCGTCTGGGTGACAACCGGTGGTGAGCCCTATAACCTCCTCCAAACCTCGCTGCGCCGACAGTTCCCAGGGCGCACGATTATCGTCTCTCCCTTGGCCGGTGCCGGCGCGGCCGCTTACCTCCTGCCGCGCGATCGTTACGGCAAAGGCCTCTATCAAGAAGAGCCTTCGATCCTGGCGCCCGGCTGCCTCGAAACCCTGATCGAGACGATCGCCGAGCGCATCGCCGCGCTCGAGTGACGCCATTGTATGCGATAGAGTTAAACGCTTTCGCGCGAAATACTCGTACTCCAAAGGCCGGCCTCTCGCCGGCTACGTAAATGGCAGGAGAAAGTAAGGTCGGGGTTGTACCACTGCTCAAAAGGAAAAGAGCATGCAACTCCTTGCCATCTCCCAGCGAATAATCCGAGTTAGCCACCATAATAGAGCTCGATTGCTCGGGCATACGCCTCGGCCAGGGCATGCAATGTGCGCGGGTCGCGCAAGCGTTGGGCATCCTGGGGGTTGGTAACGAACAACCCTTCGACCAGCGCACTGGGCATCTGGATCGGCCGCACCGCGTCGGGCCCAAGGACGTAGAAGTGGTTCCCTAGCCCCACCGCCATGCTATCCGTTTGTACCCCACGGTTGAGAGTCTGGTAGCCGATATTGGCGAGCGCTGCCGTCGCCTGCTGATCGAGAAGTTGGGCGAAGTGGAGACTACGCTCGGAAAACGGACGGTCCGCGTCGTAATAGACGGTCGTCCCCCGAACCGATGGATCGTCGTAGCCATTGAAGTGGATCGAAAGGAAAAGGGTCGCGTGGGCATTGTTCGCGATGTCCACCCGCGCTTGGAGGTCGTCGGCGAGAGGGTCGCTGAGATTCCGGTCTACCCAGGAATCGGTGGTTCGTGTCTGAACGACGGTGTATCCCGCTTGGCGGAGAAGCATCGCGGTTTGATTCGCCACGGCGAGATTGAGATCTTTTTCCTTCAGGACCGTTCCGTCTGAGAATGTATAAGAAGCGCCGATCTCGGCCCCGCCGTGTCCGGGATCCAGGACGATGATCGGCGCCTCGGACTCGAAGGCGCGCGTCAGGTCAGTATTGGGCAGCGCATTGGGGCGAGCGACCCATTGGGGCTTTTGCGGATCGTATTGGCCGAAATAGGGACTTGTCCGCGCTTGCGCCAAGAGATCGGGAGGAAGGTTTTCCCCCATTAAAACGTCTTTAAAGTAGTCGGCCAGCAGAATTCCTTGCGTTGTGTGAGTCGTTGCATCGTAGTGCAAGATCCCGCGTTGGAAACGCTGATACACGAATTTCTTATTGTGGGGATCGTAGGTCGGCGGACTCGTGGGAACGCCCCAGACTTCGAGGTCGAAACCGGCCAGTAAGGCGAGATTTTTCTGCCCGGACGGAAGGGCGACTTGCGCCGGCACGGTGTTGAGAAAGCTCTGGTGGAACGCGACCGGAATCCCATTCCAGGAGTCGGGGGCCACCCGACTGATCCAGTGGAAGACTGCCTCGCTATAGTCGGGAGAATCGACCGGTGGAGCTGTCTGAATCAGCGCGATGTCCACGCCGGGGAAAATCGCCCCGTTGACCTGGGTATAGGGAAACAAGCCTGGATCGAGCAGATTGAGGAGCTGAACGTGGCCATCCGGGTACCGTTGCATGACCGCGCGTTGAAAGATCTGGACTGGAAAACCAAGGAAAGTGAACTCCCGGGAAACCGGATAGCCGAACGTCCGTACGCCACCCCGTTTGTTGAAATAGTCTAAGAAATGGGGATCCTGAATGGCGAAACCGGTCTGCGGAAAGAAGTTCGTGGAAGCTGCCTGGACCGAGACTGGTCGGGGAAGCAACCCGACCAGCAAGGCAACTGCGATAATAATAAGCGTCGAAGCCTGCCGATGCACGACACACCACTCCATGGCATAGAGGGAGTCTCGACCATCCGATGACCTCGTACCAGCCCGAGGTGTACGCCGAAGTGATCAGCGCGGACCGGTCGGTAACTCGACTTTACACCAGCCATAGAGCCGAGGACTAGGGCTTTTCATGGGATTCTAACCCGGTAAGGCGTCATTCCCCCAGGAGCGCGGGGGAATGACGTGTCGGTATGTCGTCGCGGTCGGATTAGTGCTGGCGGAGTGCGACGATTCCTCCTGTCGCCAGAACCAGGACAACGACTATTCCAAGGATGAGCTTGCCGTCGACAATTGAAGCCGCGGGAGTGGCCGGTGGAACGATGGTTGGCGTTGCTCCCATGGTTACAGTCGGTTGAATAATAGTTGGCGATGCCGGCGCCAGGGCCGACGGTCGGGTGGACGGGGCGAGAGTGGTCGAGGTGAGCATCGCGGCCGGGGAGGTCGAGGTTGGCGACGGAACGGATCTGGTAGAAGCGAGGCTTAGTAGGGCCGGCTGGGTAGGTGCCGCGGTTGGGCCAGCAGCGGTGGTAGTTGACACCGGCGCTGCGCTCAGGGAGATGTGCGTCGTCGTTGATACGTCGTCGAGACCGGCCCGGCGGACGATCACTTCGAATTGCCAAGACCCGATCAAGCCGAGGGTAAAAGAGGGCGTTCTCGCATTGCTGCCCTTCGCGGGTGCCACGATCTCGTCCTCTCCTAGTTTGAGGCCGACTGGCTGATAGCGGAAGATCACGCGCTGCAGGTTGGTGAGCGCATTCCCCTTCGCGTCGGTCACGGCGGCGTCGATCGTCGTCGGGCCGACGTCGCCACGCCCGAATCGCAGCTTGACGGTCGTGTCGCCCACCTTCAAAGGTGGAAGGTCTGGGGCCGGCTTGGCGGGCGGAATTGGACCGACTGTGAAGGCGTAGAACTGGCTCAGGGTGTGACCATCCTCGGCGGAGACCGAGGTCCAGGCCACCGTGTAGACGTCTGGGACGAGAGGAGGCAAGGTGGTTTGCAGCGTTGGATCCTTGCCGGGAACCTGGTGGGGGGCTAGGCCTTCGACGGCCGAGTGGTCGGATCGATAAAGCAGGATCTGGTTGCCGGAATCTGCTAGCGGCGAGTCGAACTTCAGGGTCAGATCTGGCGGGGATACCGCCAGATCTGACTCCGCCGCCGGGGTAGAGGTGATCACGTGGGCGTGCGCGCCGACCGTCTGAATCGCCGCGGCCACTGCGGCCAGCCCAACGATCAGCACACCGAGCCGTCGCTCGCAGTCCCCAACGCGGAGTGAACGCATCTTAGTGCCCGTGACGGCGAAGCGCCACGCCCGCGTTCAGGACCGCGATGCCACCGGCAATCGGTAATGCCAGAGGTAGCCCACCAGTTTTCGGCAACGTGGCGGTTGCTGTTGAGGCTGCTGCGCTGGCGGCGGAAGCGACGGTAAAGCTAAACGACCCAGTCGCCGTGTCGCCATCATCCGCCGATACCGTCGTCCAATTCACGGTGTACGTACCGGGGCCCAGGCCCGACTTGAGAGATACCAGCATGGTCTGGCGACTCGGATCGTTTAGGTCGACATGGCCATCACCCCTGTCGGCGCGTGCGCCGTTCGGGCCGGTAACGGTGATCGAGCTTCCTTGGGGATTTATCCCTTCGCTGTAAGTGCCCTTGACCTGACTGGGAACGCTTGCTACGGTCGACTTGGGAGCCGGAATCGAGCTGACAAATTCGGCGTGGGCAAGTGCCACCGAGACGAAGGCGACGACAAGCACGACTGTCGTCACGCTCGCCATCAGCAGACGTCGTGATAACATCATTAAATCAATCTCCTTTATGTTTTAGGCATGGATGAGGAGGAGTTCGGCGAAGCGGGGAGGTGGGGGGATTGGCCCATCGGCAGTCTGAGGGGTGCTTCGAGAGATAGTGAGATTAATCTGAAAGCTAACCGCCAATGGGTAGATCGCCGCGAGTAAAGCCACGATCAAATCAAAAGCAATCAGCGAGAGTATGATTGTCGAAGCGCCCTCGTAGACTGATAGGACCCGGCCCTCGGCAAGACTTCCTGTGGCAAAATTAGACGAGTGTAAGGGGGTGGTTTCCTGGAGTTGGCCGTCGTTTGGGTCAGTTCTGAGCGAGCCAAAGAAAGTAACCAGAGGATTCGGATGCTCGTGGTGCTGCCAATGTGGAGGAGGTGGACCGCCGATGAATAGGTGGGCATGGGGAAGGATCTCGCCGTAGAGGGCCGGGCAGATGCCGCCGGCCGCTACCAACGCGATGAGGGCCAAGACCATCGCCGTTCTGGCACGATAACCCGCCTTTTTGACTAGGCGGAGCAACGTCATGTCGGGTACCTTACCCACCTCGTTAGCAGGAAATTCCCCAGATTATGTACAAGGCCACTGAACAGCACCTGAACAGCCACCGCCCGGTCCTGAATAAGCCCTCACAAGCCCTTTTATAGTATACCCCCTTACGATTCATGGCCTGTCGGGTAATACCCCTAACTGAGTCAGGCGATCCCGCCTTCGCTGGTCCTCTCTCAGAGGACGGTGGCTTTGTTAGTTTGGAGGTCGACGAGGTAGAGGGCAAGCTCGCCGGCGATAGCGAACCACTTGCCGTCGGGCGACCAGGCCGAGGTCGGGGCACTTCGCCCTGAATGCCTCGGATCTGGAGACGACGGCTCGATATGTCAGAGCGGGGGCACTGAAGAAGACCGAGAAGAAGGTAACGAAGGACAAGACGGTCGTCGAGAGCGAGCGGTGGGGCCACGGTTTCCAGGTCTTTGTGGCCGACGAAGTCCGCTTGCGGCTGGTGGTGGGGGCCAAGGTGGTCCCGATCCGGGAGTGGGAGACCAAGCACACGCTCGCCCTGGTGCGCCAGACCATCGAGAACCTGGAGCCCGGGGTGATCAAGGTCCTCCTGATGGATCGTGGCTTTCTCGACGGAGCGGACCTATGGGTGCTCAAGCCCCAATGGGAGATCGACTTCGTCGTGCCGGCGAAAGAGAAGATGGGGTGCTCAGGTGCTCATCGCGCGGTTGACGCTCATAGGGGCCTATGCTATCATCGCCCACGCCTGACCGTGCGAGACGCAAGACGCCTATTTTCCGACTCCCCCTTGGGACGGGTTGCTGACCATCTCTATCCGACTCCTAACGTGGAGGGACACCGTGAAAATCACTGACGTACGTACCATCTTGCTTACCGCGCCGATTCCGCCAGAGCGGCGCTGGCGGAGCGATTTGGGGACGAATACGAAGTTCAACCTGGCGATCGTCGTCGTCGAGACCGACGAAGGGATCATCGGCTACGGCGAGGCGAAGGGTGAGGCGCTGGCGATGAAGACGATCGTCGAGCATCGCTTGAAGCCTGCGCTGGTCGGCGAGGATCCCACCCGGGTCGAGTATCTTTGGGAAAAGCTATACAGTGGCTCGCGCCTTGGTCTGGCTTTGAAATATGGCCGGCCTTACCACGGCCACAACCTCCGCGGCGAGGTGCTCTGCGCGATTAGCGGAGTCGACGTTGCACTCTGGGACATTTTCGGTAAATCGCTCGGCGTGCCGATCTACAAGCTGCTGGGTGGTGGGATCCGATCACGGGTCCGCGCTTATGGCAGCGGAGGTTGGGCTCCTCCGGGGAAGGCCGGGGCCGAGCTGGCCGGCTACGCCGAGAAGGGCTTCACTGCGGTAAAGATGCGTGTCGGCGGACTAGACGACGAGGACTTTCCGAATCGCTCGATCGCGCGACTGCGCGAGGTGCGCGAGACACTTGGGCCGAAGATCGACATCATGATGGATGCACACGGTGCACTGACGGTGATTCAGGCAACCCAATTGGCGCGTGCAGCAGAGGAGTTCCGGATTAGCTGGTTCGAGGAACCGGTGATTGCTGCCGACGACCTGCGCGGGATGGTCGAGGTTCGCCAGCGGACGACGATCCCGATCGCCACCGGCGAGAACCAGCAAACCCGCTTCGAGTTCCAGGAGATCCTCGACGCGCGAGCTGCCGACGTACTCCAGCCGGACATCGCGATTGCCGGTGGTATTACCGAGACCCGGCGGATCGCTGACCTGGCCTACGCCCGAGGTATCGTTGTCGCACCTCATAACTGGGGCTCGGCCATTCTCTGGGCAGCATCGGTTCAATTCGCGGCCGCGACCGCGAACTGCATCATCCTCGAGTTCTGCCAGGCTTACAACCCACTCCTCTATGACTTGGTCACCACGCCAATCGCCGTGGCGAAAGATGGCTACGTCGACGTCCCGACCGGTCCCGGCCTCGGTATCGAGCTGCAGCCGGATCTGGAGAAGAAGTATCCGTTCGAAGGGGACTAGTGCTTGCTCTCTGGCTTAAATGGCACCAGGAGCAGGAATCAGCCAGATTCGGAAGGATCATGTGCTTTGGTTTGCACATTTGGTGGATCCTCTTGCGCCGGTAGTCGGCGAGTAAGATTCCCATGGTAGCGATAAGCCTGCAATCTGCCTGGCTATCATTAGCGCGTGAAATTGACCACCGGTGCCGATTTGAAATCGGTCGAGAATGGCTTTATGATGAGAGTGGGCAAGCACGCTTGATCGGAGGCTGTGTGGAGGCGAATACGACCGTAGGGGAAGAGGGTGTGCCGCTTGCCCGACGCAAGTTGCTCGCGATCGACGGCGGTGGAATCCGGGGCATCATCCCGGCGACCGCGCTGGTCAAGCTCGAGCAGACCACCGGTCAGCTCACCCGTGATATCTTCGCGTTCGTTGCTGGTACCTCGACCGGAGCGATCATCGCAGCGGGGATCGCGGCCGGAGTCCCTGCCCAACGTATCCTCGACCTCTACGTCACTCGCTCCCCGGAGGTTCTCACCCAGCGGCCCTGGAATGTGCCCGAGCGTATTGTTACGGGCGCCATGTACTCGATTCAGAAGCTCCATGATCTCATCGGCGAGGAGGCCGGCGCGGCGCGGGATTGGACGCTCAACGACGCGCCCGTCGACCTGCTGATCACGGCCAAGCGGGTCCCCGACGGCATGCCCTGGTACTTCGTCCGCGACAAGCCCGCCAACTCGCAGCGCACCGGTCATCTGCGCCTCGTTGACTGTGTGACCGCCTCGGCGGCTGCTCCGACCTACTTCCAGCCGTGGACGATCGTGGAGGATCCTGCCGTCTTGCGCGCCCATGGCTGGGACCCGGTTGGAACGTTGGTGGACGGCGGCGTGGGCGTAGCGGGGAATCCGGTCTACCAGGCGGTGGTGGAGGCTTTCTACTATACTGGCGAGTATCGTCCCGACGAGACGTTGGTCGTCTCCCTGGGAACCGGCCGCTTGGCACCAACCGAGCGCCCTACCTGGCTCTGGCCCTGGCTTAACTGGATCGTGGGAGAGCTCCTGGCATCCCCGGGCGAGCAACAGACGGAAATCGTCCAGCGCCACTTTCCGGAACTCCCTTTCTATCGGCTGGACCCGGACTTGAAGGCGTTGGATCCCACGCTCACCCAACCGATTGGCCTGGACGACGTGGGCAGCGTCCCACGGCTGCAGGCTTACGGCAAGCAGTTTGCTGACTTGATCGACTGGAACGCCATCCTGGCGGGTACCGACACGACCTTCCGGGTCACCCCTCAGACCACCCTCGCGCCGCAATATGAGCGTCCGCAAAGCTAACCGCCGGGCATTTCAGAGCTAACTCTAAAACACTCCCCTCCTTCAGATGCCCCGGCCGTCCTCGCCTTCGTCCGAGCCCACGCGCCGGACACGTTCGCGGGGATGCCGCTCTACTTCGGGCTGATCTTCTCGGGCGGCCTCGACCACGACCACGCCTGGCTCCGTTGCGACGTCGAGGATCGATTCACCGGTGCCTGGGGCCACGGTTTTGACCAGGGTCTCGGCCAGTCGGACCATCTGTGACGCTGCCCGCTCGGCGTACCTGGACACTCGTGCGCCCCACTCCGTGCGCACCCTCCTGAGTCTTGTCTCCTTGCCCAGGCAATAGATTAACCTTTGACGGCGCCAAGCGTCATGCCACGCAGGATGTAGCGCTGCACGGCGAGCGCGAAGACGATCACTGGCAGGAGGATCAAGGTGCCCGCGGCCATGACTAGACCCCAATCAGTACCCTGGTCGGTTTCGAAGGTGAGTGGCATCTGGGCAAGGGTGTGCGTGTCGCGGCCGGCCAGAATGATCGAGAAGAGTAGCTCGTTCCAGCCCAAGAGAAACGCGAAGATCGAGGTGGCGGCGAGGCCGGGTAATGCCAGGGGGAGAACAATTCGGATGAGGACGATCAGACGGTTTGCGCCGTCGACCATGCCGGCCTCTTCCAGTTCGACGGGGATCTCTTTGAAGAAACCAATCATCAGCCAGATCACGAAAGGGAGAGAGAAGGTCGTATAGGCGAGAATCAGACCAGTGTAGGTGTTGAGCAAGCCGAACGTTCGTAACAACAGGTAGTAAGGAATGACCAGCACGAAGCGCGGGAGCATGCGCAATATAAGATAGAAAAGCGGTAAGGTATCGGATCCCGGATAGCGAAAGCGGGCAAAACTATAGGCCGCCAGACTGCCAAAGAGCAAGGCGATGATCGTCGTGAAAATCGAGACAATCAACGTATTCGAAAGATAGTGAGTAAAAGAGGTTGTCGCCAACAAGTTGGCGAAGTTCTTCAGAGTAGGCGGGAAGATGAACACCGGTGGGACCGAATGATCAAGCTCACTCGGCATGAACGCCGTCGAGGCCATCCAGTAGAGCGGACCTAGCGACCAGACCATCGCCAGGAGAATCAACACCGTGCGAATTAGGCTACTGATGGACCAGCGCTTTGTCTGACGTCGCTTCATGAGAATCGTCGCTCCGCCGAATCAGGTTGAGACTTGCATGTCACGTAGCTTTTTCACGAAGAAAATGCTGAAGCCGAGCACGAGCAGGAGAATCACCCAGGCCACGGCTGAGGAGCGTCCTACGTCGTAGGAGTGGAAGGCAAGAATGTAGGCGAGGATCGAAATGACCTGAGTTGCTTCGCCAGGACCGCCGCCGGTGAGAATGAGAAACGTATCAAACTCCCGAAAGGCGTCCATCCCACGGATCGTTAAGGCGATCAGAATCAATGGCATTAGCAAGGGCAGAGTCACCTGGCGCAGAATCTGCCAGCTCGCTGCGCCATCGATCTGCGCTGCCTCGATGACCTCCGGCGAGATTGCTTGCATGCCCGCTAATAGCACGACGAACATAAAGGGCGTGGTGCGCCAGACGTCGACCAGGATCAGGCTGGGCAGGGCAGTGGAAGGGCTACCGAGCAATGGGAAATTCGGATCAAAGCCAAAGATCGACAGGAATTGGCCAAACAAGCCATCCCCCGGATAGAACAGGCGCAGGAACATCAGCCCGACGACCGAAGGGGTCAAAAACAAGGGCAGCATCAAGATCACTCGGACGATACCTTGCCCCCAGAACTCGCGGTTCAGTAGAAGGGCGAAGCCGAGTCCGAGGAGAAACTCAAGGGTGACTGCGGCGACGGTAAAAATGATAGTCAAGAAAATCGAGTTGAAGAACGTCGGAACCTGGAAGGTCCAGGCGTAATTGGCTAAGCCGACGAAGGATTGCTCATTCGGTCGAGCGAGTTCGTAGTGCTCGAAGCTTGCCACCAGCGCAAAGCCCAATGGATAGAGCATGATCACGATGGTCAGGATCATGGCGGGGAAGAGGAACAGGTAGCCACTGAAGGCACGACTCCGAACAAAGCGTGCAATCCCGGATTTTGCTTGAGGCAGCGTCGTAGCTTGAGAGCTCATGGGCCTTCTCCGCACCGCGAGTGAAAAGCGGGAGGAAAGAGCAGGGCTTGCCGTGGGCTCGGCTCTCTCCTCCCGCTTTTGCGCTTTATGATTTTTGGTAGCCGCCCTTCTTCATAATATCGTTGAGCGCCGCGGCTAGCCCATCGATCGTTTCCTTGGGGGTCGAGGTGCCCGACGTGAGTTTGGAAGCCCAGATATCCATCTGATTGATGATGTCTCCGTATTCCTTGTAGATTGGTCGCTTCTTAGCGATCGGGATCGTCGCGGCAATCGCCTCGGCGGCCGGAGTCGTCTGCTTGAACTCCGCGCTATTGAGCACCGAGACTCGGCAGGGGTTGCCCGAGCCCCCCTTGGTGTAGTTCAACTGCCCTTGGTAGCTCGAGAACCATTTGATGAACTCCCAGGCGGCATCGCGGTTTTTCGAATCAGCCGGAATCACCATGCTCCAGACCCCGCGCATAGAGAGGGGCGGAGTCTTTTCGCCAAGCGCTTTCGCGAAGCCGACCTTGTCAGCAACCGTCTGTTTCTTGTCCTTGACAATGCTGAGGGTGACTGACGACCAGTAGTAGAAAAAGACGCCATGCCCGGTCGCCATGTTGTCGGGAAGTACTGTCCCATCGTAGCCGAGATGGCCTTTCGGAGCGATGGTGTCGACTGTTTTCTTGAAGAATTCAGCGGCGGCATAGCCCTGGTCGTTCTGGAAGGCAACTTTGTTCGCCTGGTCGAAGATCTCATTGCCCCAGGTTTCCAGGTAGGTCCAAAGATTAATGCCAGTTTGATCGTCTCGCTTGGTAACGAGCAATTGTCCCCACAGTTCCTTATCGCGCTCTTGGGTCTTCATCGCATCGTCGTAGAGCTCACTCCACTTGGTCGGCACCTGCAACCCCTTGGCGTCGAGCAGATCCTTGCGGTAGAAGAGGATCTCAACGTTCGAATCAAACGGAATTGCGTATTGATTGCCTTGATAGGTGCCCGCGTCCCACATGATCGGGACCCAGTCCTCGACGGGGAAATTGTCACGCTTGATCAGCGGAGTTAGCTCAAGCAGATACGGGCTATAGGCCGGAATGTAGGGCTCGTCGCTCGTGGTCAGATCGTATTCGCCAGTGCGCCCGGAGAGAGAGACGATTTGCTTGGAGGCAAGCTCGGTGCTGGCGACGAGATCGAAGACAACCTTGCCCCCTACTTCTTGCTCGAACTTGGGCACCCAGGTCTTCATGCCATCGGCTTTGTAGAGATTCCAGGCGAGAAGGTGTAAGGTCTTACCCTTAGCTGCCGATGGGTTCATGGTCGCTTCGGGGACCGTGCCGCCGGCCGTGCTTGCCTGGGTTGTCGGCCGCGCAGCCGTGGTTGGCTTCGCGGCAGCCGTGGCTGGTGTGGCAGCAGCGGTCGGAGCCGCGGCGGAAGCCGAGGTCGAGGCGGCCGTCGGAGCCGGCGCGCTCACCGCGGTGGGTGAGGCGGGGGCCGACGACGAGCAGGCGACGAGCGCCGTCGCAACGGTACCGAGGACGACGCCTTGAAGAAGAACTCGACGGGAAAGGCTGCGACGATTGACGACGTGAGCAAGAGCCATGAGCTACGAACCTCCCTAAGCGCAAAATACAATCGCTTCTTTCAAACATGCTTGTCGGCTAGCGGTCAGAATAGTATGATCTAATCGATTTGTCAATACACGGTGTCTCGTGCTACTGACTTCGTAGCGGTGCTCGGGAGCAACATGCCAAACCGCAAACGTGTCACGCACCGCGACGTCGCCCGCCTGGCGGGCGTCTCGACCGCGGTCGTTTCCTATGTCCTGAATAATGGTCCCCGAGGCACCTCTCCAGAGACCCGCCAGCGCGTCCTCCAGGCGATCGAGCAGCTTGATTACCATCCCAGCGCGCTCGCGCGCGGGCTCCGTGCTCAATGTACGCATACGATTGGTTTTATTGTCAACGATTATTTCCCCCTCGACGTTTTTCTCTCTCCCTATAGCGCGAGCATTCTCACCGGTCTCACCGCTGAGCTGATGAAGCGCGGATACTACGTCCTGATTTATCCGGTGACCGTGGGCGAAGACCTCTCGGGACTGGCGACAATGCTCCACAGCGGTCGTTTGGATGGCGTCGTGACGCGCTTGATTCAGGATCCGCCGGACACGGATCCCTTGCTGGAGGTGATCGCGGCCAGTCGGGTACCAGCCGTACTGATTGAGCGGGCCGGCGCGGGGCGATTTGGTTTCAGCGCGGTGGCCTATGACGATGAAGCGGGGGCAGAAATAGCAACCCGCTATCTGCTCGAGCGCGGATATCGCCGCATCGCTCACCTGGCCGGCGACCTGCTCTACGCCAGCGCCAGGGCTCGTCTGAACGGCTATCGACGGGCGCTGACGGAGTGCGGACAGTCGGTCGATGATGCGCTAATTCAAGGGATGAGCTGGGCACCAGCGCACGCGGTGGCCGGGACGCGCCGCTTGCTCGAGGCAGCCGAGCCGCCTACCGCGGTCTTCGCCGCTTCGGATAACCTGGCGTTCTGTGCGATCGAGGTCCTGCGCCAAGCGGGCTATCGGGTACCCGAAGACGTGGCCGTCGTTGGCTTCGACGACATCCCACTCGCTCAAGAGATGACACCGCCGCTGACGACAGTGCGCATTCCCCTGGACGAGATCGGCCGGAAAGCAGCCAGGCTCGTTCTTCAGCTTGCACGGGGAGAAGCCAGCCCTCCGACGATGATCCGACTGCCGGTTGAACTCGTGTGTCGCGGCACTGCCTAAGATAGATCCGATCGGGAGTGAACGAGTATGGAATTCGTCTTCGAAGCAAAGAAACGCAGGTGTAGCTACAGGAGCGAGATAGTTCGCGCGCCGCGCTTGTCGTTGGGCGGTGACGAGCGCGAGCGGATTCTGGGGATCATTCGACAGGCGATCGAGACCTGGCCAGGCAAGGGGGGGCTACAATGAGCAGGTCGGATTTCCGACGCATCCAGGTCATCGATAGCCACACCGGCGGCGAGCCGACTCGGGTGGTAATGGCCGGCGGGCCGGACCTTGGTCAAGGCTCCCTGGCCGAGCGGCGCGCGGTCTTCCGCGAGCGCTTCGACACCTTCCGGTCGGCGGTTATCAACGAGCCGCGCGGCTCGGACGTCCTGGTCGGTGCCCTTCTGTGCGAGCCGGTCGATCCGAGCTGCGTGGCCGGGGTCATTTACTTCAACAATGTCGGCTACCTTGGCATGTGTGGTCATGGGACGATTGGCGTCGTGGTCACCTTGGCACACCTGGGCCGGATTGGTCCGGGCCAGTATCGGCTGGAGACGCCGGTTGGCGTCGCCACTGTCCAGTACGCGGGAGGCAACGAGGTGACGATCGAGAATGTGCCGAGCTACTGCCACCGGACGAGCGTGAAGGTCGACGTGGCCGGGCTCGGCGCTTTTGTTGGCGATGTCGCCTGGGGTGGCAACTGGTTCTTTCTCTGTGGCGACCATCGAGAGACGCTGGACCTTGCCAACGTCGAGCGGCTGACCGACGTGACCTGGCAAATTCGGCAAGCGCTCAAACAGCAAGGCATCACCGGCACGAATGGGCAGGAGATCGACCATATCGAGCTGTTTGGCCCACCGCGCGATCCAAGTGCCCACAGCCGCAACTTCGTCCTTTGCCCGGGGAAAGTCTACGATCGCTCGCCCTGTGGCACCGGTACCAGCGCAAAGCTTGCCTGTCTTTACCGAGAAGGTGTACTTGCCCCGGGCCAGGTCTGGCGTCAGGAAAGCATCATCGGTAGCATCTTCGAAGGATCGGTGCGCCTCGACGGGGAGAAGATCATCCCGCGCATTACCGGTTCCGCCTACATCTGCGCTGAATCGACTTTGATTCTGGATCCGAACGATCCGTTCGCGCTGGGCATTCGAGCGTGAGCAGTGGGCTGGGGCGAGCCGATTGTCATCGGGGTGAGGATCGTCGGTGCTGCTTGCACCGAGGGGAGCATTAGTTGATAGAAGCCTTCGCTGCTCGGGGATGGGGCCGAGGGGTCACCGTCCGTTTGATCTGGACCCAGAAGATCCGCAGGCCAGTCGGCAGGAAGCGGCAGATGTGCCAGGCGAGCGGAACGATCAGCAAGATGCTGAGCCAGAGGTGCAGATCCAAAAGGAAGCTTTGCTGGCGGTGGAAGGGACGCAGCTCGAGCGCGAGGCCGGAGAGATAGCTTGCTGGCCCGAAGATCAGCACTCCCCAGGACATAGCCTTTTCAAATTGAAGGCGGTTTGGACCGAAGCGCTTCGGCCACCAACCCCGTAATGTGGGCCACGAGACGACAGCCTTGGCGATGACGACGAGCAGACTCGCGTAGCCGACGTAGACGTGGGTATCGGTCTGGAAGCCGATGTCTTGGAGGTAGAGAAGGTTCCGGTCGACTAGCCACTGGAAGAGCTGCCCTTCCCAGGGCGCATCTCTTGGGAGCAGTCGGTTCAGGAAGACGAAGAGAATGAAGCCAGTCACGGCCTCGATAAGCAGCGGGAGCAGAAGGGCGAGTCCGAGATCGCCGACCAAGCGGGGGTGTCGACGATCGAGGGGAAACGGAAGTACTGGCTGATTTCTCACCGGAGTGCCTACCCCACGTATACTCTCTTCAACCGCGCGTGCTCCGGTAGCGGTCCTCCGAGCAGCGGCTCGGCGTAGTCGCGGAAGGCTTGAGGGAGGATGGCATCGACAGATGGGAAGAACTCGGGAGGGAGGAGCTTTTCCTGGTTGGCAATAGCGCTGAGTGGGGTCAGATCGAATTCGCAGCGGTAGTGAGGGCCAGCCGGGCGGAGCAGAGTGACCATCTGATCGGTTTGGCCGCCCACGAGCGCGCCGACGGCGTGGCGGCCGGCGTTGTAGGCCTCGCTGAGGTCGACCTCGGATTGGAACGGCGTGAGCATGCGCTGGATCGTGCCCGGGCGATCATAACGAGCGCGCAAGCCAAGCTTGGTGGCAATTAACGTGCTGAGCTTGCGCGCGGGCTCGGAAAGTCGTTGATGGCCAAAGCTATCCCGAATGTCCTGGTCGGAAGTCCCGACCAATTCGCCGTCCGGTGTGCGTACGGTCTCGGCGACGACGACGACGCAGTGGCCAATCCGTCGGTAGACTGCCTCGACTTCGGCAAGGAACTGGTCCGGATCCAATCGCCGCTCGGGCGGGTAGAGGAGATGCGGCGGATCGAACTCGTCGCGCTTGCCAAGGGCGCTGGCCGCGGCAACCCAGCCGGCGTTGCGTCCCATGACTTCAACGATCTTGACCGGATCCACATCGTGCATGGTTTCGGTATCGCGGCCAACCGATTGGAGAGCGGCCGCGACGAAGCGGGCGATCGATCCGTAACCGGGGCAGTGATCAGTGATGGGCAGGTCATTGTCGATCGTCTTGGGAACGACGATGACTCGGAGTGGTTGGCCAATCTCAGCGGCGCGCTGGGCGAGACGATGAGCGGTATCCGCGGAATCGTTACCGCCGATATAGGCGAAGTAGCCGACCTGGAAATCCCGAAAACGCGTGAGCAAGCGATCGGTATCGCCTTCTTGCAGCTTGTAGCGGCACGAGCCGAGCGCGGCCGAAGGAGTCCGGTAAAGTGCCCGCAACGTCGTTGGCTCTTCCTGACCAAGGTCGATTACCTTACCGGCAAGCAGCCCCGTGATGCCGTCGATACTGCCGAGCACGCCAGAGACCCCGGGTTGATCGAACGCGGCGTCGATCACGCCGAGTAAAGAGCTGTTGATCACGGCGGTGGGACCGCCCGATTGACCGACAAGCAAGCGCGTGAGCATACGAACTCCAACTCTTAGCCTGGATCCCCACGATAACACGGGGACCGGAGGGTGTCAAACTGCCAGATCTGCTAGTATCAGTTCTGATAGTCCGCCGGATGCGTGACCGATCAGATTGCTCAGCAACGCTAGCAAAATAGAGGAGAAGAAGGGGTGTCCATCAAGCTAGTTCTTTCGACCCACGAAGATCCCCGCCTTCCCGAGCGGATTCGGGAAGCGGTGCCCCAGGTCAAAGTGGTCGTCGCGAATGACGACGCGACAGCGCTCAAAGAGATTGTCGAGGCCGACGCCTTTTACGGACAGATCACCCCAAAGCTGCTTGCCGCTGCCCGGCGCCTGCGCTGGATTCAATCGCCGGCCATTGGCCTGGAACGAACGATGTTCCCCGAACTGATCGCTCACCCGGTCGTTTTGACCAACCCACGAGGGATTTTCGCTGACGACATCGCTGATCACGTCATGGCGCTGCTCACTGGCTTCGCCCGGGGCCTACCCCGCTTGCTGCGCTTTCAGCTCCAGCACGAGTGGCATCCCCAGGACTACCAGGTGATGCACCTCCCGGATTGTACAATCGGCATCGTCGGGCTCGGCGGCATCGGCTCAGCCGTGGCGAAGCGCGCGGCCGCCTTCGAAATGCGCGTGATCGCCGTCGATGCCCGGCGTACCGATCGTCCGAACGAGGTGAGCGAGCTTTGGCCGGCGAGCCGTCTCCATGATCTGCTCGGCCAGTCAGACTTCGTCGTCATCTGTGCGCCGGAAACTCCCGAGACACGTGGCATGTTTGGCTCGGCGGCATTCAAGGCCATGAGATCGAGTGCCTATCTAATCAATATTGGCCGCGGAAAGATCGTTCAGCTCGACGCTTTGGTCGAAGCGCTGCGGGCCGGCGAGCTCGCCGGGGCCGGCCTCGACGTGTTCGAGATCGAGCCATTACCCGCCGATCACCCACTCTGGGGGATGGAAAACGTCGTCATCACCCCGCACGTCGCCGGGGTTGGTCCGTACACCGTCGAGCGCCGCCATCAGGTCTTGTTGGAAAACGTGCGTCGCTTCGTGGCCGGCGAGCCGCTGATCAACGTCGTCGACAAGGTACAGTGGTTTTGAAAATGGCTGAGAACGAAGTCATCTACGAAAAGCAGGGAAACGTCGCGACGTTGACGTTCAATCGCCCCCAGGCCCGCAACGCGATGACCTATGCGATGTACGAGGCGCTCTACGAGGTCTGCGAGCAGGTGGACGCCGACGACGAGATTCGGGTGCTCATCCTGCGGGGAGCGGGAGACAAGGCGTTCGTCGCCGGGACCGACATCAATCAGTTTCGCAGCCTTCGCACGCCGGACGATGCGCGGGCCTATGAAGAGCGCATGGACCGGGTGATTGGTCGGTTGGAGGCAGTCCAAAAACCAGTCATCGCCGCGGTGAGAGGCTATGCTACCGGCGGCGGGGCGATGATTGCGCTCACCTGCGATCTGCGGATCTGCGCCAGCGATGCTCGCTTCGGTGTGCCAGTTGCTCGGACGCTGGGTAACGTCCTCTCCAGTGCGAACTACGCGCGCTTACTCGACTTGCTGGGGCCGTCACGGACGAAGTATCTGATCTTCACTGCGGCGATGATCGACGCCGAGCAGGCGCTAGCGATTGGCCTGGCCAACGAGGTCGTGCCACCAGAGCAACTGGACGCCCGAGTCGAGGAGCTAGCGGCAAAGATTGCCAGCTATGCTCCGCTCACGATTCGCTCGACCAAGGAATCCATTCGCCGGATCCAGGCCCACCGTCGCGGGCCGCGCAACGACGACCTGGTCGTCGCCTGCTACACGAGCGAGGATTTTCAGGAAGGCGTGCAAGCATTTCTCGAAAAACGCCCTCCCCAGTTCAAAGGACGATAGCCCCCGATGACTGAACCATTTATCTTCGACGCCCACGTCCACGTTTGGGCGGACGACCGCAAAGCTTATCCTCAGGTGCCTGGACTCGAGCGACCGGAATCACACCGGGGCAGCGCGGATTGGCTGGTCGAGCTGATGGACGCGAGTGACGTATCCGGAGCGCTGCTCGTCCAAACGCCGTGGTACGGCGAGGATAATCGTTACTTCGTCGACGTGATGAAGCGTTTTCCCGGTCGTTTCGCGGCGCTCGGCTACCTGCCCGATCCGCTCGCGCCGGATGCGCCGGAAAAGCTCGCGCGCCAGTACCACCTCGACGGATTTCGTGGCGTCCGCATTCATCTGGTTCAGCCCAAGATCGTCGAAGGCGTGGCGGGCGGAAAAGCCGACCCGCTGGTCCGGCGAGCGGGCGAGCTTGGCGTGCCGGTCCAGTTTCTGAACCGGGTGCCGGAGCAGCATCAGATCATTCTCGATCTCGCCCGCCGCTTCCCGAACGTGAACTTTATCAACGACCATCTCGGCCACCCCCGCCTTGGCGAAGGCTATCCCTATACTGCCTCGGCGACGTTCTTCGCCTGCGGTCAGCTGCCCAATGTCTATGCCAAGGTCTCGCTGCATCACCAGTTCTCCCAGATCGGCTATCCCTGGACCGACATCGAAGACTTTCAGAAGCTCACCCTGGAAGCCTATGGCGCCCACAAGCTCATGTGGGGCAGCAACTTTCCGATGGCAATGCCAGAGCCGACCTACCAGCAGCGCCTCGACGTTGCCTTGACCGGTCTCCCTTTTCTAAGTGACGACGAGCGCGCTTTGATCCTGGGCAAGACGGCGCGCTCGTTGTGGGAAGTGAGATGAGGGAGCGATATTTTCCAATTCGATGACCATCAGTATCTCTACATCTCTATCCGGTATTTCAGTTCAGCAACTCGCCGCGAGAGGGCGACCACGATGAACAGGAAAACCGAGCAAACGACTACTTCGATTACAAGTGCCTCATCTTACTCATGAACAAGGCTCTCGAAGGACTCATCCGACCGAGATGGATCGTACCAGTCTGATAGGTTATTCTTGTCAACGACAATGAGGCCCATATCCCACCACTTCGGCACCGCCTCGCCTTGGAGAACCCGCTTGGCGACCCGCACGCACTCGGCGCCGATCCAAGTCGGAATGAGCACGGTCTTCCCTTCGCCGGTCTCGGCCAGGTATTTCAGCACGCGGTTGTAGATTCCACAGAGTCCAAGCTTCAAGTTGTCGGCGCGTCCAACTTCCTGGGCGGCCTCCAGCGCGCCCATGGCCATCAGTCCGGTGTGGGCGAGCACGCCGTCGATCCGGGGAAAGAGCAAGAGCCAATCGTGCATGATCTGCTTGGCGCGCTCTTTCGACCAGCCAGCCACGCTCGCCGAGGCGAGAACGGTGATCTCCCGATGCTGGCGCAACACGAGCGCCATCCCCCGCCCACGGTCTTCGACGACTGGCCAACCCGCCGGTCCTTCCAGCACGACAATATTCCCGGGGCCCATCCGGGCGATCAAGTCCTCGGCAACAATCTTACCAACCATTACCTCGTCCGGGCCAACTTTGCATACGTATCGATCGGTCGGAACCGCGCTGGCCAGCATGATGACCGGTATACCCGCCGCGGCCGCTTCGTCGACGGGCGCTACCAGGGCCGATCCCGCGCCAGGATCGACGATCAGGGCGTCAATGCCGGCGCGCACCAGCTCCCGGATTTGGTGCACTTGCTGATCTACCTGGGAGCCCGCGTCGCGAACGAGCAACTCGGCGATCTCCGGATCACGTTTCCCGGCGAGCTGAAGCTGCTCGTGCATACTCACCCGCCAAGGGTTGTCGATGCTGATCAGCGATACACCAATCCGAAAGGGACCAGGTTGGACGGGCCGTATGGCGACCGTCGGCTCGGACACCCCGACTAGCGTCCCCCCGTTGTGCTTGGCTTCGACGCCGTCGGCGACACTCGACGCCCGCACTGTCAGGTGGGTTGGCAACACCACCTTGTGCTCCGAGAAACGACCATCGCGCAAGTACGCCAGCGCGAGCTGGGCTGCCACCTCGCCCATCTGCCGCGATGGCAGGCGAACGCTGGTCAGTGAAGGGGAAAGGTGGGCCGCGAATTCGAGATCTTCGAAGCCAATCACCGCGAGATCTTCCGGCACTCGGCGCGGCGCGGTGCGCGCGGCCTCGATCGCTCCCAGGGCAAGCCGATCATTCACCGCGACGATCGCCGTCGGCGGCGAAACCGCCTGGAGTAGTCGACTCACGGCTTCGTAGCCACCGACAATCGAGTTCTCTGTTTCGACAATCATTCGCTGCGCGGCCTCGATGCCCCAGAGCGCCATGGCCCGGTTGTAGCCAAGGCGACGCTCGTCGAGATCCGCCGTTCCCTGCGCCACGGTCAGCAGGGCAATCGAGCGGTGTCCCTGGCGAAGTAGATGCTGGGTTGCCTCGAGCGCCCCCTGCTGCTGGTCGGAGATCACGCACGCCACCCGTTCACCACTCACCACCTGATCGAGGAAAACCGTCGGCCAGCCAGCCTGTTGGATTGCTTCGACCCAGCCGCGACTCTCTGGCTTGGGCACAAAGATCGCGGCAATCAGCACGCCCGGATTCCCGCGTTCCAGGGCGGCGAGATCGGCTTCGTCGGGTGCTGGGTGATGACTGAGATAAAGCTGGGGCGGCGAGTCCGCCGACGCACCGAGAAGATGACTGGTCATGCCGGCAAAAAGCTGCGCCTGATGCTCCCCCGAGGGAAAACCCGCGTCCGTCGTCACGAAGAACAGACCGAGCGTCGTCGACCGCTGGGCGCGCAAAGCGACGGCCGGCGCACTGCGGACGTAGCCGAGGCGCCGGGCGACCTCTAGCACCCGTAGCCGCGTTTCCTCGGATGCTCCCGCCCGATTGTTCAAGACGTTCGAGACGGTCTGAATCGAGACGCCCGCCGCGGCGGCGACGTCTCGGATGTTTACCGGCATCTTGCTTCTCTCCATTAGCCATACTCTACGTGACAGCGCTGCATTTGTCGAGAAAATCTCGCGTGATTCGATGCCCGCGACCTATTGACAAAGGCAAAGCTGATTGAATATACTACAACAGCGCCCTTGAATCGATGTGGTGATTCAACAGATCGTTCAAGGTGTCAGCGGCGGCCGGTGCGACAACCATCCAGCGCAGGAGGGAGAAGCCATGCGCACAGACCCGTCCCCCCAGCGACTGACCCGACGATCGTTTTTACTGACGGAAGCTCGTATCGCCCTTGCCTCCAGCCTCGTCGTCCTCCTCTCCGGATGCACACCGCCCGCCACCGCTCCCATCAAAACCGCATCAGCGCGGAGTTCGGCCACGACCACGGGACCGTCGCCCATTCCCGTGGCCCTATCAGTTGGTAACCAAAGCAGTACCCAGCAGGTCACATGGCTCGTCCCATCGGACCCGCTCATCGATAAGTACGCCAAGGACGCGATCGCCCCGGCCTTCCAGAAAAGGTATCCGGATACCCCGGTCCAAGTGATCACGCCGGGCAGTAACGCCTACCCGGAAAAGCTACTAACCATGGTTGCTGGCGGGAAAGCGCCCGAGGTATTCACCACCTGGGGCGGCGCAAGCTTCTTCCTCCTGTTCAATCAGAAGCTTCTCGCCGACCTGACCCCGCACTTTCAACGGATGAAGCTTGATCCGGCGTTCATTCTGGACGTCTTGCGCGATGAGTACACCGTTGACGGCCAACTCTACGGCGTTCCCTGGAACAGCAATCCGAACTTCCTGGTCTACAACAAAACCCTGCTCGAAAAGTCGGGCGTCCCCCTGCCGCCGACGGATTGGAACGATAAAAGCTGGACCATCGACAAGCTTCTCGAAACGGCGACGTCCCTGACGCACAATACCGGTAACCCCTCGACCGCGGTCTGGGGCCTCACCATGAACGCGGGCGCTTGCGGTTCGCTCGCCTGGCTCTGGGGCGCCGATCCCTTCAACGACCAGGGCGGCCCCAATGACTCCCCCGTCTACCAGGGCAAACCGCTCACCGTGGTCTATCCGACTCGCCCGGAGGTCGTCACCGCGATGACCTGGCTGGCGGACCTCACCACCAAACACCACGTCTCGCCGACACCGACCGACGCCCAGGCGCTGTCCTCCTACGGCAACCCCATTTTTAGCGGCCACATCGCCATCGCGCAGGAGGCCGCCGGCTGGCTCGAGCGGCAAGCGGCGGTCGTCCAGCCGAACTTCGAATTGGCGATCGCACCGTTCCCCTATGGGCCGGCCGGCGTCAACACCGACCAGCGTCAGGATGCGGCGTGGTACCTCGGTCAGAAGAGCAAGCATCCAGAAGCAGGCTTTAATCTGATTGTTTACGCCTCGCAAGGCGAGGGAGCGGATAAGCTGATCGATATTGCCAAGGACGACCCGCCAATCAAAGGCGATTACTTCAGCAGGTGGGCTGCGAACGTCCTGAAGATCAAAGGTTTCGCGATGACGACCGAACAATTCACTGCGGTCTTCAACGGCGGGATCAACGCCGGCTTTCCGTCGCCGGCCGGACGCATCGACAACGCGCCGCAGTATTCCGATGCCTTCGATCAGCTCATGGCGCCGGTCTGGCAGGGGAAAAGCACGGCACGGGAAGGGCTTGAACAGGTCAAAGCCAAGTGGGAGGCGATCCTCAAAGGGGTAAGGCAATAGGCGACATCGCCAAGCCCCAGGCGCATTGGACCCAAGCGAAGATTTACCCGAATGCTACCCGAGGAGATGGAAGCCCATGGCCCCAACTGGCGCCAGCCCCGAGCACGGTCGTCGACCGAACATCGTCTTGATCATGACCGACCAGCAGCGTTGGGATGCCTTGGGCAGCGTCGGGGTCTTGCCGGTTCAGACTCCGACCTGCGACTGGCTGGCTAGCGACGGCATGCGATTCCCGCAAACGTTCTGTAACAGCCCGATCTGCGTGCCCTCGCGGATGAGCTTCTTTTCTGGCCGCTATCCCCACCAGCACGGCTGTCTGAACAACGGCAGCTCCCTCTGGCCGGAAGCGCCGACGTTTGTCCGCGAGCTCCGCAACGTCGGCTATCATACTGCGAACGTAGGCAAGCTCCACTACACCTGGCAGCACGATCTGGAGATCCTGGTGTGCGAGCCGCTCCTCCGGCGGCTGGGCTTTAGCGAGCCTTTCGAGACGACCGGCAAGATGAGCCAGGGAAACCTGCGGGCCAGCGCCTATTCCGAGCACCTCCGACAGAAGGGCTTGCTCGAAGCCTTCCATCGCGATCTGCTGCAGCGGGTGGCGGCAGGACCACTCGGCTGGTACGACCTGCGTCCCTCGATGTTCGACGAGAATGACCACATTGACAGTTGGGTGCTCAACCACGCGGCCGACTGGATCCGGCGCAATGAACGTGAGCCGTTCTTCTTGTGGGTGGGCCCGGAGGGACCCCACGATCCGTTCGATCCCCCCGAGCCGTACGCCTCGCTCTACCGGCCGGAGGACATGCCCCTCGGCCCGCTCGACTATTCCTATCCGGTCGCCTCCGATGGCAGCAAAGTGGGCCTGCCCGAGGCGACGCCTCGCCAGATCCAGGAAATGCGGACGCAATACCTCGGCAATGTCACCCAAATCGACGCCGGCGTTGGTCGGATCGTCGACGCTCTCGCGTCGCGTGGTCAGCTTGCTGCTACCTGGATCATCTTCTGTAGCGATCATGGGGAGATGCTTGGCGACCATCGTCGGGTGTTCAAGAGCGAGTTCTTCCAGCCGTCAATCCAGGTGCCATTGATCATCCGCCCACCGACGAGCATTCCCGCTCGGCGCGGCATCGTCGCCAACGCGATGGTCGATCTGCTCGACGTTTCCGCGACCCTCCTCGATCTTGCTGGAACGAGCCTGGTCGGTCACCGCGGACGCAGTTTGAAGGCGAAGGTTCTCGGCGGCGAGGATCCGGATCGCCATCGTGACGCCGTCTTCAGCCAGATCAACGACCGCGTGATGCTCTGCACCGAGGAATGGAAGCTCGTGGTTGTCGGCGAAGAGCTGCGATCGCAATACCTCTGGAATCGTCAAGACGATCTCCGAGAGGAGCGCAATCTGGTCACGGAGCCGGGCATGCAATCCATTCTGGAGACGATGCGCGAGCAGCTCCGGGCGTTTCGGGAAGCTACCCCGATTGACTTGCCCGAGCCCTGGCGGCACTCGGCCCCTTACCGCGCCTGGGGACGTAATCCCTTGCGCGAGTACGATTGGCTATCGGAAAGCTCCTAAATCCAAAGGAGGCATACCCAACACCGTGAAACCAGGCTTGAACTTCGAATTCGTGCGCCATGCCGACCGATCGTTTGAAGACGCGGCGCGGAAGGCCCGCGACTTGGGTTACCGCTACGTCGAGCCATGCCTGATTCAAGGTCACTGCACCTTGAGCGAAGCCGGCTACTGCCACTGGCAAAGCATGGATAGTCGCGACCCCCGACGGATGAAAGACTTTCTCGACAACTTGGGGCTCGCGGTCTCCGGCGTCAGCGCCCATGCCCAACTGCTCCAGGGCTGGTCGGTCGAGCACCTGCACAAAGCGCTGCGCTTCGCGGCGCTCCTCGGCGCACCGATCGTCAACACTGCCGAGGGCAAGCGTCCGGCCTGGCTCAACCCGACCGACGCCTTTACTCTCCTAGAAATCCACCTCCGGGCGGTCTTACAAGTCGCCGAGGAGGTCGGTATCTACGTCGGCTTCGAGCCACACGGCGAGTTTAGCACGCGACCGGAGCAGGTGCTCGAGCTGTTGGAGCGGATTGACTCGCCGTGGCTGGCGATCAACTTCGATCCTGGCAATGCTTTCCTGGCCGGTCAGGGTCCGGCCGCCTACTTACGCCAGACCGTCCGGTACGTCCGTCATGTCCACGCGAAGGACATTAGCCGAGATCAGGCCGGGGTGCGGGGAACGGTCACCGGTACTCCGGTCGGGACGGCGGTTGGCGAAGGAGAGATTGGCTTCGACAGGATTCTGGAAATTCTGCACCAGAATCAATACACGGGTGTCCTCTCGGTAGAATGCGCGACCGAGGAGCAAGCCGCCCAAAGTCTCGCCTACCTCAACCGAGCGATCGCCCGCCTGGAATCCAACCGAGGAGAGCCTACCCATGTCCCCTGAGACTCGACGGCTCCGTCTCGTCGACGACCTTGGCTCCCAGCTCGACGTTCGTCTTGGCGATACCCTCCTTCTCTGTTATCAGTATGGTCATGATCGCCAAATCCCTTTTATTCATCCCCTACACACCCGGTCCGGTCGGCTGATCTCGCTCGACCAGCCCTACGATCACCTCTGGCACCACGGACTTTTCTTTAGCTGGCCGAACGTGAACGGCTTTAACTTCTGGGAAACCAGCAAAAAGTACGAAGGGAGACGAGGCCGGATCTTCCACGAGCGATTCCTGGATCAGGGCGTTGGATCGGAGGAGGTGTCCTTCCGGAGCGCCAACCGTTGGGTCACCGAGACCGGCGTTCACCTGCTCGACGATACCCGATGCTTCCGGATTCACGGCTGCACCGACCAAATCTGGCGGCTCGACTTCCAGATCGAGCTGGTTGGCAACGAGCAGCCCTTGACCTTTGGCTGTGTTCCACCCTACCATGGGCTTTCCTTTCGGCCGCAGCGGAGCCTGGACCGGGGAACGCTGCTCAATTCCGATGGCGGTACTGCCCAGGTGGGAACCCGGGGCGTCGCGGCGCGTTGGTGCGTCCTGGCCGGGCAGCTCGACGACCCGCCGGCCCCGGTCGGTTTGGCCATGCTCGACCATCCCAGCAACTTCCGTCATCCCTCTTCTTTCTTCACGATGCTGATGCCAGATAAGCCGTTTTCCTTCTTGGCGGTCTCGCCCTGCTTCCACGAGCCGTACGCGGTGCCGGCCGGCACGCCACTCCGCCTGCGCTACCGGGTGCTGATCTTCGACGGCCCGGTGAATCCAGCGAGCATCGAATCCGAATGGCAGAGCTACGCCCGAGAGGAGGACTGACGTGACATTGAGAGCGGGCATCATCGGGGCCGGGGGACGAGCCCAAGTCCACTTGTCGGTGTTGAGTGGGCTGTCTGACTTGAAAATTGTGGGCATCGCCGACGTTGACCGGAGCCGGGCCGAGCGAGCAGTGGCCCAATTTGGCGGACGTCCGTACACGCGGGGCGATGAGCTGATGGATGCCGAAAAGCCAGATGTCGTCTTTCTAATTGTCCCGTACTTTCTGCACAAAGAGGTTGCTTGGCCGGCGATCGAGCGCAAAATTCCTTTCTTCATCGAAAAGCCACTTTCGAACAATCTCGCCGATGCCGTGGCGATCGCCGAGGCGGTTGAGCGGGCAGGATTGTTGACATCAGTCGGCTACCAGTGGCGCTACCGAGCAAGCGTCGATCAGGCACGGGAGATTCTCGGGAACGAGCCAATTGGCATGATCGTCAGCGACTACATTCATGGTTGGCCGAACACCGAGTGGTCGAAGCAGGGGCGGCTGAGTGGCGGCCAGATCCTCGCGCAGATGACCCACCTGCTCGACCTCGCTCGCTACTTCGCGGGCGACGTCGAAAGCGTCTACGCGCAGTGCACGGTCAAGACCCGCCTGGCTTTGGCCGAAACCGGCAACTGGGACAATTGGTCGGTGACCGTGCGCTTCAAGAACGGGACGTTGGGCAACTTTTGGTCGACCTACTCGCTCTTCCCGAAAGGCGCCCGGTTTGATGTCGTCGCCGACGAAAAACTGATCGGCATCACCGGCAAGGCAATGACCCTGACCCGGCGTGATGGCGAGCAAGAGTTCCCCGATCTATCCCGTCCCGAGATTCGCATGCACCAGAGCTTCGTGGCGGCGATTCGCAACAACGATCCGTCGTGCCTCCGATCGACTGTCGCCGACGCGCTCTGGTCCGGCCTTCTCTCCTACGCCGCTGTCGAATCAGCCCGAACCGGCCAGCCGGTCTCGCCGGAGGCGCTACTCGCTCAAGAGCGACGGGCAGAGGTCAGAGGGCTGGCGTAAAACGACAGGTTTCTTGAGGATCAGATGGAGGTAAAAAACGTGACGACTCGAGACGCCGTCGAACCGGAACGTGGGAAACTCACCCGGCGGTCCGTCCTGCAGCGATCAGTGGCGCTGCTAGCCGGAGCGGGAGCTTTGTCCGGGCTGCTGGCTTGCACCGGAGGATCGCTAACGGCCGCGCCGACCGCAGCACCGGCCAAGCCGACCGCCTCGGGCTCAGCGCCGGCCAGGACCGTTTCCAGCCCGGCTAGCCAGCCGGCCAGCGGATCCTCGACCGGGAACAGCCAGCTTGTCTGGCTCGTTCCCGAGGATCCCCTGATCGACAAATACGCGAAGGAGGCGATCATTCCCGCCTTCGAGAAGCAGTATTCGGGGGTCAAAGTCCAGGCGATTACACCGGGCAGCACCGCCTACGGCCAGAAGCTGCTGACGCTCGTCGCCGCCGGTCAGGTCCCCGACGTTTTCTGTACCTGGGGCGGCTCGAGTTTCTTCCTTCTGTGGAACCACAAGCTCCTGGGCGACCTTACCCCGCACTTCCAGAGTGCGAAGATCGACCCCAGCTACATCCAAGACGTCTACCGGGGCGAATATAGTGTCGAGGGGCACCTCTACGGCGTGCCCTGGAACAGCAATCCCACTTTCCTCGTCTACAACAAGTCGATCTTCGACAAGTACGGCGTACCGTTGCCTCCCAGTGACTGGAAAGACAAGACCTGGACGGTCGACAAGCTCGTCGAGACGGCTAAGGCGCTCACCCACACCACTGGTAACCCCTCGACCTCGGTCTGGGGCTTGACGATGGGCGCGGGCACGTGTGGTTCGCTCGCCTGGCTTTGGGGAGCCGATCCTTTCAACGATAAGGGCGGTCCGACCGACTCACCGGTCTACCGGGGCAAGCCGCTCACCGCGGTCTTTCCGGACCGACCGGAGATTATCCAGGCGATGTCCTGGCTTGCCGATCTCACTCTCAAACACCACGTCTCGCCAACGCCCACCGATGCGCAGGCGCTCTCTTCCTATGGCAACCCCATCTTCAGCGGCCACATCGCGATTGCCGAGCAGGCTGCTGGCTGGCTCGAGCGACAAGCGGCGGTCGTCCAGCCCAAATTCGACTGGGGCGTCGCCCCGTTTCCCTATGGACCAGCCGGGGTGAACACTTCGCAGCGCGAGGATACCGCATGGTACCTGGCTTCTCAGAGCAAGAATGCCGATGCTGCCTTCAATCTCATCGTCTACGCCACGCAAGGACAGGGCGCCGACGACCTGATCACTGTCGCCAAGGATAACCCGCCGATCAAAGGCGATTACTTCACGAAGTGGTCGGCGGATATTCTCAAGATTCACGGCTTCGCGATGAACGCGGAGCAGTTCACCTCGGTCTTCCAGGGGGGCATCGCCGCCGGCTTCGGCGACCCGCAGAATGTCATCGACAACGCCTTGGAATACATGAACGCCTTCAACCAACTCATGGCGCCGGTCTGGCTTGGGAAGATCAGCGCCCAAGAGGGGCTCAAGCAGGTCAAGGCGAAGTGGGAGGAAGTTTTGAAGACGAGCGGGACGTCTTAATTTCGAGTAGGATAGTGACCATGGCGAAGCTGCGCGGACGGGCGATTGGTCGTAGCACCTTAAGGCGCCAGGAGATCTTCTGGTTCTACCTCTTCATCCTGCCCTGGCTGGTCGGCTTTGCTTGCTTCACGGCCTATCCGATCTTTGCCTCGGCCTACTTTAGCTTCACCCAGTACACCGTCTTCCAGCCCCCGCGCTGGGTCGGCCTCGCCAACTTTAGTTTCCTGTTCCACGATAATCTATTCTGGCACTCACTCCTGCTGACCTTCACCTACGCGGTCGTCTCGGTCCCGCTTCATCTCTTCCTCGCCTTTTGCTGTGCGCTTCTCCTTAACATTCCCATGCACTTTATGCGGGCGCTGCGAACCGTCTACTACCTACCGACCGTTCTTCCGATCGCCGCCACGTCGATGCTTTGGCTCTTCCTCTTTCTGCCCCAATTCGGGATCATCAACTGGGTCGTTCGCAGCCTCTCCGGCGTCGATGGCCCCGATTGGCTCGGCGACCCGCACTGGGTACTGCCGGCCTTGATCATCATGAGTCTGTGGAGCATCGGCTCGCCAATGGTCATCTTCCTGGCCGGCCTCCAGGCGATCCCCCCCGAGCTCTACGAGGCGGCCGAACTCGATGGGGCCGGCGTCGTCTCCCGCGCCCTCCATGTTACCGTGCCGATGGTCTCGCCGGTCATCCTCCTCAATCTCATCCTGGGCTTGATTGGCGCCTCTCAGACCTTCGCCCAGGTTTACATTATGACCAAGGGCGGGCCGGACTATGCATCCTACCTCTACAACCTCTACCTCTACCAGAACGCCTTTGAGTACTTCAAGATGGGCATTGCCTCGGCCCAGGCCTGGATTCTTTTCCTGATCATCCTCGCCCTCACCGCCCTCGTCTTCAAGTCGTCGGCGCGGTGGGTTTACTATGGGGGCGAAAGATGATCGAATCGGTAAGCCTAGACAAAGGTGCCTCGGCGCGGAAAGTTACCTACCAACGCTTTCGTACCTTCCAGCGCGCGTTGGCCCTCGCCATCCTTTTCCCTGGTGCCGCGCTCTTCCTTTTTCCCGCCTTTTGGATGCTGATTGCCTCCTTCGAGCCGGTCAGCCAGATCTTGCAGTTCCCCCCGTCCTTCATCCCCGATCCGCTCTCGCTCGACGGCTATACGAAGGGGCTCACTTCGATGCCCTTCGGCCTCTATTTTCAAAACACGGCCGAGATTGCCCTCCTGTCGTCGCTCGGAGGAGTGATCTCCTCGTCGCTGGCCGGCTTTGCCTTCGCCCGGCTTCGTGCCCCCGGCCGGGACGCGTTGTTTCTCCTAGTCCTGAGCACGTTGATGCTGCCCTACGCGGTGGTCATGATTCCTCAGTACCTGGTCTACAAGTATCTGGGCTGGATCGATACCTACTTGCCCTTGATCGTTCCGGCTTACTTCGGCCTCCCATTCCTGATCTTCCTCTTCCGCCAGTTCTTCGCGACGATTCCCGAGGAGGTCTTCGAGGCGGCGCGAATCGACGGCTGCGGTTATCCCCGGCTCTACGTCTGGATCGGTCTGCCCCTGTCGACGCCGGTGATCGCTACCGCCTTCATCTTTCACTTCCAATTTGCCTGGAACGATTTCCTGGCGCCGCTGATCTACCTCAATTCGGATGAGAAGCTCACCCTCTCGCTGGCTTTGGCGGCGTTTCAAAGCAGTTGTAATTGCACCCAATGGAATCAGTTCATGGCGGCCTCGCTAGTGGTCTCGACGGTGCCGATCCTTATCTTTTTCTTTGGCCAGCGCTATCTCATGAGCGGGATCGTGGTCAGCGCGAAATAATCTTTCCGGAGACAGCATGTCGTCCACAATTCATGGCTGCCATCTCGTGATCACAAGACCTGACTCGGCCAGCCTCCTGCCAATCGGCGACGACTAAGCTATCAAGATGAAGGGTTTACGCCTCTCTTAGACATCGGTCAGAGCCGGGGGATTGGGGGCTAAATCTTGGCATCTGAGGCGTTCCTTTCCCATGGCTTACGACTTGCCGGGGAAGTGGTGGGAAAGGAAAGATTATTGCTTTGGTCAAAAGGATCCCAAACAGCGTCTTGCTCTCTCTCAAAAGCTTGTTCTTGAGCGACGGTCGGACTTGAGCTCAGCCGATCGACCGATGCTCTTGAAACAAAGATGCGCCGTCCGTGTCGGTATCCGTCTGACAGTCCGTCTAATGCCCGTTTCTTGACCGTGTTGACGGAGCGCACGCCGAGGAGGCGGACCGCCTCGCCGGTCGTGATGGGGTCGTCAGCGGATTGGGCATTCGTAAAAGATGTGAACGTTGTCAACCGTAATTACCTCGACCGAATGTGGCTCAGCTTGGCACCGCGAGGATCTTGCCTTCGATCAAGCTGGCGATCTCGTTCCTTGACCAGCCGAGACTTTCTAGGATCTCCACCCCGTGCTCGCCAAGCATCGGGGCGGGGCGACGGACGGGCAGGGTTTCGCCGGAGATATGGATTGGGCTGGCGACGAGCTTGATCCGACCGGCTTTCGGGTGGTCGACCTCGGCGATGATACCCCGGGCGGTGGTTTGTGGATCGTTGAGTGCCTGGGGCACAGTGTTGATGACGCCGCAGGGAACGCCGGCCCGGTCGAAACGCTCGATCCAGGTGGCGCTGTCGTCCTGGATGAGAATTGATTCGATGAGCGCCGCGAGCTCGGCCTCGTTGCGCTTGCGCGCCGCCATGCTGACGAAGCGCGGGTCGTCGATCAGATCCGGACGTCCGAGCACTTCGCAGGTTGCCGTCCAGAGGCGCGGAGCGCCGGCACCGACGGTGATGTAGCCATCGCGGGTGCGAAAGGCCTGGTAGGGAGCGCTCGCGCGGTGGGCACTGCCGAGCTTCCCCGGAGTCTCGCCATTGGCGAAGTAGCCCGCCGTTTCCCAGACTTCGAGCGCCAGGTCCGTCTCGAAAAGGCTAAGATCGAGAGTCCGCCCCTGACCAGTTTTCTGGCGTTCGAAGAGCAAACAAACGATCGAGTAGGCTGCATAGAGGGCGGTAGCAAGATCAGAGATGGGAACACCGACTTTGACCGGGGCGCCCTCCGGTTCGCCGGTGATGCTCATGAGGCCGGACATGCCCTGGGCGATCAGGTCCAGGCCGGCGCGCTCGCGATAGGGGCCGGTCTGGCCGAAGCCGGAGATGTGGCAAAGGATCAGGCCGGGATTCTCAGACCGGAGGATCGCTTCGCCAAGCTGCAGGTCGTCCATGGTACCTGGGCGGAAGTTTTCCAGCACCACGTCGGCGGTCCGGACCAGGCGACGGAAGATCTGCTTGCCCTCCGGGGTCTTCAAGTTGAGCGCCAGGCTGCGCTTATTACGATTCAGGGCGTGAAAGCCCGCGCCGTCGCCGCCCGGCAGGTAGGGCACATTCAGTCGGCCATTGTCGCCAGTTCCCGGCGGCTCGACCTTGATGACGTCGGCGCCCATGTCAGCGAGTTGCAGACCGCAAAACGGTCCGCTCATGAAGTTCGCTAATTCGAGAACACGAATCCCGGCGAGTGGTGCGATCACGGCGACCTCCTCTCGATCTCCGATCAATCCTAGCGCCTTGGAGATCGAGAGGCAAGGGGAAACTACTCTGGTCGAGCCAACACCGCGTCGAGTTGCTTTTTGAGATCGTCGACGAAGCTTTGAGTGGGTTGCGCTTTACCCAACCAGATCAGATCGAGCTGATTCGTAATGGTCGTATCGATGTCGAAGGCGCGAAGATTCTTGGCCTGCCACATCGCCGTTTCCAGCGTGGAGTTCTTATATTGAAGCTGAATGAAAGGATCATTCGCGTAGGGTCCCAGATCCTCGAGGTCGTCGACGCGCCCGGGCAAGTAGCCCTGAGTTTTGCCCATAATATAGGCAAACCGGCGATCCGATAGGGAGTATAGAAAAGAAAACGCGACGTCTTTGTCCTTCGAAGCCGCGGTGATGGCATGACCGGCAACAATGGCGCAGTAGCCCTTCGAGTTCGCCGGATGCGGATAGCCAATCACCTTCCAGGGGAATTTGTCTTTGACCGCATTGCGAACCTGGAACTGGAAGGAGCGGTCATTCTCCACCATCGCCACTTTTTCGGCGGCGAACATCCCTTGCAGACCACCACTCGGGATATCTTGGGTGAAGGGATGGACTTTGTCGACGGCGATGAGCTTCTGGGCCCATTGGAGCCAGTCCAGGAACGGTTTCTGATTGACCAAACTTTCGGTCCCGTCGGCTGAAATCAGATCACCGCCGAATTGCCGAACTCCGTTGGTCGCGCCGTAATTTCCTTCGACGTACAACGCCAATCCGTAGACGTCCCGTCGATCTTTTGACCCTTTGCTCAGCTTATTCGCCCATTCGGCCAATTGGTCATGGGTAGTTCCATAGACTGGCGGCTCGTCGAGGCCGGCCTCCTTGAACATCTTCAAGTTGACCCAGATCCAGGAGTAGCCGGGGTAACCCGCCTTTGGCAAAGCCCAAAACTTGCCATCCATTGAGAGGGTATCGACGACCGGCTTGAGCCATTGAGTTTTGGGCTGGCTGGCCTTTTGGAGATAGTCGTCGAGCGGTTCGAGGACTTTGGCCCGCGCGAGATGACGATACTCGTTGTGGCCATCGCTTGCCCAGGTGAGGTCACCGATGGTACCGGCGGCCGCGAGAGTGAGTAGCTTCGGGACGTAATTAGCGTCACCCGGAATTGGCTCCAGGGTGACCTTATTCCCGGTTGCTTTTTCCCACTCCTGGGGGCGGTAGACGTAAATCCCGGGCTCGCTCTTTTCCCCGCCGGTGCGCATATGGAAGCGCAAGGTGACTGGCTGGGCCGACTTCGGCGGCATCACGATGATGTCGGAGCCAGGCACTTTTTCTTGGCCCGTGGTGACCGTACCTACCACTTGCAGCGCGGGAATTGGTGTCGGCGCGGCGCTTTCGGCAGCAGCAGCCGGCGTGGCGAATTTCGCGGCGGCCGTCGCTGGTGCCGTTGTCGAGGCAGGGGCGGATGGGCTGGAAGTACTTCCGCATGCCTGGAGCACGAGCGTTACTCCCGTGGCTCCCCCGAGCACGAATACTCGGTGGAGAAGGTCGCGACGTGTTAGTCCCATGGTCTCTCTCCTTATCCACGGCAATCGGGAAATGGCCTTTGCAGGCCGACGCTAGCGCGGTGAATCGCGAGGTCGAGCGAGGGAATCTCAGCGCGACGTCATTCAATAAGCACTACCTCATGATCCGTGATCGGCGGAATCTCGACGTGTACCCAGCCCGCTACCCGGGACGAGCTAGGCGGACGATCGGCAACCAGAAAACTGACCGAATTTCCTGGAATATCTTCCGGGAGTCGCACCTCGACGTGGAGTGGTCCCACCGGAATTAATTCGTGGACTGGCGCACGCCAGGTGCCGGCGCAGGTGAGGTTGACTAGGTGGAGGATGAGACGGCCGGACTGCCGATAGAGATGGCAATCGATCAGGCCGGGGCCAGTCACGCGCAAGGGCAAGCGATCAACCATGATCCAGCGAACCAGATTGGCAAGTAAGTCGGCGTGATCGGGAAGATTATCTCGGCCAAAGCAGCGATCGATGTCCGCCGCCAGATAAGCCACCCGACCGCCGGACGGCAACTCCCGGAGGACGAGCGCGGGTAACGAGCTCGTCGCCTGGCCCATCCAGGCGGTTTCAGGAGGGTAGATCGGGAAGGGGGGAATGAAGGTCAAGGGGATGGTCGTCTTTGCGTCGGGGCGAACGACCTCGAGACGACCGCCGAACGGCAAGATGTCAGTCTCGTCGAAGCCTGCCAGGACCGGATGACGCTGGTCAAAGATTGGTGGCTCAATGCCAACTTGCGGCCCGATCACCTGGGCACGCAGTTCCGGTGAAAGACGAAGATAGGTATGCTTGCCCCAGGCGTCCCACGGCTCGGCGACAGCTCGCTCGGAGCCGTGGTGGGCTCCGGTGGCGTGAACGCCCAAGATGTCGGCCAGAGCGAAGTCGGGACGCGGATCCCCCCATTCGTTGTAAAGACTCGTCTCACCAGAAGCGATCAAGCTACCACCACGCTCGACGAAGCGGCGAATACTGGTGCACTGACGGTCGGACAAGGCGCCAAGATTGGGAAGGATCAGCAAGCCGAGTTCATTGCCCGCCTGGTCGATCTGATCGACATGGATCAGAAGATACGGGATGCGAGCCCGAAGCAAGGCGTTGGTCAGGCCGCGCTGGGGCAGAGCCACGCGTTCCTCGACAACGTCGCGGCCATAGAAATCGACGTTTTCCTGGCTCCAGACGACTCCGACCGTCGCGACCGGCCGACGGTCCACGAGATATTCCTGATTCACCGCGTGCCAATGCCAAAGTGGCTCGGCGGTGCGATACTGACGCCGATCCTCGTGGTAGGCACCGATGTGGTGCCACCAGGGCTGGAGGCCGCCGGCCATGCCTTCAACCACCCAGAGCCGCGCCTCCGGCTCCGGCTTGCTGGCTAGCCGGAAGGTCGGCTGGCCAGCTTGATACATCACCATGCTTTCTGGAATCAGCTTCTCCCAGCCCAGGATCCCATGGATCAGCTTGGCCATCTCGCCATTACTTTGAAAACCCTTGGCATTTGTCCGCGCTTGGGAGTCGAGCATGATGATCTCAGCACGCTCGCAGATCGCTCGGTAGTCGCGAAAGCGTTGGCTTTGGGACAGGATGTCGCCGGCGTTCATGCCGATCCAGAGGCAGTCTGGGCCGCCGGCCGCTTTCGTCGTCCGATTGTTCAGGTCCCAGATCTCGATACGGCGTGCGTAGTTCCATTTGATCCACTGCCGGTAGACCGGACTCTCCCAGTCTTTTGCCTTGGGAAGGCAATAACCGGTGGCTTCGTGAAACTTGCGCGCGCAGTTGCGGCAGTAGCAGATCCGGTCTCGGGTTAGGCCGCTCCAGCTATTATCGGTGATCCCCTCGGGATGGCTGCGCTCGATGATCTCGGTCAGAATCGCCGGGATGTGCTCGTCGTAGTACGGGCTATTGACGCAGGCAACGTAGAGTTCGCCCTCGCGGTAAGGCTTCCCCTCGGCATCGACGGCGAACCAATCGGGATGCTCGACGAAGAAGCGCTCGTCGGCGCGGTTGGAGTCCATGCGGGCCAGGACGGCCAGGTCCTGTTCCCGCGCCGCGGCGACGATCTCGCCGTAGAGGTCACGGTCGTTCAGGTAGAGGGCGCGGTGATGTAAGGGGTACTTGGTAGGATAGTAAGCGACGATGCCACCGGCGTTGACGATAATGCCTTGAATCTGAGTACGCTGCCATTGCTCGATCCAAAAGATGGGGTCATAGCGGATCGGATCGATCTCGGTGAGGTTGGTCTGGCCCCAGCGGTAGACTCGCCGGTACCAGGGTGTCGACGTGCTGGTCATCTCATTGCTCCCAACTCCTTGATCGCGTCGCCCGCTCCCGCCAGGTGATCCAACCACATCTCGGAATACTTTCGGCTCAATACCACCCCGTGCGCGCCACCTGCAAAGGCCGCGAGAACCGCGGCCTTGACCCCGTCGCGGCTGCACTTGGTCGTATCAGCGGCGGTGGGAATGTCGATGTCAATGCCTGGATAAATCTTGCAGCGCCCCTCGACACCGGCGACTGCCCGCGCCGTCTCGCGACGCACGTAGTCTGACGTGAAGCCGGTCTTCGGGAGCTCAGCGTAAGGGCCTTCGTCGAGCTGGAGCAGCTTGAGCAGCAACGGATAGACTTCGGCCGGCGAAGCGTCGGCGAAGAGGCTCTGGCAGATATTGGCGACCCAGGCGTGGAAGCGGGGGCCAGCGCAGTTGTTGTAGGCGACAACTTTGATGAAATCGGAGCAGCGGCTGAGCTCGGCGTAATCCTGATCCGCCCGGTAGAATGGACTGAAAGAAAGGTTGTGATAAACGTGCCAGCCAACCTGAATGTCCGACTTACACGCCTTTGCGACACCGTAGATGTCGCGATAGAGCTGGCGCTGGCTTTCAGTCCAGAGAGTTTGCCAGGCGAGCAACTCCGGGTACTGCAGGAGGAGGCGCCAGAAGCTGACGAAAGCGCCATCGGTGGGCCGGTGGCCGGCTGAAACGGCGGCATTCCATTCGAGCGCTCGGTGGTAGCCTTCTTGGGCCCGTCGAACGTCGATCCCTCGTTCGTGGGCGACTGCTTGGCAATGCGGGCAGAAGCAGCTTACTGCCTCGGGGGTGACTGGCCCTTGGAGTAGCACGTTGAGCGGGCCAGGACGTTCCGAGCACCAGGCCAGGCCGTCGAGATCGTAGCTCTTGACATAGTCCTCGACAATGCTCAGGTGCCAGGTCCGGTAATCCGGGTTGTTGAAGCAGAAGCGCTTGGCCGGGCGCCCCCAGGCGTCGACCTCCAGGCACTTGGGGAAGTTGGGGTAGTTGCGCAACTCCTGGGCGTAGCTGCTCTCTTCGATCCAGGCGTAAGCCTGCATGCCCCGGCGTTTCGCTTCTGGCAGAACGGCCTCGAAGATGTCCCAATTGGGGTGTTCCGGAGCCCGACCAGCCGCGCCGAGGATTGTGCCGGCGTAATACTGGGGATGAATCGTCGCGTAGTTGCCGCCGACCCAGTCGAGGTCGTGCTGTTGGACGCCATGATCAGGTAAGGGCTGGCCGGGCAACTGACGGCCACCAGTCCCGCGCGTCCAGGTTGGAGTTGCCAGAAAGAGCGCATTGATCTGGCCTCGCTCCTGAAAGATGTCGAGCACTGGCCCGACGCCCTCGTCGACGAACGACACGGCACCCACCTGAATCGCCACGAAACGCTCAGCCACGAAATTCTCCTCAATCAGTTGTGTTTCAGTTATTCCTTGAGGCCGGTCATGACCACGCCCTCGATGAAGTAGCGCTGGGCAAAGAAGAATACCGCGACGCATGGAAGCAGCATCATCACACTGCCGGCCATCAAGAGGTGCCATTGGTTGGTGAACTCCCCTTTGAAGGCAGCCAAACCCAGCGCGAGCGTCTTCAGAGAGTCGGAATTCAAATAGACGAGCGGACCGAAGAAGTCATTCCAGTGGAACATAAAACTGAAGATGATGCTGGCCACCAGCGCTGGAGACGCCAGCGGGACAAAGATACGCGTGAAGATGTGCAGCGAGGAGGCGCCATCGATGCGTGCCGCTTCCTCCAGTTCACCAGGAATCGTCAGCATGAACTGACGAATGAGGAAGATGTAGAACGGGTTGCCAAAGAACGCCGGCACAACGAGAGGCCAGTAGGTATTCACCCAGTTTAGATCACGGAAGAGAATGAACTGGGGAACCAAGGTCACCTGGCCCGGCAGCATCATCGTCATCAACGTAATGAAGAACAAGGCGTCGCGGCCCCGGAAGCGAAGGCGGGCGAAGGCGAACGCGGCTAACGAGCACGAGAAAACCGTCCCGATCAGATTCGCCACGGTGATCACCGTGGTGTTGAGAAAGTACCGGGCGAAAGGGACTTCTTTCCAGGCGTCCGGGTAGTTGTTGAATTGGAAAGGATGAGGAATCCACTGGATGGGAAGCAGGTAGATCTGGGCCTCGGTCTTCAAGGAGGTGCTGACCATCCAGAAAAAGGGAATGAGGAAGAGCACTCCCCACACACAAGCGATAACCAGGGCCACCGCGTTGGGCAGGTGCCGACCGAGAATCGCCGAGATGCGGCGCGATCGGAGACGGGCATTCAGTACGGTCGTTGCTTGTACCATTAACGTCCCGCTCCTTCGTAATAGACCCAGGCCGACCGTCGGAAGATAAACGTTGTCAGCCCGAGCACGATAATGAAGAGGATCCAAGCCAGCGCCGAGGCGTAGCCCATGTGTAGCCAGGAGAAGCCCTGATTGTAAAGGTAGAGAATGTAGACGAGCGTCGCGTTGGCCGGACCACCATTCGTCATGACGTACGCCTGGGTAAAGACCTGAAAAGAGCTGATGATCCCGATGATCAGGTTGAAAAAGATGACCGGGGTCAGCATGGGAACCGTCACGTTCCAGAACTGATGCCAGCCGCTGGCACCATCGATCGCCGCTGCCTCGTAAAGGTGCTGGGGAACTCCCTTGAGGCCGGCTAGAAAGATGACCATGGCACTGCCGATGCCCCATGTGCTCATTAAAATGAGCGCGGGCATCGCCCAGGTCGTGCTGCCGAGCCAGGGCGGTCCGGGAACGTGGAACCAGCCGAGAATCGTATCGATGACGCCGTAGGTCGGCTCGAACATCCATTGCCAGAGCAAAGCAACCGCGACGCCGGTCGTCACCGACGGCAGGTAGTAGACGGTGCGCAGCACACCCACCCCCGGCAGCGGCCGGTTGAGCAGAAACGCGGCGAGAAGTGCTAGGATCAGCGAGAGAGGCACGCTCCCCACGACGTAGTAGAGCGTGTTGAAGAGCGAGGTCCAGAAGAGGTTGTCGGCGAACAGATCCTGGTAGTTTTGTAGCCCGACGAAGTGGGGCGGCTGCAGAAGATCCCAGCTCATCAAGCTGAGTCCGGCCGACGCGACGATCGAGACCAGGCGAAAAATCACCAGACCGATCAGCCAGGGCAAAAGAAAAAGATATCCTTCGACGTCACGCTGGCCAATCCGGATCCTGAACACGACGACTCAACCCTCGCCCTTCAGGTACTTCTGCATCAGGTCATTGCCCTCTTTTTGCGCGTCGGCCAGCGCTTGCTGCGGGGTCTTTTTATTGAAGTAGGCAGCCTGGAGTTCAGAGCCGATTTTATCGGTGATCTCCTCGTAGCCGACGAAGATGGGGATCGGTCGGGTATCCTTACGCTGTGCTTGCTCGACGACGACTTTCCACTTCGGATCGTCGGTGTAGGGACTCTTTTGCCAATTCGCGACGCGGACTGGCAGGTAGCCCGCCAGAGAGTTCCAGACGAGATCCATGTCTGCACTGCCGATCCAAGCGAGCGCCTCCCACGCCTGATCCGGATGCTTGGTCCCCTTGAAGGCGCCAACGTTGTTGCCGCCGATGATCATCGAGCGGTTGTCGTCGGTGAGCGCTGGCATCAGGTCCACCGAGTACTTGAGGTTCGGCGCGGTATTGGCGTAGGTTGGGATCACCCAACACCCGGTATGCCACTGGCCAATTTTGCTGTTCTCGACGACGTTGGTGGTTGAAGCGCCCGGTGGCAAGCAGACCTTGTATTTCCAGATCAGGTCGACCTGGTAGCTCAACGCCTTGACTCCCGCGTCGCTATCGAACGTGAGCTGGGTGCGGTCAGCATTGGTGAAATCACCGCCGGCTTGCCAGAGCAGGGGAATGAAGTCCCAGGTGCCACTCTGGGAGGCGCCGTAATCGTAGAGCATGTAGCCCCACTGTTGTTTCGACGCGTCGGTGAGCTTCTTGGCAATCTCGGTTTGCTCATCCCAGGTCTGCGCTGGCTTCAGCCCGTCTTGGTTGAAGAGCGTTTCGTTATAGAAGTAGTCTTCGACAAAAGTCGTGAACGGGAGGGCGTAGACTTTTCCTTTCCACTGGGTCGAGTCCCAGCGCGCGGCGCCGTATTTGTCCGAGGTGATGTCGGTCTGCTGAGACAGATAGCTATCGAGCGGTAAGAGCACACCTTTCACCGCGAATTCCGGCGTCCAGTAGTCTTTGATTCGCGACATGTCCGGTCCAGCGTTGCCGGCCAACGCAGTCACGAGTTTCTGGAAAAGATCCTGCCAGCCACTCAGCATTTGCACGTGAATTTCTTTGACGTCCGGATGCTTCTGGTAAAGCCCGGGAAAGACTTTGTTGTTGAGAATGTCAGCCTGTGGCTTTCCACCAATTGCCCACATCTCAAGGGTAACGCCGTTCCCGGACGCGGGAGTTGCCCCACTTGCCGCCGGCTTGGCGCCCGCTTGCTCGGCGGCAGTTGCCGGGGGCTGGGTAACCGATGTGGGCGTGGCGTTGCCACCACAAGCGGCCAGTAGGGGAAGACTCACTGCGGCGATCAGCCCCACGCCACCCCGCACGAATTGCTGGCGGCTCAGCCGCGGCAGGTTTTCCGATTTGTTGCGTTCCATAGCGCCTTTCATCCTTTCAAGAAAGGTCTGCCCCATCGCGAGCAAACCAGGCTTGCTGCTGTGTGTTTTGTATACCGCCACAGGGGCTAGTATCCGGAATCGTTCAGATCACGTCAAGAGAGCGAGGGCAATGTGTACAAGACAGTTCACGAGTGAGCTGACTCGCTAGCTAACCGCAGACCAGGCGTGGGTCAGGAAGGCGCGAAAGAGCTGCATCGACGGTGTAGGGAGGCGATCACTCAAGGCAACGAGGGAAAAGTCGTGGCCGAGATTTGTGTCGGCGAGCGGTAAGGCACAGACGCTGCCCCGCGCGAGCTGACTCCCGACGATTGCTTCGGAAATGAAGGCGAGCCCCATCCCTGCTTCGACGACTCGAACGACCGCCTCCGGCTGATCGAGCTCCAGCGCAACTGTGATCTCGGCAGCCACCGGCCCAAGAATCTGCTCGCTCAGCATGCGGGTTCCTGAGCCCGGCTCGCGCAAGATAAAGGTTTGGCCGGCGAGGTCGGACGGCCGAAGCGCTCCACGGCCAACGAGCGGGTGCCATGGCGGAGCGATGAGGACGAGAGCATCGCGCCGTAACGGTTGGCTGGTCAGGAGGTGGCTTTGGACCGGCCACTCGACGACGCCGAGCTCAATCGTCCGATCGAGCAGCATTTGCTCGATGGTGCTGATGTTGTCGATCGTCAGGCGCAGCTCAATCCGGGGATGAGCAGCACGAAACCCGGTGAGGACCGGGGGCAAAGCATAGCTGCCGACCGTATGGGTTGCCCCGAGGTGCAGGCGACCAGCCACACCATTGCCATAGCCGGTCATCTCCCGTTCGAGATCAGTCAGGTCATTAAGGAGCGCACTGGCGCGCGCGTAGAGCTCTTCGCCCGCGTCGGTCAGGTGGACCCGACGCCCGACGATCTCGACAAGCCGGACTTTCAAGCTGCGCTCGAGCTCGTGTACCTGGTAGCTAACTGACGACTGGGCAACGTTGAGTTCTTCCGCGGCACGCGTGAAGTGTCGCTGGCGAGCCAGCGCGACGAAGGTACGTAATTGGGTGACAGTAACCATCAATGTTTTCGATTATAACACACAAAAAGATGTATTGGACAGATTGTCTGGACAACTATAGACTGACTCTAGCGATCAATGCTTTGGAACAGGTGATATGACGGCGCTGACGTTCTTCGTGGTGACTCTTCTCGGCTCGGTGGGGGCGGGTATTCTTGGCGCCTTGCTTGGATTGGGTGGCGGGATCATCGTTATTCCTCTCTTGACCCTCGGTCTGGGGGTGAACATCCATTACGCGATTGGCGCGAGCATTGTCTCGGTCATTGCCACTTCGAGTGGGGCAGCCGCGACCTACGTGCGCGACCGGATCACCAACCTGCGCGTCGGTATGTTTCTTGAGATGGGAACGACCGTCGGCGCGATCTCTGGCGCCTACCTCGCCGGGGTCATCTCGACTCGGCTCCTCTACATCATCTTTGGGGTGGTTTTGGCCTATTCGGGCGTAGTCATGTTCCGTAAGCGCAAGAGTGAAGTGCCGGTTAGTGTGCCGGATAGTCGCCTGGCAACTGTCCTGCGCATGCACAGCAGCTATTACGATCAGGCGCTCGGTAGGCAAGTGCCCTATAAGGTGGCCGGGGTGCTCCCCGGGCTCGTCTTGATGTACATCGCTGGCGTGGTCTCCGGGCTTTTGGGGATTGGCAGTGGTGCCTTGAAAGTGCCGGCCATGGATATCGCGATGCATCTGCCGATCAAGGTATCGAGCGCGACCAGTAACTTCATGATTGGCGTGACCGCCGCGGCGAGCGCCGGAATTTACTTCGAGCGGGGTGACATTCAGGCGATCATCGCCGCGCCGGTGGCGATCGGCGTGTTGCTTGGGGCCATGCTTGGCACCAAGCTCTTGGTGCGGATGCGCGGAACGGTCATCCGCCAGATCTTCGTTCTGGTACTTGTTGTGATTTGCGCCGAGATGATCGGCCGCGGTTTGGGGGTAACGGTTCCTTGAAGAAGGAAGTAGTAGTGAGCGCTTTGTCTCGACCAGAAAATGGGAAGGCCACCGCAGGGGAAGATCGCAAGCTGGCCCGGGTGGCTCAGCTCGAAACGATTGTCAGCCTAGTGCTCCGTTTTGGAGTTCTGCTGAGTCTTGGCATCACTGCGGTGGGAGTTATCCTTCTGTTTACTACGGATCCTACCCAGGCCGTTGTGCCCACCAGCGGGGTGCCAACTCCGCAGAGTCCCGCGGCGGTGTTCGCGGCTCTCGGCCAACTTCAGCCCACGGCAGTGATCCAAACCGGGCTGATGTTGCTGATCGCGACACCGGTTTTGCGGGTTGCTGTTTCCGTGGTGGCGTTCCTAATGGAGGAAGATTTCGTTTACACGATCGTGACCTTATTCGTGCTTGGCGTGCTCTTGCTCAGCTTCTTCTTGGGGAGGGCAGAGTGATCAGTCGCAAGAATCCCGTCCTCCTCCACCATCAATTGCGTGACATCTTGCGACGGCAGATCCGCCAGGGTGTCTGGCCACCGCAGTCGATGATTCCTACCGAGCAGCAGCTCAGCGAAAGCTATGGAGTCAGCCGACTTACCGTACGCCAGGCAATTGCTGGCTTGGTTGACGAGGGCCTCTTGTATCGTCATCAAGGCAAAGGAACCTTCGTCGCGTCGCCAAAGATTGCCCATCCGATGGATAGTGTGATCGGTCTGATCGAGACTTTACAGTTGCAGGGGCGAGATCCAAGGGTTCACTTTCTTGGCGCCGGTCGCGAAGGCGCCTCGCTCGAAGTGGCGCGAGCCCTGAGGCTCTCCGATCTCGATCAGGTCTACCACCTCGAGCGACAGGTTGACGTTGGCGGAGAGCCACTCTATTGGGATCATACTTATCTGCCGGTAACGCTTGGGGTGCAGCTTGATGCTGAAACCTTGCGAGCGCAGCCACTTTTCCAGCAGCTCGAAGACCTGGGATACCGACTGGGTGAAGTGTGTCACCAGATGGCGGCGCGAGCGGCGACCCCCGAGGAAGCAACTGCGCTCCGGGTGGAAGAAGGAACGTCAGTTCTCACGATCCGCCGAACGGTTTATACCGACGAGGACGAGCCAATCCTCTATTCTCGAACCGTTTTTCGCAATAACCGCTTCGAGTTCCAGATCCGGCTTCAGCGTCGAGACCGATCCTGGTAGGAGGCGACGCCCAGCGTACACAGCGCTTCACCGGTTAGCCGAAACGTCGTCCATTCCTCTAAGGGAATCGCTCCGACTGAGCGGTAGAACTCAATTGCCGGCTGATTCCAATTTAGCACCGACCATTCCAGCCGACCACACCCACGCTCGACCGCCAAACGGGCAACCGCAGTTAGGAGCGCGCGGCCATGCCCACGACGACGATACTCCGGACGGACGAAGAGATCTTCGAGATAGATGCCCGGCCGTCCGAGAAAGGTCGAATAGTTGTGGAAGAACAAAGCAAAGCCAACGATCTCTCCATCTTCCTCGGCAAGGAGAACCTCGGCAAAGGGATGTGCTCCGAAAAGGTGCTCCTGGAGGCGCTCTTCGTCGAGCACGACGCGGTCGGTCAGCTTTTCGTATGCCGCGAGGGCACGGATCATCTCAACGATCAGGTGGATATCGGCAACGGTCGCGGCTCGGATCACGAGTACTAACCTCTTCTTGCCACCTGGATAAAGTGAGCAGAGCTTTGCTCTGAATGATAGCATGGTCCATTCAAGGTGACAGAAAAGACTCCTGGAGGTTCGATAGTAGTGTCGTAAACTAAGGGAGAGAAGAAATCGACAGAAGAAGACAAATGCTTGAGAGTCACCATCGCTTGGATAGCTCAAACTCGTGATCTGCTTACTTTCATTGACTCACTTGTCGAATCAAAATCAAAGCATCCGTGCGACTCGAGCGGAGCTTGTTAAAGGGCAGAGCCTTGTCAAGAGAATCCAGTAAGCCGACTTCTATCGTAAGGACTTTCCTCGACGTCGCGGAGCGCACGCCGGAGAAAGCTTTTTTGCTATTCGACGGACAGCCATATTCCTACGCTCGACTGCGCGAGGAGGCAGGTCGCTTTGCCGGTAGTTTGCAGACCTGGGGGTTGCGACCGGCAGACCGGGTTGCCCTATTCCTGGAAAATAGCCCAACGTTCGTCGCGGCATACCTGGGAATCTACCTGGCGGGCGGAATTGTTGTCCTGGTCAATACTCAGTACCGCCAGGTCGAATTGCGGCACCTTCTGAACGACGCCGAGGTCCGCCTTTGCGTGACCGATCCCCCTCGTTATGCTGAGCTGGCCCGGCTAATTCAGGAGCTGCCGTCGCTGGAGGCGGTGATCATCGTCGGGGAAGAAGGGCCGACCGTCCGCGTGGAGACAGATCTGCGCCGACGAGAAATGCCCTTGTTTGCCGAATATCGCTGGGAGCGTTTCTTAGCCGAGGGGAACCAGGCGCTTTTCCGCGTCCCATCCGGCGAGGCGGTCGCGCTGATTGGCTATACCTCCGGGACGACTGGCCGCTCCAAGGGAGCGATGCTGACTCACGCGAACCTGGCGGCGAATGCCTGGGCGGTGACGACCGCCTGGCGCTGGACTGCCGACGATCGCCTTCTGCTCACCTTGCCGCTTTTCCATGCGCACGGTCTGGGTGTCGGTACCCATGGGACGATCTGGACCGGGGCGACCGCCGACCTCCGCCGCCGCTTCGAGGCCAGCGAGGTTTACGATACGTTGCTCGAAGGCCAGACGACGATGTTCTTCGGCGTGCCGACCATGTACACCCGACTGCTCGTCGAGGCCGCGAAGCGTGATCGCCGTCCCCCACCGATCCGTCTCTATGTCTCCGGCTCGGCGCCACTAAGCGCCCAAACGTTTGCCGACTTTGAAAAGGCTTTCGGCCAGCGAATCCTTGAGCGCTACGGTATGACCGAGACGCTGATGAACACGACCAACCCGTATGATGGCGAGCGCCGGCCGGGCACGGTCGGGATGCCGTTCCCCGGCCAGGAAGCGCGCATTGTCGACCTGCAGACGCGGCTGCCGATCGAAGACGAGCGCGAAGGCGAGATTCAGGTGCGGGGCCCTCACGTCTTCAAGGGCTACTGGCGCAATCCCGAGGCGACGGCGGCGGCGTTCGATCAAGATGGCTGGTTCAACACCGGCGACGTCGGCTGGCGGAGTGTCGACGGCTACTACACCATCTCCGGTCGGGCGCGCGAGTTGATCATCACCGGCGGCTACAACGTCTATCCGCGCGAGGTCGAAGAAGTCTTGCTCACCCATCCTGATGTCAGCGAAGCGGCGGTGCTCGGCCTGCCCGATCCGGATTTTGGCGAGCGAGTTGTCGCGGCGATCGTTCGCCGTCCCGAAGCCAAGCCCGGCTCGCCCAGCCCGGAAGATCTCGTCGCCCTCTGCCGGGACCAGCTCGCCAGCTACAAGAAGCCGCGCCAGATCTTCTTCGTCGAGAGCTTGCCGCGGAATGCCCTGGGGAAGATCCAGAAGCACTTGTTGAGAGAGGATCTCGGGCGAACATGACCAAGCGACGGCTATGCGAAGAGCTATCGGACGTGGAGTTCTCGCCCGAGATGGAGGCTAAAGTGCGTTACGTGACGGAGGTCGCTGACCGTGACGGCGCGGAAGCGCGCCGTCGGCAGCACGACCCAGAATTGTCACCGGAATGGTGGCCCGCAAGGGGCCGTCCTACAAATCCTCCGGGCTGGTGCGCGGCGCATTATTGATACGGCTGGCGAACTCGCCACTCAGGATCCGCGGCGCTCGATCGGTTTTGCCAGCGGTATTAACAATTTGCGATGGCGGCGGCGTCGAGCTAAGGCGGGGGCCGTGAACCTTTTTAGTGGTCACCGCTACTCATTCGATGGGAGGTGCGACGGAGGTGGAGAAGGCGGTGGCGCGGGAGGTCACCTGGATGAACCAACGGCCGGCCGACGACGGGCGGCGACTCCTCGATCGAATCGCGGCGAAGGATCGTGATGCGCTGAGCGAGTTGTGTACGCGCTATCAGACGGTGCTTTTTCGTTACCTGTGCCAGCTCGTGGGCCAGCGCGAATTGGCCGAGGAGATTCTCCAGGACACGCTGGTCGCGGTGTGGAAGTCGGCAAGCCAGTTCGAAGGGCGCTCGAGTGTTCAGACCTGGCTGATCGGCATCGCCCGTCGTCAGGCACACAATACGCTGCGCCGTCGGTCGTTGCCTGGATTAGACGTGAGCGAGCTCGAGTACGTGCCGGCCGCGGACCCGGAGCCGGAAGACGTGGCACTGGCCCGGGCCGAGCGCGAAGATTTAGCCGCGGCAATCCAGCGTCTGGTGCCAACCCAGCGCGAGATCCTCCTGCTGACGTTTGTCCATGAGCTTTCCTATCAGGAAATGGCGAAGATTCTTGGTATTCCCGAAGGTACGGTGAAAAGCCGTCTGAATCATGCGAAGCGCGCGCTACGTGCGTTGCTCGAAGCTTCGGAGGAGGTGGGACGATGACAGAGATCGCGGGCCACGGAGAATTGCGAGAATTATTGCCGGCGTACGTGAACGGCTCGCTCGATCGCCCTTCTACCGAGCGGGTGCGTCAGCACTTGATGATCTGCCGGCTCTGCCAATCCGAATTGGTGGCCTGGGAAGCGGTAGAATCGGCGACTCGGCTGGCACATCTGGTGACGCCCGTACCTTCCGAGGGTGTGCTCGATCGGGTCTGGGAGGAGATCGAACTCACCGAGGATCTCAGCTCGTCAAGGCAGCCAAAACCTTCTGCTGTTGGTGTCGCCTCCCGAGGCTCATTGCTTGGAAGGATAAGGTTGATGCGTGGATTGAATGGTCGACAATTAACCCGTTCCCTGGTCGGAGCAGCGGCGGCGGTGGCAATCGCCGGCGCGCTGGTTTTGACCCCGGTCGGGTCGTATGCCCAGGACTTTCTGACGATTTTCCAGCCAACTCAGTTTGTCGCCGTGCCGGTGACGATCCAGGAGATGCGGAGCTTACCCGGTCTGAATGATTACGGCTCGTTCAGCCACTCGCCGCCGACGAAGCCAACCGTCGTCCCCAATGCTGCCGCGGCCGGCACGGCGACCGGGATGACCGTGCTCACCCCGTCGTCGCTGCCTAGCGGGGTGCCGTCGACGGTAACTTACGCCATCCAGCAAGGTGGGAGTGTCGCGTTCACCTTTAGCGCGACCAAGGCCCAACAGTCCGCGGCGGCGAAGGGAGTAAAGCTGCCCCCCATGCCAGCTAACATCGATGGGAGCACGCTGCAGGTGACAACCGGGCCAGTCGTCGCGGCGGTCTATGGGGATCCAAAGCTCGCCAGCGAGATCCAGAGCGTTCAGACGGAAAGCGCTGCCAAGAAAGGGCAAGCGACCGGGACGAATGCCGCCACGAGTCCCAACCCAGCCAGCATGCCGCCCTTGGTGATCGTTCAAACGACCGTGCCGACGGTGCGATCGACCGGTGTCTCGGTGCGTGAGCTGGAAGATTATCTGTTGGAGCAGCCGTCGATCTCACCCGATTTAGCCGCGACGATTCGAGCGATCGGCGATCCGAGTAGCACGTTGCCGATCCCGATCCCGGTGAACAAGGCGGTCTCCCATTCGGTCACGGTGCAGGGGGTGACCGGTCTAGCGGTGGCAGATTCGACTGGCCTGGGCGGCGGCATCGTCTGGGAGAAAGACAACATCATCTACGCGGTAGGGGGCTCGCTCAAGGAGAGCGATCTCCTGGCCGTCGCCAATTCGCTGCATTAGCGTAATTGCCCGGGGAAAAGGCGCCGGGGTTTGCCGTGCAGACCCCGGCGCCTTTTCCCCGGCTCGGTTATAGACAGTAGGGAGAATATGTCGGCAATCCTTCACCAGCCCGAGGCAACGGCGGCCGCCACGGCCTCGCTTGCTATTGAGACCCGTGAGCTTGCCAAGTCCTATGGCAAGCTCACGGCGCTGGCCAGCCTGACCATGACGGTGCCACGTGGCGAGATCTTTGGCTTTCTTGGTCCGAATGGCGCCGGGAAGACGACAGCGGTAAAGCTGCTGCTTGGGCTCACCCATCCGACATCGGGTGAAGCCCGGGTGCTCGGTCGGCCGGTTGGAGATCGGGCGACACGCCAGCAGGTTGGCTATCTGCCCGAGCTGTTTCGCTATCAGGGCTGGCTCTCGGCGCGCGAGGTGCTGGCGCTCCACTGCGAGCTGGCCGGCATTCCGCGTCGGCGCTGGTCGCGCGAGATCGACGAGGCACTGCAAACCGTTGGCCTGGCCGGCCGTGCCGACGACCGGGTCGCAACCTTTTCGAAGGGTATGCAGCAGCGTCTCGGCGTGGGAGTGGCCTTGCTCGGCCAGCCGGAACTGGTCTTTCTCGACGAGCCAACCTCGGCGCTGGATCCGGTGGGGCGCCACGACATTCGTGAGATCATTCGCGGCTTAAAAGCCCGTGGTGCCACGGTGTTTCTCAATTCGCACCTCTTGAGCGAGGTCGAGCTCGTCTGCGATCGAGTCGCGGTCGTCGACCACGGACGAGTGATTGCGCTCGGCAGTCTCCACGACCTCCTCGGCGAAACACGTTCGGTGCGCCTGCGGTTGACCGAACTGAGCATGGCGGCGCTGGCTGCGCTGCAGCGATTCGGCGAGGTCGAAGCTCAGGACGATTGGTATCTGGTACGGGGTATTGCCAGTGGCGTGGTGCCAGAGCTGGTCGCCGAGGTCGTTCGCCTCGGTGGACGCGTCCACGCGGTTGAGCCCCGGCAGATGACGCTCGAGGACCGCTTCCTCCAACTCTTGCAAGGCGGCAACTAATGGCAATCTTGACGATCATGCGCCTAACTTTAACCGAAGCCGGGCGGCGCCGCTTGCTCCACGCGGCAGTCTTTTTGACTCTGATAATGGTTGGCTTCACCGGCTGGGGCTTTTCGCGCCTGCCGACCTTGAGCTGTGACGGCCATGCTTGCCCGGAGGCCGAGATCAGGCTGACCGCCGCCGTGCTCTTGATCCTGATCGCCTACATGTTCAACTTCATCCTGGCGATTGGCGCGGCCTTCATCGCCGCGCCGGCCATCGCTGGCGACGTCGAATCCGGACTGCTGCTCGCCCTCCTGCCCCGACCCATCCGGCGGTCTGACGTCGTGCTGGGCAAATGGCTCGCTCTCGTCATCCTCGTTGCTGGCTACGCCGCCTTGACCTGCCTGCTCGAGTTCCTTGTCGTCGACTGGGTGCTCGACTTCGTTCCGCCGCATCCGGTCGAAGCAGCGCTCTTTCTTGCTGCCCAGAGCGTCGTGCTGCTCAGCTTTACCTTGCTGGCGAGCACCCGTCTCTCGCCAATGACCGGGGGCGTGATCGCGGTCGTGCTCTTTGGACTGGCTTGGCTCGGAGGCATTGCCGAGCAGATTGGCCTGGCCTTCAGTAACGTCGCTTTGACCGATGTCGGCACGATCATGAGTCTGCTCTTGCCGACTGACGGTCTCTGGCGTGGTGCGATCTACAACCTCGAGCCGGTTGCCGTACTGGCAATGGCTGGCTCGTCACGCGCATCGAGTGGTAACCCCTTCTTCTTCGTCGCCGGGCCGCCGCCAACGCCTTACCTCATCTGGGCGGTCCTCTGGGTGGTGGTCATCCTGCGCCTGGCGGTCGTCAGCTTCAACCAGCGAGATCTCTGACACCAGTAACTGCTGATCAATGCTGATCAGTGATGTGTGACTACTAGTCACTGATCACTGATCACTCTATACTGTTGAGGGTGCGACACGCATGGGTGCTGCGATCGCTTGGTCGAGTTGGCCGGGATGTGAGGCAAGACGATGTCTGAAAATGGGGAACTCTTCCGCCAGTTGGTTGAGCGTGCTCCGGATGTGATTTATCTTTATCGTCTTCGTTCAACACTTGGATTTGCCTACGTGAATCCGGCGATCGTCCAAGTGCTCGGTTACACTGCCGATGAGTTTTACGCCGATCCCGAGATCTTTCGCAAGCTACTCCATCCAGATGACCGACCTCTGATCGAGACTCTTGCCCAAGGACCGTCGACGTTGATCCTGCGTTGGCAGAACAAGGCCGGCGATTGGCGCTGGTTGGAACATCATTTCGCGCCAATTTTTGACACGGCTGGTGACCTGGTTGCCGTCGAGGGGATCGCCCGTGATGTGACCGAGCAAGCGCTGCGTGACGCTAGCCAGAAGAATCAAGTGGCCGAGCTAGAGCAATTCCGTCAGATTGTCCGCCTAGCCGCTCATCAGCTCAACAATACGTTGACCGAGGCAGTCGGCCTTCTCGATATCGCGCGGCATCGCAACAATCTGCTTCCGCCCGTGACCTTGCTGATCGATCAAGCGTTAGCGAGCTTGACGACGGCCACCCAGCAGGTCGCCAAGCTTCAAGAGGAGATCCGCCCCAAGCAGTAATGGGGAGTAATTTGTCGCGATGAAGAATCTCCCCGCGCCGGAGATGCTTCGCTCCCGCTGATCGCTCAGAATGACCGCCGTGACCAGGTGTCGCTGGAGCATATTAAGCCGGCCGCAGAACCAGCATGTGGGCCAGGCAATCCAGGATTTCACGTCGGTCGAATCGCATCGGGTGGTAATGGCCTTCCCGCCAGAGTGGGATGAAGTCGTCGAAGTGCGGGCTGCCGGGGTGGCCGGACTGGCCGGTGGTGTGGATCGAGCGGCTGTTTGCGAAGTTCCCCAAATCGACGATCTGCCGGTACGATGGAACCCACTCCGTTGCCCGGTAGCTGCCAGCGCCGAGCGCGGTTTGGCAGGGAGTGTCGCCATCGCCACCGATTGGGTAAGGCCCACGACAGAAGAGGCGATCGAGCGGCTTGATCTGGCCGAGTGGGTGATCAAAGCTCACCGTGTGCAGACGGCCCCAGTGCCAGAGATCCATGTCGTCGCCAAGCATAGCGCGCAGCTCGAGCACGGCTTGGGATAGGCTGGCTTGTTTCAGCTCGGTCCAGCTCTGAAATGGCGATCTCTGGTCCACCTCTTGAGGATGGAGCCAGGCGGGATCCGCTCGGCGCAGCAGATCGAGGAGAAAGCCGGTGACCCGGGCCGGGTAGGCGCTACCGGCGATGCCCGACGGGGTAGAACTCCCTACGTAGCAGCCGGCCAGCGGTCCCAAGCGTGGGCCGAAGACGTTTTGGAGCAGCCGCCGTTTCAATTCGACGAAGATCGTGGCCGCGATGCTTTCGGCAGTCAGTCGGTAATCCCAACGACGCAGATGCTCGAGTGCCCGGACCTCGAAGGGATCCGACGGCTCAACGTCAGCGTAGAGTGCGACGAGCTGTTGGGCTGGCTCGGAGTAGACGTCCATTTGCATCGCCGCGAACTCATCGACCGTGTGTCGCTCGCGTGAGAGAAGCTGCTTCTCGATACGCATCGCACGAAAGCCGTCGATCCAATCGTGCGAAAGGACGTGGGGATAGGCAACGTCCGGAATGCGATTGTTCGCCGAGACGACGTAGCCACACCGGGGATTAAAGGCGCTGGGGAGCTCCTCGGCGGTGAGATAGCCATCCCAATCGTAGTTGGGATCCCAGCCCGGAACTGGTAAGAGGCCGGTGCCTTTCTTGCGCCGGGGAACCTGGCCAGAGAGTTGGTAACCGATGTTCCCGTCGCGATCGGCGTAGATGAAGTTCAACGCGACGCCGAGGTCGGCGAGCGCAGCACGAAACTCCTCCCAATTGCTCGCTCGATTGAGGCGAATTGCTCCCCGTACGGTATCCTGGGCGCGTAGAATCGTGCTTTGGACGGTCAGAAAGCGCGCTTCGCCGGGGAGGAGCGGACTGAGGGCCGGGCCGTGGCGGGTTTCCTGGATCGTCTCGACGATCGGCTCGTCGCGTCCGCGCACTCGAATCTGCTCGATCCGAGTAGTCAGTGGCTCCCAGCCGTCCGGCGTCAGATAGCGGGTCGAGCCGTCACCCTGGACTCGCTCGACGAAGAGATCCTGGGTGTCGACCATCGAAGCGGTAATACCCCAGGCAATGCGCTCGTTGTGGCCGATCAGCACGACCGGCACGCCCGGCATCGTCGCGCCGACGACGTTCAAACCGGCACCGCAGAGGTGTGCTTCGTACCAGATCGACGGCATCTGAGGGCGCAGGTGCGGGTCACTGGCAAGCAACGCCGCGCCGGTGGCCGAACGCTCGGGACTAACCGCCCAGGCATTCGACATGCCGCTGCCGACCAGATGCAGCGAGCGTTGAACTTCCTGAAATTCGGCAAGCAAGGGCATCCCTAATCCGGTGTAGCTCATGCCGGGCGGCACGGCGAGTGGCTGGCCGGTCGGGTAACCTGGCTCGAGCGCTGCCGCGCCTTCTGGACCCAGCCGCTCGACCATTTGCGATCGGAACCATTCGCTATCCCAGTTTGCCGAAAGCAGCCAGCAAAGTAGCTTGCCAACGGCGAGCACGTCAGCTGCTTCCCAGGGCGACGGCCGGAAGTTGAGGATTCGGCATTCGAGGGGCAATCGCCAGCGATGAGTGCTCAGATAGGCATTTACTCCGTCAACGTAGGCGTTAACGACCGCGCGTTCCTCGGGCCCCATAGCGATCGCCTCGGCGGTGGCGACATGGCTCAAGCCAAGCCGACGCATGAAACGATCGAAGCCGAGGGCAGGCTCGCCAAAGATCTCGGCGAGCCTGCCCTGGCCAAGGCGACGGTTCAGCTCCATGTGCCAGAGCCGGTCCTGAGCATGAACGTAGCCGAGCGCGAAGTGGACGTCGTGGTCGGTCGCACCGTAGATGTGGGGCACTCCTTCCGGATCACGAATCACTTCCACGTCGATCTTGAGGCCGTCGAGCGTGACAACGCCGTCGAGCGGCGCCTGTGGCTGCCGCACGGCCAGCCGAAAGAGCCCGGCCAGCCCCGCTCCAGCCAGGGTGGCCAGGCCCAGCCCGGCGATCCAGTGATTTACCCCCATCCTCAGCTCTCCTCCGCGTCATCTTCTTCCATTCCCTTGGCCATGAGAAAGCCCCGCGCCCGCTCGGTCAGCTTGTACCGGTTCACCAGCTTCCAGAAGCGGGGCGAGTGGTTCGGCTGAAGCAGGTGGGCGAGCTCGTGGACGATGACGTAGTCGAGTACCCAGATCGGCATCTCGGCAAGCCGATGGGAGATGCGAATCGTCCGAGTGCTGGGCGTACAACTACCAAAGCGATGATTCTGATTCGTGACGTAACGGATCTCAGCGAGCTTCAGCTCACCACCAAAATATTCACGATTGAGCGCCTCGGCGCGCTCGCGCAGCGCGTCGTCACTGTTTAGCGTGCGTCGCGTCTGGGATTTTTCGATCTTCGCCCGCATCCGCTCGACCCACTGCTGCTCTTCCTCGCTGGTGAGACCAGTGGGCAGGTAGAGCAACATCGTATCGCCCTCGAGGCGGGCACTGATCGTCCGGGTGCGGCGGGGACTACGGATAATCTTTACGTTCATAGTCTATTTATATGGATATTACACCTGGTTGCTGCCAACCCAGCGCTCGCCAGGCTTTGCCGCCTCGTGGCGGAGAATGCGCAGACCGCCGGGCGTCGCCGAGGAGTTGCGCAAAGGACGGTGCTGATAGACGGCCGGCAATGGCATGCCAATCACCGTTTCCAGGCGCCGTAGCTGCTTGGCCACGACCTCCGGCTGATTGGCGGCGACGTTGTTCGACTCGCTCGGGTCTTCTCGAAGATTGTAAAGCCTGAGGTTATCGTCGAGCTTCTGGGTGTTGACGATCAGATTCCAGTTAGCGTCGCGAATCGAGGCGTAGCTTTCCCAACCGATCACGACGTGGTCGCGCATTGACGCGGCGTTATCGACCGCGATTGGCCAGACGTTCTCGCCATCCAAGCGCGGGCAGGGGATATCGAGCAGTGACAGAATGGTTGGGACGAAGTCCTGGTTCTGGACAAAGGCGTTGCAGGTTCGCGGCTTGCCGCCGAGGTCCGGGTGACGGATCATCAGGTTGATCTGGGTATTGTACGGATAGAGACGCGAGCCGGCCTTACCGAACTGACCCTTGTCCCAGAGCTCGGTGCCGTGGTCGGAGAGCACGACGACGACGCTATCATTCAAGGCGCCGGTTTTCTCGAGGATATCCAGGAAGCGCCCAAAGCGCTCGTCGCAGAAGGTGACGTAGCCCTGATAGAGCGCTTTCGTCCGCGCGATGTCGCGCTCGTCGGCCTCCTCGCCGAGGTCTGGTGCTGATGGTCCGTGGATTAGGCGTCGTTGGTAGGCAGCGTACTGCCCAGCCCGGTCACTGGCAAGCCGGTTCAGAAGCTGGGGGACGATGTAGTTCTTGCGCCCCTCGGCCGGATAGTAGGCGTCGGCGTAGCGCAGGGGTGGGTCCCAGAACTCGTGGGGCGAGAAGCTCTCGACCCAGAGACAATAGGGCGCGGCGCCCTGAATCGCTTCAACGAACTGGCCCGCCCGATTGAGCACTTTCGCGACAAAATAGTCGTCGTCGGAGCGGCGGTTGCGCTGCTGGTAGAGGTAGGCCGGGGGACCAACCCGAATTGGATCGAGATCGTCAGAGGTCTTGAAGGAATTGGCGCTCAGCTCGAAGGTATCACCTTCCTGACCGCGGATGAACTCCCAGCCGACAAAGCCCCGAACAAAATTCTGGGTTGCCTTGAACATGTGCCAGACGTCAGCAACGAGCTGGGTGGCGTAGCCGCGAGCGTAGAGGTACTCGGCGATGGTCGTCTGCGACTCGGGCAGGTTGCGCCAGCCATACATATTCGGGAATGAGCCGCGGTCGCCGCCGTGATGCTGCCAGGGATAGGAACGGTAACCGGTGTGCAGGGCCCGACGAAAGGGAATCGTTGGCAATCCTTCGCCCCAGGCGTTGCTGAAGCAGACTGATTGGGCAGCGAAGCGATCGAGGTTGGGCGTGCGAGCCAGGTCGCCGAAGACGGCGTCGTAGCGCAGCGTATCGAAAACCACGACAATCAGATTGAGCGGCATGCGAGATCCCTCCTTTAAGCTCCGGGAGCATAGCAAAGAGAATCGCCTGGCGTCAAATCCACTTCCCAGCACGCCGTCTACGCGCTAAGATAGCTTCACTCAAGGTGGGGCATGGGCGTACGTCCGTCTCTCGCAGATCAAATTGTACTTTCGTTTCGAGCGAGTACTACCGCGAGCGAGGGAGCTATCGCGGATTATTCGGTAGGAGTCGGCAGAGAGGACCCGTAGCTTATTGGCAAAAAACAATTCGGGCTATAATCGCTTTGTCGACGCCTGGTCGCCTGAAATGAGTTTGATGTCGAAAAGGAGCACAGTCATGGACTGGACGAACATGTTTCAATTTCGGGCGCCCGCGCGGATCGTGTTTGGACCGGATAGCAGCGAGAAGGTCGGGGAGATCGCCCGCGAGCTCGGAAGCAAAGCGCCGCTGGTCATGACCGATCCTTCGCTCCATCGGATCGGCGTGACCGCGGGGGTGGAGAAGTCGCTACGCGAGGCCGGGCTGCGGGTCGAGGTGTTCGCCGAGGTTATGACCGAGCCAACTCTCACCTCGGTCGAGAGCGCGGTCGCCTTCTTCCGCGAGCGCGGCTGCGACCTGATCGTCGCGATCGGTGGTGGTAGCTCGATCGACAGCGCCAAGGCGGTCTCGCTTCTCCTGGGGAATGAGGGGAAGCTATCCGAGTACCAGCAACGGCGGGTCGGCGCGGAGTGGCGCGCCGAGCGGAAGGTCCAGCGCCGGGGCGCAGAGATCATCGCGATCCCGACTACCGCTGGGACCGGCAGCGAAGTGACCTCGGGCTGCGGCGTCTTCGATCCGGCTACCGGGATCAAGGGCTGGGCTGGCGACCCTCTTCTCCGCCCGTCCGTCGCCGTCTGCGATCCGGTCCTGACCCTGTCCATGCCGCCTCGGGTCACTGCCGACACCGGGATGGACGCGCTGTCCCAATCGATCGAGTGTTACCTGAACGGCGGGTTCAAGCCGTTCGCTGACGCCCTCGCGCTAACGGCGATCGAGGTGATTGCCCAGAATCTGCCTCGGGCGTTCGCCAATGGCAACGACCTCGCTGCGCGCTCGGCCATGCTCGGCGCGGCGACGATGGCTGGCGTGGCCTTCAGCAACGGGGGGCTGATCCACGTCCACACCTACGCCGAGGTCCTTGGCGACCTGACTCACCTGCCGCACGGCCGGCTCATCGGCCTGATGCTGCCCCACGTTCTCGAATGGAGCCGGATCGGCTGCGTCGAGAAGCTGGCGACGCTCGCCCGTGCGCTCGGCGAGAAAGTCGACGGTCTCTCGGCCGCGGACGCCGCGGAGCGGGCGCTCGGCGCGGTCCGCCGCCTCGCCGCCGACCTCGAGATCGACGAGCCGCTCCGCTCACACCGTGTGAGCGAAGAGACCCTCCGCGTCGCGGCGGAGCGGGTATACTCCCAGCATGCCGCCCGCTCGGCGACCAGTCCGCGCGGGTTCCGGAGCGTTGACGAGGTGCTCGAGGTGCTCCAAAAGGCGTACTGAGGGAAGGGGGGAGGGGATGAGGGGGCCCCTAATGTGCGATCCCCAATGCATGCATCCTTCGATGAATCGCCTCCCGCGCTTCTCGGAATGGCCGCTCTAGATAGGCCTGATGGTCGGCTTCGCCGTGATGATGGGTGACGGTGCCAGGGCGGTATTGCGGGCTGAGCTCGCGGATGTAGGTGAGGGCGCCGTCGATCATGGTAAGCATGTATTGGGCAGTCTTCAGGTCGAAGAGCGACCATTCGCCGCCCACGGCGACGTAGATCGGGCTGGTGTGGGCGAAGATGCCCCGATGCCAGACGTCGTGGTGTGAGAGCGAGCGGAAGTACCCCGGACCACTGACCCGAGCAGCGAGCCAGGTGTGACTCTTGATCGTGAGCTTGGTTTTCAGGGGCAGGCGACGCGTGCCCCTGGCCTCTTCGGTTTGGGCAACGACCCTGCCTTGTTGGATGATCTGCAAGGTATGGATCGGGAAGATCGATTCGGCCTCGGCTTCGACTTCGACGGTGCCACCGTTGCCCGGAAGCTGCACGGTGTCGCCGAGGTTATGTCCGTTGACTTGGAAGCGTAGGAGCGGGCCGCTGCTCAGGAAGGTGCGACCCGCGGCGAGGTTGCGACACCAGGTGTCGTAAGTGAACTCCTGGTCGGTGGGAATGTGGACGTAGGTCCGGTACAGACCAACTGGCACCTCGCTGGTCATTTTGTCGGTCCCACCGACCAGGGGAAGCCGGTAGCCGCCGTTCAGGTAGCGGTAGTACTCGACGTGATTGAACTCCTGGTGACGGAGCATCTCGACCGCGTCGACCCGACCGGCTGCGACGAGCGCCGCCGGCTCGCCGTTGGGGGCCGGGAAGTGAGGGAGGATGACTGTTCCGCCCTGGGCGTGGCAGCGGTCGGCCCAGTCCGCCATGGTAACCTCGAGGGTGCCACCCAGTTCGGCTTCAGCCGGGCCATCCGAGCACCAGGGCATGATCGGCTTTTTCACCCCGAGCAAGGTCATGTGGCCGAGGAGGTGCTGGCGATTCTCCTGGGTGGCGTAGACGATCGTTCGGCCGTCGGCGGAGACATTGGGCTGACCGGTAAACTCCTCGGTGTTGGTGAACAGGTGGCCCCACTGGGAGAGGAGCAGGTTGACGACGTTGAGGTCTTCGCCGCGCGCTTCGACCTGCCCGCCCAGCGTCGAGAGGAAGTGGACGTGGGTATCGCCGCTGAACCAGCGCTCGGCGTTGAGATTGCGGAAGCGCTTGAGGCGCAGGGTGAGGGTTTGCTGGCCGGGCTCGATCCGGACCCGGGTGCGCAGCGGCTCGTACTCGAAGCCGCGCGCCGCGTCGACGATCACGTCGCCGCGTGGCAGCCAGCCTTCACAGGTGCCATCGACGTAGGCGTAGCTGATCTGGTCGAGGCGCAGGTCGCCGCCGACGTCGACGTGCCAGGTCCCCTGGTTGGAATTTACGTGCTGGTGGTGGCCATGGGGCTGATACGGAACGCCCTCCGGCGAGCGGAAGTGGATCCGGCAGGGCACCGGGCGGCTGGTTTCGTCGTCGAGGATCGTCGTCCGGACCCAGTTGCGGCCGGAATCGATCACTTCGATTCGCAGGCGCGGCGTTGGCTCGACGGTCTTCTTCTCTTCGATCTCCTCCCAGGTCGCGCTGCCCAGGACTTCTTCACCATTCTTCACGGTCACGGTCGCCGAGGGAATCGCCGCCACCTGGACATAAGCGGGACTGCTCGTGGTGTTCAGCGCTTCGCCCCAGCCTTTTAGCTCGGCGGTTAGGAATGCTTCGGAGGAAGCAGTTGGCAGCGGATAGGGATAGGTCGCGACACCCCGGTCGACTTCGACGCTCAAATCGAACGGCTGGCTCGCGTCTTCCGCGCGCAGCAGGACCAGCTTGAGGGTTTGGGTGCCAGTCCGGACGAAAGGATCCTCGTCGCGGTGGCCAAGGGTAATCGCGGCGAGGATGAAGCGCCGCTCAGTCGGGACGATCTCGATCGCCGAAATTGTTTTTTCCGGGAAGGGATTTTTCCAGGCCCAGAGCAGATAGGAGTGGGGCGTGCCCTGGGAGACCTCGGTCTGCCGTCGGCCAGCATCTTCCCAGGGGCCAATCTGGCGCGGTAGCACGGCGTTCTTCCGATCAGGCACCGCACGGAACGAGCCTTCGCCCCAGGTGACCGGCACGACCGAGATCTCGAATCGCTCGCGGATCGCGGCCCGCTCGTGCGATCCGTCGGCAAAGTGGAAGACGTAGACGGCGACGGTCGTACCGATGTCGCCGCCGCGTGGCAGATCCGTTTCGAGCAGTCGGTGAGCGAAGATCACCCGCTGAGCGGTCTTGCCGATCGGCACCCAGAGTGGCTTGCTCCGGAGATCTTTGCCGAAGGCGAGAAAACACGGCTGGCTCTCATCAACCGAGCCGCCGATTTGGAACGGCAAGCCATGAAACGTCTGGGCGCCAAGGGCCGGCTGGGCGTTTTCGCCAAGCACCTGCGCGTTGGCATTGCACCACCGGGTGAGGTCGAGTGACTCGTAATCCATCGTGCTTTCTCCCGAACCATTCAGTTGTGGCCATTGTAGCAAGGAATTGTGCGTGGCGAGCAACGTTAGCGTGGTGTAGGCTTATTACACCATGAAGGGAGAGGAGGATATTCACATGAGCGCATCGCAGGGTAGCCGAAAGCGTCGATCACAGATTATTCTTGACGAAGATCTGTATAACCGCCTGGTCGAAGAGGCGGAGGTTGAGAAGCGATCCGTTTCATCCCTCGTGCGCGAAGCAGTCGGAGAATGGCTCGAGTCAGGCCGATCTCGTCCGATCGAAGAAACAGCGTTCTGGCGCCTTGCCGGCCAAGGACATAGCGGCCAGTCAGGTGAAAAGCTGATTAGTGAAAATATGGACTACTACCTTTACGGCGGTCCGAACGAGGCTTCCTCTCCCCGATTGGCGTCGAATCGCTAGGGATGCCACGGCTTGTCCTAGCGGATACCAGCGGCTTGTTTGCGTCTCTTGACGCGGATGACCCGCACCACCTTCAGGCGCGGTCGTTCCTAGCGGGCCGTTCGGCTACCTACATCGTGGCTGATACCATCTTTGCCGAGACAATGACGCTGGTGAAGATACCCCTGGGTGCCTCGCTAGCGATCAACCTCGGCAGAGAAATTCTGGCCGGCGCGCCCTTCCGCTTTCATCGCTTGACTGACGACGAACAGGCGGAGACGTGGTCAATTTTCTCGCGTTCTACCGATAAGGAAAGGAATGGAGCTTTGCTGACTGCTCCCTCCTGGCCCTCGCAAGGCGACTTAACGTGGATGAGGTATTTGCTTTCGACCACCATTTCGATCAAATGGCCGATCTAGGGCTAAGGCGTCGGCCATGAAGGAATTCCCGCGTGCGCTTTTTTCACCGATAGCTTCGCGCCTGCAGCTCATACAGCTCGGCGTAGAGACCACCCTTCGCCATGAGCTGCCGGTGATTGCCTGTCTCGACGACTCGTCCGCCGTCGAGCACGACGATCAGATCCGCCATCCGCACCGTCGAGAAGCGGTGGGTCACCAGGATCGTCACCGTCCCCGCGCGCTCGCCCTGTCGCGCCGTGGCAGCCATTCGCTCGAAGAGCGCCTGCTCGGTCGGTGCATCCAGGGCGGCGGTGGGCTCGTCGAAGACCTGTAGCAAGGGCGCCTGGCGCATCAGCGCGCGCCCGAGCGCCAGCTTCTGCCACTGGCCGCCGGAGAGCTCAACCCCGCCCTCCCAGGACCGTCCGAGCTGGGTCTCGATGCCTTCTGGGAGGGTGAGCGGGAGATCAGCCACGCCTGCCCGAGTCAGGGCATCCGCGACCAAGGCCACATCCTCGATCCGGCTGACGTCGCCCACGCCCACGGTCTCGCGCACCAGGAACTCGAAACGGCTAAAGTCCTGGAAGGCAGTGCCAAGGCGTGAACGCCAGGCGTCGATCGGGAAGCGACGCAGGTCGATCCCGTCGACAAGAATCCGCCCGCTCTCGGGCTCATAGAATCGGCCGAGCAGCTTGACCAGGCTCGTCTTGCCCGCGCCGTTCTCGCCGACCAGGGCCACTATCTTCCCAGCCGGAAGGTGCAGCGAGACGTCGGTCAGGACCGGGGCGCTCGTCCCGGGGTAGTGGAAGGATAAGTTCTGGAGGGTAATCCCGTCGACCAGTCGGTCCGGCACCGGCGCCGGATCGGCGAGGACCGGACAGGCAGCAGAGGCGTAATCCTCCAGCCAGAGGTAGCGCTGGGCGACCCGCAGGACGTGCAGGAGCTGGGTGCCGTAGCCGACCGCGATCTGCACGACCCCGTTCAAGCCCGCCGCCAGGCCGATGGTCAGGACCACGTCGCCGGGGGTGAGGAGGCCGCTCACCGCTCGGAAGAGCACCAGCCCAATCGCGCCGACGTATCCCAGGCCAAAGAGCGCCGAGCCCACCGCTTCCCATCCCGCGCTCCGCCAATCGGCCCGGTCGCGGGTCCGGATGACCGTTTCCGCCGCCTGGTGATGGCGCGCGATCAGGTGCTCGGCAAGATCAAAGACGCGCAGTTCCTTGCCAGGGGCCGCAGTGGTGGCGAGACCGAAGAGGTGGCGACGCAGTCGTTCCGGCTCGGCAGTTTCCTCGGCCGCCTGGTGCTGGAGGTCGCGCGCCCGCCGGCCCGCAAAGAAGGAGCCGAGGCCGAAGAGCGGGAGCAGCAGGAGGACCGGCTCGAGGTGCGCGAGCAGGGCAAGACTGGCGGCCAAACCGACCGCTACCCGGACCATCCCAGCCGTGGCGTTGGTCAGCCAGGCCAGCGCCCCGCGCTGCTCGCGCAGCAGATCCAGCTCCTTGAGGTACTCCGGGCGCTCGTGATGGGCGAGGCCTGGGATCCCCACCATCAGATCCAGCAAGCGGCGGTTGACCGCTCCACTTGCCTTCTCAGCGACGGTGAAGAGGAAGTCGAGGTAGTAAAGGGTGTTCAGGAGGCTGACGGCCGCCGTGGCCGCGAGGAGCGTCACCGCGAGCCGCGCACCCGAGACGTCGTGAGCAATGGCGGCGTCGACGAGCAGCTTCGCGCCGTAGGCGGTGAGGGGACCGTAGAGCGCCATGATCACGCCGCAGAGCAGGAAGAGGGTCGCCTCCCGCGGCGCGGCGCCGAAGGCGAAGCCGATCAGGACCCGGTAGGCGCGCAGCCACTGGGAACGCGCTCGATCACGCGGAATGGTTGACGCCGCCATCGCAACCTCCCATGCCCACCGGTTCGCCGACCTCGCCCTCATCAGCGAAGCGCGCCGCCTGAAGCGCGAACATCCGGGCGTAATGGCCACCCCGGGCCATCAGCGCGTCGTGGGTGCCTTGCTCGACGATGCGCCCTTCTGCTAGGACACAGATCCGATCGGCCCGGCGCACCGTCGAGAAACGGTGAGAGATCAGGATCGTCGTGAGGCCGGCGGTGATCTCCAGGAAGCGATCGTAAAGCCGCGCCTCGGCCCGGACGTCCAGGCTCGCGGTCGGCTCGTCCAGGATCAGCACCCGCGCTCCGCCGGCCACCGTAAACAGTGCCCGGGCGAGGGCAATCCGCTGCCATTGTCCCCCCGAGAGGTCGACGCCACCGGTGTACTGGCGCGAGAGGATCGTCTCCCAGCCGCGCGGAAGGGAGGCGATCAGGTCGAGGGCGCCCGCCTTCTCGGCCGCGTCGCGCAAGGCAGCCAGGTCGTGGCTAAGCTCCAGAGCGCCCAGAGCGACGTTATCGCGCGCGGAAAGGTGGTACTGGACGAAGTCTTGAAAGATCGCCGCCACCCGCCGCTGCCAGAGCCGGGGATCGACGTCAGCCAGATCGTGACCATCGACGACGAGCCGACCGCCGGTCGGCTCATAGAGGCGACAGAGGAGCTTGATCAAGGTCGTCTTCCCGGCTCCATTGGCGCCGACGATCGCCAGGGATTGGCCGGCTGGGATTGCCAGGTCCAGCCCGGAGAGCACGTCAGCGCTCGCCCCGGCGTAGCGGAAGGTCACGTTTTCAAAGCGGACCGCCTCGCGTGGCGCGTCGGCCGGAAGCGTCGAGGGTTTGGAGCGCTGACCTGGCGCGGCTTGATCGGCGAGGCGCCGCTCTAGCTCCCGGAGATTTGGCACCGAAACGGCCGCGTGGGCGAGGTGGGCATTGGCGTCGTCGAAGGCGCGGAATACGCTAGCGTCGAGGATCGCGCGGGTGTAGATCGCCAGCGCCGCCAGGGAGAGGTCGCCCTGTAGGGCGGCCAAGCCAAGCAGGCCAAAAGCAGCGAGGTTGACGATCAAAACGCCCCCGGTGACGATCCAGAGGAGCGGGCGATCCGGTCGGCGAGTCTGCCAGACCGGACGCATCGCGGTCAGCCAGGTGGTGTCGAAACGGTCGCGCAGCCACTCTCGGAGGCCCCAGATCCGCAGCTCCTTGGCCGCGTCGGGCAGCAGCGCCAGGTCGCGCAGGTAATCAGAGCGACGAACGACCGCGGCATAGGTGCCCGACGCCTGGCTAACCCGGACGTACTCGCCCTGCAGGATGTAGAGGACGACCGGCCAGAGCACGAGCCAGAACAGGCCAAGCCACCAGCGAAAGGTGAGCAGGATCAGCGCGGAGCCGAGGGCCTGGAGCCAGCTCGGAAGCAGGCTCGCCAGGGCGCGGACCGCATCCCCTGGATGGAGCCCCTCGGCTCCGACCCCCTGGGCGTTGCGCATCAGATCGAGGATGGCAGGATCCTCCAGGTGGCCGATCGTCCGAGGAGCGTTCACTGCTGCCATGAGGCGCTCCTGGAGATAACGGTCGACCTGGTGGGCAAAGGTATCAGCAAAGGCGCGCTGCAGGGGGGCGAGGGCGCGCAGCAGGACGATCAGGGCCCCGGCGAGGCCGAGGAGCTGGAGCATCGTCTGGCCGGTCGGCGAGGCGAGTCCATTGCGCAGCGCGTCGGGAATCAAACCGACGAACTCGCCCGAAAACACGGTGACTACGACCGGGAGGACCGCGGCGAGCAACGTTCCGCTGGCGAGCAGGATCGTCCGCGAGACACTGACTCGCGGTAGAAGGAGCAGGACCTCAATCGTTCCAAGGAGCGCTGGCGAGAGGGGGCGACGCCAGGGGAGGCTCAATTGGAGGCTGAATTGGCTCATGCACACCTACCCGCGCGGCTGCCGTGGATCCCCAGCAAGCGCAAACTGTCCCGCGCGTAGATGACCTCCAAACGATCCGCGCTCGTCACACTCGCAAACCCGGTGACAATCGCCGGGCATCCTTCGACTTCGACCTCGCGGTGAGGCAGGAGCCGCATGCGCGGGTGATCTCGCCAGAACTGGCGCACCTCGGGCAGGCCGAGGAGGTGAAACTTCTGCCCGTTCCAGGTCCCGCTTCGGCAGCGGGAGCAGTAGTAAGAGACGAGCGGCTCGGGACGGTCGACGTCCTTCTGAAGAGACAACCTCCGACCACACCCGTGGCAGGCGACGGTGGAGTGATCAAAACTGTATTTGTAGAGCCGATCGGACCAGATGAGTAATCGCGTCAGGGCGCCGCGGTAGCCGGGGGCATCGTTAAAAAGGCTGGCCATGAGGCTGTCGTTCAGGCGGCCATGGTCCGGACAGCGGAGGCGAAAGAGGCCGAGACGACGGACGAGAATGCCCTCGAGCCGGTGCCGTCCGCACAAGGGACACCAGATCCGCGTCGGCCGCCATTCCTTGCCCTCTTCCCCCACCCCAATCCCGTGGGATGCCAGCTCCTCGGGGTAGACGGTGACCAGAACGCGGCGCAGGGCAAGCTTTCCCCGTTGGAGCCGCATCGCCACCGCCCCCTCACTCAAGCCGAGGCGTCGGGCAGCTTCCGCCAAGGGGGTTTCCCGGACAAAGCGTTCGACCAGGATCTGCCGTGTCTCGACGGGGAGCAGCGCCATTGCCTGATCCAGGAGCGCTGCCAAATCCTGGCGGTCAAGCTCAACTTCCAGGTCAAACTCGTCGGCTGGTTCCGCACCGGCGAGGCCAATCCCGTCGTCAGCTTCTCCGCCGGACATGGGAACGCCGACCGGCCGACGCTCGCGGAGCCAGTGGCGGCAGAGATTGCGGGCAATCGCGGTCAGCCAGCCATCCCGGGAGGCCGGGTCGCGCAGTTGATCGGCGTGCTGCCAGGCCCGGAGGAGCGCTTCCTGGGCGAGATCCTCGGCCACGCTCCCGTCGCCGATTAGGTGGTGACAGAAGCGCACGAGCCGTTCGCGCTCGCTCGAAAGGTCGGGCTGGTG
>JAJPIK010000098.1 GCA_021324795.1 Chloroflexota bacterium
CTCTCCGACTTTGCTCAGCGAGACGAGCACGTTGTCGTAAAGGTGCCGCCGGCTGCGGAGCCATATCTTGACTGGCGCATGGATTACTATCCCACGCGAGGCGGGTTTTTGCTCTTTGATGGAAACGCGTTGCTAGCCTGTGAAATCTGTGAGAGACATGGACTGCTTACGCCTGCATCCTGACAGGAGCCGTTGCGCGCCAGCGAGGCCGAGAGAGCTAGATGGCTGCGATGCAAGGACGTCGAGGGCGGTATCCCCTTCCAGGTGCTCTCGGCTTACCGACACCTGGCCAAGGCCGGCGAGACCGGCGTGGAGTGGCTTGACCTGGGGCTGCCGACGGTGGGCGAGAGGGGCCCGCTCGCCCGACGGGTGCGTGAGTACCTCAAGAGCCAGGAGCTGCTGGTGGACAAGCTGGCCCCCCATCGGCTGCTGGAGAAGGCGCTACGGCCAGATGAGCCAGAGAAGCCGCTCGCGGAGATCGTCGATGCCTTTCTGCGCTATCCCCACCTCCCGATGCTGGAGAGCGAGGCGGTGATCGCGAGCGCCGTGGCGGAGGGGGTAGCCAGCAGCGTGTTCGGCGTGCGGGTTGGCGAGCGGGTGTACGTTGGCGAGCCGGTGCCCGGTTCGTCGCTCGACTACGGCGCGGTGCTGCTGCGGAAGGAAGTGGCCGAGGCCACCCGGCGAGCTGAAGCCGGCGAGGGCGGTCCGATAGGAGTTGGGGCCAGCGACGAACAGCCCTCGATGGTGAAGGAAGGGTCAGCGGGTGGCACTGAGGTGGCTGCCATCACGACTGCTACGGCGGCGATTTCGGCTCTCCACCTGCGAGCGAAGGTGCCCTGGGACAAGCTGTCCGATTTTCTGCGGGGCGTCGTCCTGCCGCTCCGCAGCGACGGCGCCGACCTGGAGGTCGAGGTCACCCTCGACGCCCGGTGCGCCCCGGGCAGCATCAGGGCTTCGACGCTGGAGCAGAAAGTCAACGAGACTCTGCCGCAGATCGGCGCTGAGGTGCTGGAAGAGCGAACCGAGTGACGGCAAGCGCCTGAAGGGGCCTCGCTCGGGAGGATGGAGGATGCCTGAACCAATTGTCGTCACGCTCCAGCCGCTGACGCCTCTCTGGACCGGGGATGCTGACCAGCGCGGCAACCGGATTCGCGAGACGGGCATCCTGGGTAGCCTGCGCTGGTGGTATGAGGCGCTTGTCCGGGGACTCGGTCTCTATGCTTGCGACCCCAGTAGTGGCTCCTGCGTGTATGACGAAAGGAGAAAGCTAGTAAGCATTTGTCGCGCTTGCCAGCTCTTCGGCTGCACCGGTTACAGTCGGCGATTTCGGCTGGCTGTGGCGGGAGGAGGCAGCGCGGGCCAGCTCACCGAAGTGAGGATTCTGAAGCCTGGAACCTCCAACCATCGCGGCTGGCGCATTCCGCGGAACGTCTGCGCACCCTTTACGCTGGCTCTGCACCCGCTGCGTCCAGATGCCCTGGACGACTTCGAACGTGCCGCGATCCGTCACACGCTCCATCTGATCGAGCAGTATGGAGCGCTGGGCGCGAAGACGAGCCACGGGCAGGGAGTGGTGAAGATCACCGGCTGGGGTACCTTGCCTGCCGTTATGGAGACAGATGCCTGGATTCGCGCCATGAAAGCTCGGCCAGCCAAGGAGGACACCAACCCACAACCGGCCCCTGATTTGTCCGAGTTCATTGGTGCAACCATCACGCTGGACGCGGCTGCCACGTCAAGCGCCGACTGGTGGAAGCTGATTCCGCTAACTGGCCTGGGCAGCTTTTCGTTGGGCAGCAATCCAACATGGGTCCCCTCGGGACCCGCGGTTCGGGCGCGACTGCGCGGCTGGCTACGTAACAGCGCGAACTTTCAGAACTTCAATGGCAATCTGCCAAACGAGCGTCACCGCCTGATGGGATATGTGCCACAACGCGGCGAGAAAGGCGATCCCAAGGGCTCCGACATCTTCGTGACTCATCTCTACAAGGCTGACGAGCGGTGGTCTATGCGCATCTTCGCGTTTGTGCCGCGCGGTGGTAACGCAGTGGACCACGGTGTTCGGCAGCTACTGTCCGATCAGAAACGGCTTGAATCTGAGGTGGCGATAGGGCTGGGTGGGCTAAACGTTCAGGCAGAGCCTTACCCGGCAACTGTTCGAGCGCTGCTTGGCGTGGGGAGCGCGATCAGTGAGTAATCGACACTGCTTCGACCGATACTTGGCAAGCGCGAGTGGCGACCGCGATCGGCAGAAGCGCGAACTCGGGAACACGCTACTCGCTATCGCGGAGGCGGCCGGGAAGGAGTGGCAACACGAGCTCGCTCGCTTCTTGCCAATCTCGTCGGATCTCGACGGCTTGCCGGAGGGCTCCTGGCTCCTGACGACGACCTTCACCCTGGCCCGGCCGTTCACTAGCAAGAGCGAAAGCGAGTTTCACCCATACGAGGAACGCCGGGGCAGGAACGGCATGGAATGGTTTGAGGTCCAGAACCCCCTCGTCCGCGATCACCTGACCGGCCTGCCACTGGTGAAGCCTACGACCTGGAAGGGGCATCTCCGTTTCGCCGCCGGCATGGCGAGTATTCCCGAGACGGTGATTCACCGCCTGTTCGGAGTGAGCCTGGGAGACGAAGGTGGGAGAGCTGGCCGCCTCCACTTCTTCCCCACCTTCTTCACCACGGACGCTCGGCGAGAGGTCGTCACGCCGTTGAAGCGCAGCACGCGGACCCCGGCTCGTGGGCCCCTCGACATCGAGGTGATTCCCAGGGGCTCGACGGGGACATTCTGCCTTCTCTACCTCCCTCACCCGAAGGGACCGGGATGGTCGCTGGGCCAGATCGCGGAGGACCTGGAGGCGGTTGCCGCCGCCCTAAAGGCGATGTTCCTGGACTACGGGTTTTCGGCAAAGAAGACGGCAGGATGGGGTGTCGTCGAAGACGTAGTGGCCGATGGCTCACTGTCGGCCCGAGGCGCAATGTGGCCGCTGCGAGCTGATGGGGCCGGTAAGGTTGGTCGGCCGCCTTTCAGGTCACCGGAAGATGCCTTTCTCCTGCTGATGGACGAGGCTGGAATGCCAAAGTCCATCTTGCGGAAGCCGGACGGCACCTGGTTGAGCAACAGCGAGTTCAATGCGCTTGCCGAGAAACCAAGTAGTCTCAATGTCTACAGACGCTTCCGCTCGTGGTACGAAGAGCACGGCTCGGGATGGCGACGCAGCCTCGCCGCCCCCAAAGATGCAGCGGCGGTACCAGTCCGGACGTACTCAGTTGAGTCCGTGACGGCACTTTCTGATCTCGCCGCACGTCTTGCGAGGGCGATCCGCGCGGAGGGTGCCAATGGGTGACTTCCTCCGCGCAATTGATGACCATCGGGAAGCAATCCTCCTTGGCGAGCTTGGGGCGCTCCTGCACATGTTCGGGAAGTGCTCGCGGGAGTTCCTGATCGCCAACAGTAGCGAGGGCGGGGCGAGTGACTCCCATCAGGACCTGAAGCATCTACCCGCCCTCGCCCCACTGCTCCGGAAGCCACCGCTGCGCAATACCTTCGCTTTCACCCTGGGTGGCCAGCCAGAGACCCTGGTCGGTCATTTCACCGATTTCATCACCAAGTACAAGGGCAACAAGCCGGACTGCACACTCCTTCGGCTCTTCAATACCTGCCACCGGATGACCTCCGCCGACGAGAAGGGCATCGTTCGGAGGAAGCAGTCGAAAGACGACATGTGGATTGCCACGCCCTTCGGCTATCGCACCCAGAAGGTCGAACTGGATCACGTCGAAGCCAAGCGAGAGGAAATGGATCGCCAACTGGCCGTTGCCTTCGGCGCGTACCTATCGAAGCAGATCGATATCAAAGGGCTTCGCCAACGGGCAATCAACATCCTGAAGGCCGGGTTCTCCGAGGCGCTCGGCGAAACCCGATTGCCAGCCAACGACGTCACCCTCTGGGCCCAGTCCCATGGCGTGGCTTCGCTCTACAAGCCGGTCCTCGCCACGCTGGCGATGGGTCTCGACCCATGCCCGCGGAAGAACGGCAGCCTTGACTACAACAGCGTTACCTGGCGGCTTCTGGGTGTCGGCTGGAATGGCCGCAGCTTCATCGAGCAAGGGCGAAGGCCGGGGGATGTCCTGAAGCGCCAGGAGATCTTGGATGAGATCGTGACAGAGATCCAGCACCAGATCGAAGTGTCTCATCCGATCGGCAACCGGTTCTACCGCGACCTGAACGGCGTGTTCTTCACCTTTCCGGGGATCGAGGACGGCGTAGCCGCCGAATTGGCCCGGCAGCTCGCACCGGAGCTGGTTGGTATTGTCCGCGAGCGGTCGGAGAATGAGCTATGGCCCTTCTTCACGCTGAGCAAGCCGCGCCGCACGCTGACGGCCATCACGAGGGAGATTGAAGTGCTCGGCCAGCTCGCGGCGGTACCCAGAGTGGCGGCGCTTCTCTCTCTGGAACAGGCGGAGCAAGGACGACAGGAACAACTCCTGGTCGATGGCCCGGCCCTCGCGCAGCCAATGGACGGCAGGGAGGTCTGTCCGGTCTGCCAACTTCGGGGCAAGCAGCGCGAGGAGGAGACCTGCCAGATCTGCCAGGACCGCCGGTCAAACCGCCAACATGCCTGGCAACAGGATCGTCAGGATCAGACCATCTGGTTGGATGAAGTAGCGGACCCAAATGGTCGGCTCGCCCTCGTCACGATCAAGTTTGACCTGTCTCGTTGGTGGAGCGGGGAGTGGCTGACGACGCTGCTCTCTCAGTCGTTCGATGACTGGCTGTCGTCCGACCGCACGCAAAATGTCCTGAACAATCAGCAGCAGCGGTTGAAGCTTGAAAGGATCACCTCTCCGGTGGTCTCGACTGCCGTGGTTGTCACATCTATTCTCGACGCTGTAGGGACAGGTCAGGTCGCCCAGGACACGGGATTCAAGGCGCCGGTGCTCAGCACGTTCTTCGAAGACATCCAAGCTTCGCAGAACCCGAATGCATCCGAGTACATCGTTCCGTTCCTGGACAACCTCCGTAGGCGGATCAACGACGATGTAGGTTACCGCCTGACAGCAGCGGATCTGGCGACAGCGGTCTTTACCCAGAACACCTCTCCAGCCAGGCTGGCTCGCATCTGGGAGGAGACAGAGACTTTTCTCGATGCGTGGATCGCGGAGATTGCAGCCAAGACCTTCGCCACTCGCCCGCAACGTCTGAGCTTTACGACAGACACCCCGGTATCAGGGGTCCGTGTGGAGCAGACCTACCGCATCGTTGTCCCGCGCTTGACGCCTGGGCCGATGGTGGTTCTCTGTCTCAGCGAGCGCCGAAGGAACTTTCTAACCGTGGACTCGCTGGAGAAGTTCCGGTTTGAGCAGGGCGATCATCGCCTTCAGGGAGTGAGCGCCGTCCAATACGCGCTCACAGAGTGCGGGATCGAATCCTGGTTCGACGAGGCGACAGGGACGCGGCTGCCTAGCACGGGGAGCCCGATTGCGGTACAAGCTGACGGCTTCCACACGGAGCCCTACCTGCCGTTCATCGTCCTGGCCCGCTCGCCGGTGTTCTGCCAGCTCCTTCTTCCCGCCAACCGCACCGCGGCGGCGCTCCAGCAACTCCTCGAACTCGCAAAGGAGCGGTTTGGCAAAGTGGAGGGCAAGCTTCCGCTCCACGTCAGCGTGCTCGTCGCGAAGCGACGGTTCCCACTGTACGCGCTGATCGAAGCCGGGCAGCAGACATTGGACGATCCTTCCTTTCGAAAGGGCATGCCTCAGCTCCCCTGGTGGGATACGAGAGACCACGCCGGCGACCCATTCTTTGGGTACTACCCGACCACGGCACCGGATGGCGGGGTCCATAGGCTTACCGATCTTGCACCAGTTTACGACACCGGGCTGTTCTGGCTGACACCGGGCTACTTCGACTTCGATTTCCTCGACTCGACCGCCGACCGCCACCGGCTGACTTACGAACTCGCCGCGGACGGTCGACCCAGCCGGCCAGCGATCGCTTACGGCCATCTCCGGCCACGCCCGTTCCCATTGCACCGCCTGCGTGCGGTGTTCGATATCTGGAAGCTCCTGACCACTCATCTCACCGTGACACAGCTGCACCATCTGGAAGAAGCGCTGGCGACGAAGCTTGAGGGGTGGGATGAAATCGGAAAGGAGGCGGAGCCGGTCTTCAAGCGCTTTGCCAGGGCATCCCTACACCGCTCCTTCGGGGAGCGGTGGGCAGGACTCACGGCCGAACAGA
>JAJPIK010000095.1 GCA_021324795.1 Chloroflexota bacterium
CGGGGCAATCCGCATCGCCCGCGGAGCGGAGTGGACGCAGGTCATTGAAGATGCCCTCGCTGCCTGATCTCCCCGAACCAAATTGACACAATCCTCCGCACTGTACCCCCAGGCTGAAATATTGACCTCAGTGAGTCGCATCGTGTATACTGCTTGCCACGTAGTAATGTCGCGGGCGAAACATTTGATGCATTAATCATCTGACCAAGGCAAAATTGGGTAGGGGGATCACGCGGGCATGGGACGGCACGTCGTATGCGCGGTGAGCGAATTGCCGCCAGGCGAGCGCAAAATCGTCGAAGTCGAAGGACGCAGCATCGGCGTCTTTAACGTCAAGGGCAGCTTTTACGCCGTGCGCAACCGTTGTCCCCATAAAGGTGCTCCCCTTTGCAACGGGCTTGTCAAAGGCCTTGTCCTCGGTCCGGAGCCTTACCACTACGTCATTGAGCGAGAGGGCGAGATCCTGAAGTGTCCCTGGCACGGCTGGGAATTCGATCTCACCAACGGGAGATCGATCTACAACCCCCATAAGATCCGCGTCAAGAGCTACGACGTCACGGTTGAGCCAGCGGATGACGAAGATCTATCAATCGAGACCTACGCGGTTTCGATCGAGCGTGAGCTGGTTGTTCTCCACGTAAATTAATTTGCGCGGCGAGGAACGGTGGCGCAATTCATCGTACGGCGCTTACAGACGCTCATTCCGGTGATCGTGCTGGTCAGCATGCTATCGTTTTCGCTGATCCTGCTGCTGCCCGGCGATCCGGCTATGATGATGTTGGGCGAGCAGAATCTCACTGATCGGACCGCCTACCTCGCTTTGCGCGCCGAGCTCGGTCTGGACAAGCCAATCCCTTTGCAGTACTTGGACTGGGCGACGCGTGCCCTCCAAGGGAATCTGGGTAGCTCGCTCCGCGATCATCTGCCGATTGGCCTCGAGATCACCAGTCACCTTTTCCCCACGGTCGAGCTCAGTATCCTCGCGATGATCTTTGCGCTGATCATCGCGATTCCCGCGGGTACTCTCTCCGCTCTGAAGCCAGGCTCGCTGCTCGATCACGTGGCAACAGTCATTGCCTTGAGCGGCGTCGCCGTGCCGAGCTTCTTCCTCGGTATTCTGCTGATCTACATCTTTTCGCTTGGTCTGCGCTTGATTCCTCCCTCGGGTTACGTTTCCCCGCTCGAAAGTCTGGGTGGTAATCTGCGACTGATGATCTTGCCAGCCTTTGCTCTTGGCTCGGCCCACGCCGCCGTGCTCACGCGGCAGATCCGCTCGGCTTTGATCGAGGTTTTACAGCAAGAGTACATCATGACAGCGCGGAGCAAAGGGCTGACCGAGGCAGCGGTAGTGATTGGACACGCCTTTCGCAACGCGCTGGTGCCAGTCGTGACGATTATTGGTTTGCAGGTCGGAACGCTGATCGGGGGTGCAGTCGTCATCGAAACCGTTTTCTCGATCCCGGGGATGGGACGCCTGATCGTCGACTCGATCTTCCAGCGTGACTTCCCAACCGTTCAAGCGGCAGTTTTGATCCTGGCTCTGTCCGTCTTGCTCGCTAACCTGCTGACTGACGTACTCTATGCCTACATCGATCCGCGGATCCGTTACGGCTAAGGATGAAGCAGTATGGCTTCTCCGGTGATTTCGACCTCGACCCAACAAGCTAACCTCTTTCAACGGTCGGCCAGCCGACGTCTGGCGGTCCTCGATCGGCTTTTCGCGGCACGGCTGGCATGGTTCGGCGTCCTCGTACTGGTGGTAATTCTTTTCCTCGCCGCGACGGCCGATGTTCTTACCCCCTACGACCCGAGCTATCAGAACTATAGCCAGGTGCTGCAGCCGCCAAGCGCAGATCATCCCTTCGGGACCGATGAGATCGGGCGCGATGTCTATTCACGGGTCATCTACGGAAGTCGGATCTCGCTTGAGGTTGGCGTCGTCGCCGTCGGTATTGGCTTGATCGCGGGTGTTCTGATTGGTCTGGTCGCCGGTTACTACTGCGGCTGGGTCGACGAGATCTTGATGCGAGTCATGGATGCCGTGCAGGCATTTCCCGCCCTGGTCTTGGCATTGGCGATTACTGCCGCGCTGGGGCCAGGGATCCTCAATGCGATGATCGCGATTGGGGTAGTCTACGTTCCGGCGTTTGCCCGCCTGGTGCGCGGACAGGCGCTCTCGGTGCGCGAGCGCGACTACATCGTTGCTGCCCGCCTCTCCGGTGCCGGTCCCTGGCGGATTATGCTTCGCCACATCTGGCCGAATGTCACCGCGCCGATTATCGTCCAGGCATCGCTGGGAACCGCCTTCGCGATCCTCACCGAAGCGACCTTGAGCTTCCTTGGTTTAGGGGTGCGTCCACCGACGCCAAGCTGGGGCTCGATGCTCCAGACCGGATATCAATATCTCAGCCAAGCGCCATGGCTTTCGATCTTTCCCGGCGCCGCTATTTATCTCACCGTGCTTGGTTTCAACTTGCTGGGCGATGGCCTTCGCGAGGCGCTCGATCCGCGTCTCCGGACCCGGGCCTAACGTCGACTTCCACGGAAATTCTCTTTTCCAAGGGGGGAAGGTTAGGGTGAAGGTGCCTGCTAATTTCATGGGCAGTCGGGGTGCAATAGGCTATCGATAACTCGTAATCCGCCTCATTTAGCCGATAGGGGATAGGGAAGGGAGTAGGAACAATGACACGATCGTTGTTTCACCGACAGCTTTCACGGCGATTGCTTCTTTCGGCGATGGTGGCATCTGGAGTGGGTTTACTTCAGGCGTGCAGGCGGCAGCCAGAAGGAACACAGACGCCGGCTGCCTCTTCTGCACCGCCAGCCCAGACTGTGCCGACAGCGCCGTCGACGGCAGCAGCACCTGCTTCAACTCCGTCCGCACCGGCCAAGCCGGCTCCGCCGCCGACGCCGGTTGTGACTGGCAAGGCGAAGCGCGGCGGCACGATCACGACCGCGATGCAGAACGACTGGGTGTCGATGGATCCAATCTACAATTCTGGGCCAGGCACCTCGAATTACATGATTTATGATCCCCTCTTCTTTCTGAAGGTCGACAGCAATGGTGACTGGCAGCCAATCGGGGGATTGATCGAGAAGTGGGATCTCTCCAATAATACCGCTACGTTCAATCTTCGCCAGGGAGTCAAATTCCACGACGGTAGCGACTGGAATAGCGACGTTCTCAAGTGGAACTTCGAACGCATGCTGAGCGACCCGAAGTCGTTGGCCAGGGCCGCTCTCCAGGGCGTGGATCCGAAGACTCCGGTCACTGTGGTGGACAATTACACCGCGAAGGTGAACTTGCTCCGGCCAACCCCGGCATTGCTGAGTCGATTGACTGATCACACAACGTTTATGATCTCGAAAGCAGCGTTCGAGAAAATGGGGGCCGGGCAATATAACCGTAATCCGGTGGGCACGGGACCGTTCAAGTTCAAAGAGTGGAAGCCAAGCGATCACGTGACCGTGACGCGCAATGAAAACTATTGGATGAAGGGGGACGACGGCCAGCCGCTGCCGTATCTTGACAGCATCACCTACCGGTTGATCATCGATGATTCGGTACGCGCCGTCGAAATAAAGTCACACAACATTGACTTCACCGAGCTGGTCACCGCGAAAGACATTTCGTCAATCCAGGCCGATCCGGCCTTGCAGTTTCTCGACGCGACCTGGACTGGTAACGCCTACCTGCTGATGTTCAACTCAGTAGGGGGAGCATTCGCCAAGAATCTGGCGTTGCGTCAAGCCGCGCAATACGCGATCGATCGGGAAACTATTGCCAAGACGCTCGGTCTGACCTCTGCTACTGCTTTGCGGTACATGCTTCTGCCCGGTTCGCTCGCCTATAACGATAAGCTTCCATACTACGGCTATGATCTGGGAAAGGCGAAGACTCTGATGAGCCAGGCCGGGCTAGCGGGAGGTGTCGACGTGAATTTCCCGGTCATCTCGCGAGAAATCGACAAGCTCCAAGCCGAAATTCTCAAAGAGATGTGGGGGAAAATCGGAATCCGAGCCAACATCTCGCTGTTGGAGCGGGCGGCCTGGGTCCAACAACTGATGACCCAAAAAGCACCATACGATGTCGCGACCTTGCGAACTCAGTTCCGCGCCGTGGATCCAGACCTTTACTTCCGGACATTCCAATGGTCGAAAGCAAACTTCAACGTTGCGCACTTGGATAGCCAGGAGATGGACAACCTTATTGATAAGGCAAGCAGTACCTATGACGAAGTGGCCCGGAAAGAGGCATACGCTCAGGCGCAAACGCTGGACTACAATCTGGCCTACTATGGATACATCTGGATGCAGAAATGGAATTGGGTGTATAACAAGCGACTAATGAACGTTCCGCCGCTGATGGATATCTATTGGGATTTCCGTGGTGTCTGGCTGAATGGCTAAGTTGACGCCGGATGGACGGGATTGGCCGGCCGAGGGGATGGGCCGGTCTGAGATGAGGACCGGGGAGCTGTTGCTGCGGGGTGAGGACCTACGCACCGAGTTTCGGATGCGTGGTTAAGACGATCTACGCTGTCAAAGGGGTTTCCTACGAGAAGTGGCTGTGGCAAGTCGGCGACCGGTTGCACGTTCCATCCGCGCTGTCCCTGGGCCCAGTTGCGCTGCCGAGCCGAGACTCCGCCGCTGGTCGAGGTGCGACCAAACCACACCGTTGCCTGCCACTTCTGGGGCGAGATCGAGGGCCGACCTGCCTCGTTCAATAAGCCTTGACGGTGAAGTTCTGGCGTAGTATCGTTGGTAATGGGTGCGCGGCGCGGTGAGCCCCTGATAGAGGGAGCAGAAAAAGATAGTCTCATGGCGTTCCAGTTGCCGGTTTTTCTCGACGTCACCGGTAAGCGGTGCATCGTCGTCGGCGGGGGCCGGGTCGCGCATCGCAAGGTGGAATCCCTTCTCGAATGCGGCGCTGCAGTGACCGCCATCAGCCCCGATTTCTTGCCCGATCTCATGGCGCTTTCCCCGGAACGAGTGACAATTTACCAGCGTGTCTATTGTTCTGGTGACCTGACCGGCGCATTTTTGGCGGTTGCCGCGACAAACGATCGTCGGGTGAACGCGGCGGTCGTTGCCGAAGCCCAGGCACGCGGAGTGCTCGTCTGCACGGCGGATGGTGGGACGACAGGTGACTTCAGCTTCGGGGCGGTCGTGCGCCGTGAAGGTATTATTGTTGCCGTCTCGACCGGGGGACGCAGTCCAACCTTTGGTCGACTTCTCCGCGATGAGATCGCACACGTGTTGTCTGAGGAAACGCTCGAGCTGCTCAGCTTAGCGGCCGAGGTCCGTCGCGAGCAGCGCGAGGCCGGTGAAGCAATTCAAGCGAGTGCCTGGCAAGCTGCACTGGCGTCGACGACCGTGCGCGAGCTCATCCAACGTGGCGAGATTGTAGCAGCCCGTGCTGAGCTGAGACGCGCGGTGAGGGTGGAGTGAGCGAATCAGTGCTCTCAGTCGTCGGTTTGAATTATCGAAGCGCGCCGGTCGAGCTCCGCGAACGGATCGTCGTGTCGGATGCTGAGCTACCGTCCGCCCTCTTGGCGCTCGGCCATGGCATCATCCTTTCGACCTGTAATCGGATTGAAGTCTACCAGGTCACCGGTGAGTCGGCGACGTTGAGCGCCGCTGAGTATCTTTGTCAGCGTTGCCGCGAGGTCGACCCGTCGGGCCAGCTTCATCTCTATCATCTTTCGGGTGCCGCGGCGGCGCGTCATCTCTACGACGTCGCGGCGGGGCTGGACTCGATGGTTCTGGGTGAGCCGCAGATTCTTGGTCAGATTCGAGCGGCGCTTGACGCGGCGGAGGATGCTAACACCGCCGGTCCGGTCCTCGCTCACGTCTTCCGGGATGCGATTCGAGTTGGCCGGCGCGCGCGGGCCGAGACGTTCATCGGCCGCCACGCCGTCTCGATTAGCTATGCCGCGGTGGAGCTCGCGAAGAACGTCTTTGGCAAGCTCCACGGTTGTCGAGCGCTGGTGGTCGGCGCCGGCGAAATGGGCGAGCTCACCGTGAAAACGCTGGTCGATCACGGTGTCGGGTCGGTGGCGGTGATCAATCGCACTCTGGACAATGCGACGGCGCTCGCTCAGCGCTTCGCTGGCGAAGCGGCGTCGCTGACCGAGCTGGTGCCGGTCCTCGCGGCGAGTGACATCGTGATCAGCTCGACCGACGCCCCTGGCTACGTGATTGGCCAAACTGAGGTCGAGCGAGCGATGCAGAGACGAGACGGACGTCCCCTCTTCATGATCGACATTGCCGTGCCCCGTGACGTGGATCCGGCGGTGCGGACGCTGTCAAACGTCTTTCTTTACGACATCGACGATCTGCAGACGCTCTGTGAGATGAACCGGGAGCAGCGACAGCGGGAAGCCCAGCGGGTCCGGCGGATTATCGAGGACGAAACGCGCCGCTTCGTTCGCTGGTGGCACAGTCGCCAGGTAATCCCGACCGTGATCGCGCTCCGCGAGCAGGCCGAGCAAGCGCGTCAGAGCGAATTGGCCGAGGCTATGGCCAAGCTCAAGCATCTCTCCGATGCCGACCGGGCCGTCGTTGCCGATTTGAGCCGGGCGATCGTTCAAAAGCTGCTCCATCACCCAACGGTGCGGCTCAAGGATCTGGCCGGCGACGAATTCGCGGATCGCACGACCTTGGAGCTCGCCCAAGACCTCTTTGGCCTGACACCTTCCCCGGACTGACCGGTCGAAAGTTCCCTCTCCCTTTGCAAGATACATGCCAGACGTTAGATGGATACCGTGTAATCGCTTGCTCCAAAGCCTTACCAAATATTCACCATACCTTAACCGAACCTTACCTTGACGCTTCGCTTGTTCTGCTTTATCCTAGCTAGCGCTCGCATGACGCTTCCAGGCGGGCAGATGCAACTGAATACTCGTTGCTCTGACTTCTACACCGGATCCCATTCACGAAACTCGCCCGGAGGCTTATTCAACTCCATGAAGCGTCAGAAGTTCGTGATTCAATGACTTCCTCGGACTCTCCTCGCGACTTTTCTCTTAACTGCGTGCATTGTCAGTGGCATCATTGGTCAAGTGCTCGTTGGCGCTCAAGCCAGTGTGGCTCAAGCGGTCCCATTGGCGCAGCCATCGGCTTACGAATCTGCAGTGCTAGCCGATAGTCCCGAAGCCTACTGGCGTCTTGACGAAACGAGTGGCACAACTGCCAACGACTCCTCCGGAAACGGTCTGAATGGAACGCTCGCTGGCGGCGTAATGTTGGGGGCAGTGGGTGGCCTGACGAGCGATACCGATGCTGCGATGAGTTTTGATGGCTCGACCGGTTACGTGTCGCTGCCAAGTGGCTTTAGCGACTTCACCGGCGGGCTGACCATCGAAGCCTGGATCTACCCGACCTCGACTGGGAGCTGGGCCCGGGTTGTCGACCTGGGGAACGGCCCCGCCAGTGACAACGTCTTTCTGGCTCGGGTTGGAACAACGAGTGACCTGACGTTTGGGGTCTCGATTGGTAGCAGCTCCGCACTGGGGACGACCGCCTCTAACGTTCTCGTCCTGAACACCTGGCAGTACGTAGCCGCGACGATGGATAGTGCCGGCAAAACGACAATGCCTATAATTCTGCTGACACCACTGTCGGTCCACTTGGGCCGGGCTGGACGGACAACTACAATTCACGAGTCGCTCACGACGCGAGCGGGCACACCGCGGTAACGATGACCTACGACAGCCACGGACGGGTTGTGACCCAAAAGGATGCTCTGGGCCTTTCGACCGGTTAGCAGACGACTTTTAGCTACGTGACCAATGGCGACGGCACCGAAACGACGACGCTGACTTTCCCGGCGACCTCATTCGATAATTGGAACTCTCAGGAAGTCGACACGTACGACACCTCCGGGCGGCTGACCTCGCGGGTCTTTAAGCCATCCAGCAACCCGGGTGAGAACGTCACGACCAGCTTTGGCTACGACAATAACGGCAACCTTGTCTCCTCGACCGATGGACGAGGCAATACCACGACCTTCTGCTATGATGTCGACTATAGCGGCGCGGCGATCCCGGGCAGCGTCGGCAACATGACGCGGACGATCGGCCCGCCTCCGACGAGCGGAGCCGCCGTCCCGGTTACCCTCTACAAGTACGACGCGAAGAATAATCTGCTCGAGACCATTCCACCCAAGGGGTTAGCTCGGGCACCTCCGTCACCTGCTCGACGAATCTGAGTGGTGCCCTCAACACCAATTTGGCCACCGACAACACCTACGACTCGAATGACGTGTACCTGCTTTCGACCACGCACAAGTACACCGACCCTGACCTCGGCCTCCAAACGGCGATCACCAAGTTCGAGTACAACGACCCCAACAACCCTGGCCTCGCCACCCGGATCATCCCCCCGCGGGGTAACACCAATCCAAACTCTCCCGACTACAGCTACGCCACGAGCTTTGCCTACAACGCCTCGGGCTCCCAGGCTGGGATGCTCCTGTCGACAACGGACCCGCTTGGGAATGTCATGACCTACACCTACGACGCGGTCGGCAATCGCACCTTTGTCACGGATGCGAATGGCCAGGTGACGAAGTATCTCTACGACGTGCGCGACAGCCTCACCGAGGTGGATCAGAGCCCCTTCGCCTGGACCAGCCCGAATAGTCCGCCGTCCACCGTCTACTCGACCACTTACACCTACGACAACCTGGGCAACCTCCAGCGAGTCACCCGCGCCAAGGGCGATGCCACCTACGAACGAGCCACTGACTACGCGTACGATGGCCTCAATCGGCTGCGCCAGGAGACCCAGTACCCGAACTGGCCGACGGCCAGCCCAACCCTCGTCACCACCTACACCTACGACGCGAATAACAATCCGCTGACCATGGTCGACCCTCTGAGCAAGACGACGACCTTCGGCTACGACGCCCTCAATCGGCTCACGTCCATCACCTACAGCGATGGGCAGACCCCGAACGTCAGCTACAGCTACGACGCAAACAACAACCGCACCGCGATGCAGGACGGGACCGGTACGACGAGCTACAGCCTCGACGAGCGCGATCGCCTCACCGCGGTGACTAGCCCCGGGCCAAAGACGATCGGCTACCGCTACGATTTGGACGGTAACCGCACCAAGATCATCTATCCCGACAATACCGCCGTCACCTACACCTTCAACAAGGGCAGCCAGCTTGCGAGCCTTGCCGACTGGGCGAACCGCTCGACCAGCTACCAGTTCAATCCGGACGGCTCCCTCAAGCTGGCGACCAACGTCAACAACACCACGGCCAGCTACTCCTACGACAACGCCGCGCGCCTGACCCAGGTGCTCAACCATAGCGGCGCCAGCACCATCAGCCAGCACGCTTACACCCTGGATAACGTCGGCAACCGGACCCAGGTCAGCGAGACCCTCGCCCAAGTCGGCGGGGGCAGCGCGACCAACAACATCACCTACAGCTACGATAAGCTTTACCGCCTGACCGGCGACGGCACGCGCACCTACGGCTACGATCCGGTTGGTAATCGTCTGAGCCTGACCCAGGGCAGTACGACAAACTACACCTACGACAAGGCGGATCGGATTCTTACGGCGGGCGCGACCAGCTTTACCGTCGACGCCAATGGCAACGAGACGGCGCGTGGTTCGGACAGCTTCCATTATGACCAGGCCAACCGCCTCACGCTGTCGGTGGTGGGCGGCATCACCACGACCTACGCCTATGATGGTGATGGCAAGCGGGTGAGCCAGAGGACGGGTATCACGACGACGCGCTACCTCTACGATGTCACCTCCTCGCTGCCGAACGTGCTCGCTGATGGTACCCATACGTACGTTTACGGGGTGGGCCTGGCCTACGCGGTCGACAGCTTGGGCAGTCTCCAGGTCTACCACACCGACGGCCTGGGCTCGGTGCGGGCGATCAGCGACAGATCGGGAAACCGCATCCAGACCTATCAGACCGATGCCTTCGGGGTGCCAACCCAGACCCAGGGGAGCAGTAGGATCTCAACGCTTGCGATGCCCCTTGGCGTGCTTTACCGGATGAGCTGCCGGCGTCCCTCGAACAGGCCGAGGAGGGTGGCCTCCTCCTTGGTCAGAAATTTCTCCCGGGCGACTTGCCACTCCGCCGTCGAGGCGATGGCAGTGGGTTCCTTGCGTTGTCCACGGTTAATTCTCGTTCGCAGATTCCTCGACGAAGCTCTTCAGCCGACCGAGCGCCTCGTCCCACTGGCGCGAGATCTGGTCCAGCGAGCGTTGCGCCTGGGTCAGCCGCTGTGGATTGAGCTCCCAGCAGTGCTCGCGTCCCCGTCGGACGTCGCGGACAAGACCGACGCCGGCGAGGACGTGCAGGTGTTTGGTGATCGCCTGGCGGGTCTTGTGCGAGCCGACGGTGAGGCGGGTGATCGAAAGCGGACCGGCGGTGCTGAGCCGGTCGAGCAGGGCGAGCCGCGTCGCGTCGCCGAGCGCCGCGAAGACCGGCGCGGCCGCGTCCAGATCGCGCGGCTCGTGTTCAGGCAGCGACATAGCGGTAAAGATTTTGGACCTGCTTCGCCCAGCCCTCGTCGTTCATCCGGAAGGCCTGGGCGCGGCGCGCGGGCGGGATCCGGTCGAAGCCGGACTCGATCACGGTGAGCTCGGTGCCGTCAGCAACCTGGGCCAAGTGAAACTCGACTAGGGTCATCGGCTCGTTCGCGCGGTCAAGATCAGGGTCGGCAGGGTTGGGATGCCAGCGGTAGGTGAGCATAGCCTCGGGCTCGACCTTCTCCACCACCAGCTCGAACGTGACGTGTTCGTGGCCGGGGATGGTAATCTGTCCCGCGATGCGGGCGCCCGGCGTGAAGTCTCCAACCAGGCGTGCGCCAAACCAGCGCCCGAACTCGTCCGGGTTCGACAGCGCTTGCCAGACCCGCGAGCGCGGCGCGCGTAAAACGATCCGCTTCTCGATCCGATCAGTGCTCATCAGTAGCCTCCTGATTGCATACTATCATCCTCGACATTTTTACGCAACTTAAATGTTGCATTTCCCCGGAAAGGCGCTAAAATGCAATCGTTAAGTTGCGTATTGAGCCGGCGCGCGGTCCGGTCCCTTCCGGATTGCATCGACCGCGCTCGCGAATGAAGGAGGTATCCGTGGCAATGCATAAGGTGGTCAGGCACGACGCGTGGGTCGAGGCGCGCAAGAAGCATCTGGTCAAAGAGAAGGAGTTCACCCGTCTGCGCGACCAGTTGAGCCGGGAGCGCCGCGAGCTGCCCTGGGAGCTGGTCGAGAAGGACTATGTGTTCGAGGGTGAGCGCGGGAAACAATCGCTCTCCGATCTGTTTGAGGGCCGCGGCCAGCTGGTGATCTACCACGCGATGTTCAACCCCGAGACTGCCGGCCCTTCCACGAGTTGGACCAAGGACGCGGCGTGCTTCGCGTGTTCGTTCTGGATGGACAATTTCAACGGCATCACGGTGCATCTGAACCACCGCGACATCACCATGGCCGCGGTATCGCGCGCCCCTGTCGCCGCCCTGGTCGCCTACAAGAAGCGGATGGGCTGGTCCTTCCCGTGGTATTCGTCCGCGGGGAGCGACTTCAACTTCGACTACCGCGTCTCGTTCACCGAGGCCGAGCTCCAGGCGGATAAGGTCGACTACAACTACCGGCTGGATCCATCGCCTGGACGTTCGGAGATGCCCGGCATCAGCGTCTTCCTCAAGGATGACGACGGTCGGATCTTCCACACCTATTCCACCTACGCGCGGGGGCTCGACATGCTGAACGTCGCCTACCACTACATGGACCTCGTGCCCAAAGGGCGCGATGAGGCTGAAATCGGCCCAATGTGGCTTCGGCGGCACGACGAGTATCCGGAATGATGTCACTCAATCGTCTGCTATCGACCGCGGGACTGGTGCGCCCGGCTCGCCGTCGCGGATTCTGCCCGGCGTGTCGACTCCATTTGATGGAGGACACGCCGCAAGGCGCAAGCGAGTTCGCGACGCCGGCGCTCGCGCTGGCAGGGATCCTCGTCGTGGCCGGCGGTGCTTGGGTGTTCACCATCGATCAAGCCCAGGCAATGAGCGGGATGGCGATGGGGCTCGGGTCATTGGATTCGTTCGCTGTGACCTGGATCGTGATGATGGCGGCCATGATGCTGCCCACGGCGATTCCGCTGATCCTCGAGTTCGCGCGCCGGTCGGAGGGCCGGCGCGCCTGGCCGGTGGCGACCGCCGTGCTCGCCCTCACCTACCTCGCAGTGTGGCTGGCGTTCGGCCTCGTCTGCTACGGTGCCTACGTCGCGATTGGGATGCCCTGGCCAAATCAAGCCTGGGCCGGTGGGCTGGCGCTCGTTCTGGCCGGCCTCTACGCCCTGACGCCCATCAAGCGGGCCAGCCAGGCCCAGTGCCGCGAGCTGTGTGCGCTGCACGGACCACTGCCGTTCAACCTGATGCGCAGTGCCGTGACCGCCGGAGTGCGGTACGGCCTCAGTTGCGTCGGCTGCAGCGCCGGGCTGATGATTGCGATGGTACTCATCGGCATGGCCAACCTGCTGGCGGCAGTTGTGCTCGCAGTGGTGGTGCTCATCTACAAGCTCGCCCCGCCGCTGCCCTGGCGCCAGGATCTGGTTTTCTCGCTTGGCGTCGCCGCGGCCGGCGTTGCCTACGCGGTGCTTTCCTGAGGGGACAGTTCCAAGCGAGCGGCAGCTTCCGGCCACACAAAGCAAGCCGGGCGTGGTCCACCGTGGTGGGCGGAGGATGAACTGGGCCGAATACGGTGCCCCACCAACTGCCGACCCGAACGCCGCGCGCCACGCCCCGGGGGCTCGGCTAGCAACAATTCGGGTCCGAGACCGATTCTCGTGGCCGCGACATCGAGGTGTTCGATAATCAGTATCTCTCGCTCGGATCCTTTTTAGCCAAGTAAGACGCCGTCGCCGATTGGCAGACTGCGAAGGACTTTCTCAACTGCTTTCCATCGCGCACACTTGAGCGAAAGCTTGAGTGGCGAAACAGAGGTGTCGCCGTAGATAAGCGTAGCAAAGCGAGCCAACAGCGGGGTTTGCCAGCGCCCACGCCAGTCTGTGTCTCTTGGGATCGTATTTGCGGCTGATCGGCTTCTTTCGTCCCCTGGAGGAGAAGGGCAGATCAAACAAAAGGCCCGGCGGTACACGCCGATCCAAAAGTACGCGCGAGGATCTGACGATGTATCAAATTGTCGATCACGACGACGGGCGGGCGGAGATGGGGCCGATCTCAAGTCCGACAAGCACGGCCTGGGCCTCGCCGCATTTGCGCAAACACAAGCTATGCGCCCAGAAAATCGCCCTCTTGCTGATGGAACTGGCCCACACGTCCGGATCTGGGCCAAGCGCTGGCTCCGCGAGAAGACGCCGCGTTTGGATTCCTTCGGGATCATCCGCTTGATCAACGACGTCTGGGCGATTCCCGGCCAGATCAAGCTCGTGGACGGGCGCATCAAACGCGTTCGCCTGAGCCTCGACCATCCCCAAACGCACCAGGCCTTGGACGGTCTATGGCAGCTCCTCACCGGAGGCCAACCTTTCTCTTCGGCACTTGCCAAAAGAGTGTGTGGTAAGTGTGTGGTCGGTGTGAGATGCATGTGCGCTGAGTATGCGGTGACAGGACAGACAGACCCGGACCAGGCAGTTGGTCACTTTCAGGCGAAAACTCGGCGCATGCGGGCACAAAAAAAGCAGTTGAACGGAATGACGCGAATTCCGAGCAACTGCCTGGTTTGGCACGCCCGGAGGGATTCGAACCCCCGACCAACTGCTTAGAAGGCAGCTGCTCTATCCCCTGAGCTACGGGCGCAGACGCTTCCGGAGCCGCACGCGCTTGGTGCGCGTGGACTCCTTGCTTAATTCTACTCGGGTCGGGCCACATCTTCAAGCGCAGCTCGGCCGTTCGGTCGCTGGCTTCGGGCGACCTTTCTTCTACCCCTTACCCGTCTCACGGTGTGGCTGGCTGCCTTTCGAACGCGAAGGTCAGATCACTGTTCGGGAGTTGGTCCGGGCGGGCGATCCAGCGGGGGAAACTGGGGTTGTATTGCTTGTAGAATGGGCTGCCTTGGGCTTCGCTGTCCAGGTCGGCGGGGAGATTCCAGCCGGTGATGATCGCTTTGAAGTAGTCGGCGAGGAGGAGCCCCTGGGTGACGCCGGTCGTCTGGTCATAGTGCATGATGCCACGTTGGAAGCGTTGGTAAATGAAGTTGTGATTGTTCGGGTCGACTGCGGGCTGGCTCGTTGGCACGCCCCATTGCTCCAGGTTGATCCCAGGCAGGAGCTGCGGTTGAGGCTTGCCGGTTCCAAAGGCATCGCTCATGGTGACGGTGTTGGTGAAGGTGTTGAGGAAGTTCACTGGCTGGCCGTTCCACTGGTTCGGCGCAGTGGCCTGGACGTACTGCAGGATCTTAGGCGTGTAATCTTTACTGCCGGGCGTCGGCAGGTTACGGGTCAGGCTCAGGTCGACGGCGGGGAAGGTGGCCTGGTTGATCTGGGTGTAGGGCATCAGACCAGGATCAAGCAAGTTGAGCTGACCGATTGAGCCGTCATTCTCCAGCTCGAGGATTCGGCGCTGGAAGAACTGGACGGTATGTCCCTCGAATGGAAAGGGACGAGAGATTGGGTAGCCGAAAGTGCGCAGGCCGCCCCGGTGCTCGAAGTAGTTGAGGAAGGGGCCACTGATCTTGAAGCCGGTGACCGGGTAGTAAACGGTATTCGGTCCAAGGTTGACGGCGTCGCCGATGCCGTCCTCAACGAGAATGACCGGATCGCCGCCGACAATGTAATCATTGGGATTACCGTTGTCGGTGTTGTCGGTGGCCGCGGCGAGGTGGAGCACGTAATTTGTCTGGTTGGGATCGCTTGGCAAAGTCAGGTTCGTGATTTGGCCGGTCTTATCGACCAGGAAGGCGGTCGTTCCCTGAGGGGTAATCGGCAGGTCGACGGCCGTGGGACCGGTGCTCCAGGCGACGATAACCCGGTGTTTACCGTTGACAAAGGTGACCTTTGCCGTGCCGTTTTGGTTCTGATAGGAGACGTCGGCGCTGTTGTCGAGGTACTGGGTTGCTACCTGGAAGGCGCGGTAGGCCGGTCGCCAGCTATGATCGTTACGAATCAGGCCGTAGGGTTCGCCTTTGATGATGTCGCCGTCGATCATCTTATAAACCGCGGCGCGCTGGACGCCGGCCGCATCGGCCATCGCCATCGCTTCGATGATGTAATTGGCCTGCTCGTCCAGGGTGCCACGGAAGCCGCCCCGGGGAACGGTTGACGCCTGATCGTTCCAGGGAACGAGGTTCATCTCGCTGATCCAGATCGGCTTGTTCAAGCCGTAGCGGGCCATGGCTGCGCGGTAGGCCTGGGGAATAGTGTAGATCTGGTATGGCGAGCTGTAAATGTGAATGTCTACCGCATCGAAGTAGAAGCCGTTCGCGGCAGCACTCGGATCTTGCGAGCCGGCGTCGAGCACCCGCTGGAAGAACAGGTTGCGTCCGGCGAGAATGTCGCTCCAGTAGGTCGTGCCGGCAAAGATGATCTGAACGTTTGGATTCGCATCGTGGGCGGCCAGACTGGCATCTTTGAGAAGCTGGTAAAACTCACGCTCGTCTCCGGCCCAGGTGCTCCCCGGCTGGTTGGGAGCGATGTCTGGCTCGTTCCAGATGATCCATTGATTGATCCGTCCGGCGTAGGTAGCTACCAATCGGTGGACGAAAGCTCCCCAGTAGTTGCTCGGATCGTTCCAGGGTAGATTGAGATTTGATGGCACCGAGCCGTTGCGGGTTGCCCAGGCCGGCGGGTTGGTGATCACACCGACGACAGCCATTCCATTTGCCAGGTCGCTGGCGATACCATTGTCGATTGAGGTCACGTTCGCCGTCTGCCAGTCAGTTGGGCCGTTCGGCTGAAGGGCGTCCCAGTGGAAATCAATGCGATCCCAGCCGGCACCGGACTGCTTGAACTCAGCCGGCGCGGTGTAGCCCTCGTCGATCCCGAAGCGAGACGACGGGGCGGCATGGGCGACGCTGGCTGGGGGAAGCAAAGAAGCCAGAGCGATGATCAGGCCAAGGGTAAAACGAGCGAGGGAATAGCCAACACGAGTCATAACCAGCATAGACCTCCAACAAGGAGAGCGTCGCCAAGCCAGAGCAGCACAGGGAGATAGTCATTCGGAGTGCGCTATTGCCGCTGAGCAAGGGTATGCCCGAAGGATGTCTCTCACCATGTGTATGATCCGGGCGAACGCTCGGGCCGGCAACGAAGTGAGGAGGTTGCCAGGCGCAGCTATTGTACCAAATCACGTCAGGTCACAGTTCGGATGGTCGGTCGCTTATCACCCAATTTTCCCATTCTCGCTCACCCAAATTTACCGACCCGGCCGCATCCCGCTCGTTAGAGTAGGTGCTATAATCCGCTGCCAGATGACTCCGCTGATCGGACCAATCGGAAAGTTCTGCATGCGATTACTGCACATTGCCGACGTCCACCTGGGACGCCCCTTTCGCTGGCTTGGCCGTGAGCGTGGCAGCGCTCGGCGCGCCGAGTTGCGCGCGACGCTTGGTCGCGCTGTCGCCTTGGCTCGCGAGCGCAAGGTTGATGCGCTCTGTATTGCCGGCGACCTCTACGAGCGTGAGAATGCGCTGCCCGCGGTTGGTGAGCTTCTCCGCGAAACGTTCGCCGCTCTCGAGAACACTCCGGTGCTGATCGCGCCCGGTAATCACGACTACTATAGCCCGGGCTGTCTCTACGACCAAACGGTCTGGCCGGCGAACGTTCACATTTTTCGCCAGCCCGCCCTCACGCCAGTGCGGGTGGCCGATGGCGTGGTCTGGGGGCTCGCCTTTGTTGGCCCCGAACGGCGCGCGTCGCCGCTCTCCGGCGCAGTTCGACCATCCAGCGAGCGTGAGGTCGTTCTCTGTCATGCCGAGGTTGTCGAGAGTGGCGGCAGCTCGCTCTTTGGCCCGCTCGAGCCAAGTGCGCTCGCTACGGCTGGCTTCCGCTTTGCGTTACTTGGTCACGTCCACCGTGGCCAGGTCGACGAGGCGCGTCGCTTTGCGTACCCGGGGAGTCTCGAGCCTTTGGACCCGAGGGAAGAAGGTCCGCGCTGGGCACTTCAAATCGATGTCACGGGCGATGGGGTGACGATCGAGCAGATTCCAATTGCACGCCGGCGAGCTATACAGGTGGAACTTGACGTCAGCGAGATCCGGACACGTGACGATTGGGAACGCGCACTTGCCGAGTGGTCGCCGGCTTGGCTTGACGCCACGGTAAAGCTGCGCCTGGTTGGCACGCTGCGGGGTGAGCTGTCATCGCGCCCAGAGTTCATCGCCGACTCGCTCGCCGATTACGACGTCGACCTTGAAATGCTGGCTCGTCCCGAGGAGGATCTTCGGATGCTGGCGCGCCAACAAACGACGCTTGGTGCTTTCATCCGGGCAACCCAGGAGCGTATCGACGGCGCAAGCGATCCAGCGGAGCGCATCCACTGGGAAGACGTCCTGGCGGTCGGGTTGGCCGCGTTCCGTGGCCAGGAGGTGACTCTCCGTTGATTATCGAGCGGATTCACCTCAGCGGGTTTGGGCGGTTACGCGATTTTGGCGCGGAATTCACTCCTGGTCTCAACGTCGTCTACGGCCCGAACGAAGCGGGCAAGTCGACTTTGATGAATGCTCTTCTGGCTTTGCTCTACGGTCATTTTGAAGACAGCGCCCAATGGAACCGGAGCGCCGCCGAGCGACTGCGTCGCTTTCAGCCCTGGCATACTGAGCAGTATGGTGGAGTGTTGCTCGTGCGCTTGGCAAATGACGATCGCTACCGGATTGAGCGGTGCTTTAACAAAGATCATACGAAGATCTATCAGGAGCCCGGAGCGGGCGATGTGACGAGCCAATATACCCCGGGTCAACACGGCTGGATAAGTTTTGCCGATGAGCATCTTGGTCTATCGCCCGCCGAGTTTCGAGCCTGTGCTTGCGTTACCCAGGAGGGGCTCTCGTTAGCGCGCGATGAGCTCGATGCGCTGCATCGTCGCCTAGCAACCTTCGCCGACAGCGCCGGGACCGAGCGTAGTGCCCAGGAAGCAATCAAGAATCTCGAAAGAATCCGGCGTGATCGACTGAACCTGGAAACGCGCTTGATCGATCGCAACCCGCTACGAAGAGTGCAACGGCGCATCCAAGAACTGCGAGCCGAAGCCCTGCAAAGCCAAAGCGCGCTCGACGACGCCGCGGCGATGTTCGCGCGGACTCAAGGGCTGCGAGATCAGGCCACCCAGTTGCGCGAGGAGCTTCAGCAGCTCGACCGGGCAATCGGACATCACGAGATCGCGGAGATCGAAGGTCGGATCGAGCGATTGAACACGCTCGATCGGCAAATCGCTTGTCTTGACGATGAGCTGGCGAAGTTAGCCGACGTCGCCGAGCTGAGTGAAGAGGCATTTACCCGCGCGTACGTGGCTGCTCGGGATGTCACTCGTTTGAGCAGTGCACTCGCCGAGATAACCTCCCGGGTCGACGCTGAGCGTGACGAACGAGCCCGAGCTGAAGCGGAGCTAGAAAGGATCTTGGCCGAACTAGCTAAACTACCTGCTGCTGCATCGGCTTCGGCATCCGTGGTACGGGTAGCCGAACAGACAGTGCGCGATTGGCTCGCCGCTTCCGAGGCTGCCGACGAAGCAAGCCAGGCAGTAGCGCAGCTCCAGAACCGATGCCAGGAGCTCAAGGCGACGCTGCCACCTGGCTTGGAATCGGTGCCGGCGACGACCAAGGTGCGTGACCTCGTCGAGGCGATTGTTCGTGCCGATGGCTCCGCCGAGCGCCTGGCCAGCGACGAGAAACAGGCGGCAAAGCTAAACATTCCAGTTGACGTCATCAGAGAACACGATACTCTGCAGAAAGCGCTCGATGGTCTCACTGCCGAGCGGCTGAGCGAGCTCCGGGAGAAAGAGCAAGAGCTTCGTCTGTCCGAGCCGGTGCAGACTGGTCTTTCGATCGCTACTCGCCTCTGGATTGCTTTCCTCGCGGGTGTGGCTGGCTTCGTGATTGGCCTGGTCTCCCGGGGGGCGACGAGCGCACTCGTCGGTGGGTTGATCCTGGCAGCCTTTGCCTTCTTGATCACCATTATCATCAAGCAGCGTTCTCGACAGCAGACCGATCTGATCCTGGAAAAACATCGGGCAATTCGCACGGGCTTGTTCGGCCGTTACGGTGTGACCACGCTCGAAGATCTGCAACGTAAGTGGGATCGCCTGGCTGAGCTCAATCAACAAGTGGCCGAGGCAGTGCGTCTCCAAAAGGCAGTCGAAGCCTCGCGTGCGCTGCACGAGCGCCACGTCGCGCGGATCGTCGAGCTATGCGGTACCAGCGATCCTGCCGAGGCTGAGCATCGTCTTCATCTGCTTCGCCAGAAAGCGACGATTGATGCCGAGCTGACGAAAGCGAGCGCCGCACTGAAGGAGGCGACGGTGCAGTCGCGCGCTGCGGACGACGCCCTCGAACAGAGACGGATGGCTGCAGTCAGTGCGCTTGCCAAACTGCCCTTGGAGGTGGATAATCCCCACCAGGCGAGTCAGGCGCTCGACGAGCTTCGTGATCTGCAGAATCAGCGCGCTGAGCTCCTCCATGAGCAAACCCGGGTAACTGCTGCGCTGGCCACGTTCAGGGAGCGGGTGCAGCAGCGCGACCAACTCGCCGAGGAGCTCGCCGCGGCGCAGACCATCGCCCGCGATGCGATGGTCGTGCTGGGCGCCGATCCGAACGCAGTGGACCTCGCGGAAGCCAAAGCACAGCGTCAGGTTCTCTTCCGAAGCTATCAGCGGGCGAGCAGCGAGCGAAACGTCCAAGTGAATTTGCGCAGTCAATTGCTGGCCGATGGCGATCCGACTATCTGGCGTCAACAGCTCGAGGCATTGCGTGCCCGGGTTGATGGCATGATGGTCGACGATCCACGCGAGCTCGCTGAATTGCGCGCTCGACGCGACGCGGCCGGCGAAGAGCTCCGGGAACTCGAAGCCGAGGTTGCAAGCCTGAGTGCCCGGCTGAGCGAACGCCTGCAACGTCTGCGCGAGCCAGCGGAGATAATCGAAGAGTTAGCTATGGCCGAGCGTGAGTTTGGACAGCTCCAGCGCCTGGCCAGCGCGGTCGATGATGCCCGCAAGCTTTTGACCGAGGTTGCCGAGGAGCACCGTCGCAGCTTTGCTCCCCGACTCGGGGCTGCTATCGCCGAGCGCCTTGCCCGGGTGACTGACGGCCGCTACGAAAATGCCGAGGTCGACCCGACCGATCTGACCGTCCGAATCCAGAGTGACGAATATGGCAACCTCGTCACCCTGGATCGACTCAGCCACGGCACTCGTGATGCGATCACCTTACTGCTTCGGGCGAGTATCGTCGAACTGCTCAGCCGGTCCGATGAGCCGGTCCCGCTTCTCCTCGACGACGTTCTCGTCCACGTCGACGCCGAGCGCACTACCCGGGCAATCGCGACACTCACCGAACTTGCCGTTGATCGGCAGCTCTTCTACTTCACCCAGGATTTTCGCATTGCCTCCCTGGCCGGTAGCTTCGGCAAGGTCAAAGTCCATCAGTTGGCAGCGCCCTAGCGCTACCTGTGAGCGAAGCGACGGGCTCAGCACGACACGTGGCACGGACTTGGCGGATGTATTAGCCGAAGGCTAAATATTTCCGGTACCACCCCAGGGTCTCGGCCATCACTTCGTCCAGGGCTGGAGGTGTGAAAACTTCGTAGTGGCCGTAGCCGCGGAGGACGACGAGCTTTTTCGGCTCGCCGGCGCGAGCGAACATCGCCTCGGATTCCTCGGGGAGCACGAGCTCGTCGCGATCGGACGTGATGAAAAGGACGGCACGGGGGGAGATCCGGTCGACGACCCACTCTGGATTGAAGCCAATCGTTTCGTGGGCCATCTCGAGGGGGACTTCATTCGAGGCGCTCGGTCGCGAAGCGCGAGCGCGAGCGGAGATCTCGGCCGATTGGGGGTCCATCATCAGGACGTAACCGCGGTCGACCATTTCGCCTTCGCCGGTTATCGCCTGTCGCACGCGATCGCGGTAGGCTCGTTCCATCAGCTCGCGATACTCCCAGGGACGACGCACCCCACGCAGCCAGCGCTCGCCGTTGCCGACGCCGGTCACGCTCACCACGGCCCTAACTCGTCGATCGATCGCCGCCGTGAAGACCGCAGTCGAGCCACCGTAGCTGATGCCGTAGAGGCCCAGTCGATTGGCATCGACCTCGGGCTGCTCGCTCAGGAAGCTGAGTGCAGCCTGGGTATCTTCCACGCGTCCGTAGGGCGCAAGGCGCAATCGGGGACCTTCGCTCTGGCCCCAGCCCTTATAATCGAAGGTGAGGGCGACGATGCCGCCAGCGCTCAGCCGACGGGCCATGTCATTGAGGTAAAGGTCCTTCACTCCGGTGTAGCCGCAGCAAAGGACGACGCCTGGACGGCGTTCCTCGGCGCTTCGGTTATCCGGAAGGTAAAGGTCGCCAGACAGCCGGCAGCCACCGCTGTAAAAGCTTACGGCGCGCTCCATCCTTCGTCCTCCTTTGGCTAGTCGGAAGTGCGGCGCGTTCTGAGTGTCGCCGCTTTCGCAGTGTAGCCAGAGGGCGTGATTCATGTCAACCCCGTGGCCACGTCGCGGGACGGTGGCGAAGTTGTGAAGCGAATACCGACCGGCTAGGCTGAAGGAGCCTACTGAGACTATCTATAAGGTCGTAGACGAGGAGGAGGCAAAGATGCTTGGCTTTGTCTTTTGGCACTGGCCAGAGCCTGAGACGCGGATCCCAGAGTATGAACAGAAGCTAGTGACTTTCCATCAAGCTCTCGCGAATTCTCGCGTCCCCGGGGTGCGCGCCTCGGCGACATTCCGGGTCGCGGGCGCGCCATGGCTAGGTCCGGGGCGAAGTGGTTACGAGGACTGGTATTTCGTCGACGGGTATAGCGCGCTGGAGACGCTCAACCTCGCCGCCGTAGCTGAGAGCCGTCGTGCATCCCACGACCGAGTGGCTCAGCTTGCCGCGGGAGGCGCCGGCGGACTTTACGCGCTGATTTCTGGCTCCGGAGACATGGGTGCTCTCACTTTCGTCACGTGGCTGACGAAGCCGAAGGGCCTCGCGTACGCCGATTTTTACGAGATGGTCCGTCCTTGGACAGACGTTACACCAACGAGCCTCTGGCGACGCCAGCTCGTGCTGGGACCGGCCCCGGAGTTTTGTCTGATGGGGGATAACCCCGACGAGCTACCTTCAACGCTGCGGCCCTTACGTTTTGATCGCAGACTCGTCTGGTCCGGGGAATTATAATAGCCGGCGTCAGGTCGGGCGGCCATGACGAGCTGTCCGGCACTTCTAGAAAATATTGGATAGCATGGAAAATAAGCCAGTGCTCCGGGTCGGGCTGATTGGCACCGGCCACATTTCTCGTCAGCACGCGCCGGGTTGGGTGGCGACGCCGGACGCGAAACCGGTCGCGATTTGCGAGCTCGATCTCGCGCGGGCCGAGAGCTGTCGCGAGCAGTTGCAGTCGCTCGGCGTATCCGGCGTGACGATCTATCGCGACGTCGACGAGATGCTTGCCTCGGGGCAGATCGATTGTGTCGATATCGCGACCCGTCCGGAAACCCATCTTAGTCTCGTCGAGCGCGCGGCAAAGGCCGGTGTTCAGGTGCTCTGTCAGAAGCCACTCGCCGCGACGCTCTCCGAGGCTCAGCAAATGCTGCAAATCTGCCGCGACGCCGGTGTGCGCTTCATGGTCATGGAGATGTGGCGTTTCCTACCGTGGTTTCGTGACCTGCGACGCTTTCTCGCCGCGGGCGCGATCGGCCCGGCTCACTACCTCCGGATCATCGGATCCCGCCGTCCGCTCAATCGCACTCGTCCGGTCGATCCGAATCAGCCTTACTTTGCCGACATGCCCCGGCTCGTCGTCTACGAGATGCAGATCCACTGGATCGACTGCGCACGCTATCTGTTGGGCGACGTCGAATCGGTTTACATGCGCGGTGGGCGGGTGAATCCGGCGATCCGCGGGGAAGATTGGGCGGTCGTCGTGCTTGGGCATACGAACGGCGGCACGACTATGATGGAGTCGTCGCGAGCGACTCCCACTGACAATCCACCGTCGCGTCGCGAAGGCGACGTGCTGCTCGAAGGGACCGAGGGCGCTCTGCACTTTGATCCAGTCGCTTTGGAGCTGCGCCTGGCGCGGCTCAATGGCAGCGTTGAGGTCGTCGCCCGCTACCCCGACCTCGAGCAGGGCTTTCAAGCGGCTTTCAACGGCTGTATCGCTCATTTTGCCGCGGCGGTGCGCTACGAGCTTCCCTTCGAGTCATCGGCGGAAGACAACCTGCGCACACTTGCCACGACACTGGCCGGTTACGACTCGTTCCAGCAGCGAGCGGTGGTGCCGGTGCCACTGAGCTAATTCCGGCTCCCCGGGGGTCCCCCGCCCTTTCAAGGCGGGGGACCCCCGCGCCAGCTAAATCGTCGCGACCAACCCGCGTACATAGCCAATGGCATCTCGGGCGCTGGCAAGTTCGGTCGTCGAGGCGCCGGCTTCGATGCAGAGTGGACCCAGGTAATTTGCTTCTTTGAGGATCTGGAGGCAACGCTTGAGGTTGTAGGAGTGGCTCTCCCCCCGTCGGTCGCTCCAGCTCTGCTGACCATCGGTGCTATAGTTGAACACCTTGACGTGGCAGGTAAAGGAAAGCGGCGCCATGATCTGCATCCCTTCCTCCCAGGTGTCCCCGAAGAAGTTGGCGGTATCGGGACAAGCGCGGAACCAAGGCGAACCGACCCGATCGAGAAACACGTGGATGTTCTTTGGATCCGCCGACGCGCCGCCGTGATTCTCGATCAGGAGGTAGACGCCGGTATGTGCTGCCTCGACCACCAGTTCACGATACCCCTCGACAATTCGCTCAATCGCTATCTGATCATCCGGGCTGGCCGGGCCGCTGTTGATCCGAATCGCCTCGGATCCAATTGCCCGTGCGACATGGAACCACTGTTTGAGAGCTTCGAGATCGGTTTTCCGCACCGGGGCATCCGGGTTAGCGATGTTTCCCTGATCTACGGCGATGTTCCGTACCCGAAGCCCGTATCCCTCGATCGCAGTCCGCAACTCATTCAGGTATGAGGCGCTCTGACTGGCGAAGAAGGTCGAGACGAGCTCGATTGTCTCGACGCCGAGCTCCTTGCAGGTTTTCGGTAGGTCGAGGAGTGTCATCGTCTTATCTTCGAGAATCGAGCGATGGAATGCCCAGCCGGCGATGCCAATATCTTTCATTGATGGTCTTTCTCCTCCATTGAAATTCCCCTCTTACTGGAAGAGGGTTAGGGTGAGGGCTGCTTGCCAATTTCCTCTGTGCTGGTCACCAGACGACAGGAGAAACTCCTAGAACGTCGTCGCTAGGTCCAGAACCTGCCCGCGGCGAGCCGATTCGATGGCCTTGAGCATGATCTCGAGCGCATGTCGAGCATGTTCCGCGCTGAGGATCGGTCGCTTGTTTTCGGTCAGGCAATCGACCAGGTGCTTGACCATGATCGCGCGTCGATAGCGCTGCTGGCTGCTGTGGTCGGTGAAGGAGCGCTGCCGCGGAGTGATCCAGCCGTCGACGCCGGGGACGGCGTCCAGGCGGAAGATCTCCAGGGGTGGGGCGGTTGGATCCTGCTGCTGGTTGTAGAGGTTGAGTGTGCCTTCCCGACCGAAAATCTCGATCTGGGGACTCTTGGCGGCGTTCACGTTGAAGGTGCCATCGACAACCGCGTAGGCCGAGCGGCCAAAGTCCAGCATCAGCAAGGTGTTGTCATCCGCTGTCACCGCGATCTGCTTGCCTTTAAAAGGACCACCACGAACGGTCCGGACTTTCTCGGTGATCCCAGAAAAGGCGACGACCCGCTTCGCCGGCCCGAGGATACCAGTGATGTCGTGGATACCATAGACGCCCATGTCGAAGAGCGGTCCGGAGCCCTCCTGATAGAACCAGGTCGGATCAAGAGGCCAGTTGCCGGCGGCCGGTCCACCGTGGGAGCTGCGTACCCGGGCAAAGCAGGGTTGGCCGATCGCGCCCTCGGCGACCAGGCGTTTTGCTTCGACGCGGTTGGGCTGAACCATGTTTGGCGGCGCGACGACGTAGAGCAGACCACGATCATTGGCCAGCTCGATTAACTCATCGGCCTCCTCCATTGTCGTGGCGATCGGCTTCTCGACGACCAGATGCTTGCCCGCCTTCAGAATCCTGCGTGAGGTTGAGCCGTGGAGAGGGATCGGGGTGAGGTTGATGACGAGATCGAGATCGGATTTCTCCAACATCTCGTCGAGGCTCTCGTAGACCCCGGGGATCTGGTATCGCTTGGCAACTGTGCGGGCGCGCTCGATCACCGGGTCGGCTGCCGCCACGGTCATGACGTCGCTGGTCATTTCCATCAAGCCGACGAGGTAACCATTCGGTGAGGTTGCGATCGTGCCGGTGCCAAGGATACCTGCGCGCAGGGGGCGACGTGGCATTGCTTCTCCTTGCTGATTCGGAGGAGGGGGCCCAACTCGCTGAGATGCCTCCTCCGAGATTCGAGTCTGTCAAGAATGGTAACGCCGGGGTGAGAAGAGTCAAGACTGAGTGGCGCATCCGCCAGGTCCGTGCCATGTGTTGTGCTGAGCCCGTCGCTTCGCTCAAGGGGAAACTCCGCGAAGCAGCTCCAGGGGCACGCCCCAGAAGCTGCTTCCCTATCGCTCAGCCTGACAATGCGCGGCATTTGGGGTAGATGGACCGCTTAGCTCTGAGCTTCCGAACGCCCTTTGAACTCCTCGGCGGCGGCATCCATACGGATGAACGTCGCGCCTAGCTCGCCCAGGCTTTGAATGAGTCGGTCGAGGAGGAGCATTCGATGGCCGCGCCCGCTCACCTGGGGATGAAAGGTGTAGGTCAGCACCCCCCAATCGACCGTCTGTGCCATGTAGCGAAAGTCGTCGACCCAGTTGTCAAAGACGTCGCCAGCCCGTCGAAGCCCTTCTTGGAGAACATTTTCGGTTCGTCGATACTCGAAGTGGGGATAGTCGTCGAGACTCCAGCTCACCGGTAGTTCGATCAGGCGCGTCGATTCTCCCCACTGGATCGGCCGATCAGCGGTGATGACGTCGCCCCGTCGAACCCGATACGGCTGGTCGTCGTGAGCCATCATACTGCTGTCGTAGGAGAAGCCGTGGGCGAGAAGCAGGTCGACGGTGTGTTGACTGAGGTCCCAGGAGGGAGAGCGGTAGCCCCGGGCTGGCGCGCCGGTGAGTCGGCGAATCGCCTCGTTTCCCTGGACGAGTACCACCTCTTCCTCCGCGCGCGATCCGAGAGTCGCCGGTGGTTCGTGCAGATAGCCGTGATGCCCGATCTCGTGGCCAGCGGCGTAAATGCGTTGGCAAATCTCCGGATAGGTGTCGATAGTGTGGCCGGGTACAAACCAGGTCGCCTGGATTCCGTACCGATTTAACAAGGCGAGGATACGCTCGGCGCCGACGACCCCGAACTCGCCGCGCGAGATCTGGGTCGGAGTGGTCTCACCGCGCCAGATCCAGGATGAGAGGGCATCGAAATCAAAGGTTAAACAGACGAGGTGGCGGGCCATCACGATTCTCCCTCTCCAAATCGGTCGACATGCCTTGTAGACCAGCCAGGTAGAGCACCGTACTCTGACCGACGTCCCAGAGGCTCATGATAAGCTGGCTGGGCAGCACTCGAGACGACCCAAAGGCAAGCCATTGCCTCTGCTTCCCCGCGTATCGTATGATGGCGAAGGCGTGGGGGCAAACGCTGTGAGGTTGCTTGGTTATAGCCCAGGTTTACGACTATCCACCTATTATCCACAGTCGCGAGTTCCACAATCCCCTCGCTTTGTTCCATGCAGTCAATAGGAGCTTTGCGCAAGAGCGAGGCGCGGTTTCGCCTCCTGTTCGATTCCAACATTGTTGGCATTGTTGTCGTGGAAGATCGAGGGCTTGTTGCGTGGCCTGTCCCAAATCGAGCTCGCTACGACGATGATGGATCGCCAGATCAACGAACTGGTCGACGCGGCACGGCTGCGGATTGCGAGGAGCTTACTCTCGCCACGGTCGATAAACCTGGTAAAACTGATCCGAGAAATGATCGATGCCCATCAACGCGCTTTCAACTTTCACGGCTCGACTGTCCCTTGAGCCAGAGTCGGAGGGGGCAAGCACAGTTCCCCCGGTCCTTCGCTTCGTTCAGGGTGACTTTCTTTACCCCGACCGGGTCAGATGCATTGGCATAATCACATGAGTGTAGGCACTACCACCCACCGGACGAAGGACGCCTGGGCTGGAAGGACTGTTCAGCTCCAGGCTGACCTGAGCCGTATTGATAACCCCAAGAACGTCGCCCAGGTACTTCCCATTGAAGGCGATGGTAATCTGGGGATTCTCGCCTTCGACGACCGCGTCGAGGGTGCTGTGGGTATCGCCGACGTCGGCAACTGCTCCGACCGATACCTGACCGGTTGGTCCTTCGCTTGCGTGATTCCCATTGCCGCTCGGTTCGCCATTGATGACTAAACGGACGATGTTATTCGCATCGCGCGCGATCAGTGAGGCGATCTTGTTCGCATTCTGGAAGTCCTTGGTGCCGACGATCACTCGTGTCGCGTGGCGGGTCGGAATGATCTGCTGGACGTTCGGGAAAGTGCCTTCGATCAGGCGGGAGACCAGGTCAACCGAGTTCAGATGGAAGAGCACCTGGGAACGATTCGGGGTGATGACTATTTCGACTGGCTCCTCTTGATCGCTGAGAATCCGCGCGACCTCCTGGACGGCGCGAGCCGGGACAATGATCTCGAGATCCTCGCCAAGCGGGCGGACGACCTCGAGGTTGCGTACCGCCAAGCGAAAGCCATCGGCGGCGGCAAGGGTGAGTGCGTTGCCTCGGAAGCAGAACTGGACACCTGCTAGGACCGGTCGCGTGTCGTCGGTCGCCGCGGCAAAGCCGACCTGGCCTAGCGCTTCCTGGAGATCCTTCGGACCGACCGCACAACTCGCGTTGCCCGCCACCTGGGGAATGACCGGGAACTCCTCGGCAGCAATTCCCCGCAAGTTGGCATCGTAACCGGGGCAGGTCAGGTGCAGACTAGCTCCCTTGGTTTGGAGCGAGATCACTTTGTCAGGGGCGAGCGAGGAAACCAGGTCGCTGAGTAGGCGGCCGGGAACGGTAATGCTACCTTCTGCCTCGATCATTGCTCCGACCCAGCAGGTGATGCCAATTTCGAGGTTGGTCGCCGCTAGCTTCAAGCGCCCCTGATCGGTCTCGAGCAGAACGTTACTCAAGACCGGCAGCGTGCTGCGGGTCGCCACGGCTCGGCCGACGATGCCTAATCCCTTCGCTAGATTTTCTTGGATGCACGAAATCTGCACTGCTTACCTCCCCGACCTTCCCAGGCTGGCGCCAACCAGCGCCTTGAATCTGCATTCCTTGACGGGTACCACATTATAGCACTGCCCAAGGGTTCTGATAGAAGAAAGTCGATAAGAACAGGCTAGGATCGGTTGCTCTTCTCTGGAAGGAGGGATTACTTAGCGAGTGGCGATAGGCATTTGCGCAGGATCTCGGTCATGCGCTCTACTTGCAGTCCGATCGCCTGCTTGCCAAGGTTGGCATTCGCGTGGATCCGAGGATCCCGGCGCCGACCAACGCCGAGTGGCCAAACCTTCAGATCGGCAGGGAGATTCGCCATCTCGACCAACTCCGGTCGCAGTGCCATGACCAAAGAGGTCTCATTAGCACCGGCGTGATCGGTCTGGATGCCTAGCCCGTCGGTTTCTTCTTCTTTTGCTCGCCAGCAGATGAAAAGCTTAATACCGAACTTGTCTTCCCACTCGGCAGCGTGGGCGCGAAAAAAGTTCGTCGACGGGCCGTGCCCGTGCGCGACGACGATCTTGAAGCCTGCTCGGGCGAGTTGCTTCAAGACGGCTGCAATGAGGTTGCCAAACAGCTCATCGCTGACCCAATAGGCGCTACCGTCGAGCTGTTGGGGTGGACCGTCTGGGAAGCTCGCTTTGTCCATACCATAGAATTCCTTGCCGTCGACTACCTGGCAGCTATCCGGGCCAAGAAAGAGCGGTGGTAAAACGATCCCGCCAACTTTCGCGGCAAGGGCGCTGAAGAACCCTTCCGAAATGATCGCATCAGAACCAAGAGGTAGATGCTCGCCATGCCATTCGAGGGTGCCGAGTGGAAGATAGGCAATCGGTGCCGCGGCGATTCGCTCGCGAAAGGCGCGCGGCGTGAGCTCGGCGTAGCGAACGGAACTTGTCATGCTGGTTACTCTTCCCACTCACTTTATCTGAAGCCGGACTCGGCTGCCGGTTTCGGCTGCTTCGACCATGGCTTCGCTTGCTGCGATGGCGTATGCCCCTTCACGGAAAGTGGCGCCGAGTTGCTTGGTCACCCGACCGGTGATCCGGTCGGCGAAGTGCTCGAGCATGGCGCCGGTTGGATCTTCCGTCTCGGCGGGCAGTTCGACGATGCGTGTCGCTAGATCAGGGGGGAGCACTGGTCGAATTCCCGGCTTGGGGATGCCCCCATGGCTGACGACCTTCAGGGTCTTTCGATCCAAGCTAACGACGCTGCCACGCTGACCGATGATCTGAATCACGTTGGGTGTGTTGATGCCGAACATGCTCGAAAGCACCGTCGCGGTTCGTCGTCCTCCGTCGTATTCGACGATCAGGTTCATGTACTCGATTGTTTCATCGCCAAGAATCGACCCACGGCTCACTGCCCCGTATGCTGTCTCGGGTTCACCCCCCATCAACCAGAGAGCGAGGTGAATCTCGTGGGTCGCAGTATCGACGACGCCGCCGTAGTGCTCCGGGAAGAAGTACTGTTGGGCCATTGGCTGACGCTGACGAGTGATCAAGAGCTGAACCGGCTGAATTATCTCGACCTCCTGCTTGAGTGCTAGCGAGAACGGGCTAAACCGTGCCTGGTAGCCGACGATTCCGATAAGTCCAGATGCTTCGATTGCCTCGGCGAGCTGGAAAGACGCCTCGGCGGTATCGGCGAGTGGCTTTTCGAGCAGCACATGCTTGCCAGCCTGAATTGCCGCGCGGGCGATCGCCGCGTGAGATTTGGCACTGGTCGCGATGATGACGGAATCGACGTCTTTACGGTCGAGGATGCGCCGAAGCTCGGGCTCGCCGGGCACGCCGAGTGTCTCGGAAGCGGCGCGAAGCCGCGTCTCGTCAATGTCACAGACTGCGACGAGCTCGAGCTTCGACGAGTTTTTTGCCAGAACGCCGTGTTTGCCAACGCCGCGCGCTCCGCAGCCAATGAGAACGGTGGTGACCTTTTCCGGTACGCTCATTATGGTGGCTCCCGATTCGAAGATGTATTGCGCGGTCCACAGATTCGTGCGTCTATGGATATCACAATACCACCGGTTTGTCACGTGCAGAACCACCGTTGGATCAACTCTATTGTTTCTCCCTTGACGTTCTCTTCCGCGTTCGCTAGGATAGTTCTGTCCTTAGGTAGTAACACTCTTCGCGTCAAACAAGGAGGCTTTCAATGGCAGTCTTCACTTTCATGACGACATCCGACCGGGGGGCCTTCGCCGCGAGCTGAGCCAGGCGTACAGAAATCCTCTCTTGTCCCATCCCGTTCGTCTGCGAAGCGCACTCCCTGCGCTGGTTCATTCCTATCCGATTGCAGATAGCTGTGAAGGACGTAACGGGTGTTTGCTTCTTCGTTTACCGCCTACCGGCGGCTGCTTTTGCGTTACCTCCGGCCGCTCTGGCCAGGGTTGCTTCTGCTTACCGTTTTTCTGGTTGCCAACGTCGGCCTCCAGCTCCTGAATCCCTGGCTCGCCAAATCATTCCTCGACGGGGCCCAGGCCGGCGTCCCGGTCGCGGCGCTCACGACGACGGCCATCGAATTCCTAGTGGTTGCGCTACTGATCCAGGGCGTATCGGTCGCGGAAGGGTACGTTACCGAGAACGTCGGCTGGCTCGCGACCAACGCGCTCCGAGCTGACCTGATCGAGCACTGCCTCGAGCTCGATCTCGGCTTTCATCAGACGCACCGACCGGGCGAGCTGATCGAGCGGGTCGACGGCGACGTGTCGGCGCTCTCCAATTTCTTCGCCAGCTTCGTGGTCGAGATCATCGGGAACGGGGTTCTGCTCATCGGCATCCTGGCGCTCCTGTTTCGGGTGGACTGGCGACTTGGTCTGCTTCTGACCGTGGTCTGCGTCGTCGCCGGCGGATGGATGACGGCCACGTCCGGGATCGGGACGCGCTTCGTCGGGCTACGCCGTGGTGCCAACGCCGAGGTCTTCGCCGCGCTCGAAGAGCAGCTCGGTGGGTTGTCCGACATTCAGGGAAACGGCGCCCGGGCCTACATTCTCGAGCGTTGGCAGAGCCAACTACGGATCTTAGTTGAGCGGGCGAGCCGGTCGACCCTGGTTGGCGGCGCGGTCACCAGCCCAGGAATGCTCGTTCTCGGCGTCGGATCGATCGCGGTCTTTGGGACCGCCGCGCTGCTCAATCAAGCGGGCATCTTATCTATCGGAACGGTGTTCCTGGCCTTTCAATACACCGCGATGCTCCGAGCCCCACTGAACCGTCTCACCCGTCAGGTACGCGACCTCCAAACGGCCGGGGCGAGCATCGAACGAATCGCCTGGCTTACCACCATTCCTCGGACGATCGCCGACGGTCGCGGCTTCGAGCTTCCCGATGGTCCGCTTGCCGTCGAGTTTCACGGTGTCTCCTTCGGGTATGGTGAGACCACGTGGGCGCTTCGGGAGGTGACGTTTCAATTGCCGGCCGGTCGAGTTCTCGGAGTGGTCGGTCGGACCGGGGCCGGGAAGTCGACGCTGATGCGGCTGGTGGCACGGTTATACGACCCCACCGAAGGTGAGGTTCGCCTCGGTGGGGTCGACCTTCGTGATACTCGCGTCGCCGACCTGCGGTGCCACGTCGGGGTTGTGACCCAGGACGTTCAGCTCTTTCGCGGGAGCGTCCGGGACAATGTCACGCTCTTCGATCCGAGTCTAGATGACGCCAGGATCGCGAGTGCGCTCCACGACCTTGGCCTGGGCGCCTGGTTACGCACGTTGCCGCGTGGGCTGGACACCGAGCTCGCGCCCAATAGTCTATCAGCGGGTGAAGCGCAACTCCTCGCCTTCACCCGGGTCTTTCTCCAGGATCCGGGTTTGGTCGTCCTCGACGAAGCCTCGTCGCGGCTCGATCTCGCCACCGAGCGATTGATCGAAACCGCCGTCCAGCGGTTGTTCGTCGGACGGACCGCGATCGTGATCGCCCACCGACTGGAGACGCTACGGCACGCCGACGACATTTTGGTTCTCGCCGATGGGCGGGTGGTCGAATTCGATCGCCGAGACCGTCTGGTTGCCGACGAATCGTCACGCTTCACCCAGCTTCTCCGGACCGGCCGCGTGGAGGTGCTGGCATGAAGACTTGGCAGATCGTTCTTGAGCTCATGCGTTGGCGTCCGGTCGTTTATGGCTTCGTGCTCCTCTTCAGCCTAATCGAGTTCGCCCTGCCAATCGTCAGCGGCGTGCTGATGCAGCGATTCTTCGACGCGCTCGGCGGAACCGGGTCGGGCAGCCTCGGACTCCGTGACATCCTCGCGCTCCTCGTTGCCCTCGAGTTCGTCAAGGTGTTCTCTGGGCAGATGCTCTGGCTGAGCTTGGTCACCTTTTACTACTCTGGCTACGCCTTGCTTCGGCGCAATCTGCTGCGCCAACTGCTGACTGGCTACAGTGCTTCTCGGTTGCCAGCTTCAGCCGGCGAGGCGGTCAGTCGGTTTCGCGACGACGTCGAGGGTATCGTGGAGTCGACCGACGCCTGGAACGATCTGGTCGGCCGGATTGTTTTCGCCGGGGTAGCCTTCGCGATCATGCTTCGGATCGACGCGGTCGTGACGGTCTTCATCTTCATCCCCTTGGCGATTATCGTCCCGATCATTCACTGGCTCGGCCATCGACTCGAGGATCGTCGACGGGTCAGCCGCGACGCCTTGGGCCGGGTGATTGGCTTTCTGGGAGAATCTTTCAACGCGGTTCTGGCGATCAAGGTCGCCGGCGCCGGGCCAAACGTCATCCAGCGGTTTCGTGCGCTCAACGAGGTTCGCCGCCAAACCGCGCTGCGCGATCACCTGTTACAGCGTCTGCTCGATTCGCTCAATTTGGGAATCGTCAGCGTCGGCAGCGGGGTCGTACTCCTGCTAGCCGCCCGGGCGATGCGAGGGGGGACCTTCACCGTCGGCGATTTTGCTTTGTTCGTCACCTACCTCGGCCAGCTTACCTGGTTTCCTGCCGAGATCGCCCGGTTGCTGA
>JAJPIK010000017.1 GCA_021324795.1 Chloroflexota bacterium
CAGTACACGATTCTTTCCTTGACTCTCGGCAGCGGGGCCGGTATCATATAGAAAGTCATTGCCGGATGGTGTAGCGGTAACACGTCTGACTCTGGATCAGAAGATCCGAGGTTCGAATCCTCGTCCGGCAGCCCGATCCCGACCCTCCAGCGCTGGAGGGTCATTGCATTTCTGGCGTCCAGACGCCAGAAGATCGGTTCCCCTTTGCGCGATGCTTGCCTACTAGCCAGGCGAGCTGACAGGAATCTGACAGGAACGGGCTTCACGTCAGGGTCGATTCCCCGAGCACGGCGGAATTCTCCGGCCCAACCCTCGGAGGTCGCATCCCCGGCCCGGTGCCGACGATGAGACTCTTCGTTGCCCGGACGTGGCCAGGGCTCACCGCGCGCCAGGCATCCCGCGGATCCGAGGCCTCGACCAGGTGATGCCGGGGTGACGCTATCTGTGCGTATCGAGAGCCCAGCCAGCGCGGCCAGACAAAACGGCCCGGCGATGGCCGCCGCTCGCCGGGTCCACTCATTATCACGTCAGGCAATCCGGTTGACATTGTGTTGTTGCGGAGTAGCTGCGGTCTGGATTCGGGTGGCATCGCGGTTTTGAGGAGCTCAGCGCGCAGCCCCTCCTTCCTCCACAGGCATCATCGGGTATCGGGGTGCGCTCTCCCGACCAGGTTCGCTGAGATCTTTCCGCGCTCGAGGAGATGGCGCCCCGGATTTCCGGATCCGGGGCGCCGGGGAAGCCGAGGGGAAGCGCGTTTAGACCGCGGCTCCCCGTCTGGAGAGGATAGAACCGAGGGCTTCCGCCGCCTCGCGGTCGGGCGAGTCGATCAAGTGGCCGTAGGTATCCATGGTGACCTGAATCGAAGAATGACCGAGTCTCTCCTGGATCACCTTGACGTGCGTCCCGATTCGGATCAGCAGCGACGCCGAGAGATGCCGGAGGTCGTGAAACCGGATCTCCGTCACCCCGAGCTCCCGACAGATTCGCCGGAGCTTGCGACGCACAATTGTATTGTCCTGCGGCAGACCGTTCCGCTGCGGGAAGACCAGGTCGTGGTCGCGCCAGCGCTCGCCAGCCTCCCGTTTCCACGCTTCGACCCGCTCGCGCTGCCGGCGAAGCGCCTCCATGATCGTCCCGGGCAGCGTGATCGTCCGGATCGAGCGGCGCGTCTTGGGATATTCGCGGATAATCAGCCCCTTCCCGGCAATCCGCTGGACCTGCCGATAGATCGTGATCGAATTAGTCGCCCAGTCCACTGCGCTCCACTTCAATCCGAAAATCTCGCCCGCGCGGCAGCCCGAAGCGATCGCCAGGCTGTACACGAGCTCATCCGGGTCGCCGGCGATGGCCTCGAGAAACCTGGTCGTCTCGCTCATCCCCCACAGGGTTTGTTTTGCGATCTCTTGCCGGGGAAGCTTCGCCCCCCGAGCCACGTTGATCGCGAGCTGACCCCAGCCCACGGCATCCTGGAGCGCCTTGCGGATGACCGCGTGGGTCATCCGAATGTAACGCGAGCTTCTCCCCTCCCGCCCGAGGGTGTCGTAGAGCTGCTGAAGCTGCACGCCGGTCAGACGTCGGAGAGCAACCTCGCCAAGACGGGGACAGAGAACGCGCTCGACGTACCGTCGATACTCGACAACGGTCTTCGGAGCCAGCGTTGGCTCGACGGAAACCATCCACCGACGCAAGTATTCGGCAACGGTCGTTCGGTCACCTACCACTAGCTGGCCGATGCGTCGATCTTCCAGAGCCTTCGCCAGCGCGGCGGCCACCGCGTGCCGGGTCTTCCCGTAGGACCGCCAGACCTGGCGTCGTCCATCCGGAGTGATTTGGACGACCAATTCGGCGCACCAGCGTCCATCCTTGCGCTGGTAGATAGTGCCTTCGCCGTTACCGCGGCTCTTGGTCCGGCGCTCGGCTCTCCTTGCCCCGCGGGGCCTCGGGGGCTGCGGGGCGCGGGTCGGGCCAGGGGCATCACTGAAGACATCTTCGCTGGTCACGTAATCTCCCTCCACAATTAATTATGTGCGATCATCCCCTCGCTCGGGGAAGAGCCCGTATTGTACCGCGGCAGCCCCGACTCACCGGCGCTCTCTATAGATATTCTGGTGCGAAGGCCGAATCTCGCCGAACGATCGGGAGCGCCCCAGATCCCCGCTGATCGGATCCCCCGGTGTCCGCTCGATAGCAATCCGCGACTCGATCCGACCAGCGGACGCCGCGAAGAGTCATGTCCAGCGGGATCTCCCTTTCCCTACGAAGCTGGCTCTCCATCCAGAAAAAGATCCTCGCGGAGCAGGCCTCCGGCGGGAGATCATCGCGCATAATGTAAGTAGGAGGTACTGGTAGCGAAAAATGCAGCAATCAGAGACGACTCAAGTGATTCCAGCGCGGGAAGCGCGCACCCCGGCCGCACGCCGCCGGGTCGGAGGGGAGGAAAGTGCCACGGGCCCAAGTCCGCTTCTCACCGTTGAGGAAGTCGCTCGTCTGATTGGCGTGAGTCGCTCGACGGCGTATGCGTACCTGGCCGCGCAGCTTCTTCCCTGTCGCCGCGTCGGCAGCCACTTCGTGATCCACC
>JAJPIK010000024.1 GCA_021324795.1 Chloroflexota bacterium
CACGGCTGGCGGAGCGTCGCCGATGCGCTCCGCCACTATGGCGCCTTCCCCGACCGCGCACTACGGCTCATTGGCGCCATCCCAGGATGACTTTGACATGACCCTAATACGGCGGAACATTTCCTACCAAATCACCCTCTCTGTGGCGTGCCGTAATCCGCTTTGCGGCTAACCCTGTTGCCCCGACTTTGCATCCAACTATCCATCTATCCATAAAGTTAGCCCTGAAATGAGCGATAATCGAGCGTGACTTGTCGGCGCAGGTGACAGCAGCTTCTCCCTTACTCAGGTAGAATTCTCATTCGTCACTAAGGCGAAGTGCGCCGTTGACCGAATAGCGGCTAATCTCGTTCTATCTCGCGGCGTCACAGTCGCCGTCGTTCTGAGGCAGATTCGTTGAGCCGAATCCCGTCGGTGCAGGGCCGTTGGCGTTCACTCCGAGGCGGTCTTCTGTCCGTTCACGTGTGATCCGGCTTTCGTAAATGTCGGCATACGTTACTCCGCTCTCAATTACCCGGTGATCGAGGCAGTACCCTGCCGGTATCTGCGACAGCGTGAGTTGATCCTGAAAAGTGAAAGCCGGTAGGACCAAAAACCGCGGGACACCTTTCTCATTCGGCGCGATCACGAGGGTGAGGTGATCGTGCGCCATCGCCCAATTGCCCCCCTCGACAAAGTACGGAAGTTCGACACTAGCCGTCGGATCACGTTTCGCGATCCAGTCCAATGCACTTCGGTAGCCCGTCGTCGCGACGGGAAGAAATTGGTTCTGCGGACGCATGAGCTCGTTAGTGAACCCTTCCGCGTTAGGAAACTGGGCTAGACCCACGAGGAGCGGCACGAGCAGGACCGCGAATAGCGTCCATTGGATTAGGCGACGCGGAGCAGACCGACCGGCGCTCAAAGCGTTGCTAACGGCCAGCACACCAAGGGCTGCACAGATTGAAAGAGGGGGGGCCAGGGGTAGAAGATAGTGATCTGCCACAACGATCGTCAGCGTACTGAAAGTCGCGAGCATTCCCCAAAACCAGATCAACGCAGTTTGGGTAGCCGGTTGCCATCGTCGGCGGGTGAAGGCCGCGGCAGAGAATACGCCTACGAAAGCCAGCTCGGACAGTGAGTTCTTCGTCCAGACAACGTAGCTCGCAATCCACCACGGGGTATGAGTCAGCATCTGCCCGGCGTAAAAGGAGGGGTGCCCGACCGACGCGTGGTGAAGTTGCCACGAAACGCTCGCGACGATCCGCGTCAATGGACTTGCCCATACTGGCGGGTTAGCCAGTACAACCACCCCGCATGCAACGATCGGGCAAGCTCCGGCAATGAACCAGGAACGGAGATTCTTCATGCCCAGAGCCTGCAAGCCAAGGACAATAAGGACCGGAACCGCCAAGGCGGCCGTGTACTTGGAAGAGAAGGCCAGGCCGAAGGACACGGCGGCAGCAAGCGCCCAGAGAGGCTGCCAACGACTGTGCAGCAACATTAGAAAGGTCAGCGTGAGGAAGAGAACCAAGAACGGATCCAGCATGGCCAATCCGCTCCAGTAGACGTGCCAGGGATTCAGGGCGAGCGTTAGGGCGGCGAGGAAGGAAGCATGCACGCCGAACACGCGTTGTCCGAAAAGAAAGAGAGCGACAACCGTGAGAATTCCGGCCCCAACTGCAGACAGGCGCGCGGCAATGAACGGATCCAGTCCGAAATAGGAGGAGCCGAGGGCCTCGGCAAATCCGAAGACGAGCTTCGGAACGGCCGGGTGCTGCATATTATCGAGCCACCCGGGATTCGAGAGATCGCCCAGGCGGAGGAAGTGGATGTAGACACGGCCCGCTCCGACGTAGACAGGCTCGTCAGGCCCCAGATCCGCGTTAAGGGCGACGTTGAGACGAGGAAGAAGCGCAACGATCCCGAGGATGAACGTGAAGAATATGTCAGCAAAGATGGACGACCTGCTTGATGCGAATAATCGCCGCAGCCCCATGGATCTTCCGATCACTTGGTGAGTCTCTGCTCCTATCTCAAAATGGCCGAATGCGGCCTGCTGGCCGCGTTAGGAAGAACAGGTTCACTTGGCACCAACGAAAGAAGGCCAGTCGCAGCTTCTGGATCGTGCTGCGATATCTTGGCAAGCGGTTAAGACGCCTTATCGGCGGCCTGCTAGATCGAGCCGCTCACCGACCGAACATCAAGGTTTGGTGAGCCTCCGGATTATAAATGATCGCAGGGCGAAAGATCTGGCCGGCGGACGTCACTGAGACGGTGCCTCTGGCTCGAAAGCGCCAGTCAGGTCGGTCGTCGCCGGATTCAGCGCGTCGGGTCGGCAGATCCAGCGCGGACCGGTCGGGCAGTATTGGCCCAGGTAGCGGCTGTTCGCCGCCTCCTGGGCGAGGTCCGTCGGGAGATTCTGGCCGGTCAGGATGCTCTTGAAATATTGCCCCAGGAGCAAGCCCTCGGTCACCCCGAGATTCCCTTGATAGTGCATTATCCCGCGCTGGAAGCGTTGATAGACGAACTGGCTGTTAATGGGGTCGACCATCGCTGCCGAGGTCGGCACGCCCCAGATCTCGAGATCGAAGCCGGGCAGCAGGGAAAGATCGCCATTGCCAGGGGGCGGCGTGCAGCTGCTGGGCGGTAGGCCGTGTTGCTGGCAGTATACAGGTGGCGGAATCAGTGGGAAAGCTACCGCAGCAGTCACTGTCTCAACGTAGGTTTGGCGGAAGTTGACCGGCTGGCCGGCGAAATCGTTGAGTACGTTCGCGTTGATAAAGGCGATCACCCGAGGGGCGTAGTTGGCCGAGCCGGGTGATGGAGCGTAAGTAACGAAACCAGGGTCATAAGGAGGAACGATCGCCCCGTTGAAGCTACCGAAGGGCATGATGCCGGGATCAAGCAGGTTGAGCAGGTGAATCGAGCCGTCTGGCCACTGCTGCAGGACGGCCCGCTGAAAGATCTGGGTGGGAAAGCCTTGGAAGAGAAAGAGACGCGAGATCGGGTAACCGAAGGTTGACACGCCGCCGCGACGATCGAAGTACTGTCGGAAGACCACCTCGTATTGCGTCTGAGGAAAGTAGTCGCAGACAACACAACCGGGATGCGCTTCTCCAGTTAATTCCAATGCGATATCGATGACTCGCTGGCCGGGACCTATAGGAAACGACGACATTCCTGATGCGACAATGGGGCCGGCAGCGTTCTTGACTGTTGAGGTCACGGTGCCGTTGGGAACGCCGGTGCCGATGACCGAGGTGAGATCAAGGATGAACCGACCACTGCTGTCGGTTGTTGTCGCCATGGTCCGACTTCCCGCTTCGGGCATACGCACGCCTCCGGATACGGCGGCGCTCGGGGCCAACGGCTCTCCTGGGTCACGTTGTCCGTTACTATTCAGATCGTAGTAAACCGTGCCAGTAACGACGAATGACGTACCTTGTGCCTGTGCAATGTTCAGCAACGGACCAACGAGTATTCCAAACAAGGAAAACCACACGAAGAGGAGATGTGCCAGCCAAGTCCGTCTTTTAGGCCAATCTATATTGAACGACTTAAAAGCACGATTGCCCAAACCCACCTCCATAACTGGCCCAAGATCGGCGATTCATCGTCCCAGACCTATCAGCCAACTTGAATGTGAACTGACGTTGGGGAGGGCATTGGATCCACCAACATCCCCGCCTTCCCATCTATGAACACGGTGTACCGAGCTAGAAACAGATTCCTTGCTGGCTACACAAGCTGCTTCTCTCAGCGTTGTATGCGGCCGCAGCCCGGCAGGAGAACCGGTCCTGGCTATTACGAGAGCCGTTCGGGTTACTGATATCTAGAATATAGCCGTACACGGCCTGGACCTGGCCTCCAAACCCGCCCGACGTGATCGCCTGACCATTCCAACTGCTGACATTCGCCTCATACTGCGCCAGAGCTGATCCCTCGTTGGGACTGTCGTAGTAATCAGAGCCGCTCGCCTCGGTGACATAAATCCACCCTGATGGGTCAATCTGGAGCAACCACTGGATGTACTCAAGCGCGTTATTGTTGCCGATTGTCGCGTTGGCAAATTCAGAGGGCGAGTTCGCGTAGCAGTGCAATGCGACCCGGTCGAAGACTCCAGATCCACCATGATACAGCATGGTGCGATTGGCGATAGTGGCGTCGACGTTGCCGCCGTAAACCTGGCCAAACGTTTGAGCCTGGCTGTTGCTACTGTCCCACAAGTCGTAATTGAAATTGGGAGCGTGACTGCTGGAGTATTGGAAATAACTGTCGAACGTCCCTTGGTCCAGCAGGCCGGTTGGACCAGGGAACAGGGTGAACAGCTGACGATTGCCCTGATTGTAGTAGGCGTTCTGGAGGGCGTAGCCAAGATAACCCATTACACGTGGATCAGCATCGTACTGCGGCTCTGCCGATGGGTCCGAGCATGACTGGCTCGGCCCTCCTTGGTTGAGCTCGTTGAAGACCACGCACATTCGGCCGCCCTTGCCGACGAAGTAGTTCAAGCTATTGTAGTACCCGTTGTCCTGTAGCCAGGTGTTGGCGGCCGACACCGAGCCGATGTCACTGAGGTTCGGGCGGCAAGCTTGCCCGTAATAAAGGCGAGCCACGCACTCACTGAGATCAGCTCCGCCGGCTGCTTGAATTGCTGCCAAGGCTCGGTCGCAGGCATCGGTGAAATTCCCGTCACTACCTCCTGGCGACGAACCTACAATCAGGACGGTGCCCCAGCGGCCAGTTGTCTGTAGAAGCTCCTTTGCCATTGCGCTGTTGTTAGGACTCACCGGGGAGCACCAGTGAAATCCGGTCCAGATGTTCAAAGAGGACATGTGTCCGCCTCCAACAAGTTGCCGTCAGTAGGTAAGAGATCAGAAAGGAACGGTGGGCTCATCGGGAATATAGTCACGCGCCTCACCGAGGCCACAGACTCACGCACGAGTGACGCCGAAGGTTGACCGAGCAACTGCGGCACGAAGGGCACTTCTGTGCGTGCGGAAGACACCGCGTACGATTCGCATTCAATCACGCCTAGTCACGCGTAGGGGACTTGCGCCGGCCTTCCGCCAACCTTGCGCGCAGCGTGTTAGGAGTAGCCCAGGACGCGGACGACGACGTTTACCGAGCCGCCGGTCCAGTAATTCTTGACGTAGATGTTATTCCCTGGTCGGACCCACGCCCAGCCCAGAATATCGTTGTAGATGTTTGCTACCTGCGGCCGAATGGGATTACTGGCGTTGTTTCCGTTCTCGTCGCAAGGGTACACAGCGATGGCGTCGGCCACGGTCGAACAGAGGACCGAGAGTTGGATAAAGGCAATTTGAGCGCCTGACGGAACCCAACTGCCGACGGCAAATTGAGCGACACCGCTCGCCGGTATCGTGACCGTGCCGTCGCCATTTTGGCCGTAATTCGCGCTTGCGAGGGAGCCACTTGGTGGATAGACGATAGTTGGACAGCCCATAGTGAGTAATGCTCCAGATTGAAATTGAATTTGGCAGCGCGCTTTCCAGGTCCTATGCTACGACCAGCAGAAAGGAGCCGTCAATAGTCCTTTTAGGCTACTTGCCTAGACCTGTTCAATGTATCCTTATGAACTTTGACAGGTACGGTCGATTACGATGTATATGCTTCAGATCACTAAGAAAGCATAAGTATAAGTATTAGACGCCAAGTATCGTATGAGTTACGTAACACCCACAAGCGTTGGCGGTCAGGTGTAGCACATAAGCCACCGTATTCTTTATAAGCATAATGTGTACGCCATTGCGCTAATTCGGGTGTCTCCACGAGCGCCGAGTGGCCTGCCTTCGTTTCCGGATCTCCGTCTACGGCATCTCGCGTCGCAGACGCACTCTCCCCGTCCATCGCCTCCCGAATCTCGATCTGTTCGCGATTTCCGGCAGTGGCGTCGAGTTCGGAGAAACGTTCGCCAGTGCCGTGTTCCGTGAGTTTCGCGAAGAAACCGGCCTCGACGTTCGGCCAATCCGCCTTCTCGAGGTCAATGAGAGCTTCTTCACCAACGTATGTGACAATACCCACGACGCGCTCATCCTCTACGAGGTGGATCAGACGGGTGGTAAGATCGAGCCCAAAGGCAACGTACCGGGCTCAGTCGAGGTGCGATTCGTCTCCCTCAATGATCTGCTCGCTGGGCAGATTCTGCCTGTCTTCGACGGTTTTCTCCAACACCTCGCGGCCGAATAATCGCGACAAGCTGGTCGTTCGGTTGTTACTGCGAAAGGATCTTCCGGGCTAGCGACGCCAAGATATCCCGTTACAATTCGGGAAGTTGTTTCTTCACGAGTCCATAGGTAGTCGCCGAGACGCGAGTCGTTCCACGGATCCCGGGGCGAAGTGGTGATGGGGCGCGCCTGCAGCACGTACACCTGATCGCCGCGCATGGCCCATTCGATATCCATCGGCCCACCGTAGAGCGCCTCGATATCCATGCCAATCCGGGCGAGCTCGAGCGCCTGCTGTTCGTTGAGCACTGGCTCGCGCCGCCGCTCCTCGGGTAGCTCGATCTGGCGGGTACCGTTCTCGGTGAGCACGGTCATGACCACTTTGTCGCCGATGTCGAATGAGGCGATGGTGCGCGTCATCCGCTGCACGCGGATGACGTCAGGCTGGACCTGGCCACTGACCAGCGACTCGCCGAGTCCGAACGCGGCATTGATCGTGATGTCGTCAGGCGAACCGCCGATGGGATCAGCGGTAAATAGCACTCCGGCTGCCTCGGCGGCGACCATCTTCTGGACAACGATCGCCAGGCTTACGGTGGCATGCTCGATACCCGCGCGTTGGCGGTACTCGATCGCCCGAGCCGTCCAAAGCGAGGCCCAACATCGCCGCACCGCCCGCTCGAGCGCGTCCTGGCCACGAACATTGAGGAAGGTGTCCTGCTGGCCGGCGAAGGACAGCCCGGGCAGGTCTTCGGCGGTAGCCGACGAGCGCACGGCGACGGCCGGATCACGCGGGCCCAGCGCCGCGTAGGCCGCGATCAGCGCGTCGTGGATCCCCCCGGGCACGGCCGCGCGGTCGAAGAGCTGGGCGATGGCGCTCGCCGCCTGGTCAGCCGCGTGTCGCGATACCGCCTCGAGGATCGGCGCCTCCAGCGCGTTGGCCTCAACAAACGCGCAATAGGCCGCAGTGGTGAGGTGAAACCCAGGCGGCACATTGAACCTGCCCCGCGCCAGTCGCGCCAGAGAGGCCCCCTTCCCGCCGACAAGTTCGGGCGAGGCCGCTGGGTCCGCTAATGCCAGGACGAACGCCGCACCCGCATGGAGCTCATCCATCTGTCTGTGCCCCAGCGGTTTCGTCAACTTCTCTGATGAGTTCGGCGAGAGATAGGTCGGCCAAGCTCTCAAGGCGGCGGTCCCCGTGATCAAAGAGAAGCTGGCTCGTCACCGAGTTCGGGACCACGACGCAGTAGATTCCGGCCCGTTCAGCCGCCCAGGCTCCATTGGGCGAGTCTTCCAAAGCGATCGCGCGGTCAGCAGTTAGCTCCAATCTCTTCAGCGTGGCCAGGTAGACCGCCGGATCCGGCTTCCCTTTCCCAACGTCGTCCACGCACATGATGCACGCGAAGCAGGTACGTAACCCGAGCCGGGTCAGGTGGCCTTCCACCCAGTCGCGCGGCGAGCTCGAGGCGACCGCGAGCTTCAAACCCAAGTGCTGGGCATCGGCGATGTAGGCCTCCACTCCCGGGCGAATTGGCTGGGCGAGGATCAACTCGTTATTCCGACGGCGGCGACGGGCACGGATGCTGTCCCGATCGATTGGTCGGCCGAGCTCTGATTCAAGATATTCGTACGGATCGAAGGAAATGTCGTCGGTAGCCTTTCCAATGTGGGAGATCAAGAGGTCGATCGGCAGCTCGCAGCCGTACTCCTGATAAATCTCTGTCCAGGCACGAACCGATGGCTCTTCGGTGTCAACGATCAGACCGTCGAAATCGAAGATCAGTGCTTCGATCATCTTTCCTGTTCTCGCCCTTTTCGGCATCCTGCCCTCTCTCCCATAGCGCTTCCAGCGTCAGAACCATCCTCTCCAATGCTTAGGGTAGTCGATCGGCCTTTTGATTATCAACACCGGGCCCACGATGGCGCCGGTGCAGACGAGGATGAGGAAGATCATGCCGCCAACAACGGGCACATATGCTATCCTGTGGATAGACTTCACGAGGAGACGATAAAATGGCGCACATGAGCAAGCGCGAGCGCGTTTGGGCGGCAGTGCACGGGGAGAAGGTAGATCGCCCGCCATTCGTATTCTGGCACCACTTCAAGCCACACAATGTTCCCCATTCGCTCGCTCAGTCGACCCTGGACTTCTTTGGTCGCTTCGATCTGGACATTTACAAGATTATGCCGGATATGCCCTATCCGTTCCCCCCTAACAGTATCCACCAGCCAGACGATTGGGATCTGGTCGCACCCCTGGCGCCGACCGCCAGTAACTTCGGTCGGATGGCTCAGACGGCCTCGCTCGTCCGTGAGGCGGTCGGGATGGAGGTTCCCTTCGTCGTGACGGTCTATTCGCCGATTACCGAGGCCCGTCGCTTTGCCGGGGGGCCAGAGGCTTTGCGCCAGCAGCTCCAGGAAAATCCAGCCCACGTCCATCGTGCTCTGGGCGTTATTGCCCAGAATCTGGCTGGCTACTGTCAGACGTTGCTCGACGCCGGGGCGGATGGCATCTATTTCGCCGTTCAAGGCATCGCCGGCGGCTGGTTATCGGAAGCGGAATTCCGGGAGTTTGCCCGTCCGTACGATCTCCAGGTACTCAATGCCTGCTCCGCGGGCTGGCTGAACGTGGTCCA
>JAJPIK010000071.1 GCA_021324795.1 Chloroflexota bacterium
GCCCCGGCGAGCAGCAAAGCCAGCAGTGTGAGGAAGGTGATCGCCGCCCCCACGTAGAACGACGTCGGTTGGAAGACGAAAACGAAGTGGTGTTGGCCAGGCGGAAGCTCGACCGCGGTCGCCAGGTAATTCGCTCGAAACGTAGGGACGGGTTGTCCATCACGGTAGGCATGCCAATCCGAATAATACTGATCGGCCAGCACCAGCATCGCGTTCCCATCGCCGTTGGCGGCAATCTCGACCCGCTGCGGATCCAAATGAGTGATCTCGACGTCCGGGCGCTTACCCGGGATGAATGGACCGATCGACGGCGATTTTTCCAAAACGACAATGTTTCCTGGATGGTAGCCAGGCGCCAGGATCATCTGCTTGGCTTCGTCGGGAGAGTGGGCAACCTCGACCGCGCGCACCGCCCAGGCACGGGGCAACGAGTCGCTCATGAAATAGGTCTTGAGCGCCCCGTCTTGAAACACCAGGTTCAGGCCAGCCAGTGGACCGCCGTCACTGATGAAATATTTCACGTTGAGGATCTGCCAGACCCGCCAGTCAGCATCTGCCTGGAGCATGTCCCGCATCCGGCGAATCTCAAAGGGCGTATTTCCGCCAATCGTCGGCATACCAATGATCGCACCATAATCCGAAGGAAAAACGTTCTCGTTGATCCCCCGGACGCGGAACGGCTCCGGAAACTTGTCGACGAAGGCGGCGGTCGCCGCGAGACGGGGACGAGGATCCGGCGATATCGGGCTAAGATTGTTGCCGAAGTTGAGCACAAACGCCTCGGAAATCACCAGCACCAAGAAAAGGACCGAAATTCCCCAAGGCGGCAGCCAGCGCAGGCTCGTTATGCCAAGGGTGAGCGCGGCAACCGCGAGGACAACCGCGTCAATCAGGAAATTAGTACGCAGGGGCGGCACGGCACCGATCACTGGACCGACGACAAAAAGAATCAGACTGACTCCCGCCCCGACCCCGGCCACGGTCGCCCAGCGCCAGGCGCCCACCCCTTTCCGAACACGCCGCTCGAGCTCACTCACCCCCCGGCCGGCCAGCAAGGCGCCGGCAAAAGCGAAGATGTAGATCACCCGCTCCTGGTCGCGAAACAGATCCCAGCCCGGCGCATAGTGATAAAGCAGCCAAAAGAGGGGAGTCGCCCCGCCAGTCGACAGCGGAATGGCAACTAAACCCATCACTGTCCAATAGGCCAGCGGCTCGCGTCGGCTGACCCACGCGCCAAGCAGAGCCAGCAGTAAGGCGGCGACGCCAATCGAAAGCGCTTTCTCACCGTGCCAGAGCGGGACCAAGATCTCCGGCAACGAGGAGAGCTCGTAGCCGTGCGCCGCTTCGAGATAGCTCAGATGATCTCGGGTGCTCACCTGAAGAAATTCGAGGGTCGGCAAAATCTGGATCGCCGTAAGCAAAACGGCGACGACTGGATAGCCAACGACACTGAGCAGTGTCTTGAGCCAGGAGACGCGCTCCTGCCAGAAACGCCAGAGGAGATAGCCTTCAGTGCTATAGACAATGAACAAGCCAGTTTGGGTATGACCGGCTAGAATGCTCAGCCCCAATGCGAGGCTGGCCGCCATCAGCCAGCGCCAATCTCCTTTGCGTCGGGCACATTGCTCGATAAAAAGCACGATCAGAGGGAGCCACACCGCGGTCTCGAGCAAAGGAAGCTGCTGGGCCGGATAACTGGTGATGAAGCCACTCAAAGCAAAGGTAACCGCGGCAAGCAACGAGCCCAGGTAGGATCCGATCAGCAGTCGCGCCAAGAGATAGGCGAAGACACCTGCCAACAGCGTATGGAGAACAATCTCCCCTTCCAGTGCGGCGAAAGGGAAACCGTGTCGTCCGAAGACAATCGCGTTTGCCCAGGCAATTGGATAAAAGACGGCCGTCTGGATATCGGCCTGGAAGGGATGGCCGGCGAACATATCCGGATTCCACAAAGGAATCCGCTTCGCCCACCATTCCTTGGCTTCAAACGCGCGAAATGGGAAAAACTGCTCGCTGAAGTCGCCCGCGACCACGTACCAGCGCGGCCCCCAGGGACGAATCATCGGCCAGAAGAAAGCAAGGACCACGACTAGCACTACCAACAACGCGCCAAGGTCCCGTTGGTCGATCACGCGGGACCGCGCGATGCGGTCGGAGGCAGTGTCGGCCAAGGGGCGGTCGATCAATTCAGCTTCCACGTTCTGAGTCCAACCCAGGCGCCTTCCAATTCTGCGCGGTGGTGAAGGCATTGTAGCATTCGTGGTCAGGAAGCGACAAATTAACCGATGCGCGCTTAGTCACCTCGGCAGCGTGATATACTGGTCAAGTATGGATAGCGTTCTGCACCAGTCGAACGGGTTCGCACGATACTTCGGAGTTTCGTCGGCTCTGGGGGTGGCCCTATTGGGGCTGACCGTGGGAATCGTCCTGGGCGTGATCGTTGCTGCGGCGAGTCCGCTTTACACAATTGCTGGCCTCGTCGCGCTTGCCGGCCTCGTCTTCCTGTTCGCCGACGTTTGCAACGGGTTTCTCGCCTTTATCGGGGTCGCGACCCTCTTGCCATTCGCGGTGATTCCGGTGGCGATCGGGCCGGTAAAACTGACCCTCGTCGACGTGTGCCTTTCCGTATCGCTCCTGATTATCCTGCTCCGTCCGTTGGCTGACCGGCGCGAACGGCTGCGGTCAACCGGCGTTGACCTACCGGTCTTCCTTTTCATCGCGGTCTGCATCGCTGCCTTCATCCTCGGCACCGCTTATCAAACGACGTCATCGGATGCTCGCCTGTTTCTGAAGATGTTGAACAGTATTCTCATCTTTTTCACTGTGATCAACGGGGTGCGTGACCGAAAGACGCTCGAGCGGCTGCTCTTGTGTCTTGTAGCGGGAGGAGTAGGCGCGGCGATCATCGGAATCGTCTTGTATTACATGCCCCATGGGCTGGCGACTGAGCTCCTGGCGGCGCTGGGGCCGTTCGGCTACCCGCGAACTAATATTCTTCAGTTCATCGCTGGCACGAAGACACAGCGAGCGATTGGTACGTCGATCGATCCGAATATCCTGGGCGCGACGCTGATGATGTGTGGCAGCGTTGCCCTGGGGTTGCTCTTCTTACCGCGACCGCGCGTTTATCAGCTCGCGCTCCTCGGTAGCCTGGGGGTCATGTTCGCGGCTTTGCTCCTGACTTACTCACGTGGCTCGCTTTTTGGCTTCCTCGCGGGCGCTGCCGTCGTGGCGACGCTTCGCTACCGCCGCCTTTGGCTGCTGGCGATCCTTTTTGCGGTTGCCCTTCCCCTCGTGCCGGAGCTCGCTCAAAACGCCTTTGTGAGTCACATTCAGTCCGGCCTTCTCGTCCAGGATCAGGCCGCGGCGATGCGTCTGGGTGAGTACAAGGATGCTTTCCGCTTGATCCAGCAATACCCCTGGTTTGGTGTTGGCTTCGGTCAAGCGCCGGACGTCGATCTGTACGTTGGTGTTTCGAGCATTTACCTCTTGCTCGCCGAGCAAACCGGCTTGGTTGGCCTGGCAATCTGGCTCTGGGCCATCGGCACAATCGTCTACCGTGGAGCTCGTCGGGGATTGGTTGCTCACGACGAAGCGGCAACACTGGCGGTCAGTTGCCTTGCCGCTTTAATCTCAGCCTTGGTCGGCGGCATCTTCGACCATCACTTCGTCGACATGCGATTTCCTCACGTTGTCGGCCTGGTCTGGCTAATTGCCGGATTACAGATGGTTGGACTGTTCCTGGGCAAGGAGTCCTCGTCTGAGACACGGTTGGAGAGTGCCCCTTCTTGAAAAGCTGCGCCTTGCTGTCAGGATGGGCCAGGTGTATACTCCTTGCGACGTCTCGAAAGTGGATGGACGGGGCGTTCGCCATGACCGGCGACCCGCGTTCACGGAGCAAGTTTCGTGAAACTCGATAGTATTCTCGTGTCAGTGACCGGTGAGCCGACCGATGAGGACGTACTCGTGCTCGCTACATCGTTGGCGCGAAGATTCAATTCGAAGATCTATGCTATCTACGTGATCGAGGTGAAGCGCGCGCTGCCGATTGATGCCGAGATCGAGCCCGAGATCGAGAAAGGCGAGCATTTGCTTGATCGCGTTGAGCAGGATTGTGAAGCCGCCCAGATCAGTGTTGAGACCGAGCTCCTGCAGGCTCGTGACATCGGCGCAGCCATCGTCGACGAAGCCGTGGAGCGCAACGTTGATGGCATCATCCTGGGAATCTCCCAGCGGCGCCGGCCAGGAGAGAGCGAGGTCGGTTCCACTGCTGCCTATCTCCTGAAGAACGCTCCTTGCCGAGTCTGGTTGGCTCGAGCTCCCGAGGGACGCGAGGCGCAAAACAGGCGATGATCGTACTTATTTTAGGCTGTGGCCGGGTTGGCGCCCGCCTGGCGACCGCACTGGACAGCGAAGGGCACGACGTGCGTGTGATCGACCAAAATGTCGATGCCTTCCAACGACTGCCGTTACACTTTCGTGGTCAGATTCTCACTGGCCAGGGAATCGACGACGAGATTCTCACCAAGGCAGGAATTGGCGAAGCCGACGTATTCGCAGCCGTGACCAACGATGATAACACCAACATCATGGCGTCACAGGTTGCGAAAGTGATCCATCACGTTCCGAAGGTGATTACGCGAATTTATGATCCAATTCGCGAAGAAGCCTATCACGCGCTCGGCTTGGAAACCGTCTGCCCCACAACACTCGGAGCCGAGCTTATTGAGCATATGCTCGACCAAGCGGCCGCCCCGACAAGCGCCCAAAAAGAACTTACTCATTCCTGATCAGACTAGAGGAGCAAACGCGTGTACGTTGTGGTTGCCGGCGGCGGTAAGGTTGGATTTTACCTCGCCAAGACCCTGATTCACGAAGGACACGAGGTTTTGGTCATCGAGCGGGACCGTCGTAAGGCCGATGGAATTAGCGAAGAGCTCGGGAGCGTTGTTCTTCGCGGGGATGCCTGTGAAGCGAGTACGTTGAGCGAAGCCGGGGTCAACCGGGCGGACGTTGTCGTCGCGGTGACCGGAGACGACGAGGACAATCTCGTGATCTGCCAGATGGCGAAGAAGAAGTTCAACGTCGCGCGGACGATCGCCCGGATCAACAATCCGAAGAACGAGCGGATCTTTCAGATCTTAGGAATCGATGCCACTGTGTCGAGCACCGACGTCATTATGCAGCAGATTGAGCAGCGACTCCCGGCCAAACCGCTCGTCCACTTGCCGGTCCTCAAGGATGCGGACATCGAGATGGTCGAAGCCGACGTCTCGCCTTCGTCGGTGATCGTGGGGAAAAAGTTGCGCGACGCGCAGCTCCCGGCAGATACCTTAGTGTTATTCGTCAGCCATGAAGGGGAGCCACGATTAGCGAATGGGGAAACTCAGATCCAGGCAGGTGATCATGTGATCGCCTTAACCCGAACGAGAAATGAGGAAGCGCTCCGCGCCTTGCTCTTGGCCTAGTCGATCAACCGGCGGCCAAGAGCGGCGCGAGCTCCCACTCGGGAATGAACTTCTGCCACTCTGAGTAGGACTTCAAATACTGATTCAGCATGTAGTACGTCGAAACCCGCGGCTGGAATGGTTTCCGACGTAACACCATCTTGGCTTCTTCGAGCGTCTTGCCCCCTTTACGATGGTTGCAGGCACGGCAAGCACTCGCCAAGTTTTCCCAGGTGTGCTTTCCCCCTTTGTGGCGCGGGATGACGTGATCGAGCGTCAGATCCTTACCACGCGCACCACAGTACTGACAGGTATAGTTATCGCGCAGGAAGATTTCCCGTCGGGTCAAGCGAGCCTTGGGTCTCGGCCGCTTGATCAAGTAAACCAGCCGAATCACCGACGGCCGAAGATAGTTCTGCGAGGGCGTACGGATCTGACCAGAACCATGCTCTAGTACTTCCGCCTTCCCCCGATTGATCAGGACGATTGCCCGCTTCTCGTTACACACGTTCAGGGGTTCATAATTTTGATTCAGCACGAGTACGGCAGAACTCACCGTCCCCCCCTGCTTTTCCCCCATTGAAGTCCCCTATATTGTAGCATCGCCGGGCCTACCCTTCAATATTTGGGGCCAACAACAGCAGCCAAGTATCCATTCACAACCGGTGAAAGGACGACCAATGCATAGGGTATGCCATACGCCACCCGGATACTTGGCAACTTTCTTGCGCCTGCCTACCTTGGTTGCCCGGGGTGAGGCCAAGCACACTCTCACCCTGGACAATGAGTTATACTTGGCGTGAGATGATGATCGCAGTGACAACATCCAAGCCCGACTTACGCCTGCTCTCGGCAGTGATCGTGGGCAAGCTCGCGGGCGTCGCGAGCCGCCGACTGGGCATCGGCGGCGGTACCTCGCTCCCTGGTGCACTAGCACGGCGCGTCGATCCCGCGACGATTAATAAACTCATCAGTCATCTCCACCGTGGCACGGTGTTAGTCACCGGAACCAACGGCAAGACGACCACGAGCCGCATCCTCGCCGCGATTCTGGCAAACGCTGGCTGGCAGCCAGTTCACAATCGTGCGGGTGCCAACCTCGCCAGTGGACTAGCAACTGCGCTTGTTACCCAAGCGGGTCTGGTTGGCCAGTCGGGAATCGATAGCGGCCTCTTCGAAGTCGACGAAGCGGTCTTCGGCCAGTTGCTCTCAGCGATCTCACCGCGGGTAGTGGTGCTCACAAACCTGTTTCGCGATCAGCTCGACCGCTACGGGGAGATCGACTTGATCGCCACGCGCTGGCGTCAGGCTCTCCAAGCTATTCCTCCGACAACAACGGTCGTCTTGAATGCCGACGACCCGGCGGTCGCGGCGCTTGGCCAGGCCGTGTCGACACCGGTTCTCTATTACGGCATCGACTCGCCCGGCGATCGATCCGCCCTCGACCACGTCGCCGACTCGCGACGCTGCCCGTTCTGCGGAGCACCCCTGACCTATGACGTCGTCCGCTATGCCCATCTCGGTCAGTATCGGTGTCCCAGCAGCGACTTTGCACGCCCCAAGCCCGATGTCGTCGCCAGCAGTGTGGTCCTTCGAGGGACGCAGTCAACCGAGGTGGTCGTGAACGGGCCATTCGGTAGCCGGAGCTGGCGCTTTGGCCTGCCGGGCCTATACAACGTCTACAACTTGCTCGCGGCGGTCGCGGGCTCTACTGCGGCGGGAATACCGGTCGACGCCGTTGACGCGACTGTCGCGCGTTTTAGTGCTGCGTTCGGTCGTCTCGAACAGATCCAGGTCGGCGATCGAACGCTGTTTCTCGCCCTGATCAAGAACCCGGTCGGCTTCACCGAGGTATTGCGCACGATCCTCGCCGATTCAGCGCCCAAAGACTTCGCTTTCTTCATCAACGACAACCTTGCCGACGGAACCGACGTGTCCTGGCTCTGGGATGCTCAGGTCGAGATCGCGGCCGAGTATTGTCGTTCGGCTATCGTCTCCGGCACACGAGCCGGTGACATGGCGGTGCGCCTCAAGTATGCCGGCGTGCCGGCTGAGCGCATTCAGATCATTGATTCGATCGAAAAAGGACTGGACGTCGGACTCGCCCGGCTGGGGTCGGGCGAAACCCTTTACGTCTTGCCAACCTACACCGCCATGCTCGAGCTGCGGACGATCGTCAGCCGCCGTCATTACGCGAACCACTTCTGGGACGATTAGATGCATCTGACTATCGGCTATCTTTACGCGACCGGCATGAACGTCTACGGCGACCGCGGCAACGTCTTGACTCTGGTCCAGCGCTGTCGATGGCGAGGCATCGACGTCGACGTGGTTGAACGCGGCGTCGGGGAAAGCAGCCCTCTCGACCACTTCGACGTTCTATTTGCCGGCGGCGGTCAAGACCGCGACCAAGTCGCGGTGAGTCAAGACCTCCAAAGCGACACCGGGCGCGCTCTCGTCGACGCGATCGAAAATGGCGTTGTCGTGCTCACGATTTGCGGGACCTATCAACTCCTAGGGCATTTCTTTAAGACCGTCAGCGGGGAGATCCTGCCTGGCCTCGGCATCTTCGACGCGACGACCGAGGCTGGCCCGCGCCGCTTCATTGGTGACGTAATCGTCGACGTTCACCTCGGGGATGAGGTCATGTCGCTCGTCGGATTCGAGAATCATAGTGGGCGGACCTACCTTCGATCATGCCAACCACTCGGCATCGTTCGCGTCGGCGCGGGGAACAACGGCGCCGATGGCACCGAGGGAGCAAGATATCGAAACGCCTTCGGGGCGTACCTACACGGTCCGCTGCTCCCGAAGAATCCTCGCTTCGCGGACTATCTGATCCAACTGGCACTGGCTCGTCGCTACGGCGAGTGGCATCTCGCACCGCTGGACGATCGCCTCGAAAATGCTGCCCACCAGGCAATGGTCGAGCGCGTTCGGCGTCGTGGGCGCATTAAGAGCGGGGTCCTTTGATGCTGCAAGCCGAGCGTCGCCGACGATTGGCCGGTTCTGCCATCATCATGATGCTGGCTTACGTCGCTAGCCGATTGAGCGGCTTGCTACGCGACGTCGCGATCAGCTATCGATTTGGGACCGGGCGAGAGCTCGACGCCTACCTCGCCGCGGTACGGGTGCCCGACATTGTCTTTCAGGTCGTCGCCGGAGCAGCCGTCGCTAGCGCTTTCATTCCAGTCTACACCTCGTATCTGACCCGACGGGAGGAGGACGAGGGGGCAAAAATGCTCAGTATCCTGTTCACCCTCTCAATCGTCGTGCTCGTTCCGTTACTGGCAATAACCTTCATTTTCGCCCCACAGATCATGCCCTTACTGGTTCCGGACTTTCCACCGGAGTACCAGGATCTTTCCGCCCAACTCGCCCGGGTCATCTTACTCGCACCGCTGTTCTTCACCCTGGGCTGCTTCACCACCAGTGCACTCAACGCCCATGGAAAGTTCTTCCTCTCCGCGCTCGCGCCGACCAGCTACAACCTGGGCATTATCCTTGGCGCGGTCGTTTTTAGTCGTTGGCTTGGGATCTACGGTCTAGCGACCGGCGCCCTCTTGGGCTCTTCGCTCTACCTGCTGGTCCAGATTCCCGGCTTGCGACAAGTTGGCTTCATTTATCGCCCATGTCTTGATTTGACCCACCGGGGAGTGCGCGCGGTTGGTCGGTTGATGGGTCCGAGAGCGATTGGCCTCGCGGTGACCCAGGCAAACTTTCTAGTTGCCCTGTACCTGGCCTCAGGGATTCCTGGCGGAGTAGCCTCGCTAAACTACGCCTGGCTCCTGACAATGCTCCCGCTCGGCATTTTTGCCATGGCGATCTCGACGGCCGTTTTCCCATCACTCGCCGAGCACGGAGCGGTGCGCAATCACGAGGAGCTTCAGCGTACTCTGCTCGATGCGCTGCGGTTTATCCTGTATTTGACCATTCCGGCCAGTCTTGGCTTGATCATCTTGAGCTTCCCAATCGTCCGGCTGGTCTTTCAACGCGGCCAGTTCACAAGCGTCTCGACCATGATGACCGCCGACGCTCTCCACTTCTACGCGGCTGGTCTCTTCGGAATGTCCACAGTCGAGATCATCACCCGGGCATTTTATGCTTTACATGACACCTTTACCCCGGTGAAAGTCGCCACCGTCGGGATGACGATCAATCTGACCCTCGGTCTAACGCTGGTGCACGTGATGGGAGAGCCTGGACTTGCCCTGGCAACCGCCATTGCAAGCACGTGCGAGGCAATGCTCCTCTTTTCAGTTTGCCGACGGAGAGTCGAAGGCTTGAGCTTCCGGGCACTTTTCGCGGCCGCGTGGAAAAGCATTGCCGCCGCGCTGGTGATGGGAGCCTTCCTTGTCGTATTTAGCATTCTGGGCGAGCCATTGACTCGCCCGCTCGACGGAGCGCCCTTCGTCGTCGGGGCAATCGGCTTAGGGGGACTCGTTTACCTACTGACGACGATCCTCCTGGGGGTGCAGGAGGTTAGCCAGCTCCAGCGTCTGATTCAACGGCGCGTCTTGAGGTCCAAGGCTCTCGCCTAATCACTAACTTGGGGATGGCTTTCCTTCGAGGTAATTCATGCTCCGCTCGTACCAGGTGGGCGTGATCAAACCGGTATTATAGTAATAAGTGAGCATGGTCTTCAGGCGCAAAATCGAAATCAAGTTATAGCCATGACGCCGCAGATTCTCGGCACCCCCTTGTTCGCGATCGATCAGAACGATCGCGTCGCGCACCCGGATGCCGAATTCTTCGAGTGAGTGAGCGTTTTGGAGGATGCTACCACCGCCGGTGATCAGATCATCCACGATCAGCGCCGTTTGACCACTTTCATAACGGCCTTCGATCCAGTGATCTTTGCCGACCGAGGTGGCCGGTCGCACGTAGCACATCGGGACGCCGCTCACCAGGCTGTAGGCAAGAGCCAGGTGAAGACCGCCAAAAGGCACCCCAGCCACTAAGCTAAAGGGCGACAGGCGGGGGCGACGTCTCCCCTGTGCCGCCTTGATCTCGGCGTCGATGACACTCGCTACCCGCTGGAGAAGGGCTGGCTCACTGAGAATCCGTCGTGGATTGACATAAACTGGCGAATGGACAGCAGTTCGCCCGAGGGTAAAATCGCCAAAGCTGATCGCCCCGAGATCGAAAAGCGCCTTCGCCAGCCAAAGCGTGGTATCGTCCTGTTCTGGAATCGCTGGCACGTTTTAACCCCCGAAGTCCGTGGCCGTATTTTATCATGGAGTGGTGGCACTCTGCTTACGAGATCTTGAGCATATGCATGCTCGCTCGCTCGGATTGACGTTCGGCTTGGCAGCACCTATACTTATTTAGATACCGATGAAACAAAGTAACATTCGCAACTTTTCCATTATTGCGCATATCGACCATGGGAAGACTACCCTAAGCGACCGACTTCTCGAACGAACCGGCACGCTCAGCTCCCGCGAGATGACTGAGCAAGTCCTCGACTCGATGGATCTAGAGCGCGAGAAAGGGATCACGATCAAGGCCCGCGCCGTCCGCATGAACTATAACGCGCGGGATGGCGAAGTCTACGAACTGAATTTGATCGATACGCCCGGCCACGTCGATTTCAGCTACGAAGTGAGTCGCAGCCTGACCGCGTGCGAAGGTGCCGTGCTAGTCGTCGACGCGGTTCAGGGAATCGAAGCACAAACTCTGGCCAACGTCTACTTGGCCCTCGAACACGATCTCGAGATTATTCCGGTCGTCAATAAGATCGACCTACCAAACGCCGCGCCGGACCGGGTAGCTCACGAGATTCAGGAGCTGATTGGTATTCCAGGCGACCAGGTGCTGCGCGTCTCAGCGAAAGAAGGGACCGGCATCGAAGACGTCCTGGAGGCGGTCGTCCAACGGATTCCACCGCCAAAAGGAAATCCGGAAGCGCCACTGCGAGCGTTGATCTTTGATTCGCATTACGACGTCTATAAGGGTGTGATCGCCTACGTACGTGTCGTCGACGGAGTGATTCCCGCCAACGCTCGGCTGGTGATGCACTCGACTGGCAAAGAAGCTGATATCCTCGAGGTCGGCTGCTTCCGTCCCGATCTGGAGTCCCTCGATGGGCTGGCGACCGGGGAAGTAGGCTACATCGCGACCGGCCTTAAGAACGTCGCCGACTGTCAGGTTGGTGACACGGTGATGCTTGCCGAGCGCCCAGCCAGCGAGCCACTACCTGGTTACCGTCCAGCCAAGCCGATGGTCTTCGCCGGCCTTTACCCGGTCGAAAGCAGTGAATACCAGCTTCTCCGCGATGCACTCGAGAAGCTCAAACTCAACGACGCCGCGCTCTCCTTCGAGCCTGAAAGCTCGATTGCCCTTGGCTTCGGTTTCCGCTGCGGCTTTCTTGGACTACTTCACATGGAGATTGTCCAAGAGCGGATCGAGCGCGAATATAACCTGAACATTCTGACCACGTCGCCGAGCGTCGAATACGAGGTGACAACCACCAAAGGCACGACTCAGCGGATCGATAACCCGTCGGATCTACCGCCAGCCAATGAGATCCAGTCGATCTCCGAGCCCTGGGTGAAGATCAGCATCGTGACGCCCAGCCGCTACATTGGGGCGATCATGGAACTGGTCAGTCAGCGGCGAGGGACATTTGACAAAATGGAGTATCTCGACGAAAACCGCGTGCTTCTCACCTACGACGTGCCGTTCAGCGAAATTTTGGTCGAGTTCTACGACCAACTGAAGTCGCGCACCCAGGGGTATGCCTCGCTCGACTACACCTTTGAAGGGTATCGCGAAGGCAAATTGGTCAAGATGGAGATCCTGGTGAATGGCCAACCGGTTGACGCCTTATCAATGATCACTCACGTCGACAAGGCTTACCCACGCGGTAAGGAGCTCGTCGAAAAGCTCCGCAAGCTGATTCCACGTCAGCTCTTCGAGGTCCCGATTCAGGCCGCCGTCGGCAGCCGAATCATCGCCCGGGAAAACATCGCTGCTATGCGTAAGAACGTCCTAGCCAAATGCTACGGTGGTGACGTCACCCGTAAGCGCAAGCTACTCGAAAAGCAAGCTGAAGGCAAGAAACGCATGAAGCGGGTCGGCAACGTCGAGATTCCCCAGGAAGCCTTCATGGCAGTGCTCAAGCTTTCCGAGTGAGGGGCTTCACTCTCTCTTTTTTCTGCCCCATAAACACTGCCACGACCATACCGACAAAGCAGAGAATCGCCGCGGCTTGAAAAATGTCGTGGTAGACCTGCGCGCCCACTCCGCGTATCGCCTCGGCGTAGGTGGCAAGCCGTTGGGCGGACTGGGCCGCCGACTCGCCCGGCACTGGCAACGGGAGTGGAATCGACGCCGCTAAATCGTCGAAGTGCTGAAGCCCCCACGCGGTCAGCACTGACAAGCCGATCGCCATACCGGTCAGACGGGCAACCGAGAAGAGAGCGGCGGCTGATGCCTCGCGCCCCTGACCGGCCGCGTTCACGGTCGCCGTGGCCAATGGTGCGATCAACAGACCAAATCCGAGGCCAGCCATCGCCAGGCTCAGCCACAAGCGCCTCGGTTCCGGTGCGGTTCCCCAGGTAGCCATCGCCAGCAGGCCAAGTCCGGCCGCGACGAAGCCGAAAAGCGTTGGCAAACGCAGACCCCAACGTTGGGCCAAAAGTCCACCAAGGATGGCTCCAATTGGGATGAACGAGGTGAGCCGCATCAAGAGGAGCCCACCATCGGCTGGTGACACGACCAAGATCGTCGCGGCGTACAACGGCACGTCGACCATCGCCACGATCAACGCCCCGCCTAGGAGAAAGCCACCGGCGATACCGGCGCCAAATCCAGCTATCCGAAAGAGACCAATCTCCAAAAGGGGATTCCTCGCTCGGGATTGCCAGCCCAGGCAGGCGACCAGGGCCACGAGCGCGAGGACGAGCAAGGTCGGTCGAACGTCATCTCCAATGATGAAAATCGGCTCGCGAGACAATCCAGCCATCAGCGCAGCCAAGGCGAGGCTAAAGAGCACCGCACCAGGCCAATCAATCTGTTCTCTTTTCGTATACGAGGGGGGAAGTCTGCCGAAACGCATCGCAAGCGCGAGGAAGAGCACTGCGAACGGAACGTTGAGCCAAAATATCCAGCGCCAGGCAAGATGCGCAATGATCACCGCCCCATAGAGAGGTCCCAAGACACCGCCGGCCTCGGCGACCGCTCCAACCACACCAATTGCCAGCGCTCGCTGCTCCGGCGGATAGCGGTCGCTGACAATCGCAACAGCGACCGGCAATAGCGCTCCGCCTCCCATCGCTTGGAGGAGCCGAGCGGCAATTAATGGACCAAGCGAGCTCGCGAGCGCACAGCCGAGTGATCCAACGACGAATACTATCAATGCCCCGGCGAAGCTCAAAGCTCGTCCACGAACGTCGGCGAGCTGACCAACGACTGGTAAGGTGACAGTGTAACCGAGGAGGTAGCCCGAGACGATCCAGGCGGCTTGATCGAGTCGATCGAAAGGAATTTGGAGATCGCTGACGATCGCCGGCAGCGCGGCGACGATGACCGTTTGATCCAGCGACCCAAGAAAGACCGCAGCGACGACCGCGACTAGGCCGAACTGCTGAGCCGTGAAACGCGTGCTCATATTAGGTCGGAGGCTCGATCGTCACTGTCTCGCCGTAATTACTCAGCACGAGCGTTCTTTGAATCTGCGGCGGCTCATTCTTGGCAATAGGGCCAACCAGATGAACCTGACGAACGAGAAAATCCTTGGTGCCGATCCATAGGTCGCCAGCCAATGGAGTAGAGCTTCCGGCCACCCCGACTAATCCAGCGAGCAAGGAAGCCACGAGCTGGCCGCTGATATGATAACACTCAATGTTGTCGATAGACTCGTTAGCGAGCTTCTTGGGGTTGGCAACTTGGCGCAAAAGCGCGGGAGCACCGCGGTCCGGATCCAGTAAGTTGGGTGCTACATTCGCGTTCGGCAGCTTTTGCCACTGTTTGGTAATGGGATTGGTCACGTACTGCTGACTCCCAACCACCATGAAACCGAGGTTGACCGTCAGGTTACCAAAACGGCTAACCGCGGTTCCCTTGAGGCGATCGGGTTTGACCACGTCGCCTTCGATTGATTTTGCCGCGAAGTTCTCGCCAATTGCCATCATGCCGTTGCTCGAGGTCAAAACGAAGTGGACGCTGGTAACCGTGCTGAGAGCCTCGCTCGCCTTTTGAAGAACTTCGCCCGCCGACAACTCCGGAGCAGACCGTGGCGCGCACGCGACCATCAAGATACTACTTCCGAAAAACGTAAGAAACGGGCGCCTTTGCATTGTCCTCACCCCATACGTCGAACACTAGGAGTATACTACTGACCGGGACTAACCTTGAAAGACGGCGACTCCAAAGTAAAGAGACGGTCGAGCGAACGCTTTATTGACGTTAACGCTTTGCCCGGATAAAATCAGTCACAAGAGATTATGCCCTGGAATGACTGGCATTCGGGGCAGGGAGGTAGGGCATTGGCACTGCGAGCCGAGCCGACCGAGTCCCAGACCACGGCACCCACTTCAACCTCCGATGAGCCGTTGATCTTTTGCGAAAATCTGGTCAAGATCTATAAGGTCGCGGATCTCGAAGCGGTGGCTCTCCAAGGTCTGGATCTGCAGATCCAGAAGGGGGAGCTGATGGCGATCATTGGAAATAGCGGTAGCGGTAAGTCAACCCTGTTGAACATTCTTGGCGGCCTAGACCGTCCTTCGGCCGGACGGGTTCTCGTCGGCGGACGCGATCTGCTCAAGATGACCGAAGGTCAGTTGGTCAAGTACAAACGCGAGGTCGTCGGCTTCGTTTGGCAGCAGACTGCCCGCAACATGCTCCCCTATCTAACCGCCATCGAGAATGTCGAGTTACCTATGGTGATCTCCGGGAACTACAACGCCAAGCAGCGCGCTTGGGCTCGCGAACTCCTCGAGGTAGTCGGCCTCTCTGGTCGCATGAAGCACAAGCTCTCCGAGATGTCCGGAGGGGAGCAGCAGCGAGTCGCGATTGCGATTGGCTTGGCCAATCGCCCTCCACTCCTTCTCGCCGACGAGCCAACCGGTTCGGTTGATACGAAAACTGCCGCAACGATTTTCGACATGTTCCGACACATTCGCGACCAGTATGGCACGACGATCGTGATCGTCACTCATGACCCGAAAGTCATGTCGAAAGTCGATCGAGTAGTCGCCATCCGTGATGGCAAGACCGCCACTGAGACGATCCGGCGCGTTGCGATCGACATGGCTGACTTCGCGGCGGGCAGCATCGTTCTTGGCGAGACGCACGACGAGTTCGTGGTGCTCGACGGCGCAGGTCGCCTGCAGATTCCGCGCGAATACCTGGATAAGCTGTCCATTAAGAAGAAGGTGCGTCTCGAATTGGACGACGATCAGATCATTATCCGGGCGATTCCCGGCGAGGAAGAAGACGGAAAGCGCGAGACGACTTCGCGTCGCTGGGGGCTGCGATGATCGGTCCTTTCACCAAGCCATCGGAAACCGCGAACGGAACGCGCTCCGGGGAAGAGATCGTCCGCGTCGAGAATGTTCAGCGCATCTATCAGCTCGGCCACGAGCAGGTCACGGCGTTGCGTGGGATCAACTTGAGCGTCCGGGCCGGAGAGTTGGCTGGCCTCATGGGGCGATCCGGGTCGGGCAAGACCACGCTGCTCAATATGATTGGCGGTCTCGACAAGCCAACCCACGGCAAGATCTACATCAGGGGCCAGGATCTTTCGACGCTCCCGGACGGCGAATTGACCGCCTTGCGGCGGGCGACGATTGGCTACGTATTCCAATCTTTCGCCTTGATCCCGGTCCTCTCCGCATTCGAAAACGTCGAGCTGCCGATGCACATTGCCGGCGTGCCGAGGAAGGAGCGCCAAAAGCGGGCCACTGAACTGCTCCAACTTGTCGGATTGGCCAAACGTATGCATCACCGGCCATTCGAACTGAGCGGCGGAGAACAGCAACGCGTGGCTATCGCCCGGGCGCTTGGCAACCGACCTTCGCTGATGCTAGCCGACGAGCCGACCGGCGAGTTGGACAGTACCACCGGCTTTCAGATTATGACACTGTTTCGATACATTGCTACCAATGAGAACGTGGCGGTGATTATCTGCACTCACGATCCGACGATCACTCAGATTGCTCACGTGACCTATGAGATTAGCGATGGCTTGATCAATCAACTGGAGACGTCTCCAGTCTCGATGGATGGCCAGCCTTAGCTTAGGAGAAACGCCCTTTACCATGCGTGTGGTTATTTTAGGTTGTGGACGGCTTGGTGCGAAAGTTGCCGAGGTGCTGGACCGACACGGTCACGATGTCACCGTTCTCGCCCGAGACGCCGAAGGCTTCAGCCGTCTTCCCAAGACCTTTTCTGGAAAAACATCGGTTGCTAACTTAATCGACGTCGACGAATTACGCGATAAAGGCGTGAAAGGAGCGGACGCACTCATCGCTCTGACCGACGGCGACAACACGAACGTGATGGCCTGTCAGATCGCGAAGCATATCCTCGGCGTTCCGATCGTGATTAGCCAGATCAAGGATCCCGAACGGGAAGATACCTACAACACGCTCGGCATCCAAACTATTTGTCCAACCCGCCTTGGCGCGGACAAGATCCGCGAAGTGATCGCGGCGACCTAGATTTTCACATCAAGCTAGCATTGCGACCGAGCGAAGCCTCGGCACGAAGTCGCGCAGCAACTGATAGATGACGTAGGCAACGGCAAGGACAAAGAGCAGATAGACCAGTGTGCTCACGGCTGCCAGGTTCCGGCTGAGGACGAGCGCACTCGTTACCGGGGCTACCACGACAAAATAGCTGACCAGCAGGTACACCAGATCGACCAGGGTATCAGCGAAATGACCGAGTGACTGACGACGTTTCGTCTCCTCGCCTTCGGTTGTACTTGGTCGAAAACTCGCTAACTGCTGGGCGACGAGTGGAACAATCAACGGACGGCACGCGAACTGAACTTGGCGGCGCACCCCGAGAAAGAGCAGCAAAACGCCGAGCCCAATGATCAGCCGCGCGATCCATTGGAAAGAAGCAGAGCCGGATAAGCCCGGGACGAAGAGCGGCAGACCCAGCAAGGTCGGCGAGCAGATGACCAGCCCGAGCGTCGCAGTAACGATGCCACTGGAGACTCGCAACCGGTTGATCAAAAGCGCTGTGACGAAGATCACGGCGACCGTGATCACGATTGCGCTGGCCAGTGGGGTAACCAGGCCGAGCAGTACCCGCTGCAACGGCAATGCGATCATCGCGTAGCCAATCACGAGGTAAAGCACGTTGACCAGGCCATTCACGGAGGATTCGAGCTGAAGCCTCTGCGCTGCGATCTGTTCCGCGAGCTGTCCACGTCGCAAGTGGCGAAACTGGCGAAGCGCCAGCGGAACGAGCGCCTCGCGAACACTTCGCTGCACCCGCGTCCTCACGGCAAGAAAGGCGGCGAGCACGGCCACGCCAACGAGCAGCTTGACGAGCCACTGGAGTGAGACATCTCCCATGATGCTACGGTCGACGAGGGGAAGCGCACTGACGAAGGCCCAGCAGATCGATAGAACACAGACGCCGATGATTGGCCCGGTCGCCCGGTAGATGCGCAGGACGATCACCGCGGCGACGAGCAAGACGACGGCGGCAATTCCGGTCGCAATCAGATCGGTCAGTCCGGGATCAATTGGCAGAGCCAAGGTATTGATCAACGGCGTTGCCACGAGTTGGTAGATCAGGAAGAGGTAAGCGACGTTGATCAATCCCTCGGCGGTGCTCAACGCGGCATTGCGCCATTTGCTGACGTGTAAGGGTCCGGCCGCATCGGTCCCAATCCGAACGTACACACGGGTCAGCCAATCAAGCGCATCAACAGCTGTTCCCATGAGCCGAGTTGCCAGACCAATGATCGGCCAGCGGATGCTCAGGAGCAGTGCCACCTCCAGCATGGCAACGACGAGCGCGATGGGCCAGTTGAGCGTGAGTTGGCGAAAGACCGGCAGCTCCGGGTTCGGCAAGCTTTCGAGCAGTGGCGCGACGAGAGCCAGCACGACCAGGGCGAGGAGATTGGGGACGACGCTCACGATAGCCTGTTTCGTCTCGAGCTGCATACCGCGCGAGCGCTCGACCGCCTCGACAAGCGCTGCCCCGAACTCGGCGATCTTCGGGAATCGATCTTTTGGCTCCTTTGCGATGGCTCGGAGCATCACCTCCTCGACTGGACCGGGGATACCTGGATTGATCTGCCGCGGTCGGGCCGGCTCAGCGCTCAGGTGCTGCTCTTTCAGCTCAGCCGACGTTTCTCCGGTGAACGGTCGACGTCCGGTGACGAGTTCGTAAAACATCAGCCCGAGCGAGTACTGGTCACTGCGACCGTCGATTGGACCGCCCTTCCACTGTTCGGGAGACATATAGGCGGGAGTACCAGCAATGCGCTGGCCATCCAGGCGGGTATCGCCAGCAATACGAATGATCCCGAAGTCGGCCAGGAGCGGCCAGTCGGCATCCCCCAGGAGCACATTACCGGGTTTGACGTCCAGATGGATCATGCCGTGGTCGTGGGCATGCTGCAAAGCCGCGGCAACCTGTGCGGTGACGCGAGCCGCGGTGCGAAGATCCATAGGCCCGCCCAGCGCTTCGAGCAGGTCTTTCAGGGTTCCCCCCGGCACGTAGCGCATCGCGATGTAGGCAATACCATTCTCTTCCGCGAAGTAATAAACCTCGAGGATATTCGGGTGGTGGAGATTGTGGATGTTCTCCGCCTCGCCACGGAACCGAACCATGAGATCGCGGTCGCTAGCAAGCCGCGGTTCTAGAACCTTAATCGCGACCGGTCCGTTCAGCGACCGCGAATGCGCTTTGTAGACGGTCGCCATCCCCCCTTTGGCCAGAATGTCTTGGATCTCGTATTCACCATCACGGAGGACCGGAAGTGGCGGCGTCGTCTCTGTTGCCATGTCGACACATCCTCGCATCAGTGCGTTCGAGGCTTATCCGCGGGTACCGGGTCCGCGACGATCGTTTTCGTAGCCTCGGTCGGCTCAACGATAATCGCCGTTGCCCCCGAAATCGTTGTCTCGGTCGCTCCCGGCGCGACCACCGTCGCCTCCAGCGACACGGAGGAGGGGTCCGGTGCACGCACGGTCGCTTCGTCATCGGCTGGCCGTGACTGCCCTTCTGGGTCGGCCGCGACTGTCTCGGCCGCAGCTAACGTCTCCGTGGAAATGGCACTTGGGTCCGGCGGCGCCGGTTCACCCTCGAAAGATCGAGGCGAACTACTCAAGGGAGAGGAGGTCGTCGCCAAACGAATAGTAAACGCGGCGGTCACACTATTGGCAGCGAAACCTGCCGTCGGGACAAACTGGTTAAGGCCGAGCCAGGTCAGATGCTCGACCAATGGTTTGCCAGCCCGATTTACATTGACCAGGATCACGATAGCGAGAACAACCACGAGTAGGACGTACAGGCCATCGACCCAGGCCTGGGGTGCCAGGCCACTAATCACGCCGACCAGCGGCACGCGCAGGGTCGCCTGAATCGCCAGCAGGAAAACGAGATCCAGCAGACCTTGAGCGACAGTTCGTCCCTCTGCTTTCGCATCGCCTTCACGCTTGGCGCTTGAGCCCGAGACAGATGAACCAGTCAGCGGTTCACCCTCCTCGGGCAACGATACCAAGAGCCGATCGACGGCGCATGCCACCGTCTGCTCCAACGCGGCGCGAGCGCGGAACATGATGACACACGCGGCCAGCGCAAGGATCAGCCAGACCAAGTCGACAAGGGAGATCCTTCCACCAAGAAGAACGTCGTGTCCCTGAAGGGCCAAGAAGATGACCGGAAAGACAATCAGACCAAAGAAGGCGGCAGCACTGAGTTTAAGCGTCATGTGGTAGCGCCTTGTCCAAACGCTCAAACCCGTTTGAGCTATCGAGAGATTAGCCTCCTTCTCCATCGTATGCCACCTCCGCGTCGCAGACTCCTAAAGGCCGCGCCAGGCTGATCGATAACTATAGCAACCATTCATCACGGTAGAGTTACAATGGCATTACAACATTGGTATGAGCATCACCAGCGGCTTAGCCTGGGTTATTTACCGAGAGGCGGCTGAGGGGATCTGTAACTTGGGGATCCTTACGATGGAAAAAAGGGCCGCACGATGCACGACCCTTTTCCTTCTCTTGAGCTTTGACACGGCACCGACCCAGCAAGAAGAGCACTGCCCGGCCGCGGGTCAGTGTCGTCTACTGAAGTCCAGCCGAGATTTTCTGCAGAATTTGCGCTTTCGGCATGTACCCGACCAAGCGACTGACTTCCTTTCCGTTCTTGAAGAGTAGCAAAGTTGGAATGCTCATGACACCATACTTCTGAGCTGTCTCTGGGTTCTGGTCGACGTCGAGCTTGGCGACTTTTAGCTTCCCGCTTTGCTCACCAGCGATCTCTTCGAGAACGGGGGCGATCATTTTGCAGGGTCCGCACCATGTTGCCCAGAAGTCGACGAGCACTGGTGTCTCGGATTTCAAAACTTGTTGATCGAATGACGAATCACTTACCGGAACTGGCTTGTCAGCCACGGAATCCTCCCAACGTGGGCTAGGAACAGTCAGCGGCGCTCCCTCAAGCCACGGCACCACTCTCTGTCGCTCTTGGGTCAAAGCATCTAACCGATTCCTTGAAAATATTGTAGCACGGGGACCCGTCTGCGCAAACAATAATGTGCCGCCCACCCCCGGAGCAAGAGCTCGATCAGCTTGGTCGCACTCGCTCTGCTATAATCAGGAACAGATAGCCGACTATCCAGCGACCGGATACTAAAGGGCAATCAAACAGGTATCGTACAGACGACTGAAGAAGCGTTTCCATGCTTCGTTTCCGTCGTCGTGGGCAAGCGCCTGAAACCCAGCGGCGAGCTCGTGTGGCATACACGGGGTGATCAAGATGGACGCGCGCCGGTTCTGGTAGCGGTCGGCAAGAATCTGATCCAAGTAGCCCAATTCATGTGGGTAGCTCGGATTGACACCATTCAGCACGAAGAGATCGCAGTAGCGCATCTGGTAGTACATGTCCTGCGAGACGCGCCCAGCAATCGCGTACTCTTGTTGCTGCCGCGAGTCGGTCGGAAGGTCAGTCGGCGGCGTGCTGCCGGCGACCAGCTCAACTTTGAGCATATAGGCATTGAGCGCAAAGTCACGCCAGGGGATCAGATACGAAGAGATGAGCGGACGATACTCACGCAGGCGATCACCGATGAATCGAGAGATCCGGCCAGCTCGTCGCGAGTCGGCGTTGAAGATGAGCCATCCCTGCCCTTCACGGAGGCGCTGTTCAATACTATCGAAGTAGACGCTGAGGCGCCCGAGTAAGTCACGATCTTGAGTGGAGACGTTCTCAATCATCAACGACCTCCAGTCGAACTTCCAGCACCTTGGGTCTGGGCAACCCAAGTTCATTTTTGAGTAAATTTTACCATGGCGTCAAGTGTCAACGACATTTTCGTCGGGCGCTTGGCCGCCTGTAATCAGCAGTCAGTGATTAGTGGCCAGCGATCAGTCATCACGCTCTCGCTCAAGCCTCTTCGTCACCGTTTACTGGTCCCCGATTACTGACTACTTCGTTTCAGGAGAGGGTTTCTGGTGAAGAGCATCTTGCGTACCATCGGTTTTCTGGTTCTCTCTTTCGTCGTGGGGTGGGGCGTCAAGAAGGTATGGCTGAGTGGGTTGGGTCGATGGATCATGGACCGACTAGGCCATCCGGAGCTCGCTAGCCACGAAATGGCCGACGAAGCAAGCGCACGGATCAAGGATGTTGTGAAGCTGGTCAGAGATCTGACCAGTGGCCCCCCCAAGCTGACAGTAGACCATCGCGAGATGCCCGCCGTCCCCCAATGGGTGCGGACAGCGCGGGATAGCGCCGAAATGCTGCTGGCCGCGGGAACGCTTCTGAAATCTTTGGCTGATTTCGTTCAAGAAGACGAGCGGTTGCGTCGGCGCTTAGGACTGCGTAGCCATCGCCCTACTTGACGTCAGGAGAGCCAGCCGCTATCTTTCGGGTCGAAACAACGGATTTGTCGCCCTGCGATGCAACAGAGGAGTGAATCGTGGCTGACCGTCGTCCAAACTTTCTGATCATAATGAGTGACGAACACGCCCCCCAGGTCAGTAGTCCCTATGGTCACCCTTTCATCCACACTCCAGCTATGCAAAGGTTAGCCGACCATGGTACCGTCTTTGAAAACGCCTATTGTAATTCTCCGTTGTGCGTACCGTCGCGCGCCTCGTTTATGACCGGTAAGCATCTCTACCGGATTGGCGTTTGGGATAACGGCGTTCCGCTGGCAAGCGATGAGCCAACCTGGGCGCACCGTTTGAATGCGCTCGGCTACGACACTGCGCTCGCGGGGAAAATGCACTTCGTTGGCCTGGATCAGCGGCATGGACTCCAGGAGAGGCTGGTCGAGGACGTCCACGGCAGTGGACGCATGCGTGGCCCTAGCTGGGACGATGGCGTGAAAGATGGTGGCGCCGCGATGTGGAAGCGCATCGAAGAGGCGGGTCCCGGCGATTCGACCTATCAGCAATATGATGACGAGGTCGTTGCTCGCTCGGTGGAATACATTCAGAGCGAAGCGCGCGCCAAACGTCCCTGGGCACTTTGCGCGTCGATCATCACTCCCCACTTCCCTCTGATTGTCCGCCAGCCCTACTTCGATCGTTACTTTCCGGAGTACGCCGACCTTCCGAACATTCCGCCCGGCCACCTTGCTGAGCTCCATCCAGCCCACCAGCGTCTGCGAACCCATTTCAGTACACGTGACTACACCGACGAGCAGATTGCCCGCGCGCGCGCGACGTACTACGGCCTGATCAGCTTCTGTGACGATAAGATCGGCGCCCTCCTCGATGCGGTCAATACGAGCGGCCAAGCCGAAGATACCGTCATTATCTATGTCGCCGATCACGGGGAGATGCATGGCGAGCACGGCATGTGGTGGAAGTGCACGTTCTTTGAGCAGTCGGCACGCATTCCAACGATCATTTCCTGGCCAGGTCACTACCGAAGTGGCCAGCGAGTTTCCGGGGTCGTCTCCTTGCTGGACGTCGTTCGCACCGTGGTCGATCTGGCTGGCGGGACCGGCGACGACCTTTACGGTCTCGACGGCGATAGCATGGTCCCGCTGCTTGAAGGCCACACCGAGGGTTGGAAGGATCTCGCCATCGCCGAGTACGAGGGTCACGGCACGGTGACCCCGGCCCGTATGGTCCGACGCGGTCGCTACAAGCTGAACTACTACCATGGCGAGCCTTCCGAGCTCTACGACCTGGCTAAAGATCCGGGCGAGTTCGAGAACCTAGCGGATCGGCCAGAATACGCACGGGTTCAAGATGAACTCACCGCCATCGCACTCGAGAATTGGAACCCATCGGACATCGATCGCCGGGTCCGCGAAAGTCAGCGCAATCGCCGCGTCCTCGCCCGAGGCGACGTGATGCCACGCACGCTTCCTTGGGGGAACGGGAAAGAATAGAGGAGATTGTCAATGGCCAAGCGACCGAAGAATCTGCTGTTTCTCTGGACCGACGAGCAGCGCACCGATACCCTCGGCGCCAGCGGCAATCCGCGAATCCGCACTCCGAACATCGACCGCATCGCCGAGCATGGCGTTTTCTTCGAGAACGCCTACTGCACTCAACCGGTTTGCAGTCCCTCACGGGCGACAATCATGACAGGCGTATATCCTCATACCCATCAGCTTTTCTCGAACAATCAGTTGCTTACCACCGAGATTCCCACCCTTGCCGAGCTGCTCCGACCGGCCGGTTACACCTGCGGCTACGTCGGGAAATGGCATCTCGGCAACGAGCTCACGCCCCAACGCGGCTTCGAGCAGTTTTGGCGCTCGACCGAAGACAATTACACGCATTATCACTCCTCGACCGGCTACAGCACCTACCACCATTTCTTGACCGAACGGGGTTTTGTACCACACGATCGGACTCCGGATGGCCGAACTATTTTTAGCCGTCCGACCGCGGCTCGGCTGCCGGAGGAAGTCGGCAAGCCAGCCTACCAGGCCCGCGAAGCGACTCGCTTCCTCGAAGAGTTCCGAGATCAGCCGTTCTTCCTCTCGGTGAACTTTCTCGAGCCGCACATGCCATTCTTCGGTCCCTGGGACGGTGTTTACGGCGCCGACGACGTCAGCTTAGCCGAGTCATGGCATCTTCCCATGGACGAGACCGTCCCGCTCCGCTTTCGCGCCCTGCGCGAGCGCTTCGCGACGACCAATCCTCACGTCTACACCAATGACGAAGCCGGCTGGAAGGATCTCAAAGCGCGGTACTGGGGCCTCTGCTCGCTCGTCGACAAGTACGTCGGGCAGATCCTCGAACGTCTTGACAAGCTTGGCCTCATCGAGGACACGCTGATCGTCTACACCAGCGACCACGGTGATCAGATGGGTGACCATCGCCTCGTGGCTAAGTGCGTGCCCTTTGAAGGCGCGGTTCGCGTGCCGCTGATCATCGCCTCGCCAGACCTCGCACCCCGCCGCTTGGCGACGCCGACCAGCCAGATCGATCTCGTCCCGACCATCCTTGATCTGCTCGGTCAGCCTCGACCAGCCCACCTCCAGGGAAAGAGTCTTGTGCCTTTGCTTCAAAATGGCGATCAAGCGCCCGCGGATGCCGAGATTGTCGTCGAATGGCACGGCTGGGACGGCTTGCCCAAGGACCTGTCGGAGAGCTCCGCCTACTCTCACTTGATCGCAACTCGCCCCGAATTGGGGCCGACCGAAATGCGGAGCATCCGTCGTGGCCGCTGGAAGCTCAACGTCCATTTGAGCGGCGAGCACGAGCTCTACGACTTGCAAGACGATCCAGGAGAGATGCGCAACGCCTTCTGGGATCCGGCCAACACCGAAATGGTTCGGTCACTCTACGAACGTCTGCGCCGCTGGCAGACCAGACACGCCGACCCGCTGGCTTTGCCGGATCCAACAGTAGCGGTTAGTCGCTAGCGCTTCGTCAGACCTGACTCAGTAGCTGTCGAGACGAGCTACCGACCCGTCTCGACGAGTTAGCGGCGTGATCGCCGCGAGGCGACCGTCGGGCCCCTGGAGCGCGGGGCCGTGCGCCCCGCTGGGAGGTGGCGTGGGGAAAATGTCCCGCACGGGTCAGGTGCGACGTTCTTGCCCCCGGATCCGCGGCCCGTAAGAGGCCGCGCTACGGCACCTCTTGGAGGGCTGTCGACGAGGAATTGGGGCTGGAAAATCAAAAGCTTAGCTCAAGGGCGCCAGAACATGTGGCCACCAGTAAACAATCAAGTACGCCCCAGCCCCCGCCATGAGCGCGGCCCCGATTCGCTCGACGTACGGGAGCAACGAGTGGAAGCCGTGGACTATAAAGCCCTGAGAAAGAACCATCGCTACGCTCACGATGGTCAAGACTATTCCCATGCCGAGTGCATAGCTGACGTATTCAAACAGGGCTCCGATGATCCCGGAGCTCGCGAGTGCACCGCCGACGACAACGAGAAAGATCGGCAAGGTGCAGCCGAGCGAGGCAGCCGCGTAGGCCATCCCAAAAAGAAACAACTCGCGCGGACCACGCTTTTTTGGGGGCTGGATACGATGGAGAAGGCCAATCCCAAACGACCGACCACTAAAGAGCAGCCAAACGCCCAGCAGTACAAGGATGATACCAATAGTCAAGCCAATAACAGGAAAGCTGGCCGCCAAGACCTGACCTCCCATACCGACGACGATGCCGACGACGCCGAACAACGCCACGAATCCAAGCGTGGCCAGCAGACCAAAGACGATACCCGCTACTGCGCGCTCGCCGACCGACTTTTCGGCGTAGCCAGCGTCTCGCGTACCAAGATAGAACGACACGAGGGTCGGTAGCATCACAAAGCCACAAGGATTGACCGTCGCGGCCATCCCGGCTACGAAGGCGTAAGCGAGCGAAAGCAGGCTCATGCACTTCCCCTTGAGGCTGTACCGAGGAGGGAAGCGCAGCGATCGCTCAGAATAGACGCAGGGGGTCGAGAAGGTCGGCGTAGTGAAATATTCCAGCGCTTTACTTCCCGGGTAAAGCCCCACGCTCGCACCATTTCCCACGCCTCGCGCTCCTGGACCATCTGGGAGCCGTCAACACCAGTCCGCAAAGAGCTCCCTTTCGGCGGTAGCTTAGAACCGACAGACCTCACCATTGGCTTTCTCGCCCGGAAGGTACCATTGAAATGCTGCTCCAACCCCTTGAACGATCTGACAGTCAGTCACGGCCAGGCAGCAGAGTACGTCCACCACTGCTTTCTCACGCTCGTTGCCATCTCTCGCAGGCCAGAAGCCTTGCACCAGCCCGAGGAACCCTTGGACTACGCCGCGCCGGTGGCGTGAATAAGGATGCTATCAAAGAGTATATCAGAGCAAGCTGGAGCCACGACATTACTCTTAGCTCCGGGGGCAGGACCCGACGCATCTAAACTCCGCGCAGGAGTTGGAAGAGGACGATGACCTCCGCGGTCGCGCAGCTCCAACGGATGCAGATGTGGTCCTCCGGGGAAGGCGACATCAAGCATCCGACAGAGTGCCTCCTAGTTCTCCTTCAGCGCAAAGCCCTAGTCGCCACCTTGGTCGAGGATCTGCTGGGCGATCTCGCGCTGACAGTCAGTGCAGATCGCCAGGATGCAGCCAGTGATCGCCCGGACATATCGGAGCAAGAGCAACTAGCGTTGCCATTCATCAATCCGTAATTACCTAGCACACCTATGCTCATGATCGTTTGGTAATTAGGTTGTCGACGCGAAGTTGTCAGCGGGACGGTGCATCTGGGATTCTTCATGATTTATACATACTATTCGCACTAAATTCACACTTTGTTCGGGGTCAGATTCCTAGCATGACGTCATACCTTTGAAATGCGTCCGTCGGTCGTCGTTATTCCTAGCATTAAGACGAGCATCAGGTAGTACTTCTGTCTATTATTCCATGGCACTTTGCGGGCAAACCACCTGCCAACAGGTGAAGGCAACTTTGAAGAAGAAATAGGAGACAATAATGAATCTGGCTTCACAATCCGCAGAGAATACTGCCAGTCGTCGTTCCTTTATCCGGACAGGAGCGGCGTGGGGAGCAGGTGCTGCTGGCGCAGGCTTGCTGGGGAGTAGTATCGCTTCAGCGGCCGAGGATGATTCGAAAAAGGTTACCAAGGGCGATATTGCAATCCTCCGGTTCCTGGCAGCGATTGAGACCATTGAAAGCGATCTGTGGCAGCAGTACAATGAGCTCGGAGGAATCCAGGACGCCGAAGTCCCGGGTGGCAGTGGTAGTCCAGCTTATACGGCTGACTTGCAATTCCTCGATGGGGACATGCCCCAATACATCCACGACAATACCGAGGACGAGTTCTCGCACCGGGACTTCCTCAATGCGTTCATCGTCTCGGTTGGCGGGAACCCGGTCAATCTCGGCCAGTTCAAGACGTTACCGAGTAGTAAAGCGACGGGCGCGCAGAACATCGGGCGCCTCACCAACATCATGCAACTGACCGTAAACACCAGCTTTTGGACACGGTACCGCAGCGACAATAAGAACCCGGACCCGCCATTCAACGATACGTTCCCGCCGGCAATCCCAGGATTGCTCGCCGGACAGTTTCCCGGGATTCCTCGATCCGATGCCGACCTCAGCCCTCCGGATCACCTCCAGGCGATCGCCAACACGGCAGGATTCCACTTCGCGTGGGTCGAGCAGGGTGGCACCAGTCTCTACCCACAGCTTGCTCAGAGGGTAACCAATCCGACCGTCTTGCGCATCCTGCTCAGCATTGGTCCAACCGAGACGATGCACTTTCAGACCTGGCAGGATAAGGCTGGCAATTTTAAGCGCCTGACCGACCCGACAAATGGCTTGGTGTTCCCAGAACTCAATACGGGCGATCCGCTCTTCCAGACCAACCTGATCATGCCCGAACCAACCGTCTTCCTCAATCGAAAGTTCCCAATCGTTTCAATCATTCGCCCGACTGAGACGAGAGGCGCAGCAAGGGCTACGCTTCAGGCTTTCATTGCCGACGGGCTTTTTATCGGCCAATCGCCAAAGTTCTTTGCAACCCTGCGCCAGTTGGCAGACGACGCTGATGGTGCCCAGCGGGGGTCGTAAGCGGTCGTTGACTTCTGCGGGACGGACCGCGTGCTCGTCGGGACCGACACCCCCTTCGACACCCAAGGTGGTGCCCATTTCATCCCCGTCACGATCTCGGACGTCGAGGGCGCAGTACCGGACGAGGCCGCCCAAGCGGCAATCTTCGCGGACAACGCCCGCCGGGTCCGCGGTATCCCGACCTGACCGGTGCCTGCTCCGGATAGCCTGTCGCAAGCATGCAGGTCGCAGGGCACCTGCCCTACCTCAGTTCGGGTCACCACCCGCCATCGCAGAAAATCGCCGCACATTGCAATTTTGACGTCTTGATACTTTCTTTCTACCCAATGTAGGCAGTCACTACCGGCCGATCAGCTTTGCCCACCAGAGCAGAAAGGTATCATTAAGGGATAACCACTTCGAGCACTTAACCAGTGTTGTCCGTTGTACCCGCGAAGAGTCAACGAGTGTCATTGCTAGTATTGCCTCATAACCTGTGCTATACTAGAGTCAGAGCGCTAGCCCCTTTTTCTGATCATTTGTTCTAAATTGCATCGAGACGTGCTCAAAACGGCAAGAGATAGGCGTAGTGCGGATACACTAAGCCTCTTGCTATTGCGATTCCAATTCATTCTCTCCTGCCTGAAGCTTATAATGGCGGATGACGAAAGATGTCTGGGAGTGCTGGTGGAAAGGACAGTTGCTGATAAGCTCGCTGACAAGATCAATGGAAACTTCACCGTTCCCCGAACTACTCATCGCGTTATTCTGGGCGATTCCCGTCATATGGACGTGATCGAAGACAGTAGTGTCCACCTCATCGTCACGTCTCCACCATACTGGACGCTCAAAGAGTATCGGGAAAACCCGAATCAGTTGGGAGCCATCGCCGATTACGAGCAGTTTCTCGACGAACTAGACAAGGTTTGGCGAGAGTGCTACCGTGTTCTCTGTCCGGGCGGAAGAATGTGCGTCGTCGTGGGAGACGTGTGTCTTTCGCGAAGAAAGCACGGGAAGCATCAAACGATTCCACTGCACTCTGACATCCAAGTCCGTTGCCGGCAAATTGGATTTGATAATCTCAGCCCGATTTTTTGGTACAAGATCGCCAATATGGTCACCGAGATGGGCGGGAACAGTTATTTTCTTGGAAAGCCCTACGAGCCGAACGCGGTGATCAAGAACGATGTGGAGTACATCCTTTTATTCCGCAAGGGCGAGGGATACCGCCATCCTACATCCGAACAACGAGTAGCCTCGCTCATCGAAAAGGAGAACTACCAACGCTGGTTTCAGCAGATCTGGTCCGACATATCAGGAGCATCGCTGAAGGACCACCCTGCTCCTTTCCCCAAAGAGATTGCCTATCGTCTCATCCGGATGTTCAGCTTTGTAGGCGACACTGTTTTGGATCCCTTTTTAGGAACGGGAACTACCATTCTCGCGGCAATCGAAGCGCACCGAAACAGCATCGGGATCGAAATCGAGCCAAGTTACATTGACCTTGTCCACAAGAGCCTGCAGCAACCTTTCCTGCTTTCGGATTACGACGATGATCGTTAATCCATCCAATATATCGCTCGGGTGCTTGCATTCGGCTGAGCCTTGTAAAGTCGTCGTGTGTCTCTCTTGCTACGCGGCCATCGCAGCAAACTGCTCGCCGCTTTTCCAATCCGAGCAGCCAGAAAAGGCGGGAGTGCATGGGAGTCGAACCCACCCAGGAACGCGCAGGCGCCCCCGCAACGGTTTTGAAGACCGCGAAGACCACCAGGCCTCATCCACTCCCATCGGATGGGATCCAACCCGTCAGTACAAGATTATACTGACGGGTCGCCCCCGAGGTCAAAGTTACTGAGGAAAGATAACCCCGGCCGCCTGCGAAGCAAGTTGGATGAACGGACCGGGAACAAGACCAGAGACAAAAATGCCGATCACCGCCACCAGCATCGCTAAGGCGAGCGGCGGGTCCGCGCCAAGGGGCTTGCCATCCGCAACCGCCGGCTTCAGGTACATCGCGTGGACAACCTTCAGGTAGTAGTAAGCAGCGAGCGCGCTGTTCAGCAGACCGATGATCACCAGCCAAACGAGGCCGACGTCAAAGACCGACAAGAACAGGTACACCTTGCTCCAAAAGCCGACCATGGGCGGCATGCCAACCAATGAAAGAAGACAGACTGCAAGGGCCAGCCCCATCACCGGTGACCGTTTGGATAGCCCATTGTAGTCAGCAAGCTCGTCACTACCCAGGCGATTGGAAAAGTAAACTATCGCGGCGAAGACGCCCAGGTTGGTAATGGCATAAGCGATCAGGAAGAACAAAAGACCAGTCGCCGTCGTTCGGCTAGCCGCGGCGAGGCCAGCAAGAGCATAACCGGCCTGGCCAATGCTCGAATAGCCCATCATGCGCTTGATGTTCGTCTGGCGTAGCGCGGCGACGTTCCCAACTGTCATCGTGATGACGGCGAGCACCGCGAAGATCGACGGCCAATACGCTTCCAGCGGCTGCAAGCCAACCCCGAAGACTCGCAGCACCACCGCGAAGCCGGCCAGTTTCGAGGCGACCGAGAGAAACGACGTCACTGGGGTTGGCGCACCCTGGTAGACGTCTGGAATCCACATCTGGAAGGGCACAATTGCGATCTTGAAGCCGAAGCCGGCGATCAACAACGCCAGGCCAAGCATACCAATCGCCGGCGGCGAGCTCTTGGCGAGCGCGTCGTGGATACCCACGAGTGTCGTCGTGCCGGTCGTTCCGTAGAGCAGGGCGAGCCCGTAAAGCAGAACTGCTGACGACACTGCCCCGAGCAGGAGATACTTCATCCCTGCTTCGCTAGAATGATGATCACCCTTGATAAAGCCAGCCATGATATAGAGGCAGATGCTCATCAATTCGAGCGACACAAACAGAGTGATCAGCTCAGTGCTGCTCACCAGGAGCATGCCGCCGAGAGTCGCAAAGATGATCAGAGCATAGTACTCACCCTGGTAGCGGCTGCGCCGACGCATGTAGTCAATCGACGGCAGAATCACCAGCGCCGCGCTCAGGAGCAGCAGCCATTGGAATACCACGCTCAACGGATCGACCGTCAGCGTGCCAAAGAACGACTGTCCTGGCGTCTGGCCAACCACCGCGACAAGAATGGTCGGGATAATCAGCCCGATCACTGCCAGGTAGCCCAACCAGCTCTTGGCCTTGTCCGACGTGAACAGATCGGCAACAACCAAGACCAGCGCTAGGACCGCCATGGCGACCTCGGGCAGCAGCAGATAAAAATTCACGGCATCCTCCAGAAACCAGCAACACTCGCCAGACCACTGGCCTGAGCCGCGACGCCGTGGGGGACCAGGGGAGCCACGCCGTTGTTGATCACGTCGGTCACAATCGACGGGTACACGCCGACGACGATGATCAACGCCATCAGGGTGACGAGTGGCACCACTTCAACCCCGTGAATGTCTGGCAAATGATCCCAGCGCGGATTGAAATCACCGAAGAAGATCCGCTGAAGCATCCAGAGCAGGTATCCGGCGGTAATGACGATCGCCGCGCAGGCGAGGATCGTGTACACCGGCCAGGCGGGATAGGAGCCAATGAAGACAGTAAACTCGGCGACGAAGCCGCTCATACCCGGTAATCCCAGCGAAGCCAGCCCCCCCATGACGAAGAGAACGGCCAACCATGGCATGCGTTTGGCAATTCCACCAAACTCGGGGATCTGTCGGGTGTGCGCCTTTTCGTAGAGCACCCCAACGAGCAAGAAGAGCATCCCAGTGATCAGACCGTGGCTGAATAACTGCATTGCCGCGCCGTTCAGGCTAATCGCGGTGAGCGACGCGACGCCAAGCAAGACGTAGCCCATGTGGCTCACCGAGGAATAGGCCACCATCGACTTGAGGTCGGTTTGCACCATCGACACGCAGGCGCCGTAGAGCACCCCGATGATCGCCAGGATCACCAGGAGCCAGCCCCATTCGCGCGTCGCGTCAGGCAGCATCCCCACCAGCACCCGAAGCATGCCGTAGCCACCCATTTTCAGCAAGACCCCGGCTAGCAGCACGCTGACCGCCGTTGGCGCCTGAACGTGGGCATCTGGTAGCCAGGTGTGAAATGGAAAGACCGGCAGCTTCACCGCGAAGCCGGCAAACAAGAAGAGAAACACTAACGAGGCGAAGGCGGGTGTGTACTGCTGGTGCGCCAATGCCACCATATCGAAGGTGTGAGGCGTGGCATTGAAGTACAGGGCCAGGATACCGACTAGCATCAGCGCCGAGCCGGCCAAAGTATAGACGACGAACTTGATCGCGGCGTACTCACGTCGCGGACCACCCCAGATGCCGATCAACAGGTACATCGGGATGAGCTCGACTTCCCAGAATAAGAAGAAGAGGAAGAAGTCCATCGCCGTGAAGACGCCGATCACGCCGGTTTCAAGGACGAGCAGCAGGAGGAAGTATTCTTTGGTCCGAAGCTCAATCTGCCAGGACGCGAGCACCGCAAGGAAGGTCAAGAGAGTGGTTAGCACCACGAGGGGCAGGTTCAAGCCGTCGACGCCGAGGAAGTAACTGACCCCGACATTTGGCAGCGCCACCCAATTAACCCGCTCAACGAACTGCAAGCCCGACGCAGCGTGGTTGAAGCTAAAGAAGAGCACCAGACTCAGCGCTAAATCGATTCCCGAAAAGATCGCCGCGATCCAGCGGAAGAGCGTCACCCGACTCCCCGGTGTGAGGGCCATCACCACTGCACCCAGGAGGGGAAGGAAGACGATAACGGATAACATGCTGATCGTTTCTCCTGGGTTTATTTAGTGCCCCACTGGGATTCCAACGACGATGCCGGCGATGATAATCACCCCGACAAAAAATCCCAGCGCATAGTTTGGCATGCGCCCGGTTTCTGCCCAGGTCAAAACCCGTCCAAATATAGCATAGGACAGCCAGGCGACGCCGTTGACGATACCGTCGACAATCGCGCGATCGAACCAGGCAAAGCCGTGAGACAAACCGAGCAAGACAGTGCCGACGAGCCAACCATAAATGTCGTCGACGTAGTAGCGATTCAGAAACAGCAAGTAGATCGGGCGCAGCTTCGCGGTGAACGCCTCGGCCGATAGCCAATGGGCACCATAGAAAGCCCAGGCGATCAGAATGCCAAGCAGACCGATGCCGGTCGAGAGCGCCGCGAGCGGAACGTCAATCGCGACGTCGGCCTCTTGCGAGCCAGCGACGAATCCTTGAAACGCCCCGTGAAAGAGCGGCGAACCGATGAACCCAGCAACGACCGCCAGGATCGCCAACACGATCAATGGACCGGTCATGACCAGCGGTGACTCGTGCGCGTCGCCCGGCGCGTGACCGCTGTGGCCATGGCCAGTATCGTGACCGTCCGTGAGGTGCCCATGAGCATCCAGGCCATGACCGTCGTGGCCATTAGAGTAGCCACCATGCGCCGCTGCGGCAACGAGCTCGGGATTCAACCGACGCTCGCCCAGGAACGTCATGAACCAGGCGCGGAAGATGTAGAAGGCGGTCAAGCCAGCAGTGATGATCGCGAACAAGAACAAGACGACGTTGCCGCTTTGGTAGGCAGCGCCGACGATCTCATCCTTGCTCCAGAAGCCGGCAAACGGCGGGATCGCGGCCAGGGCTAAAGACCCAGCCAGGAAGGTCAACGCGGTGACCGGCATCTTCTTGAAAAGGCCGCCCATGTAGAACATGTTCTGCTCTCCGCCAGTCCCATGGATGACTGCACCCGCAGCGAGGAACAGGAGCGCCTTGAAGAACGCATGGGTCACCAGGTGGAAAGTGCCCGCGGTCAGGCTACCCAGGCCCAAGCCGAGCATCATATAACCGAGCTGGCTGATCGTCGAATACGCCAGCACCCGCTTGATATCGCTCATCACCAGTCCCTGGGTCGCGGCGAAGAGCGCGGTAAAGCCACCGATCCAGGCGACAACCAGCATCGCCTCGGGCGATCCCTGAAAAATCGGCATGGTGCGTGCGACCATGTAAACGCCCGCGGCGACCATCGTCGCGGCGTGGATCAATGCGCTGACCGGGGTCGGACCTTCCATTGCATCGGGAAGCCAGGCGTGCAGCGGAAACTGCGCGGATTTACCGACTGCCCCGGCGAAGACCAGGATCATGGCAATGGCCAAGGTCGTTCCACCGAGAGATCCCGTCTTGACCGCATCGGCAATCTTCGCGAAGTCGAAGGTATGCGTCTGGGTAAAGAGGATCAGAATCCCGATCAAAAAGCCAAGATCACCAACGCGCGTCGTTATGAACGCCTTTTTTGCCGCCGCGGCTGCCGATGGTCTCCCCCACCAGAACCCAATTAACAGGTAGGAAGAAACGCCGACGAGCTCCCAGAAGATGTACATCTGGAGAAAGTTCGGCGCAATCACCAGCCCGAGCATGGACATGGTGAAGAGGCACATAAAAGCGTAATAACGCGCATAGCCCGGATCGCCGTCCATGTACCCCTGGGAATAGATTTGGACCAGGGTACTGACGAAGGTCACAACGACAAGCATCACCACGGCGAGCGGATCGAAAATCGCCCCCAGGGGAAAAGCCACTCCACCGGCAGTATACCAATTGAACGAGCCAACCACGGGAATCGGCATATCTGTCGATCTCGGCTGGCCCATCGCCCAGAAAAGGGCGAGCACCGAAAGCACAAACGCGGCTCCCATTGCCAGGATGGCGACGTAGCCGCTCACCCGAGACTGGCGCATCCCGCCAAAGACCATTAACAAAAAGTTGACGATAAGGCCAGCCAGCGGGAGGAGAGGTATCAGCCACACATAACTCGGCACGTCGCTCTCCTTACCACTTCATCAGATTAACGTCTTCGACGCTGACCGTCCGCCGTCCCCGGTACACGGCCAGAATGATCGCCAGGGCAACCGCCGCCTCGGCAGCGGCAACGGCGATGATAAACAGCGCAAAGACCTGCCCATTCAGTCCCCGGGCGGCGCTGTTACTCGCCGGAACCGGTAAATAGCGTGAAAAGGCAACCAGAGTGATGTTCACCGCGTTGAACATCATCTCAATCGACATAAGAATTGAGACAACGTTGCGCTTCGCCAGGACACCGAAAAGACCAATCGAGAAAATGATGCCGCTGAGGACAAGGAAGTGAGTCAAGGTAATGGTCATTCGCTCACGTCTCCCGCGCGATCACAATCGCGCCGATCATCGCGGCGAGCAGGAGCAGGCCGGCGGCTTCGAAAGGCAAGAGGAATGGTCCCATCAGCAGTTCGCCGAGCGTCCGAGTAACGTCCGTCACTCCGCCGGGCGTTGCCAGGTTGCTGACCGGCAAAGCACTCTCCAGGAAGGTAGCGAGCAAGATTCCGGCGGTCACCAAGGCGACAAGCGCGGCTGCCATCCACTGGGAGTTTCCGGGATTGCTATCCGGCGCATAGCTTCGGTTCGTCAGCATGATCGCGAACAGGAAGAGCACCGTGATCGCGCCAACGTAGATGATCACCTGGGTTGCCGCGATGAACTCCGCCTGCAGCAAGACATAGACGCCCGAGGTGATAAAGAAAAAGAAGACCAGGGCGAGCGCGGCGTGGACAATGCGCGGCAGCAGCACAACGCCAAGCGCGCCGACAACTAGCAGAAAGGCGAGAACGTAGAAAGCGAGCGTCAGCCAGGAATCAGTCGTCATATCGCCACCTTGGGCCGCGGGGTATCTCGATACTCGCGATCGTTCTTGCCAAGCCAGTCCTCCAACGTATAGGTGAGGTCGTTGCGCTGGTAGCCGGCGAGCTCGAACTCATCGCTCATCTCGATCGCCCGGAAGGGGCAACCCTCGACGCACAAACCGCAGAAGAGGCAGCGGGTAATGTGAATCGAATAGTAGTCAACCATGCGAATCTTGCCCGGCGCCTCGGAGGTGCGCATCTCGATCACCCCGTGGGGGCAGCTAAACACGCAGATGCCACACCCCACGCAGCGAGCGTGGCCATTAGGATCGAACACCCAGGCCGGCGCGCCACGAAAGCGAGGAGGAGTATAAACGCGCTCCTCCGGATACGAGACCGTCACCTTGGGCTTGAGCATATGGTCCAAGGTGACTTTCATCCCCTTGACGATGCCACTCCCAATCATCAGAGCCTCCTACGCGATCAACGCCTGGTAGACCCAGATGCCCACGCCGGTGATCAGCATGTTCACCAAAGCGGCCGGCAAGAGGTACTTCCAGGCGAGATTCATCAATTGATCAATTCGGACGCGGGGCAAGGTACCCCGCATCCAGTAGAAGACGAAGAACAGTAAATAGGTCTTGATCAAGAACCAGATGTACGGCGGCAGAATCGGACCGAGCCAGCCGCCAAAGAACAAAGTCGCGCCGAGCGCCGCCACTGCGAATGCATTCAGATACTCGGCGAGAAAGAATAAGGCGAAGCGCACCCCGCTATATTCGGTGTGGTAGCCCGCGACGAGCTCTGACTCTGCCTCCATCAAGTCGAACGGCGTTCGGTTCAGCTCGGCAGTGGCCGAGATGAAATAGACGAGAAAGCCAATCGGCTGCAAGATGATATTCCAACGCCAGCCGGCCCAGGCCGCCTGGCCATTCACGATGCTCACCGTCGAGAGGGAGCCAGTGATCATCGCGACGCCAATGATCGAGAAAACCAGCGGAATCTCGTAGCTGATTACCTGGGCAGCAGCACGCATCGCCCCGAGCAAGGCATATTTGTTATTCGAGCCCCAGCCCGCCATCAACATGCCAATCGCCGTCAACGAAGAAATCGCGACCGCGTAAAGGATGCCAATGTTCAGATCCGAGATGATCATCCCTTTACCGAATGGAATGACCGTGTAGATGAGCAGCGACGAGATCACCATGATCACCGTCGATAGCTTGAACACGATCGGATCGGCATTCGTCGGAACGATGTCCTCTTTCGCGAAGAGTTTCAGCACGTCGGCAACTGGCTGAAGCAAGCCTTCCGGTCCCACGCGGTTCGGACCAACTCGGTCCTGCATGAAAGCAATCACCCGGCGCTCGAGGTAGACCAGGCTCATCACGACAATCGTCCCAAAGACAAAGAAGAACGAGATCGAGACGATAATCTGGATAATTTGGGCGATCCAATCAGGAAGAAAGGAAGCAAACACGCTGCCAATGAAATTGGCCGCGATCGGGAAGAAGTTATTGATGAAATTGCTCATCGATCGACCTCGCCGAGCACGATGTCGATGCTACCGAGAATCGCAACCGCGTCAGCGACCTTGTACCCCAGCAGCATTTCATGGAGTGGCCCAAGGTTAATGAATGAAGGAGAGCGAATCTTACACCGGTAAGGGGCGATCGAGCCATCGCTGACCATATAGAACCCCAACTCACCTTTCGGGGCTTCGATCCGGCTGAACGCCTCGCCTTCCGGTGCACGGAAGTTCCGACTGAGTTTTGCAGTATGTGGCCCCGAGGGCAGGTGATCGAGCGCCTGGCGAACGATTTTCACACTTTCGCGCATCTCGCGTACCCGGACCAGGTACCGACTGAAGCAGTCACAACCATCCGCGGTCTGGACATCGAAGTCGAAGCGATCGTAAATACCGTAGGGAGCATCTCGACGGACATCGTAGTTGACACCCGAGGCACGCAGGGTCGGTCCGCTCACCGCGTAATCGATCGCCTTATCCTTGGGGAGGATGCCGACGCCGACGGTGCGAACTTTGAAAATCTCGTTGCCCGTTAGCAGAGCCTCGTACTCGTCGATCTTGGCCGGCATGATGTCGAGAAAATAGCGACAGGCCGGGATGAACTCTTCAGGCAGGTCGAGCGCCACGCCCCCCGGGCGAACATAGCTCAAGGTCATCCGCGCGCCACAGATCATGTTGAACATGTCAAGGATCATCTCGCGCTCGCGGAAGGCGTAGAGGAGGGGAGTAAAGAAGGTACCGACATCGGCCCCGAAAGTTCCTACCGCGACGCAGTGGCTCGCGATCCGCTGGAGCTCACAGACGATTGTCCGAATGTACCAGGCGCGCTCCGGTACCTCGACCCCGGCCAGGGTCTCGGCAGCAATCGAGAACGCCAGATTGTTACTCATCGCCGCGAGGTAATCCAGCCGATCAGTCGCGGTGATGTTGTGGACGTAGGTCCCCTCCTCGCATTGCTTCTCAACACCGCGGTGGAGATACCCCATCACAATCTCGGCCTTGACAATCGTCTCACCACTAAGCGTCAAAATCATCCGGAACACCCCATGGGTGCTCGGATGCTGCGGCCCCATATTGATAACGATCTGCTCGGTTTCCGCGTTTAGTGGCTCGTCCGGCACGACAACCCCGGCGGGCTGATCACTTGGCATTCAGCATCCACCTGTCTTTCTACGAAGTTACAGAGCGAGGCTCGGCGGGCAACCGCCAATCTTTGCGCAGTGGATGCCCGTCGAACTCGTCGTATAAAAGGATTCGCTTCAAATTCGGATGTCCGGTGAACGTGACTCCCATGAGGTCATAAATCTCGCGCTCCTGGAAATCAGCGGCGCGCCAGACACCCGTTACCGATGGCGCGACCGATTCGTCGCGATCGACCTCGATGCGCAAAGTCAGATCGCGGTGGTGCTTGAGCGAACGAATCTGGTAAACGACGTCGATCCGGTCGAGGTAATCAATCGCAGTAACGCTTGCTAGGTAATCGAATTCCAGACCAGGCGTCGTCTTGAGGTACCGACAAACGTCCACCAAGCTCTCGAGCGGCACGACCAGTCCCGGAATGCCAGGATCGACCGGGCGGAACGGGACCTGCGGGAAGGCAGCACGCAATTGCTCGACCACGGGGTCGTTAGTTAAGGTACTCACAATCTCGTTGTCCTACTTCTTGTGCTCGTTTAAGCTGGTCGCGGCCTTGCGCGCCTCGATCTTTTTTTGGAGCGCGAGGAGACCGTTGAGCAAGGCGTCGGGTCGGGGAGGACAACCGGGGACGTAGACGTCGACGGGGATAATCTGATCAACCCCCTGGACAACGTTGTACGCGTTGACATACGGTCCACCTTCGGAGGCGCAACCACCCATGGCAATCACGTACTTAGGATCGGGCATCTGGTCGTAAATGCGTCGAATGGCCGGTGCCATCTTACGGGTGACCGTTCCAGCCACGATCATTAAGTCGGCCTGCCGGGCCGACGGACGGAACACCTCTGCTCCAAAGCGGGAGATGTCGTAGCGAGCGGTACCGACCGCCATCATCTCGATAGCGCAACAGGCAAGACCAAAGCTCAACGGCCAAAGTGTCGACTTCCGCGCCCAGTTCAGCGCATGATCAAGCGTCGAAAGATTGACGAGGCCACTATGGAGGATCGCCTCGTCATCCGGAGCGCCATCTCCGGGGATCGACCCTTCTTTGACTTTATGGCCCAGACGAATGACGTCCATGATCGATCACCACCAGCGCAATGCTTGCTTCTTCAAGGCATACAACAAACCAACAACCAGGATTCCGATGAAGATAACCATCTCCCCCAGGGCAAACAGACCAAGCTTACCATAAGCAACAGCCCACGGGTAGAGAAAGACCGTCTCGACATCGAAGACGACGAAGACAAGGGCATAGACGTAAAAACTTACGTAATACTGGATCCAAGAGGTTCCGATCGTTTCCATGCCGCATTCGTAGGTCGAGAGCTTAATCGGATCGGGGTGCTTAGGCCGAAGGATAGCGGAGATAAGCATCGGTGCGAGAGCGAATCCTGCTGCCATGACGGCAAAGATCGCAACAGGTCCATAGAGGGCAAGCACGTTCGTGCCTCCTTTGGGGAGTCCAGTTGGCATGAGTCCAAAGCCCACCGGGGCCGGGATCGGGAACGTCCACATTCCCCTGGCCACAAAGGCGGGATCGCAGAGGGCTCACCTCGACGCGGTCCCCTGACTCTGCTCTAACCGTTCACACCGATTGATTATAGCATCGGCACCGCATACTGCAAAGACACGCGAGAACGCGCTACAATGCGGCGGGGCCGCGTCGAATGACGGCACAAGGAACCAAAGACGAGCTAAGACGTAAGGAAAGAGACGGATGAGTTTGCCGGGATGATCGTTTGGACCGTACTTGCCTTGCCCGGAGTCGTCATCCACGAGCTCGGGCACTACCTATTTTGTCGGCTGGTTGGTACAAAAGTGCAGGAAGTCGTCTTCTTCCAGCGCGCCGATGCCTCCGGCTACGTCGTCCATTCTATTCCGAAGAAGCTTCGCCAGCACGCGGTGATCGTCTGCGGACCACTCGTCATGAATTCGATTCTCAGCTTCCTGCTCTTCCGGGCTGTCGCGAGTGGAGCGACCGATGCCCTGGCGGACCTCGAGACCGGCGGCGTGCTTTCGACGCTTCAATTATTCGTGGCGGCACTACTCGGTATCTCAATCGCCCTTCAGGCCATTCCCAGCCCGGCCGATGCGCGCAGCCTCTGGAACGTCACCCTCGACCGCCTCCAACACGGACATCTCTGGGCGATTTTCGCCGTCCCGTTTGCCGCTACCCTGGTTGGGATTAACCGACTGCGTCGCTATTGGATCGATTGGCTGTACCTGGCGGGCTTGGTTGTCCTGGCAATCCGCTTTCCGAATGGCTAAAACCAATTTCTGTTCCCTTTCCCTTTCGTCTCCGTCACCGAAACGCCGATAGCCCGGTCAGGTCTTGCCCGACCACGAGGGTGTGGATCTGCTCGGTTCCTTCGTACGTTGCCAGCGTCTCCAGATTACAAAGGTGCCGCATGACGATGCGGTCGAGGAGGATGCCCTCGGCACCGAGCAACGCTCGCGCCCGACGGGCAACGTCCTGGGCGGCTCGCACATTGTGACGCTTCCCCAGGCTGAGCTGCTGGTAGCGCAGTCGACCTTCCTCCTTCAATTGAGCCAGGCGAGCGGCCAGGAGCTGTGATCGACTGATCTGATCGACCATTTCGACGAGGTCGTTCTGGACCATTTGAAATCCGGCCAGCGGTCGACCGAACTGCTCGCGCTTGGTCACGTGTTCGAACGCCGCGGTATAGCAGGCCTCAGCAGAGCCAATCGCTCCCCAGAGGATGCTATAGCGTGCCTCATTTAAGCATGAAAGAGGCGCACCGAGCCCGGTCGCTTTGGGTAACATCGCCGACTCCGGTAGCTCGACGTTATCGAGGAAAAGCTCCGACGACGCGGAGATCCGGAGCGACAGCTTGCGCTCGAGCGGACGCGCGGTGAAACCCGGCGCGTTGGCGGGAACAAGAAACCCACGAACTCCCTTGCTTCCTGATTCCGGAGCAGTCTGGGCCCAGATAATCGCGACGCTGGCAATCGTCCCATTCGTTGCCCAGCGTTTGTGGCCATTCAGGCGCCAGGTCCCGTTGGCGCCACGCGTCGCCCGCGTCTCCATGCCGGCTGGATCCGAGCCGTGGCCGGGCTCGGTCAAGGCAAAGCAACCGATCACTTCGCCCCGCGCTAGCCGAGGCAGCCACTCGTCTTGTTGTGCCAAACTACCGAAGCGAGCGATCGCCTCCATGGCTAGACAGGTCTGCACCGAGGCGAAGCTACGCAGGCCGGAATCGACCCGCTCGAGCTCACGCATAGCCAATCCCCAGGCTAACGGCGATGCCTGGCCAAATTGAGCAAGCGGCGCGCCCAGGAGCCCAATGCTACCGAGCTCAGGAATCACGTCGCGCGGAAACTCGCCGGATTCGTAGAGCTCGTCGATGCGGGAAATCACCCGACGCTCGAGTAGTTCGCGCGTGCGCTCGGCGAGCGCCCACGCGGAACTCGGGATGTCGGCGATCACGTCCAAGTAATCCAGCATTATCCAATCGCCTCCCGATCAAGCTCCGACCATTCTACAAGGTGGTACAATCCCATTAACGAGCGGAACGAAGTCACCAAACCGCCGAAGCACCGAGAACACAGGGATTCCTAAAATATTTGAATTATCCTTTGCGTCTTCTGTGCTTCCGCGGTTTGGTTTTCTATAGTAGGAGCCAGACAGGGAGCAAAGGTGCGTGTATTCGATGAACTGACCCGTGATTTCACGGTCGCGACTTTTGTCGTTTGCAAGGCCAAGATTCTCCTCCTTTGGCATCGCAAGCTCCAGAAGTGGCTACCTCCGGGTGGCCACGTCGAGCCGAACGAGCTGCCCGACGAAGCCGCGATGCGGGAAGTCCGGGAAGAGGCCGGAGTCGAGGTCGAGCTCGTCGGCGAGATCGGTCTACCGGTCGAATCGCCACGCCAATTGATGCGTCCGGCCGGCATTCAGCTCGAAGATATCTGTCCCGGCCACCAGCACATCGACCTGATCTATTTCGCCCGACCGATTGATCCAAGCCAGATTACTACGACCGGCAATGCCGAGAGCGAGGCAGTTGGCTGGTTCAGCCTGACCGAGCTAGCCGCGCTCAGAGTGATTCCCGACGTCCGACTCTGGGCCGAACGGGCAATTCAAGCCGTCGATCTGGCGAGCTCGCGCACGTAGCAGCCGAGCCGCTGGTAGTCTTCGGCTTGTCGCGCGAATGGACGACTGATCATCGCTTGCTCGCTCGGGTGATAAAGCGGCACGAGCCGGCGATCACGCCAAGAGAATTGCTGACCGACCGCTTCGCGAAGGCGGAGCCCATGCGGCTCGATTCGATCGAGCGCTCGCAAGGCGGTGGTCCCCAGGGTAGCGACGATTGGCGCTTCGACCAGGGCGAGCTGGGCTTCCAAATGAGAGTGGCAATTGAGAATCTCGACTTTGTTTGGCGGTCGGTTACGATCTCGCGCGTCGCGAGGATTACAGAGGACGACGTTGGTGACAAAGATCCGGTCGCGAGTCAGCCCGGCCGAAGTGAGCAGTCGGTTGAAGTTCTGGCCGGACCGATCGGCCGTGAGCGGAATGCCGCTCCGATCACCGCCGAGTCGTCCAGGAGCCTCGGCAATGAAAAGAACCAGTGCATCAATTGGTCCATTATGTTCGCTAAGCACGCGGCGGCGCCCCGCCATGCTCGGACAACGCTGGCAGCTCGCTACGAGCTGGACGAGACGGGCGAAGGCCTCGGCACAGGACGAGCTAGGGTCAGGTAGCAAGGTCGTCATAACAATAGGTTATGCGGGGAGGAGGAGATTGTCAACACTACTCCCGAATAAGCGATGCCGGTGACGATTCTTGGCATCTTACCTCCGGCCTGGATCCTCGTCGCCCTGCTCGGAGCACTCTGGGCATCCTTCGCCGCGACGTTATACCCTCTACGCGCACGACCGTTTCTTCGCTCACTCGCCGCGGCGATCATTGGCGCAGCAGTCGGCGATACGCTCGGGTTGGCTTTCGGCATCACCACCCTCAGCGTGGGTGATGTTCAAGTGCTGAGCGTATCCCTTGGCGCCGTGCTTGCCATCCTCATTGTTCGCCGCCCGGTCGCGTGATACAATGACCATAGTGTATCCCACTTCGCAACCTGGAGGTCCCTGCCCCAATGGGGACGATTCGCGATATTGCGATCATTATCGTGGCCCTCTTCGATATTGTTCTGCTCGCGCTCCTCATTGCCATCGCCTTCGTCATCTGGCGGCTTTTGAAGACACTTCTGGCTGAAATTCCCCCGGTGCTCGGCGCCGCTAAGAAAACGACGACAACCGTCGAAGGAACGGTCGATTTCATGTCGACGACCGCTGCTATGCCCTTGATCCGCGCAGTAAGCTTGCTCTACGCAACCACCCGTTTTGTTCAAATCCTCTTCGCGCGACGCGGTGGAGGCGATTCGTGATGAATCTGAAAACTAGATCCTCATTCCTTCCTGCCAGTTGGCCGGTGCTGGTGGCCGGCGGACTCGTCACGGTTGCCGCAGTGGTGGTTGTCACGCAGTTCACGGCAAACGATCGCCCGCTGAGCCAGCTCGGTCAGGAGGCGCAAAGCTTCGTCGTCGAGCTGCCGGATCGCATTCAGCGTTTTGTTCGAGAAGCACGCGAACGTTTCGCGCTCGCCAAGGAGGGGTTCCGCGCGGCGCGCGCCGAAAGTGAGCGAGGTCTGATCGCCCAGCTTGAAGAAGCCAAACAGCGTGGGTCGTTGCCGCCGGTTTAGCTTAAACGCCTTGCCAGCCGTGCCTCGCACCGCCAGCGATGTATCCATGCGCCACCATCGAGTCAGGCATGGCCCGTTGGGCCACCACAGATGATAGATGATGAAGTCGGCAGGCATCCCACACCCTTCGCGGGGCTCAAGGCAAGCTCTCATCGTCTCCCAGAAGGAGAGAGAATTTCAATCGAGGCTTCATGACGGTACCCCCGAGTGACCCGCCACGATCCGACCCCCGGCCGATCGATGAGCTCTTCGCCGAGTACGCGAGGACACGTCGGTCAGACCTGCGTGAAGAGTTGATCGTCATGCATCTGGATCTGGTTTCCCGCTTAGCCCGCCAGCTTGCCGGGCGAAGCTCGATTCTCGATGACCTCATTCAGGTTGGTTACATCGGCCTGATGAAAGCAATCGACCGCTTTGAGCCATCGCGCCAGATTGCCTTCGTTGCCTACGCGATTCCAACGATCGCTGGCGAGATGAAGCGCTACTTACGCGACAAAGGCCCGATTATCCACATTCCCCGCCAGATTCAGGAACAGCGGGAAGGGGTAGAGCGTACGACGGATCGACTTACCCAAAAACTGCATCGACCGCCGAGCGATGCCGAGATTGCCGAGGAGCTTGGCTGGGAGCTCCAACGGGTGGTCGAGGTGCGAGCGATCGAGTTCGTCCGACCGGTCTCCCTTGATCGTCCGCTCGACAGTCAGCCAGACGAGCCAAGCATGCTCCTGGGCGAAGCGATTCCCTGGGACGACGAGACGCTAGGGCACTCGGAGGATCGCTTGCTTCTCGAACGTGCCTTTGATACCTTGACCCCCCGCCAACGAGCAATTCTCTACTTGCTGTTCTACGAAGACCTCTCACAAGCCCAGATCGGTGAGCGGCTCAGCATCTCGCAGATGCAAGTCAGTCGGCTAAGCCGCGCAGCCCTGGAGCGTCTGCGCCAGGGCCTTGCCCAGGGTGGCCTCGAAGGTTAGCGCACACCCGGCTCGCTGGCCGGCGCCCAGCCGAACTCGAGGACGAGACCGCCCCGGCGGGCAATCTCGTCGGCGATCGAGACGGCCGGTAAGGCCTCCGAGTTGACCAGCATCAGGACGTCCCCCGGATTGATGTTACGCTCGTACTCCCATACCGCCTCGGCAGGGATGCCGAGGGGGCCTAGGACGTCGACCAGCGAGCGAGGGAGGATCTCGAAGCGAATCTCGCCTGGCTCAACTCCAGCGAGAGTCAAAGCGTCGACCGCCAATTGCGCATCATCTCGTCGATGAAAAACTCCACCCACCGCGGCCATATTTGCCTCCAAGAAAGCTGCACCGTGCTAAGCTATTCTTAAGGACCGAAGCAGACCATGTGCCACCGGGAGTATTCACACATTGTTCAGCTTGACCGGATTGCTGTTTATTCTTCATTCACGAGCCGCCTGACATAATGCATCTGTCCGAGTTGAATGCCTCTTGATCAACGGCGATCGAGAGGTATCGGACAAAGGGAAAATCATCCCCCCTTTCCAACTACGGCCGCCGGGGTTCCAGCCGCCCCGGCGGCCACGTGGTGATAAAAGCCCACCCTAAAGCGCAGGAACTCGACACCAATCGGAAGATGGTCCGCCGCGTATTCGATGTATTGAGCGTGATCGAGTCCCACGCCGAAGGCATACAGTGCACAAAAGCAGACGCGAGCACAAACAGAAAGCCGCATCACGGCGTACGGTGATGCGGCTCTTTGGGTACGCCCGAAGGGACTCGAACCCCTGACCTTCAGGTCCGCAACCTGACGTTCTATCCAACTGAACTACGGGCGCAACAAGCAGAGTATAGCAGACGGTACTCAAGAAAGCAAATTGCAATGCGTGCTGACCGGGGTGATCGTCTGCGGACGTCATCCTTCCACTGGTGCCCGCCATCCCATGTCCAAAGCTCTTCCCAGGCACATCGTAGCACAACTGGAGCGGTTAGGGCAGGCATTGCTCCAGGTCGCCCGACCCCAGAGGGCATCTTCCTTTGCAGACCGTCGCTGCGCAAAGGGTGGCAGTCCTGTTTTCCTCCTACCTTACCACTGCTGACTAACGTTCTTGCCTTCGCCTGTTCTCACGGAAACTTGTCGCTCCCAGACACTTCGATTTCTTGACAAGGGGTGGGGCGGCTGGTAACATAGCCCGCAAACGTTTCCGGAAACGTTTGCGGGCCAGTGAAATTGAGGTAAACGGCATGTCAGCGGATGCAGCCTACCCGGTGAAAGTCATTCGCAACGTCATGATCCCAATGCCCGACGGGGTCCACCTCGCGGCAAATCTCTTTCTCCCCGAAGCCGAGGGACGCTACCCCGGCATCTTTACCTTCACCCCCTACCTCAAAGACGGCCGGGCCGGGTGGTCGCAAGCGCCGCAGCAACGCCACTTCGCGAGCCGTGGCTACGCCGCGATGCAGGTCGATTTCCGAGGAGTCGGCTGCTCCGAGGGAATCAATCCGTATCCTTTTGATCCGCAGGAGCGAGCCGACGGCCACCAGATCGTCGAGTGGATGGCCGCGCAGCCGTGGTGCACCGGCGACATCGGGATCTGGGGAACGTCTTACGGCGGCATCACCGCACTGAGCATCGCCTCCACGCGTCCACCCCACCTGAAGGCCATCGTGCCGCTCAACGCCACGGTCGACAACTACGAGTGGTTCCTCCGCACTCACGGCTGTCAGGAATTGATGTACTGCGACGTGGGGTGGGCGGCGCGGATGGCCGCGTCGAACCTGACGCCACCGATCATTCAGGATCCGGCCGGCCATTGGATGCGGGTCTGGCGGGAGCGGCTTGAAGCGAATCAGCCCTGGATCCTCTCCTGGCACGGCCAGCCGCCGGATCCGGAGTTCTGGCTACGGCGCCGTATTCCCTATGATCAGATCGAAGTTCCTTATTTTGGCATCTGCGGCTGGTATGACGCTTACACGGCGCCGACGTTCATGGTTTACGAAGCGGTTCGGGGTCCAAAGCGGGTCCTCATCGGTCCGTGGAAGCACGTTTTCCCGGACCTCGCCCAGTGGCACGCAGCTGGCATCGCCCATGAGATGGATCGCTGGTGGGATCGCTGGCTGAAGGAAATCGACAACGGAGTCGACCGCGAGCCCTCGGTAACGATCTACGTGATGGGCGCGGAAAAGTGGCGGCACGAGACGAGCTGGCCGGTCAGCCGCACTCGCCCGGCCCGTCTCTATCTCGACCACGACCGACGCCTAGTCGATAGTTCGACCGCTGTCGCGGCCGGCTCGGACAAGTACGCGTACGACTCACGCGTTGGCACCGGTTCAATCGATTGGCACAGCGGTCTCGCGGCGCTGCCGCTGCCGGGTGACCAGAGCTTCGACGACCACCTCTCGCTGGCCTACACCGCGGCGCCACTCGACCAGGATACCGAGATCCTGGGTGCGCCGGTCGCGCACGTCTTCGTCTCGGCGACCGAACCGGAGATCCAGCTCGCGGTGAAGCTCTGCGTCGTCGGACCAGACGACTGCTCGGCAGCTCATCTGTTCGGAACCGACGAACTAGGACGTGATTTGCTCAGTCGGGTGTTAGCCGGCACCCGCCTGTCACTCGGCGCTGCCCTCGAAGCGGAATTACTCGTCGTCTTCGTCGGCATGTTCGTCGGCCTCCTCGCCGGCTACCAGCGCGGCCTATTCAGCGAGATTATCATGCGACTCATCGACGTGTTTCTCGCCTTTCCGGGGCTGTTACTGGCAATCGCCATCGTCGCCGTACTCGGCCCGAGTCTCCAGAGCGCGATCCTCGCCGTCTCGATCACCTGGTGGCCGGTTTACGCCCGTCTGACCCGCAGCGCGGTGCTCACGGTTCGAGAGCAAGAGTACATCACTGCCGCCCGAGCGATTGGCGCGACCGAGTGGCGAATCATGCTCGGCTACGTCCTCCCGAACAGCGTGACACCGGCCATTGTTCAGTTCACCCTCTCGATTGGCGCCGCCTTGGAGACGATCGCCGGGCTGAGCTTTCTGGGATTCGGCGCCCAGCCCCCGACGCCGGAGTGGGGCGCACTGATCTTTGCTGGTTTCCGTTACATCCTGGTTGCGCCCTGGTATTCGACCTTTCCCGGCGTGGCCATCGTTCTCGTCGTCCTAATCTTCTCGGCGCTGGGCGACGCCCTACAACTCAGTCTCGGAGGCGTTTGACCGTTGCGGATCACGATTCACGACGTCGCGCGCGCGGCCGGGGTTTCGGTCACAGCGGTATCGCGAGCGCTGAACAACAAGGGTGAGCTGAGCCCGGAGAAGCGGGCGCGGGTATTGGCTGCGGCCGAGCAACTTGGCTACGTCCCCAGCGGCGTCGCGCGGGCGCTCGTCTCCGGCCAGACCAAGACGCTCGGCGTCCTAGTAACCGACAACACCAGTCCGGTCTACGCCGAGATCCTCCGGGGCATCGAGGAAGCGGCATTGGGCGCCGGTTTCAGTCTCCTCTTCGGAAACTCCGCCGACTCGCAGGAACAGGCCCTGCGCTGGCTCGACCTGGTTCATGCCAAGCACGTCGACGGGCTGCTGCTGACGCCCGTCCAGACCGATCGTCGCGATGTCGAGCGGCTCGGCGCCTGGGGAATCCCTTTCGTCATGCTATTGCGCTACTTCGTCGACGTTCCGTGTGACTACGTCGTGACGGATAACGTGCTGGCCGGTTATCTTGCCACTCGCCACCTCGTCGAGACGGGGCATCGTCGGATTGGCCACGTTGGCGGTCCACCGTGGACTTCGTCCGGCCGAGATCGCTTCCTCGGCTACCAGCGCGCGCTCCTCGAGCGGTCGATCCCGCTCGATGCCGATCTCGTGACGTGTGACTCTTTCACTATCGGCGGGGGTGCTCGGGCCGCCGAGGCTTTGCTGCGCCAGCCGAACCGGCCGACGGCCATCTTCGCATCGACCGACCTACAAGCCGTTGGCGTGCTAAAATGCGCGCGGTCATTTGGCTTGCGCGTGCCCGAAGACCTGGCGTTGGTTGGCGGCGACGACATCGAGCTGGCCGAGTTTTTAGAAGTACCGCTGACAACTTTCCACTATCCGGCTCGAGACATCGGCCGCATCGGGGCCGAACTGCTGATCGCCCGGATTCAAGATGGAATGAATCAGGTAGACCTTGAGCGCAACGATCGATTCAAGCGCATCGTCGTGGACCCTAAGCTTATTGTTAAGAAGTCATGCGGATGCTCAGATTAGAGAGCCAGGATCCAATCAAGTTCGAAGTGATTCGCAACGCCCTCGTCGCCGCGACTGACGAGATGGCACTGGCGCTACGGCGTAGCGCTTACTCGACGAACGTCAAGACGCGGAGCGACTTTTCCTGCGCCTTCTTCGACCGGGACCTCCGGGTCGCCGCCCAGGCCTTCACCCAACCGGTGCACCTGGGCTCGATGGTCCAGATCGTTCCCCGCGCCGTTCGCGCCTATGGACCGGACCGCCTCGGCCCCGGCGACATGCTCATCACCAACGATCCCTACAATGGTGGCGTCCACCTCAATGACGTCACGGTGATCGCGCCGGTTTTTCACCGGGGCGAGTGCTTTGGCTACGTCGCGAGTCTCGCCCACCACGTCGACGTCGGCGGCGGCGCGCCGGCCAGCATCGGCGCTTTCCGCGAGGTCTTTCAGGAAGGGGTGATTATACCAACCGTCCGGCTCGTCGCCGACGGCGCGATCGTCGACGACGTTTTCCGGCTGATCCTCGCCCAGATTCGGAGCAAGCACGAGACAGCCGGGGACCTCCGCGCCCAGATCGCGGCGAATGTGACCGGCCAGCGCCGAGTCCAGGATCTGCTCGGGCGCTTCGGCCTGGACGTCGTCAGCAGCTACGTCGCCACGCTTCTCGACTACACGCACGTTCGAACTCAACGCGAGCTGGCTAAGCTGCCCCGGGGGATGTTCTCGGCCGAGGGCTTCGTCGATAGCGACGGATTCACCGACCGGCGGGTCCGCCTGTGCGCCGCCGTGACGATCGACGACGAAGGCGTCCACTTCGACCTGGCCGGCTCGGATCCGCAGCGGCGGGCGCCAGTGAACTCTACCTTCGCTCAGACCTTTTCTGCCTGCGCCTACGCCCTGAAGTGCCTAATCGATCAGGACGTACCGGTCAACCAGGGTTTCTATGAGTTGGTCCAGGTCGAGGCGCCACTCGGCACGGTGGTAAACTGCCAGCCGCCCGCGCCGGTCGTTGGCGGCTGGGAGACTCACGCGCGGCTGACCGATGTGATCTTCAAAGCGCTGGCGACCGCACTCCCGGAGCAGATCATCGCCGGCACCAAGGCGATGCAATGCCACGCCGGCTTCGGTGGGCTCGACCCGCACAAGGGCGAGTACTACTGCTTCCTCGAAACGCTGGCCGGTGGCTACGGTGGCCGGGCAACGAAGGATGGACCCGATGCTGTCCAGGTCCACGGCCAGAACACCGAGAACGCTCCGGTCGAAGAGACCGAGGTCAACTATCCGGTCCGCATCCTCCGTTATGAGCTGGTCGAGGATTCGGAAGGCGCCGGCACCCAGCGCGGTGGCCTGGGCCTGCGCCGCGATTACCTGTTTCCCGACCACGCAGTGACCTTCACCATCCTGGCCGACCGCGATCGTGAAGGCCCTTGGGGCCTCTTCGGCGGGCTCCCCGGCCGCCCGGCAGAGTACGTCCTCAACCCGGACGGCGAGGCCCGCCGTCTGAGCTCGAAGACGACGCTCGAGCTCCAGCCGGGCGACGTCGTCAGCTACCGCACCTGTGGTGGTGGCGGTTATGGCCCAGCGGAAGCGCGCGATCCCCGTCTGGTTCTCCGCGACGTCCGCGAGGGCAAGGTCAGCCGAAGAAGAGCCCGGGAAGTGTATAGCGTCGCGGTCGATGCGAGCACCTGGACGATCGACGAGGCAGAAACCAGACGGCTGCGAGCGGTTCGAGAACAGGGTGGGTCGTTAATGACTCATGGACCTTCCCGCGATGAATGACACTCGCCCCGCGCGCACGTTCCGCTTGGGCATCGACATCGGGGGAACCTTCACCGACGCAACCCTTGTCAACGAGGAAAGCGGCGCGATTCGGATTGCAAAAGTTCCGACGACGCCACGCGATCCGTCGCAGGGCTTCCTCGCGGCGGTTCGGCGCATCCTTCGTCAGGCCGAGGTCGCTCCAGCCGACGTTGGCTATCTCGTCCACGCGACCACGGTGGCCACCAATGCGATCATCGAAGGAAAGACGGCACCGACCGGCTTCATCACCACCAACGGCTTCCGTGACCTGCTCGAGATCCAGCGTCAGATTCGTCCATCCCTGTACGATCTGCAATTCGAAAAGCCGCGACCACTCGTGCCTCGCTACCGTTGCTTCGGCGTCCGAGAGCGACTCGATGGGCGGGGCAACGTGCTGGTGCCGCTGGACGAAGAGACCGTTCGGCAGGTCGCCGAAGAGCTCCGTCGGGAAGGGGTCGAATCGATCGCTGTCTGCTTTTTGCACGCCTACCTGAATCCGGCGCACGAGCAGCGGGCCGGCGCGATCCTGCGTGAGGCCCTGCCGGGGGCGTTCCTGTCCTTATCTGCCGAGGTCGCGCCGGAGTTCCGGGAGTATTACCGGGCGAGCACGACGGTGATCAACGCGGCGCTCCAACCGGTCGTCTCGCGCTATCTCGAAAGCATCGAGGCGCGGTTGCGCGAGGACGGGGTCGACGCGGAGCTACTGGTCTTGCAGAGCAGCGGTGGAGTCTTCACTTTCGCCGCCGCCCGCGAACGGCCGGTCTTCATGGTCGAGTCGGGTCCGGCGGCTGGGGTCGTCGCCGCCACCTACCTGGGGACCACGCTAGGCTATCCGGACGTCATCTCGATCGACATGGGCGGGACGACGGCGAAGGCTGGACTCATCCAGGACGGCACGCCGAGGGTCACCAAGGACTACGAAGTTGGAGCCGCCGCCCGGGCCGGCGTCGGCAGCGGCCGGGGTAGCGGCTATCCGATCCGGACGCCGGTCGTCGATCTGGTCGAGATCGGCGCGGGAGGCGGTTCGATCGCCTGGATCGATTCTGGGGGCGGGCTGCGGGTCGGCCCACGGAGCGCCGGCGCGGATCCGGGCCCGGCTTGCTATGGGCGGGGCGGCGAGGAGCCGACGATTACCGACGCTAACCTCGTCCTCGGCCGGTTGAACGCTGAGTATTTCCTCGGCGGCGAGATTCGGCTCGACGTCGAGCGCGCCCGGCGAGCGATTCAGAAGAAGTGTGCGGATGCCCTTAGGATGGACGTGGTCGACGTAGCGCACGGCATGGTCGAGATCGCGAACACGGCGATGGTCAACGCCTTGCGGCTCGTTTCCGTCCAGCGGGGCTACGATCCGCGCAGCTTCATCCTCGTCGCCTTCGGCGGGGCCGGTCCGGTCCACGCCAATCGCCTGGCCAGCGAACTGGACATTCCCACCACCCTGATTCCGCTAAGCCCGGGAATTACCTCGGCGCTCGGATTGCTCGTCACCGATCTGAAGCACGACTACTCGACGACAGTGATCCAGCGAGTGGACCAACTCGACTTCGCGCGCATCGAGGAGGCCTACCGGACCATGGAAGCCCAGGGCCAGGCGGTGCTGGCACGCGAGGGGGTGCGGAGCGAAGAGGTGGCGTTCGTTCGCCAGGTCGAGATGCGCTACGTCGGCCAGGGCTACGAGCTGGCCGTGCCGTTGCCGCCAACTCTCCTTGGTCCGGCCGAGATCGAATCCGTTCTCGAGCAGTTCCACCGCGCCCACGACCGTGCCTACGGCTACTCCGCGCCAAGTGAGCCAGCCGAGCTCGTGAACCTGCGCCTCACGGCGATCGGGCGGATCGCCAAGCCGGCCCTGCGGCGCCTGAAGGCCGAGCAGCGAGACGTCAGCGTGGCGCGAAAGGGCAGCCGCCCGGTCTACTTCGCCGAGGCCCATGGCTTCGTCGACTGCCCGATCTACGACCGCTACCGCCTACCGCCCGGCGGTGTCGTCGCCGGTCCCGCCGTCGTCGAAGAGTTCGACTCAACGACGGTGATTCATCCCGGCTACCATGCCCAGGTGGACGACTTCGGCAATTTGCTTTTGCGACCGACTATTCCCTCGCCCTCTGGGAGAGGCCAAGGGGATTGGCCATACGCTTGTCGGTAACACGCCCGGACGAATTGCAGTAGGATTAGCGTCGTGGCGGAGCGAGCTCCGGTATTGCACACTATGAGATACCAACTTTCGGGAGGTAAGCCGTGCAAAGATCTGAGCCCGAATACGGCATCGTCATCGCCAAGGACGTCATGGTGCCCATGCGCGATGGGGTACGCTTGGCGACCGACATCTACTACCCAGCCCGCGACGGCGCGCCGGTGCACGGGCGCTTTCCGGCGATCCTCGGCCGCACCTCTTATGATAAGAACTCGCCCCAGATGTGGGTGGAGCCGGTCGGCGAGTTCTTTTGCAAGCGTGGCTACGTTGTCGTGATTCAGGATCTGCGCGGCCGCCACCATTCCGAGGGCACCGGCCAGTACTTTCACACCGTCAACCCGAATGAGGGGCCGGACGGCTACGATACGATCGAGTGGATCGCCGCCCAGCCCTGGTCAAACGGCAA
>JAJPIK010000089.1 GCA_021324795.1 Chloroflexota bacterium
GGGCGAAGTAGCTTACCGGGATGCCGCTGGACTATCTTCCCTGCCTCGTCCAGCCAGCCGAGGTGGTAGCGGAGCACGTCGTAGAGATCCGGCGTCACCCGGGCCGCCGGGATCGCCGCGCGCAAGCTGGCGTCAAGCGCCGGTCGGTAACGCGCGAAGACGGCGCTCAGGTCGACCCCCAAGGCCATCGCTTATTCGCCCTCGTGGTTGTTGTCTTCTTCGTCTTCTTCGAAATACTCGTCGCTGTAGGTCCCGAGGTCACGTCCCTGGTAGACCGACACGACGAAATCTTCCCGGGGCACGTCGGCGGTGAGGACGAGCTCGTCGTCGGCTTGCTCGATCAGGTCGAGGACGTCGTCTTCTTCCATCTCGCGCTCGACGATCAACGTGCCGTAGACGACGGTTGGCGTGAAATGTAACTCAATCCGTCCCAAGCGGTCGCCGGCTTCAAAGATGAGATACCCTTCCGAGTGCGTCGTGCGGTACTGCCGTTCGAAACGCACGTCGTCCATGTCTGACTCCTTGTCGAAACACTTCTTCCGTATTGTCGCCCCGTTTCCTTTTTGAGGGGTTCAAAACGGGCGTCCGGAAACGGTCAGGCGCCGAGGCCTATTCCGTTGCTGCTTCGAGGGTGATTCGAGTCCCCGAATTCACTCGCTTGAATACCAGCGGGTCTCCTTCGAGGTGGCCGACGACGTTGACCGGGCTAGCCGGACGGATCTCATTGCCGTGACTGGCCGGCGTTGGACCAAAGAAAATGCAGAAAGCGTGTCCCGGCGGCCAGTAGGCGACGTCGCCCAGGTTGACGACGGCCTTCCCATTCTCTTCGGGTTGGTTGACCGGAATGCTGAAGTAAATCTCATCCCCCCAGGTACTTGCCTGGGCGTGAATGGGCAGCGCTTGCCAGATGGCGTTGGCTGTGGGGGAATCGTTCAGGACGGCGGTCGCAACCACCTGGCCGGCCTGAATGCGTAGCTTGCGTTCCAACTTCTCGGGCTCCTCCCTCAAAAGACGGTTAATTCTACCACACTGTGACAGGTCAGCGATGACGGTCGAATGCCCAGTCGCTGGTGACCCGAGCCATCCCCGGCGATCCGAGATCACGCAGATTCCCGTCGTCGTCGAAAGGCAGGGCAGTGGGACCAGCGATGACTTCGAGCGCCGAGTTCGTCGCAATCTCCTCCAGGAGCGATGGGGTGACGGTGAACTCGTGGAGCCGGAGAGTATTGGCGATGCGCATGAGCCGTGGCTCTCGTCCCACGGCGTTGCAGGTGAGCAAGGCGGCGGCGAAAGCGAGACGGTCCGATGGTAGGATCATCGGCACGGCCACTGGTCCGACTACCGTCGAGGTCAAGCCGTTCGGATAGGTCTGTCCAAAATCCATCTTCTGAGCGGCGCGTACTGTCGTGAAGTCGGCGGTGCCGAGTCCGTTGCCGTTGCCGTCGGTCTCGTCAGTGAGGTCGAGAACGACCTGCTTGGTAACCTGGGGACCGCCGCTGGCAAAAGGCGTAGGGTAGCGACCGGTGATGTTAGGGTCGGCACCATCGCCACTGATGTTTTTGCCGATCTGATCGATGACTAACACGTCGAGCTTCGCGAAAGGGATCCTCGCCATCGCGGCCTTGGCTTCCTCGAGCAAAGCAGGTTCATCAGCCAAAATGCGGTTGGCCGGGACTGCAAGAATTTTAAAGGGCTGATCGTGCGCATTCTCCAGGACGGCGAGGCCAAAGCGGATCGGCGCTCGGGCGATCGCCACCGCCGCGAGGGTCGGAACCCGCCGGGCCATGTCGCCGAAGCCAGCGGCATGGCAGGCGGCAGCACCAGCTTGCTTGCCCAGGCCAATCGCGATCATCTTAGCCAGGCCGCTTTCGTAGCGGCCACGAAAGGCCGTGTGGGGCTTGACCCGGCTGACGAAAACAATCCCATCAGCGCCAAGCGCCTGGCGATCGAGACGAACCGCGATACCGTCGTCGGTCCGTCCGATCTCTTCGGTCGCCATATCTGCCACGATTGGAGCGCCGACGCGCTCTTCGGTCACGCCCAGGCGCGTCAGAACCTCATGCTGACCAGCCGCGGTTGCTCCACCGTGGCTTCCCATTGCCGGGATGATGAAAGGATCAGCACCCATGGCACGGAGTTCGTGGGTCAGCGCGGCGACGATCTCCGGGAGACACGCGATGCCTCGGCTGCCTACCCCGATGGCGATGCGCTCGCCGGGACGTACCAAGGCGCGAATCTCGCTGTGCCGAAGCTGCTCGGCGACGGTTGTGCCGACGTCAGCGAGCGCAGCCGGCGTGCGCATTGTGTAACGCACCCGCAGCATCGGCGGGATCGGAATGCCGTCCAAAAGGCCGTGCAAGATCTCTTCGGGAATTTCGAATGAGATGCGCATCGCATCCTCCCTGTCGAGAAATCACCTCTCCCTCTAGAAGGGAGGGGGTTAGGGTGAAGGGACCTGCCAATGCATCCACTGTGGCAGCCCTTTTAGCTATGGGTAATCAAGCTATGCGCTATTCCTCTTGACCGAGTATATCAGTTCTGGCGAGCGAGCGAGTCGGAGAAGAGAGCGAGTGAAACTTTTTCCGAAATTTTGCGATATATCTGGTACCATGACCGGGGAGAGGGATGGGTGGTAGAGTTTACCGACGACGAACTCATCGCGCGGACCCGCGCTGGGGACCGACTCGCCTATGGCGAGCTGGTCGAGCGCTACCGTGCTGCGGTTATTCGTCGGGCCGAAGCCATTCTGCGCGACCCACTCGCGGCCGAGGACGCCGCGCAAGAAGCTTTTGTTCGGGCATATGCCTATTTGCATAGCTATGATGGTCGGCACCGTCTCTACACCTGGCTGGCGCGTATCGTCACCAATGTTTGTCTGTCGCAGCTATCGATGCAGCAGTGGCAGACTCTCCCGCTCGATCGCGCCTTGCTCGCGCCCTCGGACTCGCTCGCGGCCGACGATCCGGAGCTCGCGGCGCTCGCCAGCGAGCGCATCCGCGCGCTCCAAGCGGCGGTGGCCGGTTTGCCAGCGAAATATCGCGACGTTTTGATTCTGCGCTACTGGCATGATTTAGCGTACGAAGAGATCGCACATTTGACTGCTCAGTCGCTCGGCGCGGTTAAGACCCAGCTTCGGCGTGCTCGCCTGCTTTTGGCCGAACGTCTCCGGGTTCAGTCGTTGGGGTACGAGTGGGGCTAAGGTGTCTGTCATCACCGATGACGAAGTGAATAGCCACCGTTTCGCCGATCAGGTGCTCGCTCGGGTCGCTATTGCCGAGGAGAAGCGACGGACTCGGGAGCGCCTACGTTATCTTTGGCCGATCACTACGATCCTGATCGTCGGAGCTTCCTGGTCGATCGCACTACTTGATGGAGCGACGATGCTGCGTTTGCTGATTCAGGTTGCTGCTTGGATCGGTGCACTGGCGACCGTCGAACAGCATCTGGCGTCGGTTCTGCTCGGTCCATTCTGGCCATTGCCCGGAACGATCAGCTTGTTACTGTTTCTCGCGGCGGTCGTCTGGGTGCGAGTCCATCAACCTGAACCGCCGGAGTTGTTGCCATGATCCAGTTGCCTGCGGTGAGCCGAACGGCGGCAACCTGGACCTACCGTTCGCTCTGGTTGCTGGCCATGCTCTTTACCTTTGCGATGCCGCTGATCATTCTCCTGCGTGGTGACCTTCAACTCGGCTCGGTGACTTTTGATGCGACGAATCGGCCATCCCATCCGTTGGTCGTGGTTGACGGAGATGTGACCTTGCAGGAAGACATGGACTATCCGTTGATCGTCCTCGGCGGTAACGTCTACGTGGACAGCACTTTCCGCGATGATCTGATCGCGGTAGGCGGCAACATCTATTTGGATCGGCAAGCACTGGTGGGCGGGAATCTGGTCGTCGTTGGCGGTAAAGTCTACCGCGCGCCGGGGGCAGTGGTCGAAGGGACGATCGGCGCGACAGTTCACACATGGACCGACGGTCAGCGAGTTCAGCGTGGATTCGAGCGTCTGGATCTCGTCAGCCACGTCCGTCTAGGGTTAGCATTTGGGCTAGCCCTCTTGTTGCTATGCCTGGTCATCGCGACAGTGCTGCCCTGGGCGGTCGTCGTCACCGCGGCGACAACGCGGCGTTATCCAATCCGGAGCGGCTTGGCCGGTGCGACCGGAGTGGTAGCGGTACCGTTTCTTTTGCTGCCGCTGACGCTCAGCCTGGTGGGATTGCCGCTGGCGATCTTACTGAGCTTTGGCGCGATCGCTGTGTGGCTGGTTGGCCTGGCAGCGGCCGGATTCCTGGTTGGTCAGCGGGTGCTGCGAACCCGCCGGCCGCGCACGTCTTTCTTGCGGGAAGTGATTGTCGGTCTGGCGCCGATTCTTTTATTTCTCGCGATTCCGGTTGTCGGTCCGCTGATGGTGGGCGCAATTGGCATACTTGGCGCGGGCGGGCGGATCGTCAGCTTCGTCGAGCGCGAGCGCGCGGTCGAGGCGATCGACGCGATTGCGCCGCGGCGCTATTAATTCTTGAAACTTTTCGACTGGCGTCGCGGTATATATCTGGACGAGAGTTGAATTCCTCGGGGGGAAGTGAATGTCGATTGCCACACTCACGAATCGCCTGGTAACACAGCAGGTGGTCATTCAGACCGAACGTGCGCCACAGTTTATCGATTTGACGGATCGAATCCAGCAGATCGTCGACGAAAGTGGTGTGCGGCATGGCCAGGTCGTCGTGTTTACGCGGCATACAACCGCGGCGATTCGGATCAACGAAAACGAGCCGGAGCTCATGCGCGACTTCGTCGCGTTTCTCGAACGGGTGGCACCGGTGGATCATCCCTATTACCATAACGACTTCACTGTGCGCACGGTCAACATGACGGACGACGAATGCGCCAACGCCCACGCCCACTGTCGGCACCTGCTCATGGCCACCAGTGAAACCATTCCGATCGTCGATGGTGAGCTCTGCCTCGGCACCTGGCAGCGGGTCTTCCTCGTCGAGCTCGACCACGCCCGCGAGCGCTCGATCGTGATTCAGGTGTGGGGACAGTAGCGCCTCTTCATTCTCTCTCGACGCATGCCATTTGTGCGGACGTATCCAGTCACTACCATCGGTTGACCCCTCATGCTTGCCCGCGCTACAATGCTCGCAGAACAGAATCACCGCCGAGTCCCGGGAAACCGGGAACGGGGGAACCACGTTTTAGGGGCGTATCCATTTGCCGAGCGATTGCTTGGGCGATGGTAGGGTAGCTCTTTCGGCCCGAGCCCGTCAGCTAACCCCGTAGGCGTGGGCTCGTGGCGGTTGCCATGGAGTCAGAAAGAGGTACCGCGTGGGTGTCATCTCGCGAGGCTGGCCCCGATTTTGGTATGCGCGTTCCCCGGAGACCTCCGGTCCTCAGACGGTGAGCCAGACATCAGTCAATCCCCCGGCCGTGAATGATCCGGCTACGCCGCTCGCTATCGTCGTCGGCGCGGGTGAAACTGGTTGCCACCTGGCAACCCGACTCGGTCGCAATTGGCGGGTGCATTTGCTCGATCTGAATCCGATGCCCAGTTGGACTGCCCAGACCGAGCCGGGACAACCGTCCCCGATCGTTGAATTGCTCAAAGGAGATGGAACCAGCCGCCTCGTCCTGGAGCGGGCCGGGGCCGGCGAAGCCGCCGCACTGATTGCCGCGACTGGCGATGATCGGGTCAACCTCGAATGTGCACGGTTAGCCCACGACGTCTTCGGGGTCAAGCGCGTGTTGGTTCTCTTTCGCGACTCGGCGATCAGGACTGAGATCGAGGCCTGCGGCGCCGAGCCGATCGACGCCGCTTCGGCGGTCGCTTCGCTCTTGCTGGGTCACCTAGATCCGACGATTCGACCAGCGGTTGGCGTCGGCCTGGGCCAGGGTGAAATCGTCGAGGTAACCGTCCTCGGCTCCTCGCCGGTGATCGGCCGTCCACTGCGCTTGCTTGGCGCGCGCGATTGGCTGGTCGCGGCGATCTATCGCCAGGATCATCTGCTGGTACCGCATGGTGATACCGTGCTCGAGAACGGCGACCGGGTCGTTCTGGTTGGCGCGCCCTCGGTGCTGCCGGACATCGCCGAGTACTTTCGCGCGGGTACCTTTGGCTTCCCCATGCCATTTGGCCGCCGCCTCGGCGTCGTCGTCACCGACGATCCTCCCGATGGTTTCTGGGAAGAGGTCGGCTACTTGTACCACCAGACCACTGCAGCCGGGGTTGACGTCTTCGCGGTAAGCGGCATATCGCCGATCGAAGGATATTCCTGGCACAGTATCGCCGATGGCAGCCCCCTTGACCTCGCCCTGTCCTACCCAGGAATCGGCTGCGTGATTCTGCCATCGAACGAGCGGCAGATACGTTTTCCTCTTGGCCGGCCGTCGCTGCTCTGGGAAGCACTCGAGCGCGCACGACGACCATTCTGGATCGCGCGGGGAACCTTTCCCTATCACTCGATTCTCCTGGCCGCTTTGGACCAAGCGGAGACGAAAGCGGCCTCGGAAGTCGCGGTCGGCCTGGCTAGTCGGTGGAAGGCTTCGCTGACCGGGGCAACCGCGACGCCACCCGCGTTCGTCGTTGGACCTCGGGTAATTGCCGAACAGATGAACGTGCTGGGCGAAACGGCAGTACTGGCGCAAGTCCACCGAGTTGCCTTGAGCGAGCGTCACTTTTCTGGGAATCCGATCCAGCAGATCGTCCGCTGCGCCGACAAAGGGATGGACCTGCTCGTCTTGGGCCACCAGCCATTGCCGCGCTGGAAGTTCTGGACGGTCGACGTGACCGGCGAGATTGCCGTGCGTAGCCACTGTTCGACTCTCGTCATCCCTCCACTCAATCGTCGATGACTCCCGACCAGATGGTCGCGCTGCTGGTGCTCGCGGTGGGAGCCTTCCTTGCACCGCTCGCCAGCCGTCGTCTTGGTATCCCGGCGTCGGTTGGCGAGATTCTTCTGGGTGCATTGATCGCCAATCTGATTGGTCCATTGGCAAATACCGGCGTGCCAGGAGCGCTCGGCTTCGTTGGTTTTGCCGTCTTGATGTTCACCGCCGGATTGGAGATCGACTTCGACCACATTGAGCGTGGTGGTGCTATCCAGCTCGTTGCCGCGGTGCTCTACGTCGCGCTTTCAACCGGTAGTGCGGTTGCCCTCGTCGTTTGGCGCGGTGGTGCGCCGATTATCGGCATTGCTTATGGCGTAACGTCAATCGGCATCGCCGTCGCGGCCATGCGTGAGGCCGGGGTAATCGGCGGCCAGATTGGCCAAGCCGTGCTTCTGGTAGGGGGACTCGGCGAGTTCGTGTCGGTCATCGCTCTGACCGGGATCAACATGGTCAGTCGATCGGCGAGCGAGCCAATCTTCCTCCAATTGCTCAAGCTGCTTGGCGCGTTGATTCTCGTTTACCTGGCGCTCATCGTCCTGCGCAGTCTGGTCTGGTGGTACCCGGAAGGCTTTGAGCGACTGGTCGACGCCAAAGATCCCTCTGAGGTCGGCATTCGCGCGGCGCTCGCTCTGATGCTCGCCTTCGTCGCCGCGGCAGCGCTTTTGGGCATTGAGCCGATTCTGGGCGCCTTCCTGGCTGGTGCGGTCTTCGGTCTAGTTTTTCGGGCGACCGAGCCGCTGACCGAAAAGCTGACTAGCGTCGGCTACGGCTTCCTGATCCCGATCTTTTTCATCGGTGTTGGGCAGGATTTGCGCTGGCAGAATCTGATCCGTCCGAGTGTGCTCGTTCCACTCGTCATCGCACTGGTCGCGACGATTCTCGTGAAAGTGCTGGCTGCACCGGTGCTCCGGCTGGCCGGCCTGAGCTGGCACAGCTCGCTCACCGTGGCAGTCTTCCTCGCCGCGCCGCTTACCCTTCAAGTCGCGATTGCCCGACTCGGTGCGGACCTTCACCTGCTCAGTGATACCCAAGCAACCGCGCTGATCGTCGCTTCGGTGATTTCCGGGGTCATCATGCCAAGTCTGGCCCGTCGCTTGAGCAGCCGTGTTGAGCAGTCGGTATAATACGGAGGATTGGGGGCTGGGGATTAGAGACGAGAGTGAAGTATGGAAAAATCGACACGGCTGCTACCGGTGATCACTGCGCTATTCGTTACGGCCTTGCTGACCGCGAATATCATCGCGGTCAAGCTGTTCGTCGTGGCCGGTGTCGTCTTGCCCGCCGGCGTCGTCGTCTTCCCGCTAAGTTACCTGTTTGGCGACGTGCTCACCGAGGTCTATGGCTACGCCCAAGCGCGCCGGGTGATCTGGCTCGGTTTCTTCTGCAACCTGCTCATGGTCGTCGCGATCTACGTTGGCCAGGTTTTGCCGCCGGCCGGCTTTTGGCAAGGCCAAGGTGCGTACGAAAGCATTCTTGGTTTCACGCCGCGTCTTCTCGTGGCGTCGTTTATCGCTTATCTGATTGGCGAGTTTGCGAACTCATTCGTCCTGGCGAAGCTCAAGATCCTGACCCGGGGACGCTGGCTCTGGACACGCACGATCAGCTCGACGGCGGTTGGCCAGGCGCTCGATTCGAGCGTTTTCATAACCATCGCTTTCGCTGGCAGCGTCCCGGATCTCGGCTCGCTGATTCTCGCCCAATGGCTTTTCAAAACGCTTTACGAGATCGTGGCTACGCCGTTGACCTACGTCGTCGTCAATAGGCTGAAGCGGGCTGAAAAGATCGATACCTTCGACTACGATACCAATTTCAGTCCGGTATCGGTGACGTGACAGGGCTGACCCTCTCTGGAGAACCAGGGTGAAAGCCGGAAACCGGCACCGGCTGATCGTCGCGGCATTTGTGATCGTCTATCTGCTACTGCCGACGTTGCAGGTCGCTCTCTTTTTGCCGGTGATCGCCGCCGCGCTCGTCGCCTTTCTGCGCGTCTCCTGGCTCGTCGACGTCCGGCGCGCGCTAGCTCGCAGTTGCCTGGCTGCGAGCGGCAAGCGCCTCGATGCTCCAACAGATGAGCGTGTTTGGCAGCCCGCTAGCCTGTCCCGGCCATCTGGTCAGTTCCCCGACTTCACCAAGCGAATCGTCCAAAAATCGCTGGACAGACTTCGCTGGGTCAAATAGGCGTAGGGTAAAGTGAAGTAGCCTTGCATGCCCCAGCCAGTCCCCCAGGAATTGCGAATGATGAACCATTGGTTGGCATCGTCGTAGCCAACCGCGAGAATAGCATGGCCAGCCGGACCTCCGCCCGGACCGGGACCGCCCTCGCCCGGCGCTGGTAATGGCGCATGCCCGGTTTCTGCAACCTCTTGAGACATGAAGCTGTTATAAACCGACATGCCGAAGACAAACGGGTAGCCGGCGGCGAGGCACCCTTTGAACTGGTTGAGATCCTGGAGTATACGCTGATACTCAACGACCTCGTACTTGATCGCGTCCTGATAACACTTGTCGGGGGGTTTCTCCGTAAAGTTCTCGATGACGTAAGGCCATTCGGTCTCTGGGCAGTCTCCCTGAGTGGCCACCGACTTGATGCCATCACGGATCCGAGCGCCGGCATCGACGCTCACCGTCCCTTCCATAGCGCGTTCGTTGTAGTAAATGAAAAGACGTGACGGGGTAAAAATCTGCGCGAGATTTTCTTTCATCTGAGTGAATTGGATGGCGCCAGCGATGGCGTTTGCCGTACAACTTCCCAATTGGCCCTGGTCATAGACCGGTGGACATTGTGGGCGCAGGTCCACCATGGGGGGAAGAGTTTGGAGGACCGGGCCGGGCACCGAGAAGAGATAATCCCGGTGGTCAGGGAGATCAGGAACCCAGCCAAAACGGCGCTGCTCGGGCGGCATATTTCTCGTCTCCTTATCCTATCCTACTAAGGTTTGGCATTTCGACGGAAGCCCGTGGCCGCTCAGGGCTCAGTACGCTCCGTTGCGTTCAGTCTACGGAGAATGAAGCAGATGTCAAGGATTGCGTGCGAAGTAGAATATATCCGAGGAATAGTATGCGGTGCCACTCCGCCATGAGCCGCGAAATGACTTGCTATTTTCTGCAGAAGATACCAACGTTACTGCTTCGCCGTGCCCGATAGCGCGTACGTTGGGGCTATCGTTGGGAAATCGAGCGTATGCAGCGCGAGCTCCCCATACTGACCACGGGCCGCGTGGAATTCACTTTCGATCGGAATTGAGATCCCGGTGGTCCACTGAGAGACGGAAGGGATAAGGTGGCCACCTTATCCCTTCCGTCTCTCAGTGGAGAAGAATATTAACTAGGTCCCGACGATAAAGAGCGGGGCGAGCACCAGGGTGATCGTGCTGAGGAGCTTGACCACGATGTGCAGCGAGGGGCCCGCGCAGTCCTTGAAGGGGTCACCAATCACATCGCCCGAGACGGCGGCAGCGTGGGCCGGAGAGCCTTTCTTCAAAATCTCGCCGTCGTAGCCCTTCATCAGGCCAGCTTCGATATACTTCTTCGCGTTATCCCAGGCGCCACCACTGTTGTTGAGAATAGTGGCGAGTAGGACGCCAGCGATCGTCCCGACCATGAGTAGACCGGCTGCGGCCTGGGCATGCAGGATCAAGCCAACGAGCACCGGCACGCCGACCGCTAGCAGACCCGGCCAGACCATCTCACGGAGCGCGGCTCGGGTGGTGATGTCGACGCAGCGGGCATAGTCCGGATGCGCCGTCCCTTCGATGATGCCAGGATTCTCGCGGAACTGCCGACGCACTTCCTCGATAATGCTGGAACCGGCGCGACCGACGGCGCGAATTGCCAAGGAACTGAACAGGTAAACCAGCATGGTGCCGAGCAGAGCGCCGATGAAGACGTCGATGTTGGCCAGATTGACCTGGTGAGCCGCGGCGTCTACGTTGGCAAGCTGAGTTGGCGTAGCGTTCGGGCCGAGGTTTGCCTGCATCACCTCGGCGACCTTGTCCAGGTAGGCACTGAAGAGGAGGAACGCGGCGAGTGCAGCCGAGGCAACGGCATAGCCCTTGGTCAGAGCCTTGGTCGTATTGCCGGCTGCGTCGAGCGCGTCGGTGATCTCGCGAATCTCCTCCGGCTGGCCGGACATTTCGACGATACCACCGGCGTTGTCGGTGATCGGACCAAAGGTATCCATCGCGAGGATATAGGCAGCGGTCATCAGCATGCCCATGGTGGCAATGGCCGTGCCGTAAATACCGCCAATCGTAACGTTCTGCAGGTGAGCATCACGGGCAAAGTTTTCGCCGAAAATGAAGGAGAGGAAGAGAGCGATGGCGATGGCGATGGCGCTACTCCCCGTCGTTTCAAAGCCGACCGCGATGCCGGCAATTGCGTTCGTAGCTGGACCAGTCAAGGAGGCGCGGGCAATTTCTTGGACCGGTCGTCCCGCACCGGCCGTGTAATATTGGGTGATGAAGACGAAGGCGATACTCGTCAGCAGACCAACCAGGCCAGCTAGCACGAGCCAGATGCTATGCAGCATCTGCATGGTGACGAAGTACATAAAGATTGCCGAGAGACCCGCGGCAATGAAGTAGCCACGATTCAACGGACGCATCGGATTGAGCGTGCTGCTGCCGCCGGCCAGCAACAAACCAATGCCCGAGGCTACCAAACCAAAGGCGCGGACGACGAGCGGGAAGAAGATCCAAGCCGGGTTCTTCGAGCCAGTAGCCGTGAAGATTGCCACGCCAAGGATCATCGCGCCGATGTTTTCGGCCGCGGTCGATTCGAAGAGATCAGCACCACGCCCAGCGCAGTCACCGACGTTGTCTCCCACCAGGTCGGCGATCACCGCAGCGTTACGGGGATCATCCTCGGGGATGTTCGCTTCGACCTTGCCGACGAGGTCGGCGCCCACGTCGGCAGCCTTGGTGTAGATACCGCCGCCAAGCTGCGCGAAGAGAGCGACGAAGCTAGCGCCGAAGCCGAAGCCAACGATCTCAAACGGAGCGAGCTCAGGGTGAGCCAGACCACCATACAGGGTGAAGATCGTCGCTACGCCCAGCAGGCTCAATGAGACGACCAGGAAACCGGAAACCGCGCCACCGCGAAGCGCGGTCGTAATCGCTTCGCTCAGGCTCCGTCGGGCAGCACTGGCGGTGCGGATATTTGATCGGACCGCCACGGTCATTCCGATTAAGCCCGACAACCCCGAGGCAAAGGCGCCGACGAGGAACGAAATCGAGGTGAGCACGCCGAGATTCGAGTCGTGCTCGACCGCTCCAATCAAAGCACCGATCAATACCGAGACAACGATTGCCAGCATCGCAATAGTCATATACTGACGTCGCAGAAAGGCCATCGCCCCTTCGTGGATCCACCCCGCGACTTCTTGCATGCTGGGCGTTCCTCGGTCGCGACGCAAGACATCCCATGCCAGGAAGATGGCGAAGAGGACGGCGATGAGGCCGATACCGAAGACTAACCCCATTTCCATGGAAACTACTGTACCCCTCTTGCTTTCAAGGTCGCCTCCCAAACACTCGTTGCGCGCAGACCTACCTCACGGTACCGCTCATTTGAGAATCTCCGGGAATACTGGGCGCGGTGGACGTTCCCGGCGATGAGGCAGCCGATTGGTCCGTTGGTAGATTTTACCACGCGAATTTCGAATGAGTTGACCCAACTGAACGAGTCACACTGGCTTCAACTCTAGCACGTCCCCGGAGCAAGGTCAAGGCGACTGGATACGTTCGCAATTCGTGCTTCGACCGTGGCCATTTCTCGCGACAGTTGGTCTTGGAGCGCTGCGGCCGTGAGGTCACCCCGGGTCTTTTCGAGGATGCCTCGGGCAACATCGGTGGTTCGGCGCAGCCCACCGGTGATGCTGTCCGGATAATCGATTGTCACCAGCACGTCGTAGATGCTATCCATCGCGTCAAGGAGCGCCTCGCTTTCGATCGGCTCACCCCGGCGCAGCCCATCCAAGAGGAAGCGACGGAGCTCGCCGATGGCTTCGCCCAGGCCGTTGAGATAAGCTGGCCATTCGACCCCGACTTCGGTCGGACCGGGCAGCGGCTGACCATCAAGGAGGGCTAACACGGTTGTTGCCTCGGCATATTCCTTCTCGGCGTCATGAATGAAGCCAGCGTAACGCACGTCGCCGTACTGACTAACCGCGGTGATAGCGTCTTGGAGGGCTTGGCGTGCCTCGGCGAGCAACTGGGCAGCCCGCGGGAATTCGTGGCGATGAA
>JAJPIK010000113.1 GCA_021324795.1 Chloroflexota bacterium
AACCGCATCGGCTTCCGGGTCGTGCTCAAAATGTTCCATATGTTTCATAAGTCCGTCACGGTAATGACAAGGGGAGGATCCTCCGGCGGATCGCCCCGCAGTACGACACGCATGCGTCGCCCGTTGACTATCCCTCATTGGCACAGATACTACTCGCTCTCGGCCATGGCTCGGTCACCGCGACCAAGCGGTATCTCGTCACGGCCCTCGATCTGGACCGCACGCGGTCGACTGCACCAGGCTCGGTGAGGGCAGTTCTCCATCACCGACAAGCCAGTTGCCAGAAAGGTCGGCACGATGCCCAAGAAGACAGATCCCTCGTCGCACGATTGGCTCTCTGGATGGCAGCAGGCGACAAGCGAACGTGACATCTCGGAGGCCCTCTCGCAAGAAAGCCACTGGGCTTCGTCCTGCTTCCACGCCTTGCAGTCCATCGAGATGGCTCTAAAAGCACTCGCCCGGAAAGAAATCTTCTGAAACGACCTGAAGAACATCACCTGGGATGCGCTAGACGTGGAGAAATTGACCTGGAGCCAGGTCAGGTTCGGAGGTGAGCAACCCAAAGAGCATCATCTCGTCACTCTGCTCGATAGTTTGCACGTCTGGTACCGCAAGCACCGCGAATGCTTCGGTGGGCAGTTCCAAAAGCTCGATTCCGAGGGATGGTATACCGCGACACGCTACCCTGAGGACATGAGCGGGACCTCGTGGATTCCTGAACCTCGGTAGCATGCGGGTTTTAGCCTACCGATATTCCTGACTGAGCTCAGTCAGACGGATTAGGGCCTGGCGCACGTCGCTTCTTATATTCCATCGAAATAAACATGCCAGAAGCTGATTCAGGGGGCAAACGGCGAATGTTAGGAATTCTCTGCTCCGGTCATCCCCCAAGCGCCGCTTTCACCCGCTCAGGCGTCATTGGCACCGTGCGCACCCGAGCGCCGGTGGCATCGAAGACGGCGTTGGCGATGGCCGGGGCAATATTCTCGGTCGTCGCCTCGCCGATTCCCCAGGCCGGCTGGTCCGGGTGGTCGATCAGGGAGATCTGGACATCCGGAACCTCCGGGAAGGTGAGAATCGGGTAGGTTTCCCAATCGACGCTGGTCACCGTTGACGAGTTGAAGTTTACCTGCTCCTTCAGGGCACGGCTGGTCGCCTGAATGCAGTTCCCCTCGATCTGATTGCGCAGGCCATCCGGATTGATGATCAACCCACAGTCATGGCCGACACTCAGGCGCTTGACGCGAATCTGGCCGCTGGACTGGTCTACTTCGACCTCGGCCACCACGGCGACGTAGGTATACTGGTTCTCGTAGCGGATAAAGGCGATACCCCGACCAGTTGCCACGCCGGTCCCGGTCTTCGGAGCGGGCGACGGGCGAGTTTGCCAGTTGGCGAGCTTTGCCGCTTCCTTGATGACCGCGATGGCTCGAGGGTCGCTGAGGTGGCGCAGTCGGAACTCGACGGCGTCGACGTTGGCGGCCGCGGCCAGCTCGTCCATGAACGACTCATTGGCGAAGCTATTGGCGGCTCCGCCCAGGCTGCGTAGCGCCGACGGCCGAAGTGGCGAGTTGGCGATCCAGTGGGCAACGACGCGATTGTTTTTGAAAGTGTAGTTCGTCGGGGCGTTGCGGTCGCCGCCGCCAAAGCCGTTCTTCGCCGGCGGGGCCGGCGGCTGAATCAGTTGACCGGCCAGTAGATTGCCGGCCATACCGCTGGGGCGTGTGCTATGGGTGGGCGTCCAAACCCCATAATCCCAGCCGACGACGTTTCCTTGCTGGTCCAAGCCACCGTGGACTTCCATGACCATGGCCGGTCCCTTGGGCTCCCAGATGAACTCGTCGTGGCGCATCCATTGGACGCGAACCGGCTTGCCAACCTCTTTCGAAAGCAGCGCCGCGTCGGCCGCGACGTCGTCAAAGCCGTTGTGGCCGTAGCAGCCAGCACCTTCCAGGTGAATCACCCGAATTTTCTCGGCCGGCATGCCGAGCAATTCGGCTAATGCGCCACGAAGTGGATAGACCCCTTGAGTACTGGACCAAATCGTCGCCGCGTCGGATCTTACATCCGCGACGGCGCAGGACGGTCCGATCGAAGCGTGAGCCTGATAGGGCCAGAAGTAGCTCGCGCTGAGCGATTGCTCGGTCCCCTTGATCGCGGTCGGGGCATCGCCGACCTCGACCAGTGTCTTGTCTTGGGTCGGCTGACTCTTCAAGAAAGTAGCCAGGCTGCTTTGTGGAGGGAGCGCATTGGTAAGCTTCCAGGTGGCCTTGAGCTTCTGAGCCAGGGCGATCGCCTGCTCTTCGCGCTCGGCGACGACCCCGAGAAAGTTCCCGTTGCGTACCACTTTGACCAGTCCGGGCATTCCCTGAATCGAGCTTTCGTCGACGCTCTCCAGGGTCGCCCCCATCCCCGCCGGGCGGATGACTCGTCCGTGGAGCATGCCGGGAACTCGCCAATTCTGCACGTAAGGCCAGGGACCGGTCAGCTTGCCGGGGAGATCGACCCGCGGAATCGACTTGCCGACGACGGTGTAGGCAGTCGGGCTCTCAGTCTGGACTTTTTGCGGTACGACGTGGTTAAAATGCTTGCCACCAATCAGATCACCGTAAGAAACGCTCTTGCTGGCGTTACCTTGTACGCTGACGACGCCGTCTTTGACCGTTAACTGGCCGACTGGCACGCCAAGGCGCTGGGAGGCGAGATCAAGGAGAAAGTGGCGAGCCTCGGCGCTGGCGTTGCGCAGTGCGACTCCACCGACCTGGATCGTTTGACTGCCCGCGGTGTACCCCTCGTCTGGTGTTTTTCCGGTGTCACCCATGATCATCGTGACGTTCGCGAAAGGAACCGCCAGCTCCTCGGCCACGATCTGGGAGAGTGCCGTCTGGACCCCGGTTCCCAGCTCGACTTTCCCACTGTAGACCGTGACCTTATTATCCTGGCCGATCGCCAGCCAGGAATCGAGGTTGTTCGCCGACCGCGACGTTTGCGTGACGGCCGCGGTCGCCGGCAGCGAAGCTGGTGTGGCCGCGGCCGGTGGCATTGTCGAAGAGGCCGGAGCGGGCGCTGGTGTTGGACTGAGGCGGGGGCTCGGACTTGCACAGGCGCTCACGCTGAACCAGACGATCAGCGCTCCGGCTCCTTTGACCAGGTTGCGGCGCGAGACAGTCGCGAGCGCTGTAGGGGGCACGAAGTCGGACGGTTGCGAATGATCGTTTGCCATCATCTTCGTCTCTCCTCGTTTACGCCAACGCCGAGGCAGCACGCTTCACCGCGCGGATGATCCGAAGATGGCTGCCACAGCGACACAGGTTACCGGCGAGCGCAGTCTTGATCTCGTCATCCGAAGGATGCGGATTCTGCTTCAACAATGCCGCGCTCGTCATGATCATGCCGGACATGCAGTATGCGCACTGGCCGGCCTGCTCGTCGATGAACGCCTGCTGCAGTGCGCCTGGCTTAGCGACCGTGCCCAGGCCTTCAAGCGTCGTCACCGGCTGGTTGGACTGCGCCACTGAAGAGACCGGCGTGATGCAGGAGCGGATCGCGTTATTCCCAAGAAGAACGGTGCAGGCACCACATTGGGAGAGACCGCAACCAAACTTGGGACCGTCGAGCTCCAGCTCATTGCGCAAGACGTAGAGAAGGGGCGTGTCCGGAGCGGCAGTCACCTCGTGTTCCGCGCCGTTCACGGTGATCCGAAGGTTACTCGCCATCGTCGCTTCCTCCCGTTGCCGATCAAGTTACACTACCCAGCATATTCAAGATTGCCATACGGATTTGCGTTCTCTGACTATACCACCCCAGGAGGTTCAGTCAAGCGATATTCCTTTACCATAATTGGCATGGCACGAAATGTGTGGAGGATTCGAACTATCCGGACGGAGAAGATTTCTCGCTTACCGATCAATCAAAGGAGGATCCGAGACATGTTTGGACAGCACCCACGGAAGATGTTTCTGGATAAGCTGGCAGCGAATCTCGGGATCGACGAAACAAAGCTCGATCAGGCTTTCAAAGAAGCTGCGAAGAGTACCGCCGAGGAGGCTTTCAAGAACGGTTATCTGACCCAAGAGCAGTTGAACCGGATCAAGACGCGCATTGAGCAGGGCAAGGCGGGCGGTGTCTTTGGTCGACCTTGGACAGTAATCGCCCGGATGCACCGAAGGGTAGAAACCGTTCTCGATGCGATGGCGAAGCGACTCGGCGAGAGCGAAGAGGATCTCGAGGCGCAGCTTGCCTCGGGCAAAGAGCTGAGCGAAATTGCCAGGGAGAAAGGCGTTTCCGAGGAGGACCTTCAGCAGACGATTGTCTCGGCGTTGAAGCCCCAGCTTGAGGAGGCGGTGAAGAGCGGGAAGATCACCCCGAAACTGGCGGAAGCGGTACTTCACCGTTTCGAAAAAGGCGAGACTACGCCGAAAGCGGCCTGAGAATTGGTTTTGAGCCCTGGTGGGTCGAGAATAACCCCCCAGGGCTCCGAGTTATCTCACCTTACCCCGGCCGGCCACCGGCCAGATGACTTCGACCCGGTCGTTCCGAACCCCCACGAGCTCGTCATGGAGATTCAGGCACATCTCCTGGTGGAGGGGGATGATCGTGACCCGCTCCCCGACTCGGAAGCGGTGGGGCGATTCACTGGTGTCGACGTGGCCGTGCTCGACGGACATCCCGTAGATCTTGATCTCTGGGTGCTCGATGCAGTGACCATATGGTTTGGGCGGATAGCTTGCAAATGTCTTCATGCCACCATCGATGATGATTCGGCCGGGCGCAGGCGTGCTGACGACGGTACAGATGACACGAACCGGACAACGCTCCGGGCCGAGGTCGGCACTGGAATGCACGCGTGTCAGCCCTTCCCAGATATAGGAGCCACTGCGCGTCTCGGTACAGCCCAGTTCTTTCGAGATCGCTTCGTGGCCGGTGCCACCACCGGAGATCATTGTCGTCGGAATCCCATCGTTGCGGAAGAGACGGATGGTCTCGTCGAGGAACGGCTTGGCCTCGGGCCGGCTCGGGTAGGTCATGACACCTCGAAAGTCGATTCCCGGCATGCGGACCACTTTCCGCGCCAGATCGAGAGCCTCGGTGGGCGATTGCACGCCGCAACGGCGGGCGCCGGTATCTAGTTCAATGATCATGCGCACGTCAACGCCGGCCGCCCGGGCTCCCTCGGAGATGCCACGCGCCGTGTCTTCGGAATCGACGGCCACGGTCATCGTCGCCCGGCGGGCCAGGCGCACCAAGCGCTCGACCTTGAGCGGCCCAACGATGTTGTAAGGAATCAGGATATCTTTCAATCCGGCCGCCACCATAACTTCGGCATCGCCTAACTTCTGACAGGCAATACCGATCGCGCCGGAGGTCATCTGGCGGTGGGCGAGCTCCGGAATTTTGTGGGACTTGGTGTGCGCGCGTAAGGGAATGCCCAGGTTCCGACAATGGGTGGCCATGGCGGCCAGGTTGCGTTCCATCACGTCGAGATCGCAGATGACCGCCGGAGTATCCAGATTGGAGATCAGCATGACGTCCTCCGTTTATGGTTTCGGGTCCGCGTGGAGCAGACGGTACTTGGGGATGATCAAGGCTTCGCTCAGTAGCAGCATGACCGCTGCGCTCGTGCCGTTGCGCAGGGCGACGCGAACTACATTGATCGGGTCGAGGATTCCCGCCGCGCGCACGTCGACCAGCTTCCGCTGGATAGCATCATAGCCAACCTGCCCGCGGCCGGCTTTCACCGCGTAAACGATCGGCTCTGGCTCCGCACCGGAGTTCTCGACAATCGCGCGCAAAGGCTCCTCCATGGCGCGGGCCAGGGCCTGGCGCCCTAGCCGTTGGTCGAGCGGGTAATGATCAGTCGCGACGTCAATTGCCTGGGCTGCCGCTACCAGGGCGACCCCACCGCCGGGCACAACCCCCTCCTTGCGTGCTGCTTCCACTGCTTTCACCGCGCGATCAGCACGTTGCTTCCGCTCCAGCATCTCCGTTTTCGTTGCTGCGCCGACACTCAGAATGGCGAGGCCGCCAGTGAGTTGGCCGAGGCGCTTGCGGAGCAGATCACGTTCGTGCGGGACTTCCTCCTGCTCCAACGCGCCCCGGACGGCGCAGACCCGCGCGGCGACTGCCTCTGGCTCGCCGTCACCGCCAATGATCGAGAAGAAGTCGCGACTGGCCCAGACCAGGTCGCAGCTTCCCAGATCGGCGAGCTGCGCCTTTTCCAGCTTATCTCCCGCATCAGAGTTGAGGAAACGGCCGCCAGTAAGGGCGGCGAGATCCTGGAGCACGCCGACCCGATGCGCACCGGTACCAGGAGCGGTGATCCCGACACTATGCAGTGTTCCCCGCTGGTTATTGACCAGCAGGGTGGCGAGGGCCGAGTCGGAGATCTTGCTGGCGACGAGAACGAACTCGCGGGCGCCGATGCCCGCGAGGTGTTGCATGATCGGGATGACCTGCTCGGCCCGCTCAACGAAGAGATCGGTGAAGAGCAGATAGGGGCTCTCGGACCAGACGAGGTTGCGTGCTGGATCGTTGATGAACTCAGAGGACGCGAAGCCCGAGTCCCACTTGGCGCCGTCGGCCACTTCGACGGTAAGTTCGTTGGAGAGCCATTCCTGGGTCGAGATGATAATGTCCATCCCGTACTGTTGGTGGATCTCCACGATCTTATCTGCGACTGCCTCGTCATGGCCGGCGGCGAGGGCGATCTGCCGGAGTGCTGGCAACCCCTCGATGGGCTGAGCCAGCCGATCAAGCGCGTCCAGCGCCTCGACCAAGCCTGCCTCGATGCCGTCACGTAGGATGGCCGGGTTCGCTCCCGCCGCGATCAAACCTTCGGCTTCGCGTGCCAGTGCCTGGGCAATCACCGCCGCGGTCGCTGTCCCATCGCCGACTTGATCAAGCACCCGCCAGACTACGTGGCGCATCAGCATCCCGCCGGCATTTACATAGAGAGGAAGCTCGACAATGCGGCGGGCCAGGGTCGCAGCGTCGTCCAGAATCTCCGGCGGGTTAGTCCGGATCATCTGCTCGACCAGCACGGTGCGGGCAGTCGGACCAAGGGTTAAGCGCAAGGCGTCACCAATCGTATCAAAGCCCCGTTTCAGCAAGATCCGAGCATGCGGTGCAAGGACCAAACGGGCGCGGTCTTCAACGCCAATCAGACGATCTTTCTTTGAGGGGAGCATGGTGGGTTGTCTTCTCCTCCGGCCGATTGCTGCCTGATTAGCCTTCCTTCAGACCCGTCATCGTCACACCTTGGACGAAATAGTCCTGTAAGAACAAGAAAAGGAGGATGACCGGCAGGGCAGTGACCACGGAAGCGGCCATCAGCAGGTTCTGCGGTGACGGTTGAGCTGGGATGTTGAAGAAGGTCAGCGCAACCGCTAAGACAGTCTTATTAATCGAATTGACGTAAATCAGCGGCCCGAAGAAATCGTTCCACCGCGCGACGACGGACAGCGCGACGCAGGTGATGAGCGCGGGTATCGACAGGGGAAGCAAGATGCGAAAGAGGATGTCTAGGTGACTCGCCCCGTCGATGTAGGCCGCGTCATCTAACTCGCGGGGGAGGGTCATGAAAAACTGGCGCAGGAGGAAAATATAGAAGGCGACCCCGAACCAGGATGGAATGATCAACGGCTTCAGAGAATCTAGCCAGCCGAATTGCTTGAAGAGGAGGTACTGGGGGATCAGAGTCACCTGATTGGGCAGCATCATCGTGCTCAGAACGATAGCGAAGAGAAAGTTGCTTCCCTTAAAGGGGATTCGTGCGAAGCCGTAGGCAACGACCGAGGAGACGATGATCTCGCCGACCACCGACAGGCCGACGTACTCGAAGGTATTCAAAAAGAACCGTGGGAAATACAGCATGGGCTGGAGGAGAGCGTGGGGATAATTAACAAACGTGAGATGAGAGGGAAAGAGAGAGGGCGGAATCTGGTTCAGATCGGTGTCCGGTTTCAGTGATAATGACACCATCCAGATGAAAGGCATGGCGTAAATGATCGCGAGCGCGGTCAGCGCGACGTAGCGGGCGGTTAATCCAACGTCGATCCGGGGCCAGCGCGTTGCCACCGTCGTTGACTTGCGCGTTACAATCGACTCGCGTGTTGCAATCGACATCTTTCTCCCTCGCTACCGTGGGCCCCCGAGCCCGCCGGCGGTGCTACCCTCGTAGTACACCCACAGACGGGCGACCACGAGTTGGATGACGGTAATGGCCATGATGATCAAAAAGAGCACCCAGGCCAGCGCTGCCGCGTAACCCATTCGAAGGTTCTGGAAGGCCACCTGGTAGAGATACAGGGTGTAGAAGAGGGTCGCGTCGCCCGGACCACCGCCCGTGATGATATAGGCAGCGGTGAAAACCTGGAACGAGCCGATCACGCCCAACACAAGGTTGAAAAACATCGCCGGGGTAATCATCGGGATAGTGACGTGGCGGAACTGTCCCCAGCGGTTCGCGCCATCGATCGCCGCGGCGTCATACAAGCTCTGCGGGACACCTTGGAGCGCCGCGAGATAGATTAGCATCGAGGTGCCAACATTCCAGAGGCCGATTATGATCAAGGCAGGCATTGACCAGGTCAGGCTATACAGCCAGTTGGGCCCCTGGATGCCGATGAAGGCAAGCGCCGTGTTCAGCAAGCCACCGTGGTTGGAGAAGACAATCGCCCACAGGTAGGAGGTCCCGACGCCCGAGGCAATCGCCGGAATGTAGAAGAGGGTGCGATACAGAGCAATGCCTCGCGTCTTGCGGTTGAGCAGCAGAGCAAGGGCCAGGGCAATAACCTGGGTGCCCGGGACGTTGATCGAAGCGTAATAGAGCGTATTCCCGAGTGCGACGGGGAACCGGTCGTCGTTCCCGTTGACCATATTCTGATAGTTTGCCGTCCCCAGCCAGTGCCAGGCCCCGACGACGCCCCAGTCAGTGAAGCTGAGGAAGAGCGAAGCGAGAAAAGGGAAAAAGGTAAAGACGAGAAACCCAATCACCCATGGGCTGACGAAAAGCCAGCCCAGTAGATCCAGTCTGGTAACGAACCTGCGCTTCCGGGCCACGGGTGCTGCATGGCTCACCCTGACATTTCCTGCCACTATCCACCATCCGCCTGTCGATTTCGGCCTCTTGCCGTGGGCTTAGTGCTGGCTCTTTGGACCAACGTGGGGGGGAATAGGCGCCAGCCTGGCGAAGGACCATTGGCGCCTTTCCCCGTCCGCCGCCTTTAGGAGGTATAGGCGTGTACGCCGATGCTGGCGAGGTCGGCCTCAGAATAGGCAGGGCGCGGCGATCCTTGCTGGCCGTAGGGGCTGCTGCACGACGCGCTCTGCGATTTGCCGAGGGTGTCGATCTTCTTCTG
>JAJPIK010000005.1 GCA_021324795.1 Chloroflexota bacterium
GGCTCTTGGGCATTTTCGGTGGCAGTGATGGGTGGGTTTCAGGCAGAATTCCTGGAGAATCGGATCACGAGACCATGTTGTCTTCCAGGAGTTTTTCACCGTGCGCCTCGCTGCCCTCGTGCCCCACTTCGCCGGCTTACGCCTGCTCGAGTTCAGTGTCGCTACTGACCTCTTGACGTTCGTACTCGCACCCACTCGCCGGACGGCGCCGTGTCCGAATTGTCGCCGACGGTCGGCACGACGGCATAGCCAGTACACCCGTACCCTGGTCGATCTACCCTGGGGTGGTCGCCCCGTTCGGATCTGTTTGCGGGTGCGCCGCTTCCGCTGCCGTAATAACGCCTGCTCGCGAAAGATCTTCGCGGAGCGATTCCCGAAACTGGCCGCGGTTAAGGCGCGCCGCACGCTTCCCCAATACGAAGCTCTCGCCGAGTTCGGCCTTGCTGTGGGAGGAGCAGCCGGGGCGCGACTGGCGCGTGGCCAGGGACTGATCGGGAGTCGGCGCACCATCCTGCGTGCCGTCCAGGCCACGCCGATGCCAACGTTTCCCACACCGCGCATCCTCGGTGTTGACGACTGGGCCAAGAAACGTGGGCAAACCTATGGGACCATCCTGGTCGACCTTGAACGACATCGAGTCATTGACCTACTCGAAGATCGCACAGCAGCGTCGCTCACGAGGTGGCTACATGAGCATAGCGGTGTTGAGGTCATTGCGCGGGACCGTGCCGGGGCATACGCTGAAGGAGCACGGCAGGGTGCCCCCAACGCCGTCCAAATTGCAGACAGGTTTCACTTATTGGCGAATGTCGGCGAGGTACTCGAACGGATCCTGGCGCGCAAGCACTCCCGGTTACGGGAGGCGGCTGTTGCAGTCGACCGACTGGTTGCCGAGGAGACCCGAACGGCGGTGACCGAAGCTAACTCGGAAGCGCCTCCGGGCGAATCGAAGCCTCTCACACGGAGTCAGCGTGAGCGGCAAGCGCGGCAGGATCGTCGGCAAGCGCGTTACGACGCGGTGCACGAGTTGGCAAACCAAGGATGGGGGATCCAGACCATCGCCCGGCACTTGGGTATGGGGCGTAAGACCGTAAGACGATTGCTGCGCGCCGAAAGTCTTCCCGAGCCGTGCCCTCCGCGTCGTCGTCCATCGATCCTCGATCCCCACATCGCCTTTCTCCAAGAACGCTGGACCAACGGTTGCCATAATGCTCGTGCGCTCTGGACGGAATTGTCCGCCCGTGGCTTCACCGGCTCGCCGGCAATTGTCCGCCAATACGTGGCGCAGTGGCGGCCAGGACCAGGACGGTCCGGTCCGCCGGCACGTGGGGTATTGCCGGCAGGGCGTCTATCTATACCTCCTCGCAAGCCTCCGACCCGTGCCCTCTCGCCCCGCCAGGCGCGCTGGCTTCTCCTGCGTCCGCCCACGGAGTGCGGTTCGGACAAGTACGTCTACCGTGAACAACTCCTGCAAACCGATGCGGAAATTGAGCTGGCTTACACTCTGGCGGTGGAGTTTGAGGACCTCATCCGAGGGCGGGAGTGCGATAAGCTCGCCCCATGGCTGGATCGGGCACGGGAGAGCGGATTGCCGGAATTTCTTGAGTGCGCGGGGGTTGGAGCGGGATCGAGCCGCGGTCGAAGCGGCGTTGAAGTACGAATGGAGTAGCGGCCAAGTGGAGGGCCAGATTACCCGGCTCAAACTCCGAAAGAGACAATCCTTCGGTCGAGCGGGATTCTCCTTATTGAAGCGCCAGGTCTTACAAGCGGCGTGAGGGGAAGAATCCGGCGTCGACAAGATACGTCTACCGGATCATTCACCGAGGATGGCGGTGATCCACGCCTGGAGCCGCACCTCCCACTGGGGCTCGTCGCGAAAGAACATTTGGAGCCAGCGGGGCGCGTCCGATCCGACGCGGTGGTAGCGGTTGAAGGAGCCTTCCTGCTCCATCGGGGCCTCGCCGCGGAGTACTCCGGCGAAAATCCGAGCCAGGTCACGGGCCTGCCCACGGCGTCCCTCGGTCAAAGCGGCGAGGAACGCCGCGAAACGCTCACGGTCGCGGTCGCTCCAATAGGGTTGCTTGAAAAAATTCCACGCCACGCGATGGATCCGGGTGGAATGCTTCCTCTCAACCCATTCCCCAAGAGGAACCGCACCGTGCCAGCGGTGTGACTTCACCCGTCGTACCGGTGCCGGCGACACGTCCTCGGACTCGGTGCCTGCCGCACTCAGGCATTGGTCAAGACTGCGTCGTAGCTGTTGTCGGTACGTCTGATTGCGAAGCCGCTTCTTTGTTGGCCAGTTCCGCCGCTCGAGATGCGGGTATTCCGCGCTTAAACGATGCTCCTCTCGATAGTCGAGAGCCTTTTCTCGGCAGGATTACGCTTGTATTCCATGTCACGCCACTTTTGTCCACACGACGGGCCCGCAGCTGATTTGGACTGGGAAGAGACCGATAGCGGCAGGACCAGCAGCATCTCTCTCACCAGTATGCCTAACCCTCCCAAGATTGTCACGTTCTTTTTGCGATTCTCGTGGCGCTCAACCTTCGGGGCTGTCCCGATTCCCGATGTACCCTGTTGAGGCGCCAGTGCAGCCTTCCAACCAGCATCGAAAATGCCCAAGAGCCC
>JAJPIK010000111.1 GCA_021324795.1 Chloroflexota bacterium
ATTGGAGCCGTCCAAACGATCGGGGGAGAGCGCCACTTTGTCCGCTCGATCCTGGTGCCTCCTCTCGCCGGACCGGTCTGGCGGGCGACCATCGAGGTCGTCCTCCCAGCCGTTTATGGAGCAAGTGCGGTTCACCCAAACGCCGAAGGGAACGTCGCACGGCAAGGCATGATCGATCCGCGAACGGTCTGGTTCGAATCGCGAGACCTCGCTCCTAATTCTCCCTTGACTGTCCAAGTCAACTTCCCGGCTCCGGGAATCACCTCCTTGGCAACAGCCACCTCTACGCCGACGGCAACTGCTTCGTCGACCGCGACTGCTGTGCCGACGACGCCTGCGGCGACCGATACGCCCAAGCCAACGATTACCCTTCCCCCTGCCTCGACGCCCACGCCGTTGCCAAGCGACACGCCAACCCCCACGCACACGTCTGTCACTGCGAAATCACAGACGACCGGGCAGACTCCCGTGCCACCCGCGTCCGCGACCGCGGTACCTACCCGGGCCTCGGCGACGGTGACGGTTATACCAACTGCGACTGGATCGGCCACTACTACTCCGTTCCCCACGCCCACCGTGACGCTTTCTCCGTTCCCAACCCTGACTCTGGCGCCAACGTCGACGAATGGGCCGTCCGGTCCCGCGCCGACTGCTACGCCCACCGCGACGGCCAGCCCGACACTCACTCCAACGGCCACCGCGACGGCCAGCCCGACGCTCACTCCAACGGCCACCGCGACAGTCACCGCGACGGCCACCTTCACGGCGTCGCCCACGCCAACCAGGACGCCCACGCCGACCTTTACTGCAACTCCGACCCCGAAGCTGGTCCTTCAGCCAACCTCGGGATCCCCGAATAGCCCGATCACCGCGACTGGCCAGAGCTTCGGCGCCAACCAAATCGTCATCCTGGCCTTCGTCGCGAGTAATGCGCCAACCACGACGTGTCAGACCGATGGCACCGGAGTGCTCATCAACTGCATCCTGTCAGTTCCGACCCTTCCAGCGGGAAGTTACGAAGTCGACGCGAAGTCCAGTGCTGGCGCCGTGCTCGCCCGAAGCAGCTTCACGATCACTCCGGTGGTCTCCCTAACCCCGACCTCCGGATGGGTGGATTCCAGTGTCGGCGTCAATGGCCAGGGTTTCAACGCGAATGCCACCATGGCCCTTTCGTTTGCCGGAGGGCCGGTATCGACTGCCGCGCCCTGTCTTACCAACGCGCTTGGCTCGCTTCAATCCGGGTGTAGTTTTGCCGTTCCCGCCGTGCCAAGCGGCACCTACACCGTGACCGTCAGTGATGGTACGAACAGCGCGTCGAGCAAGTTCACCGTGATACCGTTCGTCTCCCTCAGTCCAGCCTCTGGCCCAACCGGCAGCACAGTTCTGGTGAGCGGCTCAAACTTCGCACCGGATACCCCCATATCATTCCTATTCAAGGGACAGTCGGTGAATGCGCCGCCTTGCGTCACGTTCTCCATTGATACCTCGAGCCCGGTCGGAGGATTCGCTGGCTGCCCCTTGACCATTCCCTCGGCACCCCTTGGGAGTTTCTCGCTGAGCGCCAGCGATGGGACCAGTGCAGGTATGGCGAGTTTCACGGTCACCGAGGGCAGTGGCATCTTCCCGCCCTTCTTTGTGCCGGTCTTTCAGGGAACCTCGAGTGCGCTTACCAATGGTTTTTCCTACACGACGCCAGCCTCTCTATATCCGAATCAAATTCCTGGAGTACAAACTCGGCTGAACGTCGGGCCAAGCGGGGGGCAAGCGGGATCCGTGACGTACGGGTTCGACGTGCCGGCGGGTACCACTCAGCGAGTCGTCTACGGCATGTACGCGGGAAGCTATCTCAACAATGGTCCGGCAGATATTTTTCTCAACGGCCAGCAGGTTATGACAGTCACGAATGCTATCGGATTTCAGGGAGATACGGCATCGGGAGATTTGGTTCTCTGGGATTCCGGCGATCTGCCACCGGGCGCATACATCCTGACCATTGCCGCCGAAGTGAGCGGTAACCAGGTCAACGTCTACGGACTCTGGTTCAGCAGCCCACCCAATCCAATCTTGTTGATGCCGCTAGTGGCCCGTCTCCGCCCGAGTCCAACCAGGACAGGAACGGCGACGCCGACCTCTTCACCCACTCCGACCCGGACGGCGACTATCACCGCTACTCCGACAAAAGCCATCACAGCAACGCCGACCCTCTCGCCAACACCCTCGGCGACACCGCGGCCAGATCCGACCGTCGGGACAATCAACCAAGGACCGGCGTCACCAACCGTGACGTTCAGCCCCCCTCCGACACCGACGTCCACGCCCACGGCGTACGGCTCCCCGTCGGCCAGCGCGACGGCCAGCCCAACCGCTAGCGTCACGACCACGGCAACGCCGACGCCCAGCCGGTTCACGCTCACTCCGACCATGGTGGCAACTACTAGCCCGACCGCCACGCCGACCGCGGCGACGACCTATAGTCCGACGCCGACCCCGAGCGTGGCGGCAACTGCCACTCCAACGCCGTCGCCAACGCCAACCCGACCGCCTACGTCGACCCCGTCGCCAACCGCAATCCCAACCAGTACTGCCACGGCAACCCGTAAGCCCGGGCAGTAGAGTAGAGGAGTGTGATAAGGCGGAACGCCGGAGGCGAAGAGGCTCCTGCTACCCCTGATTGCCTGAATACTGGGCAATCACGACCGTCACGTTGTCGGGAGCACCCCGTTTATTGGCAACTTCGATCAGTTTTTTCGCGATAACTGCTGGCTCGCGATACTCCTGGACGAACCGCGCAAACTCGTGGTTGCGTACCAGGTTGTACAAGCCGTCGGTGCAGAGGAGAAGATATTCGCCAGGAATGAGCTCGAAGGTTCTGACGTCTGGCTCGACGTCGTCGGCGGCGCCAAGGGCACGAGTGAGGAGGTTCCGCTGCGGATGATGGGGGGCCGCGCTCGCCGCGAGCAGGCCGGCCCGGACTTGCTCGGCAACCCAACTGTGATCGCGACTGAGCTGATACGCTTCGTCACCGTCAATCAGGTAGGCGCGGCTGTCACCGACGTTCCCGACAAAGAGTCGGTCGCCTTCGATCAGACAGACGACAACGGTAGATCCCATGCCGTATCGGTGAGGATCTTGGCTAGCCGCGCGGCGCACCGCGCGGTTGGCCTCGCGCAGAGCATGGGCTAGATCCGCCGCCCAGTCACGTTCGGGTACCGCGTCCACGGTTTTGTCGCCGTCACCATACCAGTCGAGCACCCAATCGACGACAATTCGACTGGCAATCTCCCCGGCTTGATGGCCGCCCATCCCATCCGCGACTACGAGCACGGAATCCAAACCTGGCACGACCGCTGGCGGGCCGAGGCTTGCGTAGCAATCTTCGTTATTCGGTCGTATCCGTCCTTGGTCGGTCGCACATCCTACGACAATCATCAGTCGGTACCCCTCTAAAGCGCCGGTTCAGAATCGAAGGTTATCGTTATTCTAGCTAGATCTATCGAGAGTCTGACGTACGTTAGCCACAAAGACGACGTAGTGAGTATTCCCATCTTAGAAAATCAGGGCAACGAATTGAATGTCCTCCTTGTCATCCGAAAGACTAGCTGGCCTGACCACCGTGAAGGTGCCGTCGTTTTGCTCCGTGGCCTGTTACGCGAACTTCCTGGGAGAGATCCGTCGGTTCCCGGTTGGTGATCCGGGCGTTGGCCGCGGCCCGAGAGGAGTCGACGTTGGTTCGTGGGGAGAGGCCCCCGACTTCCCGAGTTAGGCAATAGAACACTGCAATAGAGCACTAAAGCACCTTTCTGCTCGTCCGTATCTACGCGCGCTATGCTTCGACTGGTGTCGGGGCGGCTTTCTTACGGAGTGCACCCATGACCCGATTAAGGGCGGCAACTTCATCGGACGAGAAGGTTTTCAAGAGCCAGATCGCACCGACGTAAACGGCGGCGCCGAGGACGAGCGCCAGGTGTGGCTCGATCGCCCGACCGAGGTAGGCCACCAGTCCCATCGCGAGGCCGGCCAAGGTGGGCTTGCCTGCTGTTTGGAGCCAGTTCGGCATGCCGATACGCTGGCCGACCGCGTAGAGGAAGGGCAACATCAGGATGATTTCCGAGAGAACGGTCACGACGGCCGCGGCGAGGAAGCTATAGCGAGGAATCAGGAGGAAGTTCGCGATCAGGTTGAAGCTCGTGGCGATGAGGAAGGCGATAGTGATGAAGCGCTGATGGTTCACCGCGATCAGAGCGTACTGAGTCAGTCCATTGAGGTAACTGAAGGGCAGAAACCAGATCAGAATGGCCAGGGCGACCGCCGATTGCGGATAGTAAGCTTGGCCGCCCAGGAGCAGAATCAGATCGCCGGAGAGGAAGAAGATCGCCACGGTGATCGGAATGCCGATCGTCAGGAGAACGCGCGCCGCGATCTCATACGCCGCGCGCAGACCTTCGCCTTTTTCCTGAGCGAAACGCGAGAGCGCGGGGTAGACCGCGAAGGTAAAGGTCGAGGGCACGATTAGGGTGCCATCCACCCATTTGTAAGCGGTCGCGTAATAGCCGAGGGCCTCGTTTCCTTGAAACGCGAGGAGGAGCAGTACGTCGATCTTGAAAAAAACGGTCACCAGGACATTGTTAATTAGCAGCGGAAATGACTCGTTGATCATCTCCGGCAGATCGGCCGGGACTGGGCCGGTCAGCGTCAGGTACAGGCTGCGGCGGGCAACGATCAGGAAGACGACGACGAGCACAAGATTGAGCAGCAAGGCAATTGCCGCGAGGCCGATGATCCCGGCACCGGCCAGTAAGGCAGCCGTGCTCAGGGTAACACGGGCCAGCGCTGTCGCCACCGACACGCCGGACGGAATCTCGATCCGCTCCCAGGCATAGAACAAAGCGCTCAGCGTCGTAGTAACGTTCCCGGGAATCAAAGCGAGCGCGAGCAAGAGAAAAGCGATGATTGCTCGGCTCTCAATCTTTAACCAGGTGCTGCCCAAAAGCACGATCAGCGCCACCACCGGCAGTGACACCAGGCAGAGCGCCAGGCGCAGGAGGATCGCGTCGGCCAGATAGCGTCCGGCCCGATCGCGCTGGCGGGAAACTTCGCGAATGATCAGCGCGTTTAAGCCAAAGTTGGTCAGGATCTCGAAATAGCCGACCATGACCACTGCCCAGGTGTAGTCACCAACCGCGGCCACGCCGAGGATGCGCAGCATCAGCGCGGCGAAGCCGAAGTCGATTGCTTTGGTCAAGAATGAGGTGACCATCGGCAAAGCAGCGTTGCGGAAGACGCGCTCGGCCTGACCGGCGTAATGGCCGACCCATCGGCGCCAGAATGGCCAGCTCGCGAGCAGCGCCAAGACGATCGCACCGAGGAAGCTCAGATAGGCGCCAAGCCGAAGCGACAATGGTTTGTAGGCGAAGACGACCCGGTGGGTGCCATCGGTTAGATGCACCGCGCGGAAGTCGCCGTCGGCGGTCAGAACGGTCGCCTCGGCACCGTCGACTGTTGCCTGCCAACCTGGTGAGTTCGCGTCGGTCAGGATGAGCCAGCCCGGACCACTGAGGGTCGCGTCGATAGCAACCCGGTCGAGCGTGTAATCGACAATCGTCGCACTGCCATGCCCGCCGCCTGCTTCGCTTGGACCTTCAATGACGACGGTCTGATCCGGGCGAAATCCGGGCGCGGCAATGGCCTGAAACGCGGCGTTCTCATCCGAGACGCTCCGCGCTGCTCCGACGACGAACACTCGGGGCAGCGCCGTTGGTCGCTCGTAGATCCGGATACCACCAAGCTGGCCGACGAGCTGAACGGCTGGATTGTCGACGGTCGTAGTGGTTAAAATGTAACGCACACCCAGCAGGTCGAGGATCGGGCTGCTGAGCGAGCTCACCTGGTGCAACCGACCGATCTGGTTGAAGGGCAGATCGACCGGCGGCTCGACCAGCGACCAAAGGCGGACGAAGCGCGACGGAATAATCGTGTCGTAGCTGGCGACATTCGGCAAGCCGTAGATCACTCCGAGATTCGCCCGGAGAACCGCTGGATCGCCGAGGCTTGTGAGCCGTGGTCCACTCAAGCTCGGTGGCAAAGCCTGGCTCAGATCGAGGCGCTGATCGAGAATCGACGCCGGCTCTTTCGAAGCAAATGGCATCCCCAAGCCGAAAAGATCGGCGACGATCACTCCGACGATCAGGGCAGCGACGATCGTGCCGCTTCTCCCTTTTCGCCCAAAGGTTTGCCGGGCGAGGCCAATCAGGATGCCTCCGGCGGCGAGCAGCGCGAAAAAGATCGCGAGGTTGCGAAACTCATAGGAATAGAGCATTGCCCCCGAACCAAATGCTTTCTGCAGCTCAGGGCGAGTGGCAAGAATATGCGAGACGATGACCACACTGCGCCGGCGCAGGGCGAAGCTGATGGCGAGCGAGGCAAGGCCGGCTCCGCCGAGTCCAACTGGCAACCAGACAACGCCTCGGCCTAGCCAGTGCTGCCAGCTCACCAGCTTACAATGATCCTGTCGACCAAGCCAATCGGCCCCCAGACCAGCTAGCACCGCGATCGCGAAGTCGAAGGGAAAGAGCCAGCGAAACGGCGTGCGCAGTTGGCTGAAAAAGGGCAGGCCGTAATAGATTAGCGCGTAGAGTGGCGTGCCGAAGGCCAGCAGGAGCGATCCACCCGCGAGCGCCGCGAAAAACCAGCGGTCGTGCTGAGTCGCCAGGAAGATACCGATCACCGCCAGCAGCAACGGCACCACTCCGACGTAGCCGCCGGCTTCGACGTAGTTCTTCGCTCCCCAGGTGATCGTATGGGGTGGATCGGTTGGTTGACCAAGTGCGTTGTTGCCGACCGGAGTTTCGCGCAAGGTGGTCAAGTCGAAGTATTCGTGGGCGGTCGGGTTGCCAAAGTAATCGGGCATCAAAAGCCCGAGCACCTGACCTTTCGGCAAGGCGTAAGAGATCACTTGTTGGTAGGTCGTATCGCCCTGGCGATTATTCGATTGGAGCACTTCCAGGAATGGCAACAATTGGATGCTGGCCAAGACGACGCCCAGTCCAAGCGTGAGTGCTGCCAGCAGGAAAAGACGGCCGCTCACGATGGGCCTCTCTCCTGCGACCGGGAGAAGGCCCTCCGACCGCCGCGCTAGCCAGGTGCTGACGACTAAGTAAAGTGCATACAGCCCTGCACTGAAGGTGGCGTAAAAAGTGATCTCGAGATGGCCACCTAACACTCCCAGCGCCGTTGCCAGGACGCCGACTGGGAGCTCGACGGCCAGGGCCCGGCCCAGTCGCCCCGCTTCGAGTGCTTGGCGCATGCCAACCAGGCTCCCAAGAATGAGCGGGAGCCAGACTGCTGAGCCGAGCACCATTGGCCAGATGTAACTCACGGTCAGAAAGAAGCAAAAGGCAAAGCTGAGACCAGCGATCAACGCTCCGAACCGGTTAGCTCCTAGGCGACGCAGCAAGAAATAGGTGAAGCTGGCCGCTAGCACCTGATGCAGTGCGCAGTACCAGCCATAGGCACGCAGCGGTCCGAGGATCAGGAAAAGCACGGCGAAGGGATAAAGCACACTGGTCTGGCCGGTCGCGAGGTATGGCAATCCGGCCATTTCGTAGGGATTCCAGAGTGGCAGCTCATGTTGACGGAGTGCCTGATCGAGAATCAGCTTCCAGGGATAATTCTCGAGGATCATGTCGCTGATCAAATTGTTGTGCGGCACCGCATCGGGCGGGCCACCCCAAGGCGGCATGGTCCAGAGGTTATCCAGAGGTAAGAGAACCTTGCCGCCGAATAAGGCCGGCCAGTAGAAGACGAGAGCAGCCAGCGTAAAGCCGGCTAGCACCAGGAGGTCCTTTAAGCGACCTTTCGATCGGAGATCCTTGGAAAACCTACGCAAACATCCCGCTCCCTGCGCCCCGACTGGGACGCAGCGCGGGAATTATAGCAAAATGTTTAGCGAGTCCGTGCCAGACGACCGAAAGTCTGGTTGAGAAGACCAGCGCTAAGCTGACCAGTGGCCAAGAGGAAGCTGCCGATTACGACGTAGGGATCGAAGATCTGAGCCAGGCGGAGCCGTCGATTGCCCCAGGTGATCGTCCAGCCGAGCCAGTTCAGCCAAGCGCTTCCGCCGAGTGCAGTCTGTCCGGCCAGACCTCCGCCGATCGCCGACATGAGCAGGAAAATCGCCGTGAAGCTTGGCCAACCGCTGGCTAAAGCGGGTGACGATGGAATCCAGAGCGGCTGGCTGAGTGTGAGCAGCTCAGTGACGACAATTGTCCCGATGAGCGCCGCCAGAATCTCCCGATCTGGATGGGAGCGCCGGCGGGAAGAACGGCCAGCAAGGTGGACGACCGGCGATGGTTGATAATCCTCGGGAAGTGGGGCATCCTCGGACGCTTGCGCGAGGGATTGGGTCGGCTCGCGAATGACGCTCCAGACTGCAGCCGCCAGTAAAGTCGTCCCAACGACGTCAAGCAGCGCGACCAACGCCGCCCAGGAGCTTCCATTCTGGAGCAAAGCAGCCAGGATCAACCAACGGGCGTTAAAGCTCGGGAATGGCGGTAATGGGAGGAGAGCGAGCAGCCCGAGTCCGAGCGCGATCCGACCAAACCAGGAGATCGGTTGTTGGACTAGTCCAGCAGGCCGCTGATGACGCGCCGCTCGCAAAGCAAGGCCCTCGCCCATGCCACAGAGCACCAGCGCGAGCATTGTGCCGATCAGGCCAAGCTGCCCACCAGCCCGCCCGGTCGGCGTATCCAAAGCGAAGCCAACCATCGCGAGTCCGACCTGGCCAACCGCGAGGTCGCCGAGCCAACCGAGCGCGGATCGTTCCTGAAGTGCGCTGCCCCCGGCAACGATGGCCGTGCTCGCGCCAAGCAGGGCAAGCAGCGGTAGCCACGGGCCAGACGTCGGTACGATGACGCCAATCAGGCGCGCGAGCACGACTCCTCCGAGTGGCACGGCGAGCCCGGCGACGGTCAACGCGGCCGGTGCGGTTGCCGCGCGGCATCCTGCCACGACCCAGCTTTGGATCGGGACGAGACCGCTTCGTGCTAGCAAGGCAACGGCGATCGGCAAGAAGATGATCAGTGATCCTGACTCGGTCCAGGTTGGCGGCGATTGGCTGAGCTGAGTGAAGCTTACCGTGCCAAAGCGCGCGGCAATCAGCCAGAAGCTGACGAGCGCTAAGGCCGAGGGGACTTCAAGTGTCGCGAACATTCGAAGGGCGGCGCTCTCGCCGAACGCGGCGAAGTCGAGGCCAACCAGCGAGGCGAGAACGATACTCAGCACGAGCAGGCCGCCGTACAACGCGAACAGATCTCCGGCTTCCAGGACGAGATTCGCCGCGGCCTGGCCAAGGAGCAGCAGCCAGAGAAAGGCGACACTGTGGCGCGCTCCCTGAACGTAACCGCGACTGAACGTGCTCACCGCGAGAAAGAACAGAGCCACCAGCAGCAGCCACCAACCAGTTTCGGCAGTCACGCGGAGATCGAATTGCACCGTCAGCGGTCCACCACGCAGGTCAACTACTGCCTCGACCGGGGCCGACCGTCCAACGAGAAGCGCGAGCGCTCCGCAAAGGATATGAGCAGAGGTGTAGAGATTCCAGCGCCAGCGTGGGACAATCACGCCGATTCCCGGCACGAGCAAGGTCGCCAACGCCGGGAGTGCGATCAGATCAAAAGCCCAGTTCACCGTCACCTTCTTACCCTGGAAATGAGCTAGCCATCGACTCGAGTAAAGTGAGTAGGCTCGTCGCCAGTGTCGCCATGAGCACGAGCGTTCCGACGACGCCACCGTTCGCCAGTACCAATGGCCAGCGTCGCTCGGCTTTGACTGGCCCCCGCAGCTCACCCAGGAACAAGGCTGCGAACAGCCGCACCAGGTAGGCCATGGTCAGCCCCCCGACGACCATCCAAATGAGCGGGAGCCACGAGGAGCTTGCCGCCGCCATGCTGAGCAGACCATCGGCGACGAAGCTACTGAGCGGAGGCAGGCCGACGATCGATACCGCACAGACAACGAAAAGGGTAGCGGTGAGCGGGAGGCGCTGGGCCAATCCCCCCACGCGCCGAAGTAGAATCTGAGCAGTTGCCTCTTCGGCCGCACTCAGTGCAAGAAACAGGCCCGTGAAAGCGAGAGCGTCGGCGGCTGCACCGATCACCGCGCCAAGCATTGCCAGGCGGGTGCCAATGCTTCCGACGAGAATCAATAGCCAGAATTGGCTGAACACGCCGTAGGACAGGGCACGACGGAAGTCGACTTCGCCCAGTGCCGCCAGGGCGGTGAGAATCGTGAAAACCCCGGCAATCCAATCAACCGGCTCTCGCCAACTCGAGATGCCCGCGAGAACCTGGCCAAACAGACGGAAGAAAGGATAGAGGCCGACGGATAGCACACCGGCCCCGGCCAGCGTCGCTCCGGCCACATTGAAGCCGTGGGCCTCACGGTGGTTCCATTCCTCGGAGAGCATGCCATAAGTCTTGAGAACGATCCCCAGGAGTAAGAGGGGCGCCACTGGGCCAAGATGCGCCGCGTCAGCGGGCCCGAGCAGCAAGCTGCGGCGATCGATAGCGAGCAAGGCAAGTCCGAAGAACATTGCGAAGGAGCCCAGGGCCCCGGCCGCTTGAAAGGGAACCACTCCCTCATTTGCCACCTCGGCATCGCCCGCGGTTTGGCCAATTGCCCAAGCAAACAAGCTGCAAAGCTCCCAGCAGCCGAAAAAGGTCACGACGTTTACCGCGGTCAGTAGGCCAAAGACTCCGATGAAAAAGAAGAGAAGAAGCACGAGGTGGCGAAAAAAGCTGGTGGACGCTGGTGTACAGAGAATGAGCAGAGCGGCAAGAATCGCCACGCAGACCAGGAACGCGAGACTCAGCTCGTCGACCGCGAAGAAATCGAGAACGATCGGTCCGAGCAGGCCGGTGAACGGGGAAGCGGATCCAGGCGCGGAAAAGAGGCTATCACTTGGCACGTCAGTCCCTCCAACTTCGGAGTGATCACTGCAACCAGCACTGGCTGCGTGCGTCGGACTGCTACTATCAAGTGTACCATTCGCTTCTGCCTGGCGTCAAAGCGACGGCTTGTGGAATCGTCGCTTTAGAGCGCTAGCCCTCTTCGGCCGCGTATTCCTCGGCGGTGATCAGCTCGCCGCCGGTCACCGAGCGTCTTGATTCCTTGCGATTGCGATCGAAGTCGAGCGTTACTTCAATCGGCCGGAAGCATTTTTGGCCAACGATGTGCTTGGTGACGCTAAAACTGCTGGCTTGATCGTCACCATCGTAATTCGGGGCGAGATCCCAACGAAGGTCGACACGGAAGCGGATTTTCTCGCCGCACTTAGTGCAGCGAACGTAGTAATACACTCCGTGGTCGGTAGGAGCTCGATTTCCGCCGAGTAGACGGAGTAAGCCATCAAACAATCCCATCGGTCCTCCTTACGGGGAAGCTACGGCGAACGCCGGACCGATCACTTGGTACAAGGAAAAGATGCAGAGCCAAACCATCGCAAATACTGCTAACCCGAACACCAATCGGACGTGCTCTTCTCGAATCAGTTCGCCAACCCCCGCCACGGTGAAGATGGCAAGCGCCGGCAAGGCCGGGAAGAGATAGCGCCCTTGCGGCTGAAGGTAGCGCATATTGTAGAAAACGACGCCCACGACAACGCAGGCAACGCTCAAGGCGAGCAAGACTAATCCCCAGCGCTGAGGTCGTGAGAAGACCAACGTCGTCACTTTTCCATCGACGGCCTCGTCGAGCTGATCTCGCGAACGGAGCATCCGCCGGGCGAAGCAGAATACTCCCACCCCGACGAAAAGTGAAAGCGTTGCCAACACGTCATAGGTCCGGTCAGCATAGGGAATACCCATCCAGCCAAACTGTCCCCAGAAGCTATGGAAGGCGGTCAATGACATTTCACGGAGCGTCGTCACGTTCAGCGGTGGTGTCAGGGGCTGACCGAGGACAACCTGCGCGTGTCGACGCAAGCCGACTGGATCGCCGATGCCATAGATCCAAACATTCCGAACAAACCACCAGCCACTGATCAGGGCTGCCACGACACCCGAGCGAATCAGCCGGATAGGTAATTGGCGTAAGCTCTTTTCCCGGTCGACTGCGAGCAGCGCCGAGCCGAGAAAACCGGCGACGACGAGGATCACCGTCACCCCGGCGACGAGCTTGGTCAAGATCGAGAGGCCGACGAGAATCCCGGCCAGCCAGTCGTGCTTCGGGACACGCGGCCAAGCCAGATCCTGCACGAGAACGATTAGGGTAAGACAAACCATCAGCTCGGCGAGCGCGTCGTTGTCAATGGCCGCGTCCATGAACACGTGCATGGGAATGAAAGCGACGAAAGCCGCCGCTGCGAGCGGGTACGGTGTCGCCTCGGGGAACACGAGGCTCGCCAAGCGATAGGTCGCGAGAATGAACAAAGCCCCGATCAGCACGGTAACGAAGCGGAGCGCGATGACCTGTCGACGCTCGCCAAGTCCCTCGGTAGCCAGGAAGACGGGCGACGCGATCAGGTAATAGAGCGGGGGCTGGTGAGACTCGTACTTCAAGCCAGCGATCGATTCGCTGGCAGGAAAATGCTCACTGGTGAGCCGAGACAATCGCTGCTGGTCGTAGTCACCCGGTTGGAGAACCGGCAAACGATGGTCGACCGCGATGCTCCGAATGAAGTTGTAATGAGCGGGCTCGTCAGGAGCATTCCAAGCCGGCACTCGGATCGCATAGAGGATGGCGAGGAGGAGATAACCGAAGAGGATGAGTCCGAGACCCACCGGAATTTGGCGACGTGCGATCAACCCTGCGTCACTTCTTGAGAGGCGGGGCGCGGCAAATCGTACCACCCCCGTCGACTATTGATCCGTACCTTGATGACGTCGGCGATCATCCGCAGCGAGTCGCGCATCGAATCAACCTTACTCCCTGGAGCGTAGTACCAGTCGACGCCGACCTCGGCAATCCGGTAACCGAGCTTCTTCGCCAAGTAAAGCACCTCGACGTCGAAGCCAGTGACCATTGGTCCTTTCACCGTCGCGTCGTCGGTGCGCACCCGCAGGCGCGGAAAGATGTCCAGCGCGGCATCGCGTCGAAAACACTTGAAACCGCATTGAGTATCCTGAAAACCATTGAGCGCGATGACCTGCACGATCCAATTGAAGACGCGCCCCATCAGATGACGGTGCGAGGGCTCACCGTAGCGATGGGCGCCCGGAGCCTCGCGCGAGCCAATCACAACACCGTACCCCTTTTCGATGAGAGGCAGAAACTTCGCGATCTCGGCCACGGGCATTGAGAGATCAGCGTCGCACATGAAGACGACGTCACCCTGACTCGCCAAGATACCCGTCCGAACGGCGAACGCCTTGCCGCGATGCGGATTCCGAATGAGGCGCAGCCGTTCATCGGTGGCCGAGTAGGCTTCAACGACCGCGGCCGTCTGGTCTTCGCTGCCATCGTCGACGACGATGATCTCGGATTCGTAGGCTTGTTGCCCAAGGAATTCGCCGATCGCCCGAAGACTGGCTGGCAAGCGCTTCTCTTCATTGTAGGCAGGAACCACTACCGATAGCTTGCGGCATGCAACCATGGGCGTTGTGCGCTCCTCAACCAGCGATCCAGCACGAGCGGGGCTTCCCCCGGACCGCATTCACTATACGCCACCGGCTGGGCAGACGCAAGAAGCAGGAGCCACCCCCGGTTCAAGAGACCTTGACGCCATCAGGCGCATCATGCGAATGACGTATAGCCCTCGGGGCGACCAACACCAATGAAATTGGCAGGTAGCCCTCACCCTAACCCTCTCCCAGAGGGACAAGGAATTTCCGGGGAGCTGAATGAAGAAGCACTACGCCCCCAACGGATTGGCACGTCGTTGAAGAAGAGCAAGCAGCCAATTGCGATGATAAAATCCCCAACGCTCAAGATGACCGGCTCGCGGAACGGAAGGGGAACGTAAATGCGGTCGGCCAAGAAAGGCAGCGGGGTATTCGGACCAACCACGCTGAATTGAGACCACAACCCGGCCGCCTGCTCACGTTGGAGGCCGGTGAGAAAGCCGGCGACGGCAAGTTGATGGGGATCACCTGGCATGTGACCACCATTGAGGATGATCTCGAGCAGGTTCAACCCGAGCCCGAGGAGAAGCACGATAAATCCCGGCCGACCGAGGTTGGCGAGGAGAAACAGAATCAGTAGCACGAACGAGGTGACGTAGAGGATTGCGCCGAGCGGCCAGGGGGAGCCCAGCGGCGCCAAGGCAAGCGGCACGGCGAACCAAGGAAGGGCCACGACGAGGTGAAGGATGATACCAACGATCGGGCACCAAACGAGAGAAAAGCGTCCAGAAACGACTCTCTCTAATGAACAGCCGCGGAGTGCTGCAATGAGCACTGCTGCGAGGACGGCAAGAACGAAAAACATTGTGGCGACTACCCAATCTTTCGCGCCGGTAGATGGCGACTCACCATTTGTTCGGCGTCCAGAAACTCGTAAATTGCGCTCAGCAACTGGAGGGGACTGAATGGCTTGACGAAATAATGCTCAACTCCCAACGCCTTCCCCTGGGCCTTATCCTCCGGGCTTCCCCGTGCGGTCAGCATGACGATGGGAATGTGAGCAGTACGAGGATTGGCGCGGAGAATCCCCGCGACGCTAAACCCGTCGCGTTCGGGCAACGCAACGTCAAGAAGAATCAGATCTGGTGGTTGGGCCAAGGCGGTCTGCACTGCGACCTCACCATCGCCGGCAATGACAACGTCGAAATCAGCCGTTCCGAGCGTTATCGACACGAGTCGCTGAATCGCCGGCTCATCATCGACCAACAAGATCCGCTTCCGCACCGATCTCTCCCCCCTCACTTTTGACCGGGGCACCACCCTCCCCGAATTCCCCGGATTCCTGATCGGGCCCGTTGAGCTTGACCGGGGTGGCGGCAAAGATCGGCAGTGTGAAGTAAAAAGTGCTTCCTTTACCGAGTTCACTTTCCACCCAGATCCGTCCCCCATGAGCGTCAACGATGTACTTTGCGATCGCTAGCCCAAGCCCGCTCCCTCGGACGCGGTGGGTCAACTGGCTATCAACCCGGTAGAACTTTTCGAAGAGTCGGCCAAGCTTATCCCGTGGCAGCCCGATGCCACGATCTGACACCGAGACAAGAAGATACTCCCCGTCGACGCGGGCCGCCAAGACAATCGGGCCGCCCCTCGGCGAATACTTAATAGCGTTCGACAGCAAGTTATCAAGAACTTGACGGATCCGCTCGGCATCGCCGTGGACCGTCGGTAACTCGTCAGGCACCAGCCCAATGACATGATGCGCCTCGGACTTTTGGTCGTAGTCACGCACCATCGACGTGAGTAGGGGCTGCAGATCAATCTCGGCCAGATCGAGCCGAAATCGCCCAGCCTCCATGCGCGAGACGTCGAGCAGGTCGTCAACGAGGCGATGCATGCGCTGTGCCTGACGATACACTTCACCAGCCATTTCTTGAACGCTCGTCGTGTCAAAGACGTTCGTAGCAAGCAGCTCGGCAAAGCCAAGAATCGGCGTCAGCGGACTCCGGAGCTCGTGCGACACCGTCGAGATGAATTCCGCTTTAAGCACATTGAGTTGATGAATAGCTTGAACTTCTGCCGCTACCCGTTCGATCCGTGCTTTTTCCAAAGCGATGGCAGCCTGATCGGCGATCGCCGATAAGAGCCGGCCATCATCCGGATGGTAAGCATCCCGGCGTGTCGATTGTGCCACGATTGCCCCACGCACGACACCGTCGACGCTCACCCGCACCGCCAAGGCCGATGCCGGAACAAAGCCAGCCACCTCGCCCCCGGAGAAACGGACACCTTCGCGTCGTGCGTCCTCGTTGGTGACAAGAACGACACCATCCTTACTTTGACAGGCCTGCAAGATGATACCATGTTTTGAATCGATAGTTTGTCCAGAAAGAGACACATCACCGATCCAACCAACTGGAATTTCATAAGAATCCGCGTCGCCCTGCCGTAAAGCCACGAAAAAGCACGATGTGTCGAAAATTTTCCCCGCCTGTTCGTAAACGACCTGCCAAAACCGGGGGAGCTCTCCCGAATAGGTCAGCGTTTCGGCGATCTCGTTGAGCACGGTCAGCTCAGCGGTCCGACGTTGCAACTCCTCCATCCGGAGAAGAAGGTCCCGTTGGGCAACGCGTAGTGACCCAGCCAACGAAAAAGATACGTAGATGACGAGGACGACTACGGCGACGAGCACCACGCTCCAGGGTGCCACCTCCCAAAGCATCGCGATGATGACTCCAACGACAACCATCGCCGTGTATTGGGCAATCATCTCGCCGTGCGCGACGTTCCAAATGTAGAGGACCGGCCAGCCCTCGGCTGTTGCCTTGACGATGGCGACGAGCATTGAGTTAATCAAGAAATAGCTCGTCACCAAGGCAAGTAGAGCGAGGACACCGGGGACGGAATTGTAGTTAGGAGTAATCGTGCCTCCCGTGGCACGCCCGACCTCCTGGTAGATCAATCCACTAATTCCCACGGTGAGCGCGTATTGACTCGTGTTGAAGACCGCTTTGAACCAGGGGCGGTGCAGCAGGTAGTGCGAGCCCACGACGGCCACGACGACGATCGGCAACGTCAACGTAGGGCCAATCAGGAGGATCGCGGCGATGAAGATCGAAGTGACAATCGTCCGCTCGTCGCCGTCGGGTGTGGTGATAACCTTTAGCTCAGCAAGGAGAGAGGCAGCCGCGAGGAGAACGAGGAGGAACCAGACATGGTTAGGGGCCACCCGAAAAGCCAGCGGCTGGCGTTCAAGGAATACAACGAGGCATAAGGCAGCAACGAATGTGAAGGAAACAAACGCACGCGTACGAGCAGGCAAAGCCCCAAATGCCGCCACTGCCCCCCCTCGGAACATCCCGCCCACTCAGCGTGGGCGGGATGAACTCAGCGCGTCCTTTGGTGGTGGGCCGCCGGGCGCACTGCCTGGGCAGGCCATTACCAGCGGAATCCGGCTCGCACAACCAACCACCGGAGCCAGTGCAACATTGCAATCACCTTTCCTAAGTGTATACGTTGCCCCAGCGTTGGTCAACTACCACTGATCACCGGCACCAGCGGCAATCGCGATCGCGGCAATCATCCCGGCGATTAACGCGACACGAAACCAAACGACTCGCAAGCGATCCATTGTCCGACACTCCTAGGGTATTAATTATTTGGTGGGTCGACCCCTCTCACCACCACGCTTAGTATACGCCAAGGAAAGCGAGCGAACGTTAAGGGTTCGGGAGATTGAGTTGGGAAATCGTTAGCGTTTGGTTAAGGATTCGTTAATATCACTAGCGGGGGATTCGAGCATGTAGCCGAATCCGCGGACGGTGCGAATGTAACGGGGAGCGTCGGGATCGGCCTCGATTTTGTACCGCAAGTGACGAATGTGTACCTTGACAATGTCTTGGGCTTCTCGCTCGTCGGGTTGACTCTCTTGCGCCTCACGCAAGAGCGCCACGCTATTGAACACGCGATTGGGGTGCCGGGCGAGGTGAGTAATAATCCGAAACTCGGACGGTGTCAAATCGACGCGCTGGCCTCGGACGCGTACCTCGATGCGTCGCAAATCAATACTCAGATCGCCAATCGAGATTGTCGGCTCCGGCTCGTGGGCGATCCCGATCCGCCGCAGCAAGGCTTCGATCCGGGCGAGAAACACGCGCACACTGAAAGGCTTGCTGAGATAATCATCCGCCCCCAATTGTAGACCCCGTACGATGTGGTCATCCTGACCGAGCGCAGTCAGCATGAGAATCGGCGTCTTGCTAAAGTTGCGAATGCGCTGACAGACCTCAAAGCCATCGATGTCTGGAAGGATCACGTCCAGAACAACGAGGTCCGGCCGGCGCTGCTCAAACATCCGCAGGGCTGTTTTTCCATCCGGTGCTGTTTCGACGTCGAGCTTGGCTTCAGCTAAGGCAGCAATCTCCAGCCGTCGCATTGCAGCGTCATCTTCTACTAAGAGAACACGAGCCATTAGCATGCTCCCAGCTAGCCTACTTCGCGCTGATCTTAAGGATGATACCATCGATGGTCAATATTTGACGAGCCCTTTAATACCTTTCTAATCTCGAAGATTATACCGTTCTAATCTCCGGAGGTTGCTCTGCCACGCCGGCTGCATTGACACCACCTCGCGCGGTATGTTACAGTTCGGGAGGAGAAAAAGGAGGTGGTGTGCAGATGGATAGTACGAGTTGTCCAAGTTCGCGCGTAGCATGCACGCTGGAGGTGGCGGCCAGCTAATCCTGGTCGATGCTTCCCACGTGCGACCTTTCCAGCGCACGTGCTTGGCAACCTGAAGCCGGGGGAGCTTCCTCCCCCGGCTTCTCTTTTGGAGGAATGAAGTGCAATGGCTTACAGGCCGCTTTCCTCCTCGGCGATCGGTCGAGGTCTCCGGGTGCAGACTGTTGGTCGGGAGATCGTTTGCCTCCGGACAGTTGGCTCGACCAATGACTGGTTGAAAGCCGCCGCGGCCGAGGGGGCACCCGAAGGGCTGGTGGTCTTTGCCGAGGAGCAAACGGCCGGTCGCGGCCAGGTTGGACGTCCCTGGTATGCGCCAATTGGCTGCTGTATCCTCACCTCGATCCTCTTTCGTCCTACGTTTCCCCCCGAACAACTCTTTGCCCTCACCATGCTCGGTGCCTGTGCCGCAGCGAGCGCAGCGGTCAGTCTGACCGGTCTGTCGGTCCACCTCAAGTGGCCCAACGATCTCGTCTCGGAAGGCGGTAAGGTAGGAGGGGCGCTGACCGAGAGCACCGTCGTCGATGGACGCGTCGAGTGGGCCATTCTCGGCATCGGCCTGAACGTCAACCTCAACCGCCGTGCCCTGGCAAACATTCCCGGCGCTACCAGCTTGCAGTGTGAGCTGGGCAAACGAATCAATCGCAACGCCCTGGCGCGCGCGCTCCTCCAAGGATTGGACGACCGTTACCAGATCATCAAAGCTGGCCAGCTTGCCACGGTAGTCTCGGAATGGCGTGAGCGTTTGAGTACGATCGGCAAGTGGGTCACGCTGCGCTCGGGGACGAACCTCGAGGGGCCGCTCTTCGCCTGGCAAGTGACCGACTCGGGAGGGCTGATCCTGCTGCGCCCGGATGGCACGACCTTCACCGCCGTCGCGGGCGAGGTCAGCGTCAGGCCAGCACCGGTTCCTCCGATCCCAGTGGGCAGCTAAGGCAGGCCGCGCGCTCGCAATGCCGGCGCAGCAGATAGAGCAATCCCTGCTGGCGACGGGCGCTACGCACGAGGTGGTCGGCGACGCCAATCTCCCTGGCCAGGACTCGCGTTGCCAGGTAGACAGTCGGGCGGGGGTAAGCGCGGTACGTCTCCCAGGCCGCATCGGCGAGCGCTCGGTCAGCACGCTGGGCGGCAATTGCCAGGGCGAAAGGCAAAACGACGTTGATGACCGCGTCGCGCGCTCGCTCCCGGCCAAGCAAGGCAGTGGGACCATTGGGTAGCGGCCGGCCGAAGTCGGCGTGAGTCGACCAGTAGTCGATTGGCTCGTCGACAAGGAAGAGATCGGTGAGGTCGCGCCCTCGTACTACCCCTTTTGCCACGGTGGTCAGGAGTGCCTGATCGAGGCCATCACTTCGGTAACGTATGATCAGCCAAGCCGCGGTGGCAATACGGCGGGTCGGATAGTTTGCCGGACGCACTCCCCCAAAGATCCAGTCGGCGGCTTGCAATCGGTTCGCTTCCCATTCGTGGCGGTAGAGTGCCCAGATGCTTTCGAGCTCGGAAGTTTCCGAGCTTGTCTCCCAATCGATCGTCGATTCCGACCGCTGTGATGGCAGCAGCCCGGCGACGCCAAAGAGGATTGCTTGCGCGATAAGCAGTGCATCCTCCCGCGATCGTCGTCCGACGAGGCTGACCAATCGTGACCAGGGCACCATCTCAGCAAGGTGCACGAAAGATGATCGGTTTCGACTGAAGCCCAGGGCGTCGAACACCGCCTGATAGGCAAGTTGCTCCGGAGGCAGGCGAGTCAGCTCGGCTTCGAAGCGCGCTGCGTGCTCGACCAGCCGACGGTCTCCCAAACGATCGAGCAGCTCGCCGAGGGTTTCCGCGGGGCGAGCGCGCACACGCCGGTGGCACTCTTCGACCAACAGTGTTTCCGAAAGCGCATCTCCGGGCTCGGTCGGATCGGGCAGTGATACGACGAGCGTGGGAATCGGCCGTCCGGTTCGATCGAGCGGAGGATCCGCATCGATCTGAAGCACTACGTGTAAGATAACTGACTGATAGTGCGGGTCATGGTGGTGGGAATGGTTAAACCAGTCGCTGGTCCGGCGGTGGAACTCGACGTCGCCTTCGAGGAGAATACCGTCGTCAAAGGCGATCAACGCTGCGCGAATGTCGGGGCCAGCCCCGCCCGGGCAGTGGCCGCGGTAGACGATGTGCAGCATGCGGCCGTCCGTCGTCTGCAGCGGGCCGCTCAAGCCGCGCTGCCAGGCAGCGACCAGGCGCCGCTCGCTCGCCTCCACTGAAATTTACTCGTCCAACGTTCGTCCCCGCCACTCGACCGGAAGCCAGGCAAATGGGTCACTCTCATCAGGGGGCGGCCAATATTCCAGGCCAGCGTATCCATGGTAACCGGTGGCTTCCACCGCGCGGAGTACGTTCAAGAGATTGATTTCTCCTCGCCCGGGCATCTGTCGTCCGGGCGCATCGGCAACCTGAATGTGGCCCACTTTTGCCGCGTGTGCGCGGAAGCTCTCGATCAGATTCCCTTCCATGACTTGCATATGGTAGAAGTCGTGCTGGAAGCGGACGTTGGGCAGGCCGACCGCGTCGACAATTTCCAAACCGTCGGCCGAATGAGTCACGAAATCCCCCGGCGTGTCATGCTCGTTCAGCATCTCGATGAGTAAAGTGATGCCTTCATCGGCAGCGCGGGCGCCGGCGCGTCGCAACCGGTCGACCGCGACGCTCACCTGCTGCTCGCGCGGTAACGCTGGGATCCGCTTCCCCGAGAGCACGTGAATCCGACGTGCCCCCAACCGTTTGGCCGTGATCAGGGCTTCGTCAAACCGTGCCCAGAAACGGGCCTCGGCTTCGGGCATCACCAGGTGGCCGCGGGGGTATTCCGGATCTGGCTCGGTGTTCAGCAGCACAAGGCGAAGCCGATAGCGCGCGAGCAGCGTTGCCAGCTCATCGAGGTTCTGACGCTGGGGATAGAGGATCTCGACCGCGGTAAAGCCGGCCTCGGCAATCCGCCGCAACCGCTCCTCCCACGGCAGATCACCCGACGGCAAGTAGGTCGCGTTGACATCGTAGCAGAGCATCGAGTTAGCGTACCTCGACGTTGGCCAGGCGCTCGAGCACTCGGACGATTCCAGCCATGTCATCGTCCCCCATCCCTAGAGCGGCACCTTCTCGGAATATCTGAGCCGCCTGGCTTCCCATGAGCGTGCGCACCTTCAGCCCACCGCTCAGGTCGTCGATCAAGCCAAGATCCTTGAGAAGGAGGTTGATCGACGTTCCGGCGGCAAAGTTGCGTTCGAGAAACATTGGGACGCAGCGGTTGAGCATTGCACTGCCGCCGAAGCTGGTGCCCAGCACTTCGAGCATGACCCGCGGATCCGCACCGGCTTTGGTGCCGAGAACCATCGCCTCGACGGCGGCGGCTACGTGAATTGCGACCAGCAGTTGATTGGCGAGCTTAATCGTACTGCCCGCGCCGGTTGGACCAACCCGTCGGATATTTTTCCCCATTGCCTGAAACACGGGCAGAGCATGCTCGAAGGTTGCTTCTTCGCCGCCGACCATGATCGTCAACGTCGCGGCTTGGGCACCAGCCGGGCCGCCACTCACCGGGGCATCGAGGAAATCGGCACCGCGGGCGCGCGCTGCTTCGGCGCATTGCTTGCTCGTCGTTGGGCTCGCCGTGCTATGGTCGACCAAGATCTGGCCGGGACGGGCGGCTTCGATCAAGCCGTTGGCGCCAAAATAGACGTCTTCGATCGACCGAGTATTGGTCAAGCAGGTCAGAACGATCTCCGAGGCACGTGCGACCTCGGCGGGCGACGTCGCCGGCCGGGCCCCGGCCTGGACGAGTTCGTCAACGACAGCACGACTGCGGTTGTGGACGGTGACGGTATAACCAGCCTTCAGCAAATTGAGGGTCATCGGACGGCCCATCTTGCCCAGGCCGACAAAGCCGACGTTCATCAGGTTCCTCCAACCGGATTCTTGAGGATTCGCGGTCGGATTATAGCATTACAGATCCAGGAGGTAGTAGCCATGGGCGTCAATGACCCGGGTACCGTCGAACTCGATCACGCGCTTGGCAGTGCCGTAACTGAGATGGCTATGGCCATGCACGAACGCTCGGGGGTGGTAGGTCTGAATCAAATCGGCAAATGCGGGAAAGCCACGATGAGTTCGATCCGAGGCGTCCTGACAAACCGTGCGCCCGGACCGTTCCGGAAGACGACACCGCCGCCCAACGCCGGCGGGGGGATTACAAACGCCAAACGCCAACGGACAATGGCGGGGTGGAGCGTGGGTGACGATCAGGTCAATGCCGCCGGCAAGCCAGATCCGTGGTTTCAGACAAAGGATCCGCCGCGCCATCGCCGAGTCACTGTATTGATAGACCCCGTCGTTATACCAGGGTGCGCCGCCGAGACCAAGAATACGCAGCCCTTGCCAGACGATAAATTTGCCGTCGATCGAATCTCCACCCTCGGGAGGCTCTTGCTTGTACGACTCGTCGTGATTGCCCGGCACGTAGAAAAGTGGAACGTCGAAGCGTGAAACAAGATAGGACAGGTAGCTCGCGGACAGGTCGCCGCAGGAGACCAACAAATCGACCTTGGCCGCGCGCCAGCGCGCGGCGTCGAAGTGATCGTAGAGGGCTGGCGTTATCTCATCGCTAACCGCAAGAATACGCACCGGTACATGCTCCACTCGGCCCGGCATTTTAGATCTCGCCAATACTACCCGAAAAGCGAAATCGACGCCATCATTAGAATAGATTCAGTATATAACTGTGGCGGTGATCATTCCATATGGGAGTGGGACCTGAGGGAGCCCTAGCGCTAGCTTATCCGTGGCAGGCATTCTCCAGGGAGAGATCGCTGAGCCTGGGGGTCACGACCTTCCCGTTAATCAGCTCGACGTTGGCGATCTGGTCGAACCATTTGACCAGGTGCCCTTGATTGTCGAAGAGACCGAGGCTGAGCTTGTACGGCCTCCCGCTTACCAGGTTGGTTATGGTCACGTAGATCGTCGCCTGGCCAATCGAATCTGGAACCACCTGATCTCTGACCTGGGCAGCCGCTTGGGTTTGGCCGATCGGGGTCGCGTAGATCTGGGCAGTTGCATCCTGATGATCGCGGAGGAAGAGCTTCGTTTCGACAAAGAGTCCCGCACCAACCGGGTACAATTGGATCCCATTGACCGAGAAAGGCTGGGGAATCAGTTCGGGAAGGCTGCCAGGTGGCGTAGCAAACAGGCCTACGGCCGGCCAGTGCTGTCGCATCCAGTCAAGCCAATTTGCTCTTTGGTTGGCGACCGACCCGTATTTGTCGATCCCGGAATAGCTCCAGACAAACGCGCCCGCGTAGCCCTGCTGCCAAGCGACGTTCAACACGTTGTCGAGAGGGTGAAGGGTGCTCTGAGCCGGAAATTCACCGATGACAATTGGCTTGTCCAAGCCAAAACGACTGGCCGGCGTATTCAATGGGTCGTAGGGCTCGAGCCAATCGTACCAGCTAAAGCTGTAGTAATCCAGTCCGAGACCACGCCAGTCGACGAGATCCCGCGAGCGGTTAGCCTCAACTGTCAGCAAGGCCGTACTCTGCGAACGGACTGCTCCCACCATGTCACGGATAAACGTGCGCACCTGGTCCAGAGACAATTTAATCCGTCCATCATTCTCCGGGTTCAGCGCGCGCACGCCCCAATCCGGCTCAGCGATCAGCTCGTAGCCGATCACCCGGTCGTTTCCGTCAATGTGACGGACAAATGGGATGACAACGCGGTTCATCAGTTCTTGCCGCTTGGCGGGGTCCACGAGCAGATCGGCATGGCCGCCCATCTGAACGCCTTGACTCGTACAGTTGGTCGCCCAAAGACCGCTGTCAAACAGGGTAAAGACGAGGTACATATTGTGTTTTTGGGCGATTGTCAGAGCGGCATCGACGTCCTTGAACACGTCCTCGTCGAGGCCGACCGGGTTCCCCTGGGCGTCGAAGACGATACCGTAGCGACCATCCTGGAAAACGCGCCACTTGACCACGCGCACTCCCATCGCCGCCATGTTGGCAAAGTCGGTGTCGACCTCGGCATAGGTGGTTGGATCACTCACCCCACTGTGACCCCATCCACCGGTCCCGAAATCTTGTCCGGTCTTCCAAGGGTAGTTGACCCCGGCCAGAAAGAACGGCTGACCCGCCACGGAAAGACGATCCACCGGCGGCTGCGGCCAGAGTAAGGCCGCGAGCAGCATGACCGCGAGTCCAAGCAAGCCGAGACGGGTCCAGAGTCCTCTGCGGCTGGCCCGGCGGCGTCCACGTCGATCGACTAGCTCCGACACCCTTCCCTCCTAAGCGCGCTCAAGCGCGATCGCCCATTCAAACAGTAGGCCGGCGACGATCAGGCTAAGCCCGGCCAGTGCATCGATGCGCGCCGTGTTCCAGGTCAAACCCAAGAGTGGCGACAAGTTGGTAAAGTCGAGCGGGGCGTGGCGAAGAAATGGTGGGTAGCCAAGCAGCATGAAACGGACCACGTCAGGTACGTGGCTGACGTAGAGGAGTGCCGTGCCGATGGCGAGTAAAGTTGGAACCCCGAGCCAGCGACGTGCCCGGGTCATTTCTCCGGTCATTGCCCTGTCGAGCAGGCCGGTCGCCAAAGCCAACGTTCGTAGCGATACCGCGACGACCCAGAACGCGAGATCGTAGATTGGAACGTTCACGGTCGCGCCAAGATCCCAACGCCATTCGGCGATCAGTGAGACGCTAACTACCCCTCGGCTTGCTTCGTTGATCAGCGCCCACGGACCATACAGCCAGGAGCCCTGGCACAGGATATCAGCCAAGGCATCGGCGACCAAAAGGAGCGCCGTGGCCACGACGAATGATTCGGCGTTTCGGACGCGTTGGATAGCCTGAAAGCTCACCACTAGCCAGATCAGCATGGCCACTGGATAAACATCTATCGCCTGCTTGTTGCTCACGGCGATCGCCACTGCCCAGAGCGCCGCGACGACCATACCGCCGCTGGCCAGCCAACGAACCACGCGTAGAGGCCAGGGTATGACCTGCGAGGTGGAGATCGGCACCGTCACTGGGGGATCGAGCGGTCGGTCTTCCATTGCTCGCCTCTGATTCAAACCTCTTGACTGAATGTGGGCAGACGGCGCAAGAAGTAGGCCGGGGCGCCAGGGTGAATGAAGGTAAAGACACGGAGTGGCTGCACTCCCATATAATTGTTTCTGGCAGGCTTCGGTGTCTCGCGTCGATGATTCAGCCGGGCACTGCTCATCCTGACTCTGCTTGGGTGACCGATGAACGAACCACCTCTCCGCTACGGCGAGCGACAAATTGCCGAGGCGCGGCTCGAAGCCGTGCCGAATCCGGCTCCTGACCGCGAGTATCGGATCGATCTGACTTGCCCGGAATTCACCTGCTTGTGTCCGCGCTCGGGTTTTCCCGATTTCGCCACCCTCTCGATCGCCTACGTCCCTAAGCAAACGATCGTCGAGCTGAAGTCGCTGAAGCTCTATCTCAACCGATTTCGGAACGAATATCTCTTCCACGAAGCTGCCGTGAATCGGGTGCTGGACGATTTGGTCGAGCTACTCGAGCCACGTTGGCTTGAGGTCGTCGGGGATTTCAACGTTCGGGGGAATATTCATACGGTCATCACCGCGCGCTACGGTGAGCCGGGTTATACGCCACCGGCGCCGCCAAGTCAGAAATAGTTACGGTATACTATTGACATTCTATTTTTCGTTTTTTGTTCCTAATGGAGGCATCCCGTGGAGCGAAAAATTCGCGTGGGCGTCGTTGGCCTGGGCTGGCCGGGACAGCGTCACCTCGAGGCCTATCTGAAGCATCCCCAGGTCGAGGTAATCGGCCTGTGCGACACCAATCCGGTTTTACTGGCGTCAATCCAAAGTAAGTACGGTGTTGAGCGTGGCTACGGCGACTTCGACGATTTGCTGGCCGTCGACGAGCTCGACGCCGTCAGCATCTGCACTCCTAACTTTCTGCATCAGCCGATGATCTGCGCGGCGCTCGCCGCCGGTAAGCACACTCTCTGTGAAAAACCCCTTGCCGCTACCCTCGCACAGGGGGAACTTGCCGCCATGGCCGCTCGCGAGTCTGACCGTATCTGTATGATCGGCTTCAGCCGTCGCTATCGCGAGGACTCGCGTCTTGTCAAAAGCCTGGTCGACGCCGGCGAGCTTGGTCAGATCTACCACGTTCGGACCGGCTGGCTGCGTCGCCGGTGGAATCCGTCGGTGCAGGGCTGGTTTCTCTCGAAACAGCTTTCGGGAGGTGGTCCATTAATCGATCTCGGTGTCCACATGCTTGATCTGGCCCTCTGGTTCATGGGCAGCCCGAAGGCGGTCTCGGTCAGTGGCTCGGTGTCCCACCACCTGGGGAACACGCTCTCTCAGACGAGCTCGATCGACGTCGAAGACCTGGCGAGCGCTTACATCCGCTTGGATAATGGAGCGACAGTCATCCTCGAGACGAGCTGGGTCTCCTATAGCGGCACCGGCGACCACATCTTCTGTCAGCTCATGGGCACGCATGGCGGCGCGAAGATCGAGTTCAGTGCACCAACACCAGTCCCTCCGCTCGAGGTCTACGTCGACCACGCTGGCGTACCACTCGCCGCGATTCCGGCGCTTCCCGTTGGTCACGAAACCGCCGACGTTCACTTTTTCAACGAGATCAGCGAGTTCATCGCGGCGATCCAGGAGAACCGCCAACCAGCCTCGCCGATCGAGCACGGCTTAGAGATCCTGCGGATTCTCGATGCGATTTATCGTTCAGCAGAAACCGGAGCGGAGATAAGGCTGGACCGGAGTAGCGAGTTAGCAGTAGCGGTCTGACCAGAGGCGCCAAAAGGATTTGCGCCTCTGCGGTTCCGTAAGTCTTTACCGCCGCATGCGCAACGGAATCGTATTCGCCAGGGGACCTGGCTCGGGGTCAGGTTTCCAGTTCTCGATCTCGGTCAGAAGCGCCGGGATCAATTGATCTTCGTTAGCCGTGCGGAGCAGTTTCCCCTTGCGGTAGATCGCGCCACGCCCTCGACCGCCGACGACCGCAAGGTCGGCCTCGGCCGCTTCGCCCGGTCCGTTGACCACGCAGCCCATCACTGCGACCCGCAACGGGGTCTTCACCGAGGCAAGCGCTGCTTCGACGTCGGCGGTAAGCTTGAGCAGATCGACCTCAGTCCGGCCACAACCGGGGCAGGCAGTGAGCATCGGTCCGTGGGCGCGGATCTCCAACGACTTCAAGATCTCGTAGGCGACTTTGACCTCGTCGGTCTTGTTCGGAGTCGTCAATGAGACGCGGATCGTGTCGCCGATGCCGTGGGCGAGCAATGAGCCGATGCCCATTGCCGACTTGATCGTGCCGCTCCAGGGCGTGCCAGCTTCGGTAACGCCGAGGTGGAGCGGATAGTCGATCTGTGCCGAAAGGAGCTCGTAGGCACGAATCATATTGGGAACTTCGCTGAACTTCACCGAGACGATCATGTTCTGGAAGTCTAGCGCTTCGCAGAAGCGAATGTGATCGAGCGCCGACTCGACGGCGGCCTCTGGCGTCGGGTAGCCGTACTTGTCGAGGAGGCGCGGCTCGATCGAGCCGCAGTTCACGCCGATTCGCAGTGGAATGCCCGCCTGCTTTGCCGCGACGACAACCGCTTCGATCCCCTTCTGGCCCGCCTTGACGAAGACGTTGCCCGGATTGATCCGGACCTTATCGACACCTTGCTCGATCGCAGCCAGCGCCAGCTCATAGTCAAAGTGAATGTCGGCGATCAAGGGAATGCTGATTCGACTCTTGATCCGATGCAGAACCTTCGCGGCGGCGCGGTCGGGCACGGCGACCCGAATCAGCTCGCAGCCAGCTTCTTCGAGCTGGTGAATCTGGGCAACGGTCGCATCGACGTCGCGGGTGTCGGTATCGCACATCGATTGCACCCGAATCGGCGCATCTCCACCCACTGCGACTTTGCCAACGTAAACTGTCCGGGTTGGTCGTCGTACCGCGGCCATGAAATTAAGTTCCTCCTCGTCAGATCGATCCGCTTGCTCTCAGTATACTCTCTATATATATCACGGGGGAGTTGGAAAAGTTTCAGCGCTCTGCGTAGAGCACGAAACCAAGCACGGCGAAGTGATGATCGAAAGCAAGTGCCTCGTGGATTCCTAGACGGCGCATCGTCACAAAGGACGTGGCGTCAACGTAGCTGAAGTCTTGGTCCCGATACTGGAAAAGCAAATCCTCGGCACTTCCTTCCCACGACTCTGGGAAGAAGTAGCGTTGGGTAAGGTTGCTATCTCGCGTTCGACGGAGAAATTCATGCGCAACGCTTGCCCCGAGTCGGACCCGCATTAAGGTGTATGCTTCGCTCACCACATAGTTTGTCGTAAAGGCGACATCTCGATTCGACGTGAGCTGCTTCATCCGGTCGGCCGCCTTGCTATGACAGGCATCGTCGCTGTCAACGAGCGCGTACCACGCCGACGTGTCTACGAAGACGATGCGCCTCACGTTGAACGGTCACCAAGGCTATGCTCTGCCAAGTAGCGATCATGCTCTTCGGAAACTCGCCCTGGTCCCCCGTGGCCGATCCCAATCAGTCCAAGGATCGCGTCTTCTTCACCTGTCTGTTCCTGCTCAACAAACCGACGCGCTGCTAAACGGATGACGTCAGCCTTAGAAGTTCCTCTTTTCCGAGCCAGCCGCTCTAAAGCGTCGTCGAGATCGGGTTGCAGATAAATCTGCGTGCGCCGCATTCGCTGCATCTATCAACACCACACATGATATACATCTATTTTGAATTAGTATACATCACCGCGAAAGCAGCGACAAGGGGACTCAATCGGCCGCCAGGGCCAACGTATCTAAAAATTGGTAGTGGGACAGGGGCTGATAAGCTAGAGGGCAGAAACTCGCGACCGGAGAAAAACTGTGACTGACCCCTCATCTGCCAACCTTGCTCTGACCGAGCATTTTGCCACGTTGGAAGACCCGCGGATCGAGCGAACCAAACTCCATCCCTTGGTCTCGATCATTGTCATCGCCTTGTGTGCGGTCGTCTGGGGGGCCGAGAGTTGGGATGAGATCGCCGCGTTCGGGGAGGCGAAGGGAGTGTGGCTGGAATCCTTTCTCGAAAGGCTGCCTCGTGACCATTGATGTGATGGGCTGCCAACGGGAGATTGCCCAACTATACCACTGTCGTAAATGACGCATTCGCCAAGTTCGTGCCCTATGTCTTGCTAAGCCCTTCGCTTCGTTATGGCCCAAGTCCGAGGATCTGGTCATGGGTTGGGGGCTCGCTGGATTGGCGCAATCGCGCGGTGGCTCCGGCGAGCAAATCGATCAGCGCCTGGGCAAGTGGGGTCAGACGACGATGGGCGTAGTGGACGTAGTAAATCGGGATCTCGGCGCCGGGGTCCGCTAAGCGTACCGCGGCGAGGGTGCCGAGCCCGACCTCTCGTGAGACGGCGAAGGCCGGGGCCACGGTTACGCCGTAACCAATCTCGACCGTGCGTTTGATCGCTTCCAGGTGATCCATCTCGACCGCTTCACTCGTGTCGAGGCCGCAGCGCTGGAGGAATTCGTCGATGAAACGGCGGATCGCCGAGGCCTTCCCGCGCAAGAGAAGGCGTCGACCGTGCAGCTCGCGCGCCCAGAGCTCGCCGCGGCGGGCGAGGGGGTCGTCTGGTTGGAGCACCGCGACGAGTGGCGCCCGGTAGAATGGGTAGCGAATGATCAAATGGTGAGGATCCTGACGCGCCCAGATCGCCAGCTCGACCTCGTTTTCGAGAACCGCTTCGAGCAGACGCTCGCTGTTGCCGACGACCAGACGGAGTGACGCCGAGGGGCGGGTGGCGTGAAAGACTTTGATCAGATCCGGTAGAATGTAGGTCGCGACAGTATCGCCAGCACCGAGGCGAAGCAACTTTGCTGATCGTCCGGCTGCCTCACTTGCCGCGCTGGTAGCTTCCTCGAGCAAGGCGAGGATCCGCGGTGGATAGGGCAGCAATGCCTCCCCGGCCGGCGTGAGCTTGACGTGTCGACCGGTGCGCTCGAGGAGGGGAAAGCCGAGCTCGGCTTCGAGCGCACGGATCTGCTGGGTGACGGCCGGCTGGGTAAGATAGAGCTTCTCGGCCGCCCGGGTAAAGCTACCGGTCGCGGCGACTTCATAAAAGGTCTTTAATTGTTGCAATTGCATTGGCTGCCTACAATAAGCAATAATTTTGGCTGCCATCATAAACTGCTATTCGACTTATGGCAAGCGATGCAGTAAAGTAAGAAACGATGTAAAACAGATGGGAGGCAGACAAGTGAGTAATCCGGACGTCACCTGGCTGATCGGCGGTCCACAAGGCAGCGGCATTAACGTCTCCGCCGAGTCATTGGCCAAGGCGATCGTTCGCGGTGGCCTACGAGTGTTCTCGAACATCGAATATCACTCGAACATCATGGGCGAGCACAGCTATTATCGCGTCCGCATTAGCGAGCAAGACCGGCACTCGATCCTCGACCGCGTGAATCTCGTCGTGGCCCTCGACGAAGAAACGTTGGTTGGTGAACCGCACGTCGAATTTACTGGCCACCACGGCCACCTGGGTGAACTGGTGCCGGGCGGAGCTGCGATCTACGACGCGGCAATCAAGCTCGATCCGGCTAAGGTCGGCCGCGACGACATCCACCTTTACCCGGTTCCCTACTCTGACCTACTACGACAAACCCTGCGCGAATTCGATCGGGAATCGCAGCTCAGCCGACTTCGGGTGATGGCCAACACGATTGCCGTTGGCGCCTCCCTCGCCGTGCTTGACTACGATCTCAAGTACTTTTGCGACGTCCTGCGCGAGAGCTTTACCGGCCGCCGTGGGGAAGTGGGCGAGATGAACGTCCGTGCCGCGACGCTCGGTTTCGAATACGTTCGGCAGCACTATGGCGATGGCTTCGCCTACAAGGTGCACGCGAAGCCGAATCAGAACGGCCATCATCCGCGGCCAATGCTGATTCGCGGCATGCACGCTTGTGGTGCCGCCAAGATCAAAGCAGGCTTGGGCATTCAGACCTATTATCCAATCAGCCCGGCCACTGACGAAAGTGTTTACCTCGAATCCCAGCAGCGCAACTACGATTTTGCTGTTGTTCAAACCGAGGACGAAATCGCAGCGATCAACATGGCGGTCGGCGCCGCCCACGCGGGTGTACGCGCCGCGACCTCGACCTCTGGCCCTGGCGTCTCGCTGATGGTCGAAGGAATTGGCTTCGCCTCGATGACCGAAGCTCCGGGGCCGGTTCTCTTCTTTTGGCAGCGTGGCGGTCCGAGTACTGGCCTCCCGACCCGCCAGGAACAGGCCGACTTGCGCTTTGCAATGCAGCTTGCCCACGGCGAATCGCCGCACATCGTCGTCGCCCCGGGGGATCCCCAGGAGATTTTCGAAGACTCTTTCGAATCGTTCAACTGGGCCGATCGTTACCAGATGCCAGTCATTGTCATGCTCGATAAGTACCTCTCGACCGCACATTGGACGATCGACGAGCTCAAGATGGATGGCCTGAAGATCGACCGTGGCATCCTCTGGCACCAGAATGGGGATGGTGACCGCTATCTCCGCTATGCCTTCACGGAAAATGGGATCAGCCCCCGGGCGGTGCCGGGCCAGGAAGGCGGCATCTTCTGGTCGACAACCGATGAGCACGATCCGCGCGGTCACATCACCGAAGATGCGACCAACCGCATTCGAATGATGGAAAAGCGCATGAAGAAGCTCGAAGTGGCCGGGCAAGAGATTCCCCAGGCGCGGAAGCTGCACCTCTACGGGCCCGCTGACGCCGACGTGACGGTGATTGGTTGGGGCTCGACCAAGGGCTCGATCCTCGATGCGCTCGACGAGCTCAACGGCCAGGGCGGACTTCGTTGGAATTATCTCCAGGTTCGCCTGCTCCGGCCATTCCCGGCCGAGGAGATCAGCACAATCCTCCGCAACGCTAAGAAGACCGTCATTGTCGAGAACAACTACACCTGCCAGCTCGGCGGCATGATTCGCGAGATGACCGGGATCAGCATTGATCACGAAGTGCCGAAGTTTGAAGGCCGACCGTTCTCCCAGGAAGAACTGGTCGAAGCGCTAACCAAAGTTGTCACGACCGGCGAGAAGCGCGTCTTTGTGTCTCATCTCTCGGCGTAAGGAAGCAAAGAGGTAGAAGGTGGCTACAAAACTCGAACTCAAGTCCTACCGAGCCGATACGCACAATAACTGGTGCCCGGGCTGTGGCGACTTCGGTATTCTTGCCGCCATGCAAATGGCGCTCTTCCAACTGAAGATCGAGCCGCACCGGGTTGCCGTTTTCTCCGGGATCGGCTGCTCGGGTAAAACTCCGCATTACGTCAATACGTACGGCTTCCATACCCTGCACGGTCGGGTTCTACCGACGGCGACTGGCGCCAAGATCGCGAACAAGGATCTGACGGTGATCGCGGTCGGCGGCGACGGCGACGGCTACGGGATCGGCTCGGGCTACTTCGTGAACAGTGGTCGGCGCAACCTCGACTTCACTTACCTCGTCTTCAACAATGGCGTTTATGGCCTGACCAAGGGACAGGCATCACCAACCTTGGCCAAGGGTATCCAGACGAAGTCACTGCCCGATCCGACGATTCTTGAAGGCATCAACCCGATCGCTCTGGCAGTTGGCGCGGGCTACACCTTCATCGCGCGCGGCTATGCTCTCGACGTCCGCTACCTGGCGAATCTGATTGCCCAGGCGATCAGTCACCGGGGCAGCTCCTTCGTCGACATTCTTCAGACCTGCCCGACCTACAACGATCTCTACACGAAAGATTGGTTCGAGGAAGGGAACGAGGGCCAGCCACGACTCTACAAGCTTGAGAACACCGGTTACGATCCAGTCGTCCACGACCCTAACGATGCCGATGAGCTCATTGCCAAGAAAGTCCAAGCCGTCGGCAAATCGTACGAGTGGGGCGAGCAGATCCCGATTGGCGTCTATTACAAAGTCGACCGACCGACGTTCGAAGACGAGATGGCGAGTCGTCGTCCTTCGCTGGCAAACACCTCGCTCCTCAACGTCGATCTGAACGACCGCGACATCTCCCCACTGTTGGATAGTCTCCGCTAGCAGATACCAGGTGGTGAGGTGGAGATGAGACGCCCCCTGACGCCAGATCGGCGGGGAAGGGGTAAAGTTTTTGCTTCCGTCGGCTGCTCTCGGTTCGTCTTATCGCCGCCTTTACCACCGACCCTTGGGCCACCCTCGTCCATAAAGACCCCGAGTACGCGGCTCTCGCCCAATGGGTCGAGCCGGAAAGGCTCCCTTAACAGATGACTCTTCACGCCTTGTCCAACACTTTTGTTCCCCGGATCCCCGATTCCTATTCATAAATCTCGCCCAGCGCCCCTTCCAGTCTTGGCCGTCCTCGGTGTGGGCGCGTGGCGATCGCCTTGAAGGGTAACCGCTCACCTCCCCCGGGAGTTTGCTCAACGCCGGGCGGAGGCAGAACGTTGCCAAAGACGCGCTCCTCGATGAAGCCGGTGAGCTCGGTGTTGAAGCGGTACTTCTCGTCGATCCAAATGGCGTGACCACTGTTTTCGAAGCGGGTCAGTTGCGCTCCGTTGATGTTCTGAGCCAGGTACTCGCCGATTGGGAATGGAGCGATCGCATCGTGAGCGCCGTGGAAAATGGCGGTCGGTACAGTGATCGACGCGAGATCATCCCGCTGATCGGCGTTCCGCATGAAGATCAAGCATTGCTGAACCGCGTACAGTGAGGCTTCCAACCCCATGTTCACGAACCAGCGCTTGGTTGGTTCTCCCACTGCAGTATGACACAAAGATCCGGCATAGTGGGTCAGCAGATCCGGCCAGTTCGTCTGCGACTTGTCGAGCAGCGACTCGACCGTATCGCGCGTGACGCCCTGAGGAAAGTCGAGGGTCGCGGTCCAACGTGGGGAGAGCGCACCGACCAGTACGAGTCCGGCAAGGCTGCGCGCGTGACGAACGGCGTAGCTCACCGCGACCGCCGCCCCCATGCCCGCCCCGACCAAGACGATCTGGTTCAAATCGAGAACTGTGACGAGCGCGGCGACGTCGCGCGCGTATGACTCGTAGCTAATCAATCCCCCCGGTTGGTCCGATCGCCCAAACCCCGGTAGATCGATCGTGATCGTCCGATAGCCACGGCTGAACAGCGCGACCGGGTATTCCCACTCCTGGCGGTTCAGAGGCCAATCGTGGAGGAAAATGATCGTCCGTGCTTGCGCCAGGCTGCGATCATCGTAATAGAGCTGCGCCTTGTTCATAAGACTGGCCTGCGATGCGACGCCCAAGTACGGCATGGCTTACCTCTCATCATTCTTCATGTGACGTGGCACTGGCCTGCAAGCGCCACGCCAGAGATTCCTTCAAACCTTCTTGGCATTCTTTTTGCGCTGGCGAGCCCCTCGCGGCAATGACCGCAGATTCCGACAGTGTGTGCTGGCAGCGGGCGGAATGGCTGAGCCGCCTTGACCTGTTCGATCGCTGGTCTTGTCCCTCAGTGCATAACCTCGTGCGCAGCGCACGCTGATCGACACCGGGAGATTCTCTCATGCGCAGATTGCTCGGTCTGTTACTTGGAGTGCTCCTGATGGCAGGATTCTTCCTGGACACCCCGTCGACAGCACACGCCCAATACGCTGGGCATTGGATTGATGTGAATCTGTCGACCCAAACCGCTACCGCCTATGATGGCAGCACCCCAGTCTACACGGCATTGGTGACGACTGGACGTCCGGGCTATTCCACGCCCACCGGCAGCTTCTCGATCGTCGAACGAGTTCTCAATGAGACGATGACCTCCTGGGTGTTCGGCATCCCTCCGGATGCTCCGGGTGGGTATTATGTTCCGGATGTTCTATATACTCAATACTTTGACTGGGATGGTGACGCTCTCCACGATAACTACTGGTCACCCGACTCGGCATTCGGGCACTATGGGACCAGCCACGGCTGTGTCGGCATGCGTCTTGGCGATGCCGAGTTCTTCTGGAACTTCGCAACCATCGGAACGCCCGTGGAGATCCACTACTAGGCCCCATTTATGAATATTGTACACAATTTGTGCCTTGGAGGTACGAAACGCCACGAACTCATCGAAGCGCAGGGAGAGCGCTTGCCGCGATTTCTCCCACCGCAGAAGCCGCAGGGCGATTGACCGAACTGTGACCACTAACGGATCGTCGAGGGTATCTTCTGGCTTCTGACGACCGGCGCCCCCTGGCGCAAGCTGCCCGAGCGGTACGCTCCCGGGTAGACGGTGGCTAGCCGCTTCTATCGCTGACGCGAGGTGGCAAAAGGGGGCGCCTACGGGGATGGCTCGCACAATCAGTCAAGACCGGGGCCGCTTTCATGAAAGGCAGGCCCATAGGGACGACCGGCATAGTATGTGACCGACCTCTCTTCTAATCCCCCGAAAGGGCCATTGTCGCGATTGTCCAGCCTCACTATACTGATACACGCCATGGCTGGGGTTGGGTGGTAGTATGCGGCTGGTTAACCTCTTCTTACTCCTTTCGGTACTCCTTGCAGCACTCTTTGGATCCAGCGCGGCAGCGCAAACCAACGCGGGCCGTCCCCCGTTCCGCTACGGAATCATCGTCAGTAATGCGGTGCACTTTCCACAGGCAGCCGGGCTCGGTTTTGGCTGGGTGAAGATCTACGTCTCCTGGAAGTCGATCGAATCGAGCAAGGGCAACTTCGGCAATTATCCGGACTATGCGATTCAGCAAGCACACATGAACAACTTGCAAGTGGTCGCTTCGATCTTCGACATTCCCGATTACGAAAGCGGCAACCCGCCGCCGTCCTCGATGCCGAATGACTTCGGCGACTTCATGTACCAGCTCGCCAGTCATTTCCAAGGGCAGATCGCGGCATATGAAATCTGGAATGAGCCGAACGTCGACAGCACCTGGGGCTGGGGGAATCCGGACGCCTCGATCTTGACGGCAATGATCAAGGCGGCTTATCCGAAGGTCAAGCAGGCGGATCCGGGAGCACTGGTCGTCTCCGGTGGCCTCTCGAACACCCTCGACGGCAATGGCTCCTCGGCGATTAGCGATCTGACCTATCTGCAGCAGATGGTGCAGGACGGCATCGTCGGCAACGTCGATGCGATTGGCATTCACCCCTATCCGGGGCCGTGCGATCCCGCGGCAACGTCATGCGCTGCTTCGGGCGGGGTCATGTTCCGCCGTGCTGAGCAGGAACACGACACGCTCGTCCAAGCCGGGGCCGGGAATGTTCCGTTATGGATCACCGAAGCGGGCTATTTTAGCACGCCGAGCGACCTCGGCTCGGAGTTTTCAGCCTGCAACGGCAGCGGCTCCGGTATCGGCGGCTTCGCTAACTGGGAGCTCGACCCGAATACCAAGGCAAATGATCTGGTCGCCGCCTTTCAGTATGCCTACAATAATTGGCCATGGCTCGGTGCTTTCATTCTGATGAATCTGGATATGACCACTGACACTTTCCGCGCGACTTGTGACCCGGTGCGTTTCTGGGCAATTCTTGATCAGAATGGCAATCCTACGCCGGCCTACAACGCTCTCCAGAGCATGGTCAAATATACCCCCCAGGTTTCGGTCAATGCTCCCACCAGTAGCTCGGCCAAGGGAACGATGACCATCGCCGGTACCGTCTCAGATCCAACTGCGAGTGGCAGCCCACAGATCGACGCGGCTGTCGTCTCGGTTGATGGGCCCTACGGTTCGGGCAGTGAGCTTGGGATGGTCAGCTTCTCTGGTGCGGGCTTCACGGCAACTTTCGATGCTACCCGGCTCACTGCTTTTCAGAACCACGTGGTCTACATCTACCTCCACACCCCAACCGGCGGCTGGGCGATAAGCACAGTTGGTTTTGTCGCTCAGCCAATGATTAATGCCACGCCGTCGAACCTGTTTTTTTGGGTTGACCCATCGCAAAGAACGCCTCAAAACGTGACGATTACCCTTGGTCGGAACGATAGTAACTCCGGTAGCTATGGCTGGTCAGCGACAGAGAGTTCAAATGCGGCGTGGCTGACGATTCAAGAGAATCACAACAACCCGATGTCCGTGAACGTCACGATGAATCCGGGATCGCTCGCGCCTGGTACCTATTCCGCGATGATCACCCTCAATCCGGGCTCGGATGATGCTACCTATTTCCAGAATTGGCCTTTCACCATTCCGGTTACAGTCATCGTAGGGACAAGGCATCAGGTGGAGATTCCATTCATTGAGGATGGCGGTGGGCCACCACTCTAGAGCTCCGTCAAGACTTCGTCGAGCGAGGCAACGATCTGATCGGGGACGATCTCTGGCGGACACTCCTCCCCGTCCCGGTTGAGCCAGATCGCCCGGATCCCAACTTCTTGAGCGCCAACAACGTCGGCGCTCAGGCTATTCCCAATCATCACTACTTGGTCGGCAGTCAGGCCCATTCGTTCGAGCGCGTAGTGAAACACGTGCGGATCCGGCTTGCCAACGCCTAGCTCGCCTGATACGATGACGAGCTCAAAGAAGTCGGCAAAGCTCGAGCCCGCTAGCTTGAGGCGCTGGATTGCTGGTGCGCCATTAGTGAGCAGGGCCAGACGATAAACGGTGCGAAGGCGCTCAAGGGTGCGACGAGCATCGGGGAAGGGGACGTGCCGTTCGCGGCGGGTAGCTGCGAAGGCGAAGACGAGCGTTCTGATCAGTGTTTGGTCGCCTATCCCAAACGGAGCGAGCGCCTCGGTCCAGACCCGCTCGCGATAATCGGTTTTCTCGACGAAGCGGCGGATTACCTGCAGACGTGGATCGGCGCCAGCGTACTCGCCATACAGGCTTTCGAGCGAGCTAATTCCGATCCGCTGACAATATTCGATCTCACCAGATTGTGGCCAGAGCTTACGCGCGGCAGCATGAACCGCTTCGGCCAGCCGCCCCGGAGAGAAAGCTCCGCAGGGAAGGTATTGACGACCAACCTCCTCGATCACTGCATAGTCGGTTGCGACCTCGTAGATGAGGGTATCGTCGAGGTCGAAGAAGATAGCCTCGGTGCTCATTCCTCGTCCAACTCCGGATCCGCGATGATGCCGTCAGCACGTAGGCGCTCGATCAAGGCGGTTGCTTTGGGCTGACCGATGCGGAGCTTGCGCTGGAGATAACTGGCCGAGAGCTTGGGATGTTCCTGGGCGAGCTCGCGGGCGCGGTCGTACAGCTTATCGTCGGCGATCTGGCCGGCCGACGGCAGCTTGGCGAAGCGCTCGGCTTCGGGGTCCGCCGTGCCGACCGGAACGGCGGCTTTTGCCGCGTTCACCGTTTGTTTCAGCCAAGAATCGCGCGCCAGAGCGCCCTGGCCTCGGATCGGACGCATCGCATCTGGCGGCAGATAGAGGAAATCGCCGCGTCCCAGGAGGCGTTCGGCACCTGGTGTATCGAGAATAGTCCGTGAGTCAATCGACGAGGCGACGGTGAAAGCGAGCCGGGCCGGCAGGTTTGCTTTGATTAGACCGGTGATCACGTCGACCGACGGACGCTGAGTCGCGACGACCAGGTGGATCCCGGCCGCTCGGCCAAGCTGCGCAAGGCGACAGATCGAGCGCTCGACGTCCTCGGCCGCGAGCATCATCAGGTCGGCGAGCTCGTCAATCACGACGATCAGGGCAGGGAGGGGGGGCTGGTGGCCGACGTTGTAGGCCAGCCGATTGCGACAGCCAGCGTTTGCGAGCAGATCGTAGCGGCGCGCCATCTCAGTCTCGATTTTTCCGAGAATCTCGACCGCCTCTTCCACCTCGGTCGCCACCGGTGCGAGCAGGTGTGGGAGACCAGCCAGCCAAGTAAACTCGACCCGCTTCGGATCCACGACGATGATCCGCACCTCGCTCGGCTTGCGCGTGTGGAGGATGGTGCCGAGCAAGCTGTTCACCGCGACCGATTTTCCCGAACCGGTCGCCCCGGCAATCAACAGATGGGGCTGACGCGCCAGGTCGGCGACGATTGCCCGACCCGCCACGTCGCGCCCAAGTGCCATGGGAAGAACGCCACGCTCGTTGAGCGACTGAAATTCAGGCTCGCTGAGCAGGGCGGGTAGGGGTACCGGCTTGGGCTTGGGATTGGGAATCTCGATCCCGATGAAGGTTTTACCTGGCACCGGTGCTTCGGTGCGCAGTGACGTGACGCCGAGGACAAGAGCCAGGTCGTTGGCTCGCGAGACGATCTTGGCTGCTCGAACGCGCTCGCGTCGCGGCGGCTCGCCCGCGCGTCCCGGCTTTTGGAGGTACCCCGGAGCGACGCCAAAGCGGATCACCATCGGGCCAACCTCGGCGTGGACGACCTGCCCGGGCGCCCCGAACTCTGCCAGGGTTTGCTCAATCAAGGCTGCATAGCGCCGAGTAACGCCATTCAGCCGCGGCTTCGCGGGCGCCGCGGGAATCTCCCTCCTCTCCTCCTCTCCCCCTGGGAGAGGAGGAGAGGAGGAGAGGCCTGCCCCTTCCATCGTCTGTAGTGGCCCAACGGGATATTCTGACTCCGATGAAACCGTCCTGTCCGTCGCTGCCTCCGCCTCAGACGGTTCCCGCCCGGGAGCGAGCACCACGCGCTCGTCCTCGACCTCTTCGTCTTCTTCAAGGTACTTTGGTAGATCACCGTTAGTCTTCATGGGACGAGGCGATCGGAGCGCCCCGGGGGAAACCGATCGCTCGCTAGGACGACTGATCAGAATAGCGGTCGGCGTATTCCCGGCAGCCGATGGCGATAGATGGTCAACGGTAGGATTCATTGGTGTGACTGTCGACGGCTGGGGCAATTCAGGCGTCGCTGGCTTGGCTGGTTTCGCCTTTGAAGAGGGCGCTATCCTCGAGGCTGGTCGTGGACTCTTCGGCTTGGCCGGCGAGCGCTTCTTAGCCGGCGGATCAACTCCGCCGAGCAGTCGGCTCAAGGCACGACCAATCTTCACCGCTAGACTGTCCGAGGCTGGCTTTTTCGGTTTGGTGGATCGCTTTGATGAGCCTGGTGAGCCTTTGCTCGTGGAGGTTGCTCTTCTCACCGTTCCTTCTGCATTCGCCTTCCCCTCTCCCGTCGACCGGGAGAGGGCGTCTAGCCCGAATTATCCGCGAGCCCCTTCGTGTCATGGATCTATAGCGTAGGGCTTTGCGCCTCGCGCTAGTCCTTTGGGATAGGTCAGCGACACGAACTCGTCAAGATGGTGTGTCTCCAAGCGCTGGACGGCACCCGGGGACACTCCTAATGGGACGACCGCGTGGTCTTGCCCTGCATTCTCGAAGATCTCCTTGCAAAACCATAGAGGGAAAGCTGTAAAAGCCACTCTCAGGTAGTTGGGCGCTCGTAGATCACGTAGCGGTCGGTGATCTGGAAGCCGTGGTCTTCAAGCGGCTTGTACATCGCCGGATTGTCCTCGAGAATCCAGGAACCTTCGATCTCACGGGCACCAAACTTTTTGGCCATGCGGATCGTATCGAAGAGCAGAAGGGCCGAGACGGGGGTGTGACGGTATTCAGGCAGAACACCGAGAAAGACGACGCGTATCCGCTCGGTAGGCTGGCCTAGCTTCATCCGCAGGAGCTTCCAGATTGTTAAGGGGTGAACCAAACGGCCACTGGTGTGGCGCAGAATCTCGTTCAGATCCGGTACCGAGATCACTGCGCCGACGACCTTGCGGACTCCGTTCTCCTCGACTTCGGCCGCCCGGATGAGACTCGAGTCGAGCACGTACTGAAAGAGCTCGGCCATCGAGCGTAACTCGTGGAAGCTCATTGGCGCGAAGCCCCAGTTATCCGCGAGCGCGGTATTATAGATGGTCAAGAATGATTTGACCTCGCTATCCAGATCTTTGAAATTGGCGGCGCGTAGCTGGATTTTCACCGAACGCTGAATCCGCTCGGTCATCTTAGACCAGCGGGTCCACTCTTTTTCGGGTGGCGTTGCTAGGTTGAGCCGATATACCCGCAACGTCTTGGCCGGGGCGAAGCCAGCAGCTTGCAGGTGGCTCGCGTAATAACTGGGGTTGGAGGGCATCAAGAAAGACGGATAACGGTTGCCCTCGGTCCAGATGCCGCAATCGTCGTTGATCGTTGGGTTGAATGGCCCACGGATCGTCACGAGGCCACGCTGACGTAGCCAGCTACTCGCGGCTTCGACGACTGCCCGAGTCGCGGCCTGCCCGTCTTCGCCGCCGTCGACGCATTCGTAGAAGCCGAAGAAGCCGGTTTGATCGTGGTGGTACTCGTTGTGAAGCCGGTTTTGAATTGCCGCGATCCGAGCGATTGGACGGCCACCAACCCGAGCGAGGAAGAGATCGAGATCGCCGTGCTCGTAAAAAGGATTCTCCTTGCCAAGCAGCATCCCATCCAATTGGGCGGCGAGCGATAGGCTACCCCGAAAGCGATGGCCACGATCGAACAGGTGACGCTGGAACTCGCGCATCGGTCGGACCATCTGGCGGTCCTGAGGAACCTGCCAGGGAAGCTCGACGAATGCATCAAAGTCATGCTTTGACTGAACCGAGGTTACCATTACCGCTGTTTGATTCATCGCTATGCCACCTTTCTCGTAAGGGGATCGGGGAGAAACCGAGAGTGCGGCTGTCTCGGCCGCCCCGGGGCAGGCAAGATGCCTGCGCTCCCAGGCGCCTCCCGGCTCCTAAAGTAGGAACTGACTGAGATACTTTTGGGCAAGGATGAGCCCTTGCTTGGCCCGTTCTGGGTCGGTCCGAAAGCCCCAGAGGTCGTCTTCGTGCTCGACCGAAAGGATGCCGTCATACCCGATGTCGAGTAAGACGCTGATGTAGTTGCCCCAGTGTACCTGGCCACAGCCGGGTAGGCAATAGCGCCACCAGCCCGGCTGGCCCACCGGTTTGCGGCCAAACTGCGGGCCGGCCAAGATGCCGTACTGGTAGAGCCCTTCGGGAATAATCTCGGTATCCTTCGCATGCGCGTAATGGATCCGACTACCAAATTCGCGAAGAGCGCGCAAGTAGTCAATTCCAAGGAAGACGAGGTGCGACGGGTCGAAGCACAAGCCCAGGCTGGGTACTGGCACGAGCGCGAAAAGGCGTCGCCAGGTCGCCGGGCTAATCGCCAGGTTACGGCCGTAGTTGGGATAATGCTCGATCGCCAGCTTCAGTCCGAGCTTCTCGGCGCGCTCGGCAACCGGGGTATAGCCCAGACGCGCGTATTCGAAGTTGTCGTCGTCGGAAGCCTCGGCTACTTTTGCGTGGTTGAGCATGACGAGCTTGATGCCCTGTCGGGCGACCTCGTCCAATCGGCGGAAAGCCAACTCGATATTCGCCTCTCGCTGGCCGGGATCGGCGACGATCAGTGGTGGCAAGCCGTGGGTCGCCGCCGGCTCGAGGCCCGCCGCCCGAGCCAGCTCGACAGCGTTCGCGGGGTTCTCCGGAACGTCGACCGCTTGATAGCCATGCGCGGCACCGAAGCGGACTAGCTCGCCATAATCTACCTGCGATCGCAGAACACCAGTTGCCAAAAACCCTAGCTTCACTTTGCCCCTCGTTATATAAGATATAAGTGATACCTAACGCTTGAGCCACCAATCGATGCAGTGGATGCCAAGGTCGATCAGCGCCCCACTGTTGGACATTACCACTTTGTTGATAAGCCAGCCGCCCGGACCGCTATGCCGATGCAATGTCGACGTTTTTGCCTAATAGACCTTGTCTAGCTCACCATTCTCGACGTAGCCGCGAAGCTGGGCCACGTCGGATCGGAAGCGACTGTTCAAGCAGGCGTAAAGCATGGCCTCGCTCCGCACGGCGTCGGCGGCTGAGGTGGCCGGCAGTTTTTCACAGAGAACGTGCTTCCCCAGCTCGATCTCGGCGATGCTGAGTGGAGCAATGTGAACGTATTCGCCGATTGGGATCGTCGGCATAGCCACAGGCTTGAGCCCGGTGCTGATCGCCGAGGATCCAGATGGCGTTCGGGCGACGGTCTGTTTCTGCTGGTACGTTTAGTCCTTCTCCTGCTAATCCCAGTGAAAATCCCGGGCTGGCGTTAGCATGTCGGTCATCGTCGTCTCTTTGTAGCCGTAACGGGCGAGAGCAGCTTCATCGATGTCGATGCCGAGACCCGGCCCTTCGGGAACGAGGAAATGACCGTCGAGGATCTGGAGCGGCTCTTTAACTATGTCAGCTCGCACCTGGGCATCCGAAACCACAAATTCTTGAATCAGAAAGTTCGGAGTACAGGCATCGAGCTGGACGCTGGCCGCGGTGCAGATCGGTCCGTTCGGATTGTGCGGCGCCATTCCAACGTAGTAGACCTGGGCCATCGCGGCGATCTTGCGCAACTCGAAGATACCGCCGGCGTGGCTGATGTCTGGCTGGACCACCGCCGCCGCCTGCTTTTCCAGGACGTCCTTGAATCCCCAAACGGTGTACAGGCGCTCGCCGGTCGCGACCGGGATGTGAATCGAGCGGGCGACCGTTACCAGGGCGTCGATGTTCTCCGGGGGAATCGGCTCTTCGTACCAGAATGGCTGAAACTCTTCCAGGCGATGGGCGAGCCGAATTGCGTTGGCCGGACTCAGACGACCGTGTACCTCGATCAGCAGATCGATCTTCGGTCCGACCGCGTTGCGGACTTCACGGACGATCGCCACCGCGAGTTCTTCCTGCTCGTGGGTGATGAACAGGCTCGCACCGCCGAATGGATCCCACTTCAGCGCGGTGTAGCCCTTTTCGACCGTTTCTACCGCGGCTTTGGCGAACTGCTTCGGCGTCTTGCAGCCACGGAACCAGCCATTGGCATAAGCGCGGACCCGATCACGGACCTTCCCACCGAGGAGCTGCCAAACCGGCACGCCCAGCGCCTTACCTTTGATGTCCCAGAGAGCGTGCTCGACGCCGGAGATCGCCGAGGTCAAAACCGGACCACCTACCCAGAAAGCGTGACGATACATCTCCTGCCAAAGGAGCTCGATCTGGAAAGGATCGCGGCCAACGAGCTGGCGCTCGAGCTCGGCGATCGCCTGGGCGACGGTCTTTTCTTTACCTTCGATCCCCGCTTCGCCCCAACCGTGAAGACCCTCGTCGGTGCTGACTTTGACCAGAACCCAGGTACGCGTCGGACCAACGTTGACGAAGTGCGTGGTGATCTCACGAATCTTCATTGCCGCTTTCCTCGCTTCAATTCGCGCCTACGAAAAATTGGTTGCTGGGAGATGATCTAACGTCGTCGCGGCTTATCCTACACGAAAAGAGAGCGGAAAGAGAAGAGTTGTCCGAGAGGATTGTAGTGCGTCCCCTTGCTTCAAGAGGTCAATTGATATTCGGGGTCGAGCCGGCTCCGCTCTGCCAGCCAGATTGACCGGAGGGCAAAGGTTACGCAATATGAGAGCCTTGCATAACTCTTCGGGGCATCGCCAGGGGAGCTAGAATGGTTGATAGCGGGTCAGCCAAACGGCTCATCCTGGAGATGCCCGATGGATATTGTACTATGGTCACAGGACTCCTCCGAGATCACTCAGTCGCCCGTCGGCGCGCCGGGGCCGGTGGCCGAGATCTCCGGCGGCAAGGGGCTGTGGATCGATCCAGTGCGTTTCATCGCGTTGATCGAGGGGCAGCAGCTCGCCACGTGGGCCTGCGCGATGGCCGCCGACTGGCTTGGCCGTCGTCATCCGGCCTTGCCGGCGGGCCGTCATCCCGGCGGCGCGCCGCCGGTCTATCGCGACGAGACGGTTCTCTTGACGCTGCTGGTGATGCGGGCCTGGCGGCTGTCCTTGGAGAAGATGGCCAACTGGCTCGGCCGCTATGGAGAGTTGGCTGTCGCCCTGGGGATGGATCCTGGGCGGACGATCAGCGCCGCCCAGCTCTCGCGCCGCGGCCGCCACCTGGGCGTCTGGCCCGACTTCTTCTTCATTGGGTTGGTGCTGGCGTTGCTGCGACTCGGGGCCATCACCGGCCAACACGTGATTCTCGATGGCTCGCTCCTGAAGGCGTGGTACCAAGCCGATCCCGATGCCGACCGCGCCGGGCGCCGCCGCGGGCCGTCGACCTTCGGCTTCAAGATCCACGCGCTGGTCGATCGCTGGACCCATCTGCCGCTCCTGTTCGTACTCACCCCGGCCAGTTGGTCCGAGGTGGCAATCGCGCCGTTCCTCCTGGTGAGCGCAATCACGCTCTACGGACTGCAAATCGCAGTCTTGTACGCCGACGCCGGTTACTACACCTACCGCTTCGTCGCCTTCGTGCACGCCTTGGGGATCATCCCGGTCATCGACGACAATCTGCGGCGCCTGGGCAAGCGTTTCCTGGCGACGCCTTTCTTCTTGGACCAGTGGCGGCGGATGCGGGCGCCCCGCAGCGCAATCGAGCACTTATTCGCCTTCCTCAAGTGCTACTACGGCCTGAAGTATTTTCAGGTCCAAGGCTGGGAGGCAGTCTGGCGCTACGGCCTTCTGGTCCACGCGGCGATGCTGGCCATTGCCCTCATTGCCTACCGCTCGCAACGATCCGACCTGATGACCTCGCGCTCGCAAGTTCTGGCCTTTGTCACCAACTGAGGGAGTTATGCAAGGCTCTCAATATAGTAATACTGTAAATTACATCTATCTGTGAGGAGGGCAGTTAGGATGCAAGAGAGAACCGGTGACTAGAATCGTGCGACAACTAAGAGCGAGTCTTCAAAATGACCTCAGGCAGCCCACAAGCGGGCAAGACGACGGGCAATCAGGTTGCTGGCCCCGATGTGGATGAAGGCACAGGCCGACCAGGAGGCGGCCTCCCAGTCGCGGGCCAGGCGGCGGTAGCGATCGAACCATGCGAACGTACGCTCCACAATCCAACTTTTGGGCAAGACCTGGAAGCCCTTCTGGCCCGCGGGAGGAAAGACGACTTCGACGCTCAGGTCCAGGGCCTGCGTGGCGGTCTGGACAATCGGACCCTTGTAACGTCCATTGGCCCACACCAGCTTCAACCCCGCGGATTTGGCCTTGGCCTGAGCCAGAACCTCGGGAGCTGCCACCGGATCCTGGACGCTGGCCGGGGTGACCAGGGCGGCCAAGACATTGCCCTGGGTATCGACGACCAAAAGCCGCTTGCGGCCCTTGACCTTCTTGCCAGCATCGAAGCCAATCGCTCCACCGCCGGGACCGGTCTGCACGCTTTAGCTGTCGATGATCCCGGCCGAAGGCGTGGGTTCGCGACCCAGTTCGATGCGCAACTCGGCGCGCAAGGTGTCGGCGAGGGCTTCCCAGATCCCGCTGTCGGCCCATCGGAGAAAGCGACTGTAGACGGTGCGCCAGTCCGGGAAGGAATCGGGGAGCATCCACCAGGGAATGCCGCCCCGCAAGACGTAGAGGATGGCGTTGTAGATCACACGGTCGGTGTGCCGACGCGGACGCCCACGCTTGGCGCGGCGGGCGAGAATCGGCGCGATCAGGTTCCCGGTGGCGTCGTCGACGTCGCTGGGATAGCATGAAAGGGAAGGTGCAGGCATAGTGCGACTCCTTGAACAAGATCACTATGCCTGCACTTTCTCCTTTCCGCAAATATTCCCGCATTTTGAAGACTCACTCTAAGAAGTGGGCAGGTAACAATCCCGGCTGACTTTCGAAAACAACTTGAGATCGAGCAGAACAGCCTCCTCCAGATGACCCTCGCCTCGGGCGAGCTAAGAATTAGGCCGGTACGGATCCCTGAAAGTACGGAAGGATCGCCGTGGCTGAAAGAACTATACGAGCACTTTGCTCCCGTTTGGAAGGAGGCTGCCAAGCACAGCGAATCAGAGATCGATGCCGACATCGATCGGGCGATCGTCGAAGTTCGTCAGAAAGATGCTTAGACTTGTCTTCGATACGGTCGTCTTTGTGCTCAGCCTAATCAATCCCCCAGCCTCGCTAGTATTACAGTTCCCTTTATGTCTATCGGGTGGTATGCTGGGGTCTGGAGGTGATGCCGATGGAGCGAGACGAGTGTCGGTGTGGCCGCGAAGGGGTCGTGGCCGAGCG
>JAJPIK010000078.1 GCA_021324795.1 Chloroflexota bacterium
CTGATCGAGCGCGAGCCGCCCTTTGGGACGATCGGGATTGGTCACACGCGCTGGGCAACTCATGGTCGGCCATCCGAGGAAAATGCCCACCCCCATCTCGACTGTCGAGGCGAGATCGTCATCATTCACAATGGGATTGTCGAGAATTACCTGGAGCTACGTCAACGCCTGCGCGACGAGGGACATCACTTTCGTTCGCAGACCGATACAGAAGTCATCGTCCACCTCGTCGAAGGCTACTGCACCCGAGGACACCCTTTGGAAGAGGCAACCCGGCTCGCCTTGCGCGAACTGCGCGGCAATCACGCGGTGGTTATAATGAGCGTGCACGAACCCGATCGCTTGATCGCCGCTCGATTGGGCAATGCTGGCGGCGTGACGATTGGCCTTGGCAATGGCGAGAGCTTTGTCGCTTCGGACCTCCCGGCCATTCTCGATCATACCCGAACCATGGCATTTCTCGACGATCACGAGCTGGCAGTGATCACCCGCGATGGGTTTCGCTGTCTTACCGTCGACGGTATCCCCGTCGACAAGCCAACGATCACTGTGAGCTGGGATCCGATCGCGGCCGCTAAAGGTGGACACAAGCACTTCATGCTTAAAGAGATCCACGAGCAGCCACGTGCCGTTGCCGATGCGATTCGCGACCGAGTTCGCTTGGACCCGCCGTCGATCCGACTCGAGGGCGTTCCCTGGGACGACGATGACTGGCAGCGCTTCCGTCGGGTTCTCCTGGTTGGCTGCGGAACCGCCTGGCACGCCGGCCTCGTCGCTAAGTTCATGCTCGAAGACCTGACACGCCTGCCGGTCGAGGTCGACTACGCCGATGAGTTCCGCTACCGTCACCCAATCGTCGACTCTGATACCCTCTTCGTCGCGGTCACCCAGTCCGGCGAAACCGTCGATGTCCTGGTTTCAATGGCCGAGGCACGCGCCAACGGGGCGAAGGTCCTTGGCGTGGTGAATGCCATTGGTAGCCAGGCAGCACGCTCTGCAGATGGCGTCATTTACACTCACGCCGGCCCGGAGATCGGCGTCGCGTCGACCAAGGCATTCACTACCCAGCTCGCCGCCCTCTACATGCTGGCCTTGAAGCTTGGGCAGGCACGTGGCACGATTAGTGAATCGGAACTCATCGACGGGATCCAACACCTCCTCGAGTTGCCACACCGGATGGGCGATGTCCTCCAGCGCGATCAAGGTTACATTGACATCGCCAACCGATACTTCAAGTGTCGCGACTTTCTCTTCCTCGGTCGCGGCATCAACTACCCGATCGCCCTCGAAGGCGCCTTGAAGCTCAAAGAGATCAGCTACATCCATGCCGAGGGGTATCCCGCCGGTGAAATGAAGCACGGGCCGATTGCTTTGATCGACGAAGAGATGCCCGTGGTCGCCATCGCCGTCCGCGATCACGTCTACGAAAAAACGCTCAACAACGTCGCCCAGGTCAAAGCCCGGGGCGGCATCTTGATCGGCCTTGGCAACGATGGCGATGAAGCCTTTGCCAACACTGCCGACCATTCTTTCTCAGTACCAGCGACCAATCCCCATCTCACGCCCCTTCTTACCGTCTTACCTTTGCAGCTTCTGGCCTACCACCTGGCTGACCGCCGTGGCTGCGACGTCGACCAGCCCCGAAACCTGGCGAAGTCGGTGACGGTGGAGTAAGGAATGGCTCTCCTCGCCGCCGTTGGCTGGAACCTCGCTCCGCCAAACGGCGCCACCGCGCCGATGTCGCTTCGCCTCATCTCGGCGATGCGCCAGGTTAGTATGCTACCCCTACAGAAACCAACGACAAGCCTTCCGCCGCGCTGTCTTTGGGCTCTCCGCGCTGCTTCTTGTCCACGATGTGCTACACTCATCAGCGAGTGATCCGCCGAAGCCAAACTTGCTTGGAGAGAGTATGGCCATGGAAACTATCGAGCGAACCGCGCAAACCCAAAAGATGCTGCGCCCCGGGCAAATTGCCGTCGAAGTGCTCAAAGCAAACAAGGTCGACGTCGTCTTTGGCTTGAATGGTGAACACGTGCTGGGCCTGTACGACGCGCTGGCGGCCGCCTCAAGTATTCGCCACGTCATGGTCAAGCACGAGAACAACGCGGCAATCGCCGCCGAGGCATACGGCCGCCTCACCGGTCGACCGGGCATCGTCACCGTCACCGCCGGCCCAGGCGCGACCAACTCACTCTCCGGTGTTGCCGGCGCTCTCGCCACCGGCTCGCCGGTCATCCACATCTCAGGAGGAGTGCCAGACGGCGCTGACCTGGAAAGCTTCCACGGCGTCGACGATCCCGACGTGCTCGAAAAGGCGTTCTCCTCGGCTACGAAGTGGTCAACCCGGGTGGTCGATCCCAACAGCGTCGCCGACGCGCTCACCCGAGCGTTTGCTCTCAGTGTGAATGGCCGGCCGGGCCCGGTCCACGTCGAGTTGGCCCGCAACGTTCTCGACGGCGGACCGATTCCGGCCGGCGAGATCCGGCCTGCCGAAGCCCCCTCGGCTGAGCCGGCGGCTGGCCTCGATCGGTTGATCGCGCGGATCGACGCTGCCCGCCAGATCGCGATCGTCGCTGGCAAAGGCGCCTGGTGGCCGACAGTAAGCGCCGAGCTACCGGTTCTGGCCGAAGCGCTCGGTGCACCGGTCGTCCACACCTGGGATGGCCACGCTGCGATGCCAACCCATCATCCCCTATATCTTGGCATGTATCGCACCGGGATGAGTCATCCGGAGGTCACGGCCTACTTGCAGGGCGCGGACCTGGTCCTCGGTGTCGGCATTCGCCCGGGTACCGAGGCAGCACGCCTGATCCCGCTCGACTGTGGTGGACCACTGGTTCCGCTGATGCCTGCGGACGAACCGATTCCAGGCGAGATGACAATTCCTTCGATGGCTTCTCTCGCGGCAACGTTACGAGCGATCGCCCAAGGCGTACGCCGCCGACCAACCTCCGACGCCGCCCTTGCCGCCTGCGCTCGTGCCAACCAGACCCTTCAAGCGGGGCTCGCCGCCGAGCTGGCCAAGTATGCGTCGGTGCGCCCCTGGCACGTTGGCCTGGGAATCGGCGCGCTCGCCGAGCGTATGACGGCTGATCACGTAGTCACCAGCGACGTCAGCACAGTGAAACTATGGATGCCCCTGCAATTGCCAGTTTTCGGCCCTGAATCGCATGTCCAAGCCGGTACCTGGGGCGCGATGGGCTACGCGGTTCCCGCGGCGCTTGGCGCGGCCTTCGCACGGCCCGGCCAGAAGATCATCGCCCTGACCGGCGATACCTCGTTTATGATGGCGTCGAGCGACTTCATCACCCTGTGCCAATGGAAACTTCCAGTTGTCGTTGCCGTCCATCACGATGGGCAGATTGGCATGATCCACAACATGCTGACCCGCGCCGGCCTTCCGATCTACGCGACGGAGCTCGGCCCGGTCGACTTTTGTCGCTACGCTGAATCGTTTGGCGCCCTGGGCATCCGGGTCGAGGACCCCTCCGAGATCGGATCGGCCTGGGATCGCGCCCTCGCGGCTGACGGGCCAGTTCTGCTGGAATGGCTGGCGGGCCACGAATTCCCCTGGCCACGCATTCCCACCTTGCTCAGCAACCTTAAAGAGCGATAGCGTGAACGAAAAATCCCTTGACCCTCAGGAGGTGGACGGTGAAGATTACTAATGTCACGACCACGGCTCTCGTAATTCCGGGTTTTCGTCCCATCCAAGACGCGACGATTCCGCCCCCGAAATCCAACGTTGGGAGCCGAAGCGGGCTTTTCGTCCACATCCATACCGACGAAGGCATCCAAGGGCTTGGCTTTGGCAGCGCCAGTCCCGCCATTCGTGCGACGATCGAGCACCACCTCAAGGATCTGCTAATCGGCGAAGATCCGTTCGAAATCGAAAAGCTCTGGGAAGCGATGTTCTGGCGGGTGCGCGGATTCGGTCGGAAAGGTATCGCTTTTTGTGCGACCTCTTCAGTCGACGTTGCGCTCTGGGATCTGAAGGCGAAGGCTCTCGGTCTCCCTCTCTATCGCCTGCTCGGGCCGTATCGCGATCGAGTGCCAGTCTACGGTAGCGGCGGCTGGACCAATTTCAGCGAGACGGAGCTGGTCGCCGAGCAGGTCGGCTACGTCGAGCGCGGCATGCGCAGCGTGAAGATGAAAGTTGGCAAAGACTTCGGACACGCCGAGCGCGAGGACGTGTGCCGCCTTGCCGCCGTGCGCAAAGCGGTTGGCGATGACGTCGAGATCCTGATCGACGCCAACAATGGCTATTATGCCAAGCAAGCAATCTATATGGCGAAAGAGTTCGAGCAGTACCGGGTCGGTTGGTTCGAAGAGCCAGTCCTGGCCGACGACGTCGAAGGCCTCGCCGCGGTTGCCCGGGCAACTTCGATTCCGATCGCCACGGGAGAGCATGAGTACACGAAATTTGGGTTCAAGGATCTGATCACGCGGGGCGGCGCCGACATCGTGCAGCCGGACGTTGGCCGGGTTGGTGGCATTACTGAGTGGCTCAAGGTTGCCCATCTGGCGCACGCCTTCAATCTACCGGTCGCGCCACACGCGGTGGCACTTGTCCATCTCCACGTGGCGTGCGCCACGCCAAACATACGGATCGTCGAACTGCTCGGCATCGAAGAACAAGGTTATCATGCATTCTTCGTCGACTTTCCCCAGCCGAAGGACGGGTTCTGGTCACCCTACCCGGATCGGCCGGGCTTGGGCGTCGAACTTAATCCCGATACCGTGAAAAAATACTCTGTCTGAGGAGCAACCATGTACATTGGCGAGCAACTGAACGATCTTTCTGATCATAAGCTCACCTGGGTCGCCCAGCTCGGCGTCGAACACATCGCGGTTAATTCGCCCGAGAACGCCGGCATTGAGAATGAGGACGGCACCTGGAACGTTCAGGCGATCAAAGCCCTTCAGGAGCGTCTGGCCAGATTCGGCATTACGATGGACGTTCTCGCTTTGAATCTACAATCGAGCTACATGACCAAACAGCGTTTCCCCGGAATCATGCGCGCTCTGCCCAGCCGAGACGCCGAGATCGAGGTGATCAAGCAAAACGTGCGGGCAGCCGGTGAAGCCGGCGTCCCCTGCCTGAAGTACAATCTCAACCTCCTTGGCGTCCCTCGAACTGGCCGGGCTCCAGGGCGTGGTGGCGCAATGTACAGCGAATTCGCTTATGACAAGTGGACGGATCACTCGCTGACCGAGGCGGGACCGATGCCGGCCGAGAAGGTTTGGGAGAACATCACCTACTTTTTAGAGCGGGTGATTCCGGTCGCCGAGGAAGCCGGCGTTCGCATGGCCTGCCATCCCCACGATCCGGCTGTTCCCCAGGATACCGGGCTGCGTGGCGTTCACTGCGTTCTCGGTAGCATCGAAGGCTTGAAGAAGTTCATCTCAATCGCCCCGAGCAAGTACCACGGCTTGAACTTCTGCCAGGGCACAGTTGCCGAGATGTGCAAGAATCCGGCGACGGAAGTCATGGAAGCGATCCGCTATTTCGGGGCCCGTGAAAAGATCTTCATGGTCCACTTCCGGAATATTAAAGGTGGCTTCTTAAGCTTCGTCGAAACCTATCCCGACAACGGCGATGTCGATATGTTCCAGGCGATGCGCCTTTACCATGAGCTTGGCTATCAGGGTATGTTTTTGCCGGACCACGTTCCCCAATCGAGCGTGGATCCCGACAACGAACGCCAGCACTCGTTCTGCCTGGGCTACATTCGCGCCTTGATCCAGGCGGTCAAGACCGAAGCAGCCGAGCAGGATACCAACGACAAGCCATATCTCTAAATTAGTGAAGCAAGAATACGGCCTCTTTCTTGTCCTCTCCCTCACAAAGGGAGAGGAACTGGACGGTATCGTTGACACGCCAGGGAAGCTATGCCTAGAATGAGAGTGGTTCGATTTTTGCCGATTAGCCTCTTTGTGACTGATCGCACTGAATTAAGCATGTGGCCTGGAGTCTCTTCGACTGCTGTGATCCAGATTACCCGCTTTTTCGATCAAATCCGAAGCTTCTCGACGAAACGACGACGCTATCAAGCCGCCGAGGTGCGTCCGTATCTGCGGGGGCGCGTTAAGGAAGAGACCGACCCCGAGATCCAGCGGGCCGTCGAGCGATTGCCCACCTTCTTACGTGACCCGCAAGTCCGGCGTCGCTACGACGGGTTCCAACGCTACTTCGATGTCCTGCCCAGGATTATCTTCCTCTATAACCGGGGGACCCCGATCGATGAGATCGCCAATGGGCTATCGTTTATGGCAACGGAGACTGGGATCGAGATGGTGATCCAGATTACCTGCCAACTCATCGCCGACCGCCTGAACGAGATGCCTCTTTAATGCAGAATCAGGGCATCGATTGGGCATTGGTGCCTCATCACTCGCTTTGAATTCCCAGGACAGCACTTCCGAACCCTGGCCTTGCTAGGGCCCGCGGCCTACCAACGCAAGTGACGAGGCCGCCTTGGCCGCGTGCGCGCAAAACCGACGCTGACGGCAAACACGGTTCCCACAACCACGAGGAACAACGAGGCAACGAGCGGATTCTCGAGATCCAGACGATTTGCGATGCGATCGACCGGCGTCCCCGGCACCGGTGGCCCGATAAGAATGGCTAGTTCGGTCCCAGACGGATTGTTGACGAGATGCACCGAGTCGGCCACGTCGCCCGGCTGGCGTGGTATATGGGGCGACCATCGCCAAAGGACGTCCGCGGCAAAATCGCTGGCAAGCTGGTTCGCTTGTGAGCCTGGCAGACCACGATCGCTGGCGACATGGAATAGTCCCAGCGCTTGGGCAAGGGTGAGCGAGATCCTTGATGGGCGATAGAAAATCCGACGGTAACTGGTGGGGTAACGAATGACCTCGATTGGCCCCGAGCTGGCCGGTGGATAGAGCGACAATTGTGCTCCATTAATGAGCTCGACCCGTTCCGCACCTTTAGCATCAATCTGACGACGGACCGGAATGTTCTCGTCTTCGAAATTCACCACGAGATCAAAAGCCCGACCAAAGAGATGGGGATCGAACTTGGCGGCGTTGGCAGGTGATCCACCGGGGACTTGAAACCCCGCGGCCTGAGCAATGGCCAGGCGATGATCGGGAGAGCCGTAGAGCAACGTCGAAAGGCCACTGGCCGTTACCTTCGGATCGCTTACCGCCACCCGGTAGACGGTATCGAGGCTTTCGATGCGGACGGCGTAGATTCCTGCCCGATGACGATCTGCTAAGAGGGCCAATTGGCGCGCCCGACCAACCGGGTCCGGATTAGGAATTGGCGGTACTTCCTTCGGAGCCTGCTGGTACTCTGAGATCGGTCCGGTAATCACCCGTTTCGCCTGACCAGTCGGCGGTGGCCAATGGGTTGGGTCCCAGCCGGTCTGCTGGCTGAAGTCTGCCGCCGCGGCGTAGGTCGCGATCCCATAAACCTGACTCACGACATCCGCGAAGCTCAAACCCGGCGTATAGGCAAGATCAACCAGGCGGCCGCCCGAACGCACTCGCACCGGTCCTTGATTGCTCTGGAAGACGAAGTTATCGGTCGGCTTTTCCTCGGGAAAGGCCATGACTCGCCGCAATACGCCATTTGACTTGTCGTAAGCGGTATTCACGGCGCCGTTCGTAAAGCGCTGGATGACCGCATTTGGTTGGTGCAAGACTGTCTGCAGAACATAGGTGTTCGACGGGTCAATCTGCAGATCAATCTGCTGACCAACTGGCATCAGAGCCGGACTGTACAAATTCGGATTGAGACGGCGTGCCAGCGCGAATAAGCTATCGACGTGGGTCACATCACCGTAGACAACGTTCGACGCGTCAGCAAGCGTGCCGCCGGATTGGATCGTCAGACGCACGGTCTGCATCCAATGCCCTCTACCATCGATTCCGTCTTTGACGACGCTGACCGAGACCGGCGGTTGATCGGTCGGATACTCGAGGAAGGTCGTGTCTGGTCCCGACTGAGCCCGGACCGGCGACACCGATGCAGCAATCACGAAAAGGGATACGCTCAGGGCAAGGATGAGGTGGGCGGGCGAGTTCATCAAGCAACCCCGAAACAGACACGGCGTGGACGGCATACGGCCGCATTACCGGCCGGGCGCAAGAAGTGTGCCCAGTGTCCCCCGCTTTTCTAACTGGACACTACCCGGTCCCTGCGGTACAATCCTGACAAAGTTGTATTCAACAACGATAATGTAGTGGAAAGAAGGACGTGGCTAGCCTCGAGGAGATCGCCAAGCAAGTTGCGAACTGCACCGCGTGTCCCCTGGCGCGCACCCGTCACAAGACCGTCCCCGGTGATGGCCCTCTGAACGCGACGATCATGTTCATTGGCGAAGCGCCAGGCTTTCACGAAGACCAGCAAGGCCATCCTTTCGTTGGCGCGGCTGGACAGTTCTTGGAAGAACTCTTAGCCTCGATTGGTCTGAAGCGCAGCGACGTTTTTATCGCCAACGTTGTCAAGTGCCGCCCGCCCAACAATCGTGATCCCCAGCCGGATGAGATCGCCGCGTGCGCTCACTTTCTCGAAGCGCAAATCGCGGCGATTCACCCGAAGATGATCGTGACGCTTGGGCGTTTCTCGATGGCAAAGTTTTTTCCGGGAGAATCGATTAGCCGCATTCATGGCAAACCGCGTCGCCATGGCGACGTCGTCTACTTTCCACTCTATCACCCCGCGGCGGCGCTGCACCAGCCAGCGTTGCGGCGAACGATCGAGGACGATTTCAAAAAAATTCCCGAGCTCTTGGCATCGCTCGAACCGATTCCGGACGAGCCGCCAGCCGAGTCGGCAACTCAGCTAAGCCTGTTTTAATTACGTTAGCTTATCAACCACCCATTTCTGGAGGTACTCACCACCTTGTCAACCCAGCCGCTCCGGGTCATTCCTCTGGGTGGCGTCGGCGAAATTGGGAAGAACGCAACCTTGGTCGAATATGGAGATGATCTGCTCCTGGTCGACGCTGGGCTAAAGTTTCCCGAAGAGGAAATGCTGGGCATCGATCTGGTTATTCCAGACCTTTCTTTTCTTCAAGAAGTCCAACAGCGCTTGCGCGGGATTATCATTACCCACGGCCACGAAGATCACATCGGTGCCTTGCCGTACATTCTCGCGTCGATCGACGTCCCTGTCTACGCCACTAGTCTCACCTGCGGCTTGATCACGGTCAAGCTGAAAGAACATCGTCTACTCGGTAAGCGTAAGCTCGAGCCGTTAGTGCCCAACGAGATGCGGGAGATTGGCCCCTTCCAGGTCCAGCCATTTCGGGTCACTCACAGCATTCCCGATGCAGTGGGCTTTGCGATCCATACCCCGGCGGGAACGATCGTCTTCACCGGCGACTTCAAGTTTGACCAGACTCCACTCTACGGTCCGCCACCCGACTTTGCCACGCTGGCTCAGATTGGCCAACGCGGCGTCCTCGCGCTCCTTTCTGACTGCACCCGCGTTGAAAAGGCTGGCTATACGCCATCCGAGCGCGTCATCGAGCGTGCGTTTGACGATATCATTCGCGACCTTCCCGGTCGGGTGATTATCACGACGTTCGCCTCGAACATCACCCGAATTCAGCAGGCGCTCTACGTCGCGGCTCGCCATGGCCGTAAGGTCGCGCTGGTCGGCCGCAGTATGGAAAACAACTGCGCAATCGCCAATGAGCTTCATTATCTCGATTTTCCGGAAGACACGGTCTTCCGTCTCGACGATGTTCGGCGTTTCCCGCTGAACGAGGTCATGCTCATCACCACCGGAAGCCAGGGCGAACCGTCGTCGGTCCTCTCGCGGATCGCATCCGGCGACCACCGTCAGATCAAGGCGATGCCGGGCGATACGGTCATCCTGTCAGCGACGCCGATTCCCGGCAATGAGGAAACGGTCGCTCGGACAATCGACAATCTGATGCGGCTGGGCAGCGACGTGATCTACGAGCCGCTGGCCGACGTTCACGTCTCGGGCCACGGCAGCCGCGAAGAGATCAAGCTTATGCTCAATCTGCTCCGACCGCGTTATTGCGTGCCGGTGCATGGAGAGTTCCGACATCTCGTGCTCTATCGTCGTCTGGCAAGCGAAGTCGGTATTCCCACGGAGAATGTCTTGCTCGCCGAAATTGGCGACGTTATTCAGTTCGATGACGTAGGAGTCCGGAGGGTCGATCACCACGCGGTCGGGTCGGTGTTAGTCGACGGCGTTACCGTTGGCGGGACCAACGAGGTCGTCCTCCGGGATCGCCAGCATCTTTCGCGGGATGGCGTTTTGATTGTTTCAGTCACGCTCGACCGGACGACCGGCAGCATTATTGCCGGTCCCGAGGTCATTAGTCGTGGATTCATCGATCCGTCACGCAACGGCGACGGCAGATTACTCGAGGAAGCACGCGAGCGGATCCGGGAAGCGATCGAAGAGCCCGCCGCGACGACAGTCGAGTACGGGTTCATGGTGTCCAAAGTCAAGGAAACGCTCAGCGACTACATCTACAAACAAACGCGCGCCCGCCCGATGGTTTTACCAGTCATAACCGAAGTCTGACGTTTATTCATACCCCCAGGCTCCTTAATCTAAGGAGGCATCTCAACCTATGACGCTGGCCACGCGCCGGGCGCCAGCCGAGCCGGAAGAAGAAAACGTCGAGTCCGAGATTCCTGCCGACCATCACTTGCGCGACGGCCTGGTCTTGCTCGGAACTGCCTTGATCATCGGCTTGGCCTTGCTGGCACCAGCCGAAGACGGCGGAGCGGACTTGCGCGCGGCGTTCGGCTATGCCTTCGGCTGGGCCAAATTTCTCGTTCCGATCGTCATTGGCGCCTTTGCGGTCGCCAATCTGCGGACTCGCTTCGACGCCGAATATCTGCTGTCTCCGTCGGAGACACTTGGCTGGAGCACGCTCTTTGTAAGCTTAGACATCATTCTTCAGGTGATCGACGGCAACCCAGCCACGGAGTGGGGAACGACACGGGGAGGCGGGATCGTCGGTCAGCTTGTCTGGACAGCGCTCGTCAATGCATTAGGCGTTCCAAGCGCAGCCGCATTGCTCGTAATTTTTCTGCTTACGGCCATTGCCTTGCTGTTTGATCTGACCGTTGACGATTTGCTTCACGCCTTGCGCTTGGCCGCCCAGGCAGTGGCTGGCCGCTTCCGTGACCTCTTGGTCTGGCTCCAGCACCGCCCTGCCCGGATCAACGCGGCCAATGAGGCCATGGGCAAAGTCAGGTCCGAGGCCGTCGAGACAGGCGCCAAAACGCTAGCGATCACAAGTGCCGTAGCCGACGGCTCACTCCTCCGACAATGGCAGCTCCCACCGATCACGCTGCTGAAATCTGGTAGCCTGGGTGAGCTGAGCCAGATCGAGCTCGCCCGGAAGACGAAACTGATCGAGGATACGCTCGCCGACTTTGACGTCTACGCCCGGGTCGTCCAGGTGAATCCGGGTCCCACCCTCACTCAGTTCGGCCTCGAGCCGGGCTTTCGCGAAAAACGTGATCGCCACGGCGGCGTCATCAAGCGCGAGAAGATCAAGGTCAGTGAGATCCAAGCGCTGAGCAACGACCTCGCCCTGGCCCTCGCTGCGCCGAGCATTCGGATCGAGGCCCCGGTGCCCGGCCGAACCGTCGTCGGTCTGGAAATTCCGAATGGGCAAACGGCGTTAGTCAGCCTGCGTCAGGTCGTCGAAAGCACCGCCTTTCAGAAGCTGCGAGCGAAAACCCGTCTGGCCGTCGCCCTTGGCGAAGACGTGAGCGGCCAACCGGTCGCCGCCGATCTGGCGAAAATGCCGCACCTGCTGATCGCTGGCGCGACCGGCAGCGGGAAATCAGTCTGTGTCAATGCAATCATCTCCTGCCTGCTCCTTCAGGCAACGCCGGACGAAGTCCGGCTGATCCTGGTCGACCCGAAGCGTGTCGAGCTGACAACGTACAACGACGTACCCCACTTGCTCCGTCCGGTTGTCGTCGACGTCGATAAGGTCGTCGGTGTCCTGAAGTGGGTGGTTCACGAGATGGACGACCGCTACAAGCTGTTCGAGACGCACGGCGTGCGCAACGTCGAAGGGTACAATAAGTCAGTGGCCGGCCGAGCTGGCGCGACGCCATTGCCCTATATCGTCGTGATTATCGACGAGTTAGCTGACTTAATGATGCTTGCCCCGGACGACACCGAGCGGTTGCTCTGTCGTCTGGCTCAGTTAGCGCGTGCAACCGGCATTCATCTGATCGTCGCCACCCAACGTCCATCCGTCGACGTGATCACCGGTCTGATCAAGGCTAACTTTCCCACCCGAATCAGCTTTGCCGTGACCTCCCAGATCGATTCCCGAACCATCCTTGATACGACCGGCGCGGAAAAATTGCTCGGGCGTGGCGATATGCTTTTCATGCCCACCGACGCCGCCAAGCCAATCCGGCTCCAGGGCGTCTACGTTTCCGACGACGAGATCGAGGCTCTCTGCGATCACTGGCGCGGCCTGGGGCCGGCCAAATACGTCGATCAATTGGTCCAGCCAGTAAACGCGGGCGAGCTTGAGGAAGAAGTCGACGAGCTCTACGAGAAAGCTGTCGAGGTTGCACGCGAGCACACCCGAATCTCGACCTCGCTCCTCCAGCGGCGCTTGCGCATCGGCTACACCCGCGCTGCTCGGCTGATCGACCTGCTCGAGCAACGCGGCGTCGTCGGCCCTGCGGAAGGAGGCGGCCGAGCACGAGAAGTGAATCGGGAGGAGAAGACGAAGGCGGAAGCCGATCGACCTAGCTGACCAGGCGAGTGTCGGCATCGGCCCAATCATCCCTTGGTTCCTGTCCTCCCCCCTTGACTTAGCTCTACTACCGCGCGATACTGCCCACAGGCTGATGGCCTGAATACAATCGGAGGAGTCGACCGTGGCCTTCAAAACGCGATCACTGTGGAAAGCTCCGTCAAAGCAGCCAAACGGACTCCAGGCAAGCGAGCAAGGTCTTTGGGTTCTCGATCAGATAGACCCGAACCGAGTCTATTTGCTGAGCTACGCCGATGGCTCGATCATCCGCGAATTCGGCACTCGCAGCAAACACGGCAGTGGCATTACCGTCGACTCGAAAGGTCACGTCTGGGTTGCCTCGACCTTCGGGTTCGAAATCATCTGCTACGACCCCGAGACTGGCCGCGAACTTGCCGCGATTCCGGCGCCTGGCCTGGGGCCAGGGCCGGGCTCGCCTCACGCGCTCGAATGGCGCGACGGCCACCTCTGGTGCAACGTGCCCAAGGCCGGCCAGATCTTCGAGCTCGATCCGGCTACCGGTAAAGTTCTCCACCACATCTCCGCGCACGGCGACCGGGCCCACGGTATGGCTTGGGAAAGCGATGACCTCTGGTGCCTCGGCGTGAACCCGGCGAGTGCCATCGAGCCATCGCCAGTGCCTGCGCACGAGGCAGCGCGTCCCTGGCGATCAGCACGGGGCTTGCCAGCGCTCTGGAGCGCCGATACCAACAAGCGGGTGATCTTTCGCTTGAATCCGGACAATGGGGAAATTCTCGACGCGATCGGCGTGGCCGGCTTCGAGCCGCACGGCATGACCATTCATAATGGCACGTTCTGGCTGTGCGACGCGGGCACTCGCGACGTGTTCATTTTGGAGCGCTAGTCTCTCCAAGCGACTCCAAAAGTCGTTTTGCCCCTCTTGTCACCTGTTGTATCAGGAGTACAATGAGCATAGCATCAGGAGGGATGGCCTGGTCGGGGCAGATTGTCACCCCCTGGTAGCTAGGTACGCTCGAAAATCAAAGCTCCGAACAGTGCGAAAGGTAGGAAGTTATGGGTCTGCTCGAATCATTGGGATTGAAGAAAAAGAAGGAGTCGGCTGCCCCTAGTGGCAAGACGATCAAGGTTGGGCCACGTGACACGCTGAAGTCCATCGCCAAACGGGAGTATGGCACCGAAGAGCTTTGGACCAAGATCTTCGAAGCCAACAAGTGGCGTATCGACGGCGACGAGGTCGTGCCCGGCCAGGATCTCTTCATCCCAGACATTCCCAAGTCCTAATCATTCTGATGATCCGGTGGCTTACGATACCCTCTATCTGATCATTAGTGGTACCTCGACGGCGCGGCGCGTGCCAGGGCTCCTACCAAAGCTCTGTGCCCTCGCGCCGCGGGTCATTACCATTCTCACTCCGAACGCCCAGCGCATCGTCAGCCTCCGCGAGCTCGCACTCGTACCAGGTCACCACATTGTCGAAAGTTATTTTGACGACGCGATCCTGCCCCGACCACCCTACGGCGCCTTGCTCGTCGCGCCGTGCAGCTTCAATACGCTCAACAAACTCGCCCAAGGAATCGCCGATAACCTGGCATTATCGATCGCCGCCGAGGCAATCGGCCGCGCGACACCGGTAATCGTCGCCATTTCGACTAATCCACCACTCTGGGCTCATCCGCAGGTGAAACAGTCAGTTGAGACCCTCCGCCAATGGGGATGCCAGGTTCTGGATCCCGTCCCCCAAGGAGACACCCTCACCCTCGCCCCGGACGAAGCGCTCGTCGCCGCGGCATCCACCGCGCTGGCCTGAACCGATGGGTGAGTCAGACAGTGAAGCGAGTTGCCTTTGCGGGCATCCTTGCCTATAGTGGACGGCGATGGGGAAAACGTCACTGCGAATCACGATCGTCGGTAATTTTGGCCTCAGCAACAAGGCAACAATGTCAGCCCGCGCAATGCCGATTGCCCATGCGCTTGCAGAGCTTGGTCACCAGGTTACTGTTATCCTCCCCGCGGACTCACCGGATCCGCCAGCACTGGCAACGAGCGATGGCATTCGGCTCATCCTGCTTGGCCGCGGACGGGCGCGCTCATTTCCTGGCCAGCTTGCCTGCGGCTTGCGCCTCACCAGCGTTGCACTGCGGACCTGTCCGGACGTCCTCTACGCCTTCAAGCCGAAAGCCTACGCCGGCTTAAGCCTGCTTGCCTTCTGGCTCTGGCGCCAACTTGGGCTGATCACGACAACCATCGTCCTCGACACCGACGATTGGGAAGGAAAAGGCGGCTGGGCTGACCGCGATCACGCCTCGGCGTGGCAGCGCTTGCTGGTAAGCTGGCATGAGCGGTGGTGTCTCAGCCATGCCGATCTCGTTACCGTCGCCAGTCGTGAACTCGAGCGACTTGCCGCCGCCGAGGGAGCCACCACCGTTTACACGCCCAATGCCGCCTCGCCATTCTCCCCGGGTTGGGAACCAGGCGATGGACGAGCGATCCGTGAGTCATTGGCAATTGGTAATCGCCCCGTTGTCCTCGCCTATACCCGCTTTGTCGAGTTTGCCCCCCGCCGACTTGTCGAGGTATTCGCCCAAATCCACCGCCGACGTCCAGAGGCCTGCTTTCTGGTCGTGGGCAAAGGCCTGGGCGGTGAGGAAGAGGAGTTTACTCAGCTTGTTTCAGAATTCGGGCTCCATGAGGTCGTCCACCAGGTGGGATGGGTCCCGGCATCCGAGCTACCGAACTACCTTGCCGCCGCTGACGTCGCGGTCTATCTTCTCGACGATACCTTACTCAATCGAGCCAAGTGCTTGATGAAGCTCGTCGATCTTCTTCTAGCCGGCGTTCCAATCGTCGCCGATGCGGTCGGGCAAGCGAACGAATACATCCAGAACGACAAGACGAGCTTACTCGTCTCTCCAGGCGACATCGAAGCGATGGCACAGCGCGTGGTTGACCTTCTCGACAACCCCGAGCGACGGTGCCGACTCGGACAAGCCGCCCGGGCACACCTGCTCCGCGACTGGACGTGGGAAAGTCAAGCAGCGGTAGTCGTAGATTCTATGATGAAGCGACATTATTTACGTGATGAGGAGGAGGCATGAACGGAGCCGACGTTCTCGTGCAGGATCTGATGGATCGGGGTATTCAATTCGTGACCACGCTGTCCGGGAACGGGACCGAGCCATTCTACGCGGCGTGCCAGCGGGCGGGACTCCGGGTGGTGGATTTCCGGAACGAGCAGGCGGCGAGCTTTGCCGCCGACGCTGCCGCGCGCCTTAGCGGTCGGGTAGGCGTCTGCGTGGTGAGCGCGGCGGTCGGGCATGTCAACGCGCTCATCGGCGTGATCAACGCCTGGTACGATGGCGCGCCCATGCTCCTTTTCAGTGGGAGCAGCGAGCATTATCGGACCGATCAGGGCAAATTCCAGGATCTGGATCAGGTCGCCGTCGCCACTCCGCTGTGCAAGTATGCCAAGCTGGTCAACCAGACCGAGCGGATCCCCTTCTACGTTGGCCAAGCAATCGCCGCAGCGACCTCCGGCCGCCCTGGTCCGGTCCACCTGACCATCCCGGCTGACGTCCTCACCACCGAAGCGACGCTGCCTGGCCGTCGCCCAACGCCGGCCAGCGCCGAGGTCCGCCCACGCGCCGCCGCCGACCCGGGCCAGATCGCCGAAGCCATCGCGCTCCTGGCGCACGCCGAGCGGCCGGTCATCGTCGCCGGGAGCGGTGCCTTCTATGCTAAAGCCGCCGAGGCGCTCGACGCCTTCGCACGGGCGATTATCGCGCCGGTCATCGTGCCGATTTGGGATCGCAGCGTGATCGAGAAACCCACTGAGAGCTTCCTCGGCGTGGCCGGTGCGGCGAGCGGTGGCCCACGTTTGCTCCCCGATGCAGATCTCGTTCTGTTGATCGGCGCCCGGATCGATTACCGCATTGGCTACGGGGAGCCGCCAGAGATCAGCCCCAACGCAAAGCTGATCCGTATCGACATCGACTCCGCCGAACTCCGCCAGGGTCGTGAGCCGGACCTCGCGATCCAGGCCGATCCGGCCTCGGCCTTGCACGCCCTGGCCGAAGCAGTGGCCCGCCAACCGGACTTCTCTCCACGTCGGGAGTGGCTCAGCGAGGCACGGCAGCGCTTGCGAGAATTCCAGCGACCGTGGTCCGACGTGCTGTCGACCGGTCCAACGATCGGTCGACATGTAGTCGAAGCCCTCAAGCCGTTCCTGGACGGGGAAACGATCTTCTTGATCGACGGCGGCAACATTGGCCAGTGGGCGCACGTGCTTGCCGACCGCTATCCGACGAACTGGCTGACCTGTGGGGCGAGCGGCGTGGTCGGCTGGGGGATCGCAGGAGCGATCGCGGCGAAGCTGCTCTCCCCGAACCGCCCGGTGATCCTCCTCTCGGGCGACGGAGCGATCGGCTTCGGGCTACCGGAGTTGGAGACGGCAGTCCGCCAGAACACGCCATTCGTCGTCGTCCTCGCCGACGATCGTGCCTGGGGAAGCGTGGCATCGAATCAGGCCAAACGCCTCGGGCCGGACAAGCTTATCGCCAGCCGCCTTGGCCCAGTCGACTACGTGAAAGTCGCGGAAGGCTTTGGTGCGCTTGGTCTGCGCGCCGAGAACCCGGAAGAGATCGCCCCAGCCATCCGCCGCGGTCTCGCGTCCGGTCGCCCGACCTTGATTCATGTTCCGACCATCATCGGAGGACCGAGAGACTTCGGTAGATAAGCAATGCTGATACTGCTCATCCTTTCAAGCTCCCTGCGGTCAGACCACGGATCATGTAGCGGCGCACCAGGATCGCCAGGACGACGACCGGGAGCATGATCATCGTGCCCCCGGCGGTAATCTTCCCCCAGTCCCACCCCTGATAATTCATGAAGTTGACGATCGCGACCGGGGCAGTCTGGGCCTGGGAGCGAGTGACGATCAGGGCGTAGAAGAAGTCATTCCAGGAGAACAGGAAGCAAAAGATCGCTGTCGTCGCCAGGGCCGGCGCCGATAGCGGGAGTGTGATCCGGAGAAAGGCCCACCCTAGGCCGGCGCCATCGATGAAGGCGGCTTCTTCCAGTGACCTTGGCAGCCCATCAAAGAATATCCGCATCATCCAGATCACTAGCGAGAGGTTAAAGGTCAGGTAGATCACCACCAAGCCGGTCAACGTATCAATCAGATGAAGGAAGCGGAAGGCCATGAAGAAAGGCAGGCCATAGGTAATGGCTGGCGCCATCCGGGTCGTCAGGACCCAGAGCGAGATCGGCCCATCGGCGCGTGCGCCAGACCGCGATAGAGCGTAGGCGGCTGGCACCCCAACGAGGAGTGAGACGAGCATGCTCGCTGCCGCAGCGATCGTGCTGTTCCCAAAGCTACGGAGGAAAGTCGTATCCTGGAGAATCGCACCGTAGTTTTCCAGCGTCGGACGGAAGATCAACTGGGGTGGCATCTGAAAGGAGGCGAGCTGGGTTTTGAGTGACATCTGCACCAGCCAGAGGTAGGGCACGGCGATCAGCACCACCAGGACCAGGACGAACAGGTTCATCGCTAGGATGCCGAGACGAGGGCCTCGGCGCATCTGTACCGGCCGGGCAGCCACGACGACAATCTTACTCAACGTCCACCCCCGTCCCGATGGTTTGGATCGTCAGGTAGCTCAGGAAGAAGGTCACCGCCAGCATGACGACGACGATCGCGCTCGCATAGCCGATGAAGGTGTAGGAAAACCCCTCCAGGTACGCGTAGTAATTAGTCGCCTCGGTGGCCGTCCCAGGCCCGCCACCGGTCATGATAAAAATCTCTGGGAAGACCTTGACACTGTCGATGAAGCGGAAAAGCGCGGCGAGAACGATCGCCGGACGGAGGAGAGGCAAGACCACGTAGCGGAAGAGTTGGAGGCGGGAGGCACCGTCGATTTCTGCCGCTTCGAGTGGCTCAGTCGGGAGCATCTGGAGCGCCGCCAGGATGATCAGCATAGTGAAAGGCATCCACTCCCAGACGTCGGTGATGACGATCGCCCAGATCGCAAGGGTTGCATCGCCCAGCCAGTTCGGCTGGGGTAGGCCAAGCAACCCAAGCGACCAGTTCAGGACGCTCACGCCCGGGGTGAAGAAGATCTTCCAGATCACCGCGACCACGACCGGCGGTAGGACCATCGGAATGATAAAAGTGCCGCGCAAGATCTCAATGAAGCGGTGATGGGAGTTCAACAGTAACGCGAGTCCCAGCCCGACAAGAACCTGGAAGAGAACCGTCCAGAAGGAGAGCCGGGCTTGGACCCAAAGCGAGTTGAAGAAGCGATCGTCTTGAATCAGTGCGGTGTAATTGAGCGCACCGGCCCAGTGAAACGACCCCGGCATGGTCAGGTTGAGCGGGGTGAAGCTAGTGACGAGTAAGTAGACGAACGGACCGAAGGTAATTATGCCTAGCACCGCCAGGCTGGGCAGAAGCATCACCACGAAGGCGCGCTTTTGGCGAATCTCCCAACTCGATCGCCCGCGCATCCCCTCACCACGGCGCACGGGTGACACGTGCGACCGAACGCTCATCACGATCTCTCTGCCGCCTGCGCGGGCGGAGCGTCCAGGACGGACTCGTTCTCTGCGACCCGCGCCAGCAACGAGTTATGTGCTGCGACGAGGTGCGCTCGGAGAGCCCACTCGACCGCGACCACATCGCGCGCATGCATGGCCGCTTGGATGGCACGGTGCGCCTGGAAGTCCGCGGAGTCGATCCCGCCCTGCGGCAGCGCCCGCAAGCGGCGCAGCAGGGCGAAGCAGTGGAGCTGGGCATGCAGGTCAATCAGCCGCTGATTGTGCGCCAGAGCCACCAGTGTCTGGTGGAAGCGCGCGTTCAACTCCCAGTACTGGACCGGATCAAGGCAAGTCGCATCGGCGAAGACTTCGGCCATGCCTCGGATGATCTCGTCGAGAGCACCAAGCTCGGCGTCCGTCGCACGCTCGACCGCGCGCGCGGCCGCGTAGACCTCGATCATGTCACGCGCCTCGAACACCTCCCGAACGATCTCTAAGGTCAGAGAGGGGATAAGCCAGCCGCGTGGGCCGACCTCGACGAAGCCTTCGACCTGGAGCCGGAGGATGGCATCGCGGACCGGGGTCACGCTGACCTTGAGCGACTGTGCTGTCTCGCGCAGGGTAAAGCGCAGCCCAGTGGGCACCTCACGCTCGACGATCTTGGCGAGCAGAATTCGGTAGACCTGCTCGGCCAGATCTTGCTTGTGGATCGCCTCATCGGCCATGATCCGCTCCAGGCTTGACCGGCCGGCGACTACCACGAAATCCTTCCCTCTAGTGACGCGCCCACTCGCGGGATCCGCAGGGGACACGAAGGGATCATCGCGCGATAAGGATTGACCAAACGTTGCATCATCATAATAATTCGTTCCCAGCTCAACTGACCAACGATGGGATCTTCCCCCCGAGGACACACGCTGACTCACCGGATGGTCCAGTGGCACGAGTATATAACAACGAGGCAGATATTGACAATACGTTGCATCGGATTTAGATTTGCCGTTACAGCAAACAACGTTTCACGAATGGAGGGATCCAGCCATGCCGCTCGGCGATTCGCGTCTCTCGCGTCGTTCTTTATTACGCGCCCTCACCCTGGCAGGTGCGGGCATGGCAGTTCTCGGGAGTGCAGCTTGTTCCAGCCAGCCGACGGGCGTCCCAGAGCCAACTTCGATTCCGGCGACCGCACCTGCAACAGCCGCCGTTCCAACGACCGTGCCAGCGTCGCCCGCTGCTACGGCTAGCGCCGCGACGCCCACCGGCCCCGCAACCGTCGCGGCGAGGACTACACCGGCCGCCCAGGCCGCCGTCGCGAATAAAACCTACGCGGGCACCAAACTGAAGCTTATGATCACCACCCACCCTTACACCAACGCGCTCAAGTCGAAGCTAGGCGACTTCAAGCAGGAGACCGGCATTGACGTCCAGATCGACGATATTAGCTTCGACGTGCTCAACCAGCGCGCTGACCTGGAACTCTCCAGCGGGTCGGGAACCTACGATATGGTGCAACTGATCTTCATCCGCTCTGGCCGCTGGATCGGAGCCGGCTGGGTCGAAGATCTGATGCCCTACATCAATAATCCGAAGCTAACTGACCAGAAGGCGCTCGATCTTCCTGACTTTGTCGCCGGCTCACTCAACCCATTCCAACGCGGGAACAATCAGCAGCTCTACGCCCTCCCCTGGCTCACGGACAGCACGATGGTCGCCTACCGCGAGGATATCTTTAAGCAGGCCGGTTACGATACGTTTCCAGCGACCTACGACGATTTCCAGAAAGCGGCACCCAAGATCCAAGAAAGCACCGGCGGGAAGGTCAAGGCATTCGTTACCCAGAATAACCTCCACTGGATCTGGCCGAATTGGCTGATGTCCTACGGCGGGAATTTTTTCCAGAACCCCCCAACCGACCTGCACCCCCAATTCACGACCCCGGCCGCCCATACCAGCGCGCAGATGTTCACCGATCTGCTCGCGAAGTATTCGCCCGCCGGCGGCGCCAATCTCCAGCCCGACGTGGCCGAGCTCCAGATCCAAGAGGGGAACGCTGCGAGCTACCTCGACGGACTGGGCAACCTCCAAACAGCGATCGATCCGAAGAAGAGCAAATACCGGGACAACATCCGCTTCATCAGGGCACCGACGGGGCCAGCCGGCTGGTTCCCACAGTTGGCAGTCCACGGGCTGGGAATCAACAAGGCTTCCAGCCACAAGGAAGCGTCCTGGCTATTCATCAGTTGGGCAACGAGCAAGGAGATGCAACTCTACGCCGCTCTCGATGACCGCTTTAACCACATCGCCAACACGCGTGCCTCGATGCTGACCAATCCCGATGTGGTCAAGAAGTTTTCCTGGCACGGCGACAATATTCCCCAGCTCCACCTGGACGTGATGAAGCAAGCTGGCCAGGGCTACATGATCTTCCGAACGATTCCCCAATTCCCGCCGGTCGGCGACCGGGTGATCATTGCACTCACCGCGATCGCCAGCGGCCAGCAGACGGTCGACGCCGCGCTCCAATCGCTGCAGAAAGACGTGACCGACATCCTGCGCAAGCAAGGAGTGCAGATCTAAAGTACTTCGACCCGGACCAAGGCAATCTCGCCAAACTGCGCTTCCTGACTCGCCCGCACCTTACCCAGGCGCACGGCTTCGAGCATGGCAAGGAAGGCAGCGACGTATCGTTGGCGGGGAGCATGAGTGCCAATCAGCTCACTGAGCAACACTTGCGACGACTGATCGAGCGCTGCCTCAAGCGCGGCAAACATCTCGGCGACGCTCACCCGGGGCTCGGTCGTCAAGGGAGACGGGGCCGGCTCCTTTTTTTTATTGCTGCGCGTGACCGCGCGGAGATACGCACTGCGTATCTCCAGCGGATCGAGACTAGGTAACGATTGCGTAGCGGCCGGTTGATACGGGCGCGGGAGCGCGGGGTAACAGTGCAACCCAGACGCATCTCGCTCGCTCAACCATTGGCTTACTTGGCGGAAAACTTGGTAGATGCGCAAGTGCTCCGCGAGGTCCGTCGGATCGAGCTCGGTCTCGACATTCGACGCGGGGCGTGGCTGAACCGGCAGAAGCAGCATCGACTTAATCAGCAGAAGCTTTGTCGCGACGACGAGGAACGCCGAAAGATGCTCTGGATCGCGCTGTTGAACGAGCACTAGATGATCGAGGTACTGTTCGGTGACCGCGGCCAACGAGATCGTGGCGACGTCGAGCTCTCGCCGCTCGATCAGGCGAACGAGCAAGTCAAAAGGCCCACTGAATCCCTCGATCTCGACCGTCGGCTGGGAATTCGGAATCATTGACGATGCACCACGTTCGACATCCTAGCAGATCCATGCATCATGGCAGTATAGCTACCGCGTCCGGCGAACAAGCATGCAGCAATTCATCCAAGAATTCTTTGTGAAAGTATTGCAAAGTGATGGCTCATCGTGTATACTGCCGCGCGGTGGTATGGTCCTAGGTCATCTCGGCGCGGTGATCAGGCCTGGGTACCGCGAGGCGGCACGAGCCCTGGCACGGCCCCTGTCAACCTACCTGCCAACCATAGTTGACCGGAGGTCTTCGTGAGCTACAGCGATAAGGTCCTCAAATGTCGAGAATGCGGCGCTGATTTTGTTTTTACAGCGGGTGAGCAGGAGTTTTACGCAAGTCGGGGGCTAATGAATGAACCAGGGCGGTGTCCGACCTGTCGCGCGGCGCGGCGCCAACGAATGAATAACGGCGATTATGCAGGTGATCGCCCCTCGCGGCCACAACGGGAGATGCATCCGGCCGTCTGCGCTGAATGTGGGACCAGCACAATGGTGCCGTTCTTACCGCGCAATGACAAACCGGTCTATTGCAGTACCTGCTACGACCGAGTTCGGGCACGACGCTAAGAATTCTTCTTAAAATAAAACCGAACTGCGGAGGCGTAGAGGGAGGCCCGCCCCCGTTTGCCTACCCCCTGAGAAATCGGCAGCCTGCCCTCACTCCTTCGCGGGGCTGAGGACAGGCTCGGTCCATCTCCCATGGGAAGAGGGATTTCCCAGGACAACACGGAGATCCGAAGTTATTGAAGAGACCTCTGTGTCCTTGGTGTTTCTGTAGTTTTGTTCGTCTCTCGTCGTCGTTCTTCGCGAGCCTGCTGATCACCCTCGTTGAGTTGAACGAAGCGATAACCAATTCCCCGCTCGGTTATTAGATACCGCGGCGTGTCAGGATCCGGCTCGATCTGCTCACGCAGCCGGCGCACGTATACGCGCAAGTAATCGGTCGCGTCCTCGAACTCATGCCCCCATACTCTCGCCAACAGTGACCGATAGGGCACGACAAGGCTCCGGTTTCGCAGCAAGCAGGACAGCAGGCAAAACTCCGTTGCGGTTAAGCAAACCCGCTTTCGGTCAACCAACAGTTGGCGACGAGCGAAGTCGATTGTTAAGTGGCCATCGTCAAAGCGACCCTGGCAGGCATCCGTACTTGCCGGGTGATCGCAACGCACCAAGACTGTCTTGGTGCGCGCGAGGAGCTCGAGCGGACTGAATGGCTTGACGAGGTAGTCGTCGGCACCGAGTTCGAGCCAGCGCGCTCGTCCCACCTCTTCTCCTCGATCACTCACCACCACCAGTGGAACCGCGGAAAAGTGGCGGATTTGCTTGAGTATGTCAAGCCCATCCTCGGTTGGTAATCCCAGATCAAGAAGAATCAGGTCCGGATCTTGCGACCGTGCCAAGGCTACTGCACTCTGACCATCGCCAACCCGTGAACAGATTCCGTCAGGCCATTGCATTTGCAGAGTTAACTCGATGAGATTAGCAATGTCACTTTCAGCTTCGACGATGAGTGCTCTCAACATCAACTGCTCCAGCCCGCGTAGTGCAAGCCCTGGCGCAAGAAGCAGGCCAGTGGAGCAGTTACCGTGAGCTTGTTCATCGCTGCTGCGCTGATCTTTTCGGTGTTTGTGTCACTCCAGGCAGGCTACACCGTCTACCTGATGATCTACACCTGGGATCAACCCGAGGCCTACGATGCCGCGGCCGCGCCGGAAACGTTCGAACCGCCAAAGCTCTCGTTTATTGTCCTGCTGCCGGCGCGTCACGAGGAGGACGTCATTCAGTCGACAATCGCTCACGTTGCTAATGCCCACTATCCGAGCGATCTCCTCAAGATCATAGTGATCTGCGAATGCGGTGACCTCGGGACCATCGCTCGCGCGCAGGAGAAGATCAATGAGCTCAGCCGCGCTGGCATTAACAACGCCAGCGTCGTTACCTTCAACGATACACCAATCAATAAACCGCACGGTCTCAACGTTGGCTTCCGTCAAGCAAGTGGCGATGTCGTGACGATCTTCGACGCCGAAGACGAGATTCATCCGGACATCTTCAACATCGTCAACACGGTCATGCTCCGTGAAAAGGTCCGGGTGGTCCAATGTGGCGTTCAGCTCATGGACTACGACTCGTCGTGGTATTCAACACTCAACGTGCTCGAATACTACTTTTGGTTCAAGTCGCGCCTGCACTTTCACGCCAGTGCCGGCATGGTTCCGCTCGGCGGCAATACTGTTTTTTTTCGGCGCGAGATCATGGAGCAGATCGGTGGCTGGGATGAGCACAATCTTACCGAAGATGCTGACATCGGCATTCGGCTCAGTTCGATCGGGGAGAAGATTCGCGTCGTCTACGACGATCGGTACGTCACCAAGGAAGAAACACCTCCGACGCTTGGCCATTTCGTCAAGCAACGCACGCGTTGGAGTCAAGGTTTCCTACAAACGCTCGCCAAGGGAGAGTGGCAAAAGCTGCGAACGCTCTATCAGAAGTACCTCGCGGTCTATACGCTGGCCTTCCCCATGCTTCAGGCCGCCTTAGCACTCTACGTGCCGATCTCGATCTGGATGATGTTCACTGTCCGAACATCGGTCGTCGTCGCCATGCTGTTGCTCTTACCATCCTACTTTTTGATCGCGCATTACGTGATCAGCGTCGTCGGACTATACGAGTTTGCCCAGGCGCATCGACTGAATCCACCTCGGACAACGCCCATACGCATGGCTGGTGCCTATCTCCCATATCAGTGGGTACTTGCCTACGCAGCGCTCCGAGCCATGGTTCGGCAGATTCGTGGCGTGACGAACTGGGAGAAGACGAAACACATTGGCGCACACCGGATCGATCGCCCGACGTGATGGGCTGTGCTGGCCCCGGATTTTTTCTGATGTGATCCAATTCATTTGGTCAAGGAGGGAGTAATGTCAGACCTCGGACCGGCCGTCGGCTCCGCTCCAGCCGTAGCCCCAGCTTCACTCGGACGGCTGTCGGCCCTCCTCGACGAGTACGGCCTCATAAGTATGGTCGTTATTGCCTTCCTGAGCCATGCGATCAACATTTTCAATTACCCGTTGTATCTCGGCGATGAGGGGATCTATCTGGAACAGGCCTGGGCAGTCATCCATCTCGGACAGTTGGCGCCCTACACCTATTTCTACGACCACGCGCCTGCCGGTTGGCTATTGATCGCGCTCTGGGAGTTCCTGCTCCCGGGGCATTTTCACGCATTCGGGATGGCTATCAACAGTGCTCGCGCCCTGATGGCTTTACTCGACGTCGGATCGACGGCACTGCTCTACCGCATCGCCCGCCATATGACGGGCAGCCATTTCGCGGCCATCGCGGCGTCAATCGTCTTCTCTCTCTCTCCGCTCGACATCTATTATCAACGCATGGTCTTACTCGACAACATTATGGTCTTCATCGTGTTACTCGCGCTCGACCTGCTCCTGCACAACACCCGACGGATCGTTCCGATCCTGGCCAGTGGATTGTGCTTCGGGTTCGCGACTCTCACTAAGGAAAACGCCCTATTCTTCGCACCGGCTTTTGCCTATCTACTCTATCACCAGGTCCGAAATACCTATCGGGAGCGATTTTCGCTCGTCGGCTGGTCAGTGTCCGCAGCGATGATCATTTCGTTGTACCCGCTCTACGCCTTGCTGAAGGGCGAGTTCTTCCCCGCTGGCGAGACGATCATCGGGAATGGCTCACCCGGTGCTCACGTGTCGTTGATCTCGACCGTCCTATGGCAGATCAGCCGTCACGGTGGCAGCATTCTTAACCCGGACAGCCAGTTCTGGCAGTACTTCTGGGGCAAATGGTGGAACAAAGATCCGCTGATCATCGTGGCCGGTGCCATGGCGACTGTGCTCAATGTGTACGTCGGCTTTTCTGATCGGGAACGATACCGGAATACCCTGATCGCCGGCCTCCTGTCTCTTGCCTTCACGATCTACCTGATTCGTGGAAGCGTGATGATTGATTTCTATGTGGTACCGGTCTTGCCCTTTTTCGCCCTCAACGTCGGCATTTTCTTGCACCATCTAACGCAGATCCGTCTGCAGGTTGGTGGAGCAGCGGTCGCAACGGTGATCTTGATGGCCTTAACGATCGGGTTCTTGGCACAGTCGCATGACGAGTATTTCGTCAATCAGACGATGCTCCAACAAGAGCAGTTGGCATTTATTCGCCAGAACGTGCCATCGAACGCCAACATGCTCATCGACGACGATTTGTGGGTGGACCTGCATGACCCCTGGGGAAATGTACCGACCTATCCGTTGGCAAATTCCCACTGGAAGATCGCCGGTGATCCAGCGATTTACGACAAGGTGCTCCACGACAACTGGCAAAGCCTGGACTACTTGGTGATGTCCAACCAGTTGCGTGAGATTTTTGGAGAGAACGGCGAACAGCTCGCCATAACGGCCTACAACCACTCACGGGTGCTGGCACGATTCCAAGAAGGTGACGTCGAACTCGAGGTACGCCAAGTGATCAAGCCCGGCGCGAGCGACTGACACTGCTGGCGCGGTCGGCCCACAGGAGAGGAAAGATGCGCAAAGTGCTGATTATGCTCGGGATAATCTCAATTCTTTCTCTGCTCGGCGCCCTAGCGGGGTCAGGCATCTCCTTACCGGGGTCTTCGGCGAACTCGGCCGCTCCGGTGAGCACAAAGCGCGCGGTCCAGATGCCAGTGACGCCTCGCGCGGTGACTCGGTCGACGCCAACGCCCGTTCTAGCCCAAGCAAGTCCGACTCCCTACGTCGCCAGCCAGCTTGTGACGACGCACGTGCCGCTCGTCCTACTCAACCCTTCGAGCGCGCGCCCGGGCTCGACGGTAGGGATCAGCGGCTCTGGTTTCGATCCCGGCTCGACGATCGACCTGTACATCAAGCATAAGCCGGACGATCAGGGCACGAGTCTAGGTTTCGTTCAGTCTGACAAGAGCGGGACATTTGGTGGGTTCAATCTTTCGCTACCCTCCGACTACGTCTCGGGTCCTTTCATCGTGGTAGCCCAAGAGCACAACGGCGCCCACCAGGCATCGGCGACCGGCACAGTCGCCGCCAACAGTCCGCAGGTAACCTTCGGCACCCAGGTTGGTAAGCCTGGCGACGTGATCGCCTACTCGCTCAAAGGGTTCGCCCCGGACGAAGTGGTGAAAATCTACTTCAATAGTCTCAATTCGCCGGTCATCGACACTGTGCATACCGATCAATCCGGCAACCTGCGTCAGGACAATCTGACTGTACCGTTTGGCGCGATTGGCAACAACGCTTTCATCTTCGTTGGTCAAAAGAGCCAATCACCAGTCACAGTGAGCTTCCTGATGCTCAACCTTTACCCGACGATCACGGTGAATACGTACGCGACCAAAGCGGATTCGACGTTGACCTTCAGCGGCAAAGGCTTCGGCCCAAACGAGCGGGTGCTTCTTCACCTGAACAGCGTCCAGAGTCCACCGATCGCCGTGGTGACTGCGAATGGCACCGGTTCCTTCCAGAACGCCGCTCCGTTTACCATTCCGTTCTCCCTGAAAGGGAAAAACACGTTCATTGCGATTGGTGAGCAGAGCCAAGCGCCGGCCACGGTAAGCATCGACATCTTACCATACACGCCGGTAGCCGAGACCAGTACCTACGGCGGTCGCCCCGGGACGACAGTAACCTTCTACGGAACTGGCTTCGCGCGCGACGAACTCGTTCACGTCTACGTCGGCCGGACCAGTCAGAGCACGGGACAAGAAGTCTCGTGCTTCATCACCAACCCGCAAGGCAACGTTGCCGCGGCTGGGGACTATACGATCGAGCCGAATAGCCAGCCCGGACAACTCGTGTTCACTCTTGTTGGCGACGATAGCCAGGTGCCAACGACGACGAAGATGCAGGTCATGGCCCCCGACGCGAACTCACCGCTCCCGCCGATGCCAACGACCCAAAGCAAGCCGTTCGTGTGCCCATACACGAACAGCGTGCCATCACGTGCTCTGCTACCAACGCCAACACCAGTTCCGATGCCTCCGCCTGGGCCAGCCGCCGATACGTCGTCGAGTAACACGGGTGGGCAATAAAGATCGGCTTAATCCCTTCTTTGCAATCGCCGGGACGAGCTGCAGCTCGTCCCGGCGATACCCGAATCGCTGAAAGCCGTGCGGAGGAATCATCGCCGATGCGTCGGACGTTTCTCTGGATTGGGGTCGTCGCCGCCGTGGTCGGCTATTTGGTCTGGACGGTCACCGACAATACCAATATGCCATCATCGCAAACAGTGACTGTCCCGTCACCAACGGCACTCATGGCGCCCGTCGCGTCCAGGCGGAGCACATCGGCAGTGATACCTGTCACCCCGCAAGCCCAAGCTACACCTGCCCCTAGCAACTTGCCGCCAATTCTGCTACTCAACACCGGTCGGGTTACCCGACGGCAGGTAATCAGCGTCTCGGGCTTCGGGTTTGCACCGAACGAGAAGATCCGCGTGGAACACGTGATCGGAGATAACCAACTTCAAACGTTGGCGACGACCAAAACGGATAAGGATGGCAACTTCGCCGGTGCCACTTTTCGGATCGCCGACTCCTGGCCAAGTGGTGGCCAGACAGTCGAAGTGATTGGGCTAACCTCCGGTCGACGCGCTCGAGCCCGGTTCGTTCTCGAAGACGGTCTGCCCGGCGCGGCACCAACGACGTACTCCGGCAAGCCCTTCAGTCAGGTGAGCTTCAAGGGAGCTGGCTTCCATCCCAACGAGCCGATCACCGTTTATTTCGATTCTCTCGATACGACGCCGATCACTCATCTACGGGCGGATACGAGTGGAAACGTCCAGGTAAAGAATGTGACGGTGCCGGCCACGTCGCCTGGTGACCATGCCTTTCTCATCGTCGGGCAAACGAGCCAGGCCCCGGTCCGAGTCCCGTTCAGCGTTCTTGCCTTCAATCCCTGGCTCGGGCTAACGAATTATACGCCGCAGCCGGAAACTACTGTCGGCGTCACTGGCCACGACTTCGCTCCGGGCGAACGAGTCGCCATCTTTCTTGATAGCCCAACTGGCCTGCCCATCGCCGAAGCTGTCGTCGACCAGCACAATGAGTTCAACCTGGCTTCTGCCTTTGCTGTACCCTGGAACCGCCGCGGTAAACTCAAAGTGTATGCTGTTGGAACCATTAGCCAGGTCGTCGCCGATACGACACTAACTGTCCTTCCATACACTCCAACGTTTGGGTTAACCACGTACGCTGGCCCGCCAGGGACGGTGGTTGGCTTGACTGGCCAGGGGTTCGCCCACCTCGAGCATCTGACGATCGAACTCAACGTAAACAATCGATTGGTCGCCTTCAACATCCAAACGGATCCTAGTGGACGGATTGCTGGCATGCCGACAATTCGCATTCCCGATCGCGCGCCGGCCGGCAAGCTTCCGGTCACGGCAATCGGCGAACATAGCCAAGTTCCGGCGTCAGTCACCTTTGCCGTCTTGCCGCTGAATCCCTGGATTAGCCCCGTTCCGGCGGCCGGACCGCCAGGTATCCAGATTGCTTTAGCCGGTGGAGGATTTGAACCGGGAGAAAAAGTACTCGTGTCGATCGTCGGCGACAACGGTAACGCGGAGCCGTCGATTACTTTAGCCGTGAACCAGACCGGAGCGATCCCACGCTCCGGAGCCTTGCCGATTCCTCCGAACGCAACGGGGAAGGTCGAGATTCAAGCGGTCGGAGCAAGCAGTGGGGCGCGCGCAACTGTGAATTATCAAGTTCTTGGTGCGAGTTGAGGATACCACCATGCAGATATCGTCGAGAAATGGAATCCTGATCCTGATCGGCTTCTTCGTCGCGTTGCTGATTGGTGCCGGCGCACTCTTCACCTTGCTCGCCCCTGCTGTCCAATCACTTTCACGGTCTCACGTCTCAGTCGCACCGCCTCCCACGCGAGGCGCTAGTATCCAGACAACTCGGACGACACCCGCGTCAACTCCAGCAACCGCCACGCCGACCCCCGTCCCCGACGTCATGCTCTCGCTGGCCTCAGTTGACCGGCAACCGTCGCAAGGCGGAGTAACCGTGACGATCGATGTGAGCAACCATCGCTCGTCCACGCTGGATTTTACCTTCGATCCAACCTATGACGTTCAACTCCAGGATAATCGCGGTGATACCTGGGCGCTTCGCTGGGCAGAATATCAGGGCACACCGAGTGTCGCGGCCGGTTCGACCAATCAGCTTACCCGCGCCTTCTTCGCCGGTCCAGTTGCCGATAACGCAGTCTGGCCTCTGACCTTGTTCGTCGAGCGAGTTCCAGGGGTCGGAAAGACCAGTTGGAAAATTGGCAAGACGGGTCCAGTGCCCACCCTCGCTTCGGTCGAAAAGCTGCCCGCACCGCCGATCATCACCGCGGCCGGCCCGATCTCGCTAAACGCCGACAATCCCGAGGTCAACTCTGGTCTAAGCGGAGTCCAGGTCGACCTGGTAATCGACAACCATCAGAACAATGATCTGGTATTCGACTTTGATCCAAATACTCAGATAACGGCTCAGGACAACCTCGGCCGTCCGTACCACGTAGCCTGGGCCCAATATTCTGGGGTCGTCCACGTGGGTCCGCACACCTCGAACCGACTTGCTCGGGCATTTTTTACTGGACCAGTGAGCGACGCCAAAGCTACCTGGCTGACGATTAGTCTGCAACAAGTGCCAGGAGCGAACTCGCTGAAGACGAACGTTTCGCTTGATTGATCAGATGTGAGGAGGGCCCCGGGGCCCTCCTAGCGCCCGATTCAGGATTACTTCCCGTTCATCTTCGCCAAGTCATCTTCGATCGCGTGTTGTTTAGCCGCCTGTTCGGCTTCGTAGGTCTGGGGTTCCATTCCCCAAACCAGCTTGCTGTCTCGGTAGATACCGATTCGCTCCCATTCGGACGGCCAGTGGTAGTCTCGGTAGCTGTAGTGACTCGGCTGGAAGAACTGCGAGCCATCTTTCTTCTGGACACGAAGGCCAAATCCAGCCGCGTCGCGCTTCGCCGCGACCGCTCCCGGCGCAAAGGTCAACCGAACGTACATCAGGGGGTTGCCGCCGAAAGTTATTCCCGTCGAGACGACCTCGGCCTTTACCTGGCTCTCGGTCAGAATCTTGCCAAAGTTCTCTGTCGACGTGCCGACAATTTGGACCTGATGATTCTCAGGAGTAGTGTCACTATTCGGGGTGAACCAGTAACGCATCTCGAGGTTCGATAGGTCCATCTCTTCCAGTGTCTTATTCATGACGTAGAGCTCGGGCTTCAGGACCGTTGTCCATTGAACGCCCGTCGCATCATAGTGCAGTGCCTTGATCGGCAATCGGTTTGGCGAGACCTTCGGAATCGCCGAGGTGTTCACCACGGTCGGAGCCACGTTCTTGAGTCGGGGCGCCTGATAGGTCTTGAGCAGCTTTTCTTTATCGGGATTAATCGTGTTCCAATCCGGCTCGAGTAAACCACCGGTGTCGGCCGAGTTCGCGTTATACGCCCAGTAAGCGTAGTGCAGACGGTTGGTCTTGAGGTAATTGACGAGCGTCCGCTGCCATTTCCCCTCGGCATCATCACCCACCGACGGTCCACCAAACTCGCCGACGAATACCGGTGCAACGTTCTGCTTTTGGAGATATCCCCAGTGGAAATCCCAAAAACTTGGCAGATTATCGGGATACTTTGGATCACTGAACCATCCCTGGGCGTAGACTGACGGACCGTAATCATGGGCGCTATACACCAGGCGGTTCGCTATTCTCAGACGTATCGGCCGAAATCGAGCGTTGATCAACTCGCCGCCCTGCCAGGTCCAGTCCATCACGTTTCCAAACCGGTCTTCGATCTTTTCGATACCTTCGACGAAAATCAGCCAGTACGGATTTACTTCGTGAATCATGTTTGCACACAGTTCGGCTGCCATGGCCCAATCAGTCTTCGGGTCGCCACTACCCCAGGTGCAGTCCCCGGCTGGCTCGTTGTGGAGGTCGGCGCCGATTACCGTGTCGTTGCCAAGATAGCGTTGAGCCAGGGTACGCCATTGATCGATCCACTCGTCTTGAGTGAGCTCTACGGTATACCAGAGATCCGATTGACTATCAGTCGTCGGACGATGCTGATCGAGGATGATTTTGAGCTGCCGCTTACCAGCTTCGACGATAATCTTGTCCATGATCTGGAGCCCGTTCAGGCCCTTGAGATCCGGGTTCTGACTGAAGTCAATCCCGTTCGGCGTGAGATTGGGATCGAACAATTCATTCGAAAAAGGCAGCCGAATGCAGTTGAAACCAGATTGAGCGATCTGATCAAGCATACTCAGGTAGCTTCTTGCCCAGATTCCATGGGGTGCCAGGTTATCTGTCTCAAGACCAAACCAGTTCAGACCGGTGAGAGTAACCTCCTGACCGGATTGATCGCGAATCAAAGCACCATCCGTATGTAAATAGTTCAGCTTCGCGAACGCATCGGGGGTTGGCGTCGCTGTGATTACTGCCGCCGAAGCTGTGCTGGCCGGAATCGCGTTCGCGGTCGCGCCAGATGGCGAAACCTCCGCAGAGTTTGTAGGCGTCGTCACCATGGCACCCGGCATTCCGCTCCGGCACGCGGCCAACACGCCGAGACATGCGCTGGCGCTTGCCCATCCGAGCAGAGCACGCCTTGAAAATCGAATCGACGGAGAGTTGTCCTGGGTCACCAGAGCCTCCAAGAGCACTTAACCAGGCGACGCCCACTTTGGCGAAGCCTGGAATGATATCTTTGGTGTCAGAAGCAGTCCGACATTCCAGTCCATTCAGCCAGCGGTCAAGCATATATGCCGGACCAACGCTGGGTAAACATAACATTTTCGTCGAGGGATGGCTATAGGAAAACGTTCCTATTCGTGCTATGCTGACTCCAGATTGCAGGACCTTATTGCAAGGCTTGAGGGCTAGGGAGCGGTGGTCAACGCTCATTCGTCCCCCGGCAATGACCGGGAATGGCGCAAGGCGGTCGGTCTGAATCTGGTCCAAGCGTCATTGGCCGCGGTCGAGCCGGCTGCGGCGGTACGCGCCCACCTCCGGCTAACTGATTCCTGGCTCGAGGTGGACCGCCAGACCTATGATCTACGCAGGTTCAGCCACATCTACGTCGTTGGTGGTGGCAAGGCGACTGCGCCCATGGCACAGGCAGTTGAGAGCATCCTTGGGGACCGGATCACTGCGGGCGTGGTTAGTGTAAAGTATGGCTACACCGCACCTACCCGGCACATTCGGATCGAGCAAGCAGGCCACCCAATTCCGGACGAGCGCGGTGTGCGGGCAACTGAACAGATGCTCGACTTACTTCGCCAAGCCGGCCCGGACGATCTGGTAATTTGTCTGATCTCCGGTGGCGGTTCGGCACTGTTGGTTGCACCGGTCCCGGGCATTCCCTTGACCGACGAGCGCCGTCTGACGAACGCATTGCTCCGCTCGGGTGCAACGATCAATGAAATCAATACGGTCCGTAAGCACCTCACCCGAATCAAAGGTGGCGGTCTGGTCCGCGAGGCTGCGCCCGCCACGGTCATTAGCCTCATTCTTTCCGACGTACTCGGTGACCCCCTCGAGGTGATCGCATCTGGTCCGACCGTGCCGGATACAACGACCTTTGCCGATGCCTGGCGAGTGCTCGACGATTACGGCCTGATCGACGACCTCTCTCCGGCCATTCGCCAACGTTTGGAAGATGGGCTAGCCGGCCGGATTCCGGATACCCCGAAGCCCGGCGATCCAATTTTCGAACGGACTCAGAACGTCGTCATTGCCAGCAACAGACGAGCGGTGCAAGCCGCGGTCGATCAGGCCGCACGAGATGGTCTAAACACGCTGCTGCTTTCGACTTTCATTCAGGGTGAAGCACGCGTAGTTGCCCAGGTTTTCGCCGGGATTGGCCGAGAGCTCCACCACTCAAACCACCCCATTCCGCGTCCAGCCGCGATTATCGCTGGTGGCGAAACAACCGTTACCGTGAAAGGGCAAGGGAGAGGCGGGCGAAATCAGGAGTTCGCCCTTGCCGCGGCAATTCATCTTGATGGGATCGACAACGTGACTATCGTCGCTTTTGCCACCGATGGCAGCGACGGTCCAACCGACGCAGCGGGCGCAATCGTCGATGGCACCACGGTTCAGCGTGCCCGCGCGATCGGCTTGGACCCCCGCAAAGCCCTTGCTGACAATGATAGCTACGCCTTCTTTCAAAAGCTGGGCGATCTGATCGTGACCGGCCCGACCAATACCAATGTCGACGATCTCTATATGATCATCGCTAGTTGAAAGGATAAGACTCGTGCTCAAGATCCTGATTGAACAGGTCCATGCCCGCGAGATCCTCGACTCGCGTGGTAACCCGACGATCGAGGTCGAAGTTGCGCTTGAAGATGGCACGGTTGGTCGCGCCGCCGTCCCTTCTGGCGCCTCGACCGGTGCCCACGAAGCGCTCGAGCTGCGTGATCGCAACGTCCAGCGTTACGGGGGGAAGGGAGTGCTCACCGCCGTCAACAACGTCCATGAGATCATCGGTCCGGCGTTGGTCGGGCAGTCCGCGCTTGCCCAGGAAGCGATCGACCAGCGCATGATCGAGCTCGACGGCACCCCCAATAAGGCGCGGCTCGGGGCAAACGCCATCCTGGGAGTTTCGCTCGCCGTCTGCCACGCGGCCGCGAACTACCTTGGTCTGCCGCTCTATCGCTACATCGGCGGAGTGAATAGCCACATTCTGCCGGTACCAATGATGAATGTCTTGAATGGTGGCCGGCACGCCGCCGAGTCGACCGACTTCCAAGAGTTCATGATCCTACCAGTCGGCGCTCCATCCTTCCACGACGCCTTGCAATTTGGCGCCGAGATCTTCCACGCCCTGGGTAAACTGCTCCAAGATCGCGGCCTGCCGACGACGGTTGGCGACGAAGGCGGTTATGCGCCGTCGTTGCCTTCGAATCAACAGGCCGTCGAGTTACTCAGCCAAGCGATCGAGCGGGCTGGTTATCGCCCCGGTGATGACGTTTACCTGGGTGTTGACGCCGCGGCAACCGAGTTATATCAGGATGGTAAATACGTTCTGGCTCGGGAAGGCAAAACCCTGACCGCCGCGGAAATGGTTGACCTCTGGGAACGCTGGACCAATCAGTACCCGATCCTTTCGATCGAAGACGGTCTGGCTGAAGACGATTGGCAGGGCTGGGCTCTGCTCCACCAAAGGTTAGATAATCGAGTCCAGATCGTCGGCGATGATCTCTTTGTCACGAACGTCAAGCGCATCGAGCGGGGCATCCGTGACGATGTCGCCAACGCTGTTCTGATCAAGCTCAATCAGATTGGCACGCTTAGTGAGACATTAGCCGCGATGCAACTGAGCAATCGGGCCGGTTGGGCTGCCGTCGTCTCACACCGCTCGGGTGAAACGGACGACACGACCATCGCTCATTTAGCAGTGGCGACGAACGCGGGCCAGATCAAAACCGGCGCCCCGTCGCGGGGCGAGCGCATTGCCAAGTACAACGAGCTGCTTCGCATTGAAGAGTCGCTTGGCCCAGTTGCCACCTATCCCGGCCTAGGCGCGTTCTTCAATCTGAGCCGTTAGCTCACTCATCCCCCGGCCCTCCTCGCTGAGCGGGAGAAGGGCCTCAGGGGGGGACCCGTGCTGAGGCCGACAGGGTTGAGGCTCGCCGGCCGAATCGAGGGAGCATATCCGTCTGCGTGGTATAATTAGGCCACAACAAAGTATCCCGACCGGTAAAGTTCCCTCGGTAAAAAGGGTAGAGGATGGACTGTGCAGGTAGGTGTCCCTCGATCATCCTCGACCGGAGCGGGGTGACAGGGGACAACTCCGATGAGATCCCCCTGGGAGTAGGGTGGTTTAATCTCTCTTGTTAGTCGGCTGGTTACTCAGAGGAGGCACAGAAAATCGGCAACAAAACTCGTGTCGGCATTAACGGGTTCGGGCGGATCGGCCGCCAGACCCTGAAAGCAATCTTGGATCGACATTCAGATACCCTTGAAGTGGTTGGTGTCAACGACTTGGCCGACCCCCATACGAGCGCCCACCTTCTCGCTTACGATACCAACTACGGACGCTTCCCCGGCGAGATTCATTTCGCCGATGACATTCTGCACGTGAACGGCAACAAAGTGAAAGTTCTGGCCCAGCGGGATCCAGCCGCGATCCCCTGGGGTGATCTGGGAGCCGACATCGTCATCGAGTCCAGTGGTGTATTTACTGACGCGGCGAAGGCGGCTGCCCACTTGCGAGGGGGGGCGAAGAAAGTCATCATCACTGCGCCCGCCACCGGCGAGGATCTGACGATCGTCCTGGGGGTGAACGAGCACATGTACGATCCCGAGCGTCATCACATTCTCTCGAACGCCTCCTGCACGACGAACGCACTCGCGCCGGTCGCCAAGGTTCTTCACGAACAGTTTGGGATCATTAGCGGCTTGATGACGACCGTTCACTCGTACACCAACGACCAGAAGATCCTCGATCAAGTTCACAAAGATCTGCGTCGGGCGCGCGCCGGGGCGGCGAACATCATCCCAACGTCAACCGGCGCGGCTCGTGCCGTGGCTCTCGTCATGCCTGAACTCAAAGGTCGTTTCCATGGTTTGTCACTACGGGTGCCGACCTCAACCGTCTCGATCATTGACTTCGTCGTGACGACCGAAAAGCCGGTCAGTGCTGACAGCGTCAACGACGCGCTCCGCGCCGCTGCCGAGGGGCCGTTGCGAGGAATTCTAGAGATCTGCGACGAACCATTGGTCTCGTCGGACTTCAAAGGTAGCACCGCCAGTTCGATTGTCGATTCCCAGATGACCATGGCCATTGGCAACAACATGGTCAAAGTGATGAGTTGGTACGACAACGAGTGGGGCTACAGTTGTCGGGTGTCCGATCTCACTGCGCTCGTCGCACAATGCGGATTGTGAGATGACGGTCGAGTATGCGAAGAAAACGGTAGCCGACGTTCCAGTTGATGGTCGACGCGCCTTCGTGCGCGTCGACTTCAACGTTCCGATGGACCAGAGCGGTCACATTCTCGACGACCGACGTATTCGCGAAGCCTTCCCCACTATTCAATACCTGATCAAGCACGGCGCCAGGGTCATCCTGGCATCACACTTGGGTCGCCCGGGTGGCAAGCCTAATCCGGCTTACAGCCTGCGACCAGTTGCCGAGCGCTTGCAGACACTCCTTGGTCAGCCGGTCGAGTTCATTCCGGAAGCGGTCGGGCCAGTTGCTGAATCCGCCGTCCAGCGACTCTTACCTGGTCAGGTCGCGCTCCTGGAAAACCTTCGCTTCTACCCAGGCGAAGAAAAGAACGATCTCGGCTTTGCCGAGCAACTGGCGAAGCTTGCCGATCTTTACGTCAACGATGCCTTTGGCACCGCCCATCGCGCCCACGCCTCGACCGTGGGAATCACCAAGTTCTTGCCAGCCGTGAGCGGCTTTCTAATGGAAAAGGAGCTGCGCACTCTGGGCAACGCCCTGGAATCTCCGAAGCGACCGCTGGTGGCGATTATTGGCGGAGCAAAGATCTCGACAAAAATCGACGTTTTAAACCATCTCTTGCCGCGAGTCGACCGTCTTCTCGTCGGCGGTGGCATGGCAAACACTTTTCTTAAAGCCAAGAGCTTGAACGTTGGGAAATCGCTTGTCGAAGAGGACCGGGTTTCGGTCGCCAAGCAGATCATGAGTCAGGCGGGGGCAAAACTCGTTCTGCCGGTCGACGTCGTCGTAGCCGAGCGTGTCGATCCGACCGCCCTGCCGGAGGTCATGGCGATCGACCAGATCCCTGGCGACAAGATGATTCTCGACATCGGGCCGAAGACGGTTGACGTCTTCGCGCAGATCCTCCAAAATGCCGGAACGGTCATCTGGAACGGTCCACTGGGCGTTGCCGAGATTCCCGCGTTTGCCGAGGGGACACTCGGCGTCGCTCGTGCCCTTGCTCAGTCCAAGGCAATCAGTATCGTCGGCGGTGGCGACCTCGTCGGCGTGCTCGAACAATTGGGCATTGCCGAGCAGATGTCTCACGTATCGACCGGTGGTGGCGCGTCTTTGGAGTTTCTCGAAGGTAAGATCTTGCCGGGCGTGGCCGCACTCGAGGACCGAACGTGAGCATTCCGATTCGTGTACCTCTGATCGCCGGCAACTGGAAGATGAATACGACGGTCGCCGAGGCAGTTGCGCTGGTCAAAGCGATGCGCCCCGAGCTGGAACGGATTTCAGGAGTCGAACAAGTCGTTTGCCCTCCTTTCGTGTCGTTAGACGCAGTGCATCGCGCATTGGAAGCAAGCCCAATCCTCGTCGGCGCGCAAGACGTTTTCTGGGAAGATAAGGGCGCCTATACCGGCGAGGTTTCGCCGGTGATGCTGGCCCCGTTATGTCGCTATGTGATTGTCGGTCACAGCGAGCGCCGACAATACTTTGGCGTGACTGATGATATTGTCAATCGTCAAATTCAGGCGTGCGTTCGGAACAACTTATCGCCGATCATGTGTGTCGGCGAGTCCCTTGCCGAGCGCGAAGCCGGTTTGACGGAAACTGTCGTCGAACGACAAGTACGCGGTGGCCTGGATGGATTTGCTTCTTGCCCTGGCCTGGTTATCGCCTACGAGCCGGTTTGGGCAATTGGCACCGGCCGGGCGTCGAGTGGGGCCGACGCCGAGATTGTGATTCGACGGATTCGCCAAATTCTCGCCGATATCCTGGGTGAACCCGTCGCCGCGATCACTCGGATTCTCTATGGTGGCAGTGTAACGAGCGCTAACGTTGCCGATTTCGTGCGCCATGCCGAGATCGACGGCGGCCTAGTCGGGGGAGCAAGCTTGCGCGCCGATGAATTCGTGAGTATCGTGCGGTCGACGCAGATCGCGAAGCACTCAACTTCCAACTGACGAGTGAGGACGCCACTATGGCAGTAGCCCAGGAAACGCTATACTTTTTTCCCCCTGCGCCATCTCCCGATGCCGTCGAATGGTCCGGCACGCCAATCGGCCGATCCAACGTCGTTACCCGGACGCGCTCACGCACGCGGCAGCACAACAAAATGGTTGACGCGACCCCCGGCTTGCGCGAACGCCTGATTAACAGCGCGATTGCCCACATCGTCCGTCATGCTGGCCGTGAGCCAATCGCGCTTCACGACGTTGTCATTCACGGAATTCGGGTCCGAGCGATTACCAATAGTGCACACTTGATCGAGTTTTGGCGCCAGAACTGGTACGATCCGGAAGAATGGCAGCGGCTGACCGGCACCCCCGCTCCCAAAGAGCCCCAGGCCATTGTCTACGCCCTGGGTGGCGTCGAAGGCGAAGAAGAGGCTGCTTACTACAGTCGCGAGACTAACACGATCGTTTTCTTCAACACCTCCTACTACGGCCAGCTCAAGAGCTGGGTGCTCGGCGCGGTTGGCCGAATCCTAGCCGCCAAGTACGGCATCCATTCGATTCACGGTGCTTGCGTCGAACACAACGGCGCTGGCATCCTCTACATCGCCCCAACCGGCACCGGCAAGAGTACAAGCAGTTATGGCTTAATTGATCACCCCGGTAGTCGTTTCCATTCCGATGACTGGGTTTACGTTCGCTACGCTCGGGTTACCAAGTCCGGCCTCCGGCTCGTTCCGCTGCAGATCCAGAGCGCCAGTGGCGATCTCGTCGAGGGATTCCGCTGCCACCAATGGCTCGCCGAGAATCCGTGCAGCAAGGGTACTGCCTACTGCTTGGATCTCAATAATCAAGAGATCACCGTCGACCTGGCCGAATTCGATCTGAGCCAGCCACTCGAAGCCTACGCTTACACGTCTGAGAAGATATTCTATCTGCGCAGCAACCTGGTCGAAAACTTCCCCGATGCGGCCGACGCTATTTTGCGCGCCGATCTCGAGAACGTTCCAGCGCCTTCGCCCGATTTCCTCGAAACCAATCGGGCCATGATTGATAATTTGGTGAGCGAAGTGCGAGCGAGCAAGAACACGGGGGTCCAGGAGCGGCTCGCTGGGCTCCCCGAGGAGAAGCTGCGCTGGTTGATCGCCGCGCTCTTTGCTTTCGACAACGCGCGGGCTATGCTCGACATTGGGGAAGTGCTTCCGCAGTCACGCATCTTTACCAACCCCATGGAACCGGTCCAGCTCACTCGCGTCTTCCTGCTCAAGCGCGATCCGAGCGATTCAGTCGTGCTCCAGGCGCTGCCACTCGACCGATTCATGGAGCGCCTCTTGATCGGTCAGACCCCGGACGGTCGGCGCGAGATCGCCTACAACGCCTACCGTGCCGTCGACGATGCCACCGAGCAGAAAACGATCCAGACGCTAGAAGAGGCCGCCGCGAAGGATGGGGTTACCCTTTATCGCGAATTCTTGCGAGCCCCATTGCTTCCCGACTCGCTCATTGAAGAGTTTACCCTGTTCCGGTATCTCTACGAGGCAACGTTGTGTTACGACTGCAACACGATCTTGCAACGCGATCCTTTGATCAGCAGCAAGAAGGAAGCAGTTCGCCTCACTCTCCAACTGGTCTTGCGCGGCTGCGAAAACCGTGACCGCAATCTAACTCTCACCCTCGAGAACTACCGGCAGCATCTTCGGGGGTAGGCACTGGTCGGGTGCTCTCTGGCCTAAAGCGGTAAGCAAATCCGTTGGGCGGGCTCTCAACCCTTGGACCTTCCCTTGCACCTTCATCCAGACCAGGACTATAATCTCTTCGGCGGCCCGCGGGCCACCTGTCTGTTAGGGGGCCGAACGTCCGCTGGACCGATCTCGATCCCTAAGGATCGTCAAATACCACAGGATAAGGAGGACATACGTGGCTTACACCGTGACCTTGATTCCAGGTGACGGGGTAGGACCGGAGATCGCCGAGGCGACTCGTCGGGTTGTCGACGCGACGGGCGTGAAGATCAACTGGGAAGTCGAGAACGCCGGTGCCGACGTGGTCGCCGAGTACGGGACACCATTGCCCGACCGTGTGCTCGACTCGATTCGCAAGAACAAAGTCGCTCTCAAAGGCCCGCTGACTACGCCGGTTGGTCGCGGCTTCCGCAGCGTCAACGTTGCTCTGCGCCAGGAACTCGATCTCTACGCCTGCTTACGCCCATGTAAGACGTACAAGGGCGTCCGTACCCGCTTCAGTGACATCGACCTGATCGTTGTCCGCGAAAACTCCGAAGACCTCTACGCTGGCATCGAGTTCCAGGAAGGAAAGCCGGAAACGCGCGAGCTAATCGAAGACATCGCCCGTCTGAATGGCAAGCGACTCCCCGCCGACTCGGGCATCTCGATCAAGGGCATCTCGATCGGGGCTACGCGACAGATCGTCCGCTTTGCTTTTGATTACGCCCGTGCCAACGGACGGAAAAAGGTAACTGCCGTCCACAAAGCAAACATCATGAAATTCACCGATGGCCTCTTCCTCGCCGTGGCTACCGAAGTCGCCGCCGAATATCCGGACATCGCCTTCGACGACCGGATCGTCGACAACATGTGCATGCAACTCGTTCAGAAGCCGGAGTTGTACGACGTGCTAGTGTTGCCCAATCTCTACGGTGACATTCTCTCGGATCTGTGCGCGGGCTTGATCGGCGGTCTGGGCGTTGCCCCGGGTGCCAACATCGGTAAGGACATCGCTGTTTTCGAAGCAACCCATGGCAGCGCACCGAAGTACGCTGGCTTGAACAAAGTCAATCCGGTTGCACTGATGCTTTCGGCAGTCATGATGCTCCAGCATCTCAATGAACGCGACGCCGCCCGACGGATGGAAACAGCGATTGCCGAGGTGATCGCCGAGGGAAAGGACGTCACCTACGATCTCAAGCCCTACCCGGACGACCCCACCGCGGTCGGGACATCCCAGATGGCCGACGCGATTATTGCTCGTATGTGTGCCTAATTGAACCGGGCGGAGAATCCGCCCGGTTTCTTCTTTTTGAGATAGTGGAGGTATTCAGCTTCGTGCGCAAGAAGGTTTCCGTGATTGGTGCCGGACAAACCGGCGCCTCGACAGCCCAGCGGATTATCCAGGCCGGATACGCCGACATCGTCTTGACTGATGTCGTCGAAGGCTTGGCCGAAGGCAAAGCGCTGGACTTGCAGGAATCCGCGCCTATTGTCGGCTTTGATGCGCTAGTTACCGGTGTGACAACCACTCCGGATGGTAAAGGCTACGAGGCCACTGCCAATTCGGATCTGGTCATTATCACCTCCGGCGTGCCCCGTAAGCCCGGAATGAGTCGCGACGAGCTCCTGGCAGTGAATCAACAGGTCATCACGACCGTCGTTCAGGCAATCGTTCGCTACTCGCCGGAATGCGTCATCGTTATGCTGACGAATCCAGTCGATGCGATGACCCAGCTCGCCTACAAAGTCAGTGGTTTCCCGAGCAATCGCGTCGTCGGCCAGGCGGGGATCCTCGATACCGCGCGCTACAAGACGTTCATCGCACTCGAGCTCGGCGTGTCCTTCCAAAACGTTGACGCCTACGTCCTCGGTGGCCACGGCGACGCGATGGTTCCTTTACCGCGCTACACCATTGTCGGCGGCCGACCGTTGACCTCGCTCCTGCCGGCTGATAAGATCGAGGCAATTGTCGAACGCACCCGCCGTGGCGGCGAAGAGATCGTCAAGCTTCTTAAAACCGGCAGTGCATTTTACGCCCCATCAGCCGCGCTCGCCGAGATGGCCAACGCGATCCTTCTCGACCAGAAACGCATTCTTCCCTGCTGCGCCTACCTGACCGGCCAATACGGCATCAACGGCCTCTACGTGGGCGTGCCGGTCAAGCTGGGCCAGAACGGCGTTGAAGAGATCATCGAATTCGCCCTTACCTCTGACGAAAGTCGAGCGCTCCAACAGTCCGCCAACGCGGTCCGCAGCCTGGTCCAGGCCATGAAGATCTAGCTAAACCGGATCTGTTGCGCCTGCAAGGCACCTCACCCCGCCCCGCTCCCTCTAGAAGAGGAGCGGGGTGAGGCCTACGACGGAATCTATCTCGCCTTGGCCAAGCTCACCGGTCTGCGATTCCTTCACGCCGACTCGGAGCTGAAGAATACTCTTCGCGGACGTTTCCCGCTCGATCCCTGGACCGAAGGTTACTCCCACTGACGTCGATAGGCCAGATCTCCGCGAACTTCCCCCGTCTGTTCCCCCGAAGGCTGTATTATTTAGGAGAAGGGTATTTTACGACAACGTCCTCGACGTTGTCCTCGCCGTCCAATGAAGGGCAGCGCAGGGAGAGGAGTTGGCATGGTGTATCGTGGCCCGTCTGGACAGTGGGCCTGGCTGCTGCATCGGGTATCCGGCGTCGCCGTCGCGCTTTTCCTCTTTGTTCACATCCTCGACACCGCTCTCGTCGGCTTTGGTCCCAACGTCTACAACTTCGTCATCGGTATCTACGAACGTCCGACAATGCGTATTCTCGAAGTTCTGTTGGTCGGAGCAGTGCTCTACCACGGCGGCAACGGCCTGCGGCTGATTGCCATCGACTTCTGGCCGGCCGCCATTCGCTTCAACCAAGCGCTAATCGTCGTTGGGGCCATTCTCTTTGTCATGATCATGATCCCAACGACCTACATCATGCTGCGGCCGATTCTTTGAGACAAGTGATGAGTGACTCGCCACTTATCACTTGTTACTAGCTTGATAGGGAGCTTCCCCATGAGCGTTCTCACCCCCCCGGCCAACCGGCCGACGATCCGGACACGGAGGCGCGCCGGCAACAACTTCGAGCTTTATTCCTGGTTCTTCATGCGCGTGTCGGGGGTCTTTTTGCTCTTCCTCGTCTTCGCGCATGTAGTAATCATGCACATCATTAACGACGTCTCAGCGATCAACTACGCTTTCGTCGCGATGCGCTGGGCCAGCCCATTTTGGCGCACTTATGACTGGCTGATGCTCATCCTGGCGCTGGCGCACGGTCTGAATGGCTTGAAGATTGTCGTTGACGACTACGTCCATCCCCCCGGCTGGCACATCCTCGCTTACGTCGGACTGGCCAGTTTTGGCGTTATCTTCGTGATCATTGGCTCGCTCGTGATTCTGACCTTCGAACCGGTTGTGCCACGATGAGTGATCCGATCGTCCACCGCTTTGATGTCGTGATCGTCGGCGCCGGCGGAGCCGGCTTGATGGCCGCTCTCCAGACCTCCGCCAACGCCGAGGTCGCAGTGCTCAGCAAGCTTTATCCTACGCGCTCTCACACCGGCTCCGCCCAGGGAGGAATCGGCGCCGCGCTGGGCAATCTGGAGGAAGACCACTGGGAATGGCACATGTTCGACACGGTCAAGGGCGGCGACTATCTGAGCGATCAGGATGCCTGTGAGATCATGTGCCGCGACGCGATCGACACCGTCTACGAACTGGAGCACAATGGGCTCCCCTTCAGTCGAACTCCCGAAGGTCTGATCGATCAGCGTCGCTTTGGTGGCCATACGCGCAACTTCGGCGAAGCGCCGGTCCGCCGAGCCTGCTACGCGGCCGATCGGACTGGTCATATGATCTTGCAGACGCTTTACCAGCAGTCGATCCGGACCGGCGTTAACTTCTTCTCTGAATTCCACGCGCTCGACCTGATTATCTCCGATGGTCGCGCCGCGGGTGTCGTCGCCCGAGAGATCAAGACCGGCCAACTCCACGTCTTCCATGGCAAAGCGGTGATCATCGCCACCGGCGGCTACGGACGTGCCTTCAAGGTTACGAGCAATTCCCTGTCGGGGACCGGCGACGGCGTAGCCTTGGCCTTCCGTCGCGGTATTCCCTTCGAAGACGCCGAGTTCTATCAGTTCCACCCGACCGGGATTTACCGCATGGGTATCTTGATCACCGAGGGCGCCCGTGGCGAAGGTGGCATCCTGATCAACGGGCAGGGTGAGCGCTTTATGGAGCGCTATGCCCCAACACTCAAGGATCTCGCGCCACGCGACCTTGTCTCGCGCTGCATCTACTCCGAGATCCGGGCCGGGCGTGGCATCAATGGCCAGGATTACGTCTACTTGGATCTGACTGGGCTCGGGCGTGACGTGATCGAGACCAAGCTTCCCGACATCACCGAGTTCGTCCGGGTCTATCTAGGTATTGACCCGGTCACGGCGCCAATTCCAATTCAGCCAACCGCTCACTACGCTATGGGTGGCATTCCGACTGATCTCGACGGTCGGGTAGTCGTCGATGAGGCAAATACTCCACTGCCCGGTTTGTACGCCGCCGGCGAATGCGCGTGCGTCTCGGTACACGGCGCAAATCGCCTTGGCACCAATTCCCTCGTCGACATCATTGTCTTTGGCCGGCGGGCCGGCAAGCACGCACTCGAGTTCGTCAAGACGGCCGATCTGCCACCACTACCAAGCGACGTCACCGACCGGGCTCGTGCCGAGGTGGACCACTTCCTCTCTGGCCACGCCGTCGAGCCTCCTGCCAACGTCCGAGCCGATCTCCAGCAAACGATGATGGACCTGGCATCGGTCTTGCGGACTGGCTCTGGACTTACCGAGTGCCTCTCGCGAGTCGAGCAGCTCCGCGAGCGATTCTCTCGCACTCGACCACAAGATCAGGGTGACTGCTTCAACACGGATCTCTTAGAGACGCTCGAAATCGGCTATCTGATCGACATCTCCCACGCACTGGCCGCCAGCGCGCTAGCCCGCACTGAAAGTCGCGGCGCTCACTATCGCGAGGATTATCCCGAGCGTGATGATAAGCATTGGCTCAAACATTCACTCGCTTACTGGCGCGATGGACGGATCGAGCTCCGCTACAAACCAGTCAGCATCACACGATTCGAGCCAAAAGCTCGCACCTATTGACAAAATGTGCGATGATGGAAGAAGGAACTAACCAATGGCATTCGCCCGTTGCAATGGGGATCGGCCATGCAGGTGACGTTACAGATCGAGCGGTTTAATCCGGAAGTCGATTGCAAACCGCACGAGGTGGCCTACATGGTTGAGGCCGACCCAACCGATCGCGTGCTCGACCTGTTGAATCGGATCAAATGGTACCAGGACGGCTCATTGACCTTCCGCCGCTCTTGCGGCCAAGGCATCTGTGGCTCGGATGCGATGCGCATTAATGGGCGCAATCGCCTGGCCTGCAAAGCATTAGTCAAAGACCTGAAAAAACCAATCGACGTCCGCCCTTTGCTCGGCTTTCAGGTAGTCAAAGATCTCGTCGTCGACATGGAGCCATTCTTTGCCCACTACGCGGAGATTCTGCCGTACCTGATCAACGACGAACGTCCGCCCCATCGCGAGCGGATCCAGTCATCGGAACAGCGTGCCCGCTACGATGACACGACAAAGTGCATTCTCTGCGCGGCCTGCACCGGTGCCTGTCCGCCCTTCTGGGCAAATGGTCGGTTCATTGGCCCCGCCGCGCTCGTCAACGCGCACCGCTTTATCTTCGACAGTCGAGACACGGCAACAGCCGAGCGTCTGGACATCTTGAACCGCCGCTTTGGCGCGTGGGGCTGTCGCGTCGTTTTCAACTGCACTGACGCCTGTCCGCGCGGCATCAAGATTACCGAGGCGATCGAGGAGTGCAAGCGGGCAATCCTGCTACGATGAGGAAATCGTGAGTAACCAAGAACCGCGTCAGGTCGAAGCAGGACGAGATCGGGCGGTCGAGCCGGCCCCTTTCTCACCTGAGACTAGCGTGAATCCGACGATGGAGCAATCCGAAATGCCCGGCCCGGCGCTGGGCGGCAAGCACCAGCCGGTCGTCCAGATAAACGTGGAAGAAGACCAACCGATCGGCGGGGGAACGCAGCCGGTGAGCATCCAGGCAACCGACCATTACGGGCAGTACACTCCGCGAACGATTGCGATGGTTGCCGTCGCGGTAATTGCGGCGGTGATCCTGGCATTCCCAGTCATCTTTGGGTTCGTCGAGCTTTTCGCGCTGGTCGGAATCATCGGTCCGTGGATCTGGGCTTGGGTCGCTCTACTCGTCGCGCTCGTCGCGGTCGTCGTGATCATTGGGTATCACGTCGCCCAGAGTGGGCTATAGCTATATAAAAAGGGTACAAGGAGGTATTCACATGCGAGGCTTTTTACTTGGCTTACTTACCGGCATCGTCGGCACTCTATGGTACACTCAAACCCGCGGTCAGCTCGAAGTCAATCGGCACTTTGGCGAGATGCAAGAGCGTGCAAACGCAATTTTGAATGAAAGTCGACGCATCCTCGAAGAGACGCGCCAGGAACTCGGCTCGGCGCTTCAGGCTGGACGTCAGACCGTCCAACAGCAAACTGAGCGTCTCCGCCATGCTGGCACGGGAACAGCCGAGAGCAATCCGCCTGAAGGAACCGAGCAAACGCCGCCGGCCATGTAGGCGATTTGCGGGTTGCACTCTAGCTGAACGAACTTCGACCACTTAATGGGGGGAACGGGAGGGCTTACTCTCTTGCCTGAAGGTCAGGGGCAGAAATCGGACTGAAGTCTTCGCGGCATCCTCTGGATGCCGCCCAGTCTGTCTCCGGGCTTCAGCCTCGGTTCTGTCCTTGCCTTTTAAGGCGGAGAGCAGGAGATTGATGACCGAATCGCAGATCTTCGACGTAGTCGTGGTCGGGGCAGGTCCGGGCGGTGCAACGGCTGCCGCCAATCTCGCGGCTGAAGGACTGGACGTTCTTCTCCTGGAACGCAACCGATTGCCACGTGACAAGCCGTGCGGGGGTGGTCTGAGTCCGAAAACCTATCGACTCCTCGATCTAGATTTCGACGATCTCGTGCTCGCTCGTCCCAAGCGGGTTACTTTGCAGGCACCACGCTATGGCCCAGTCACGGTGGAATCGCGGACCGACTCGATCTGGATGATCCAACGCTCGGCCTTCGATCAGCGCCTGGTTGACCACGCTATCGACAAAGGTGCACAGCTGCGCACGAATATCATCGTGCGTGAGGTGCGAGCCGGCGACGCGGCCAAACTGGCAGAGGTGGAAACGGATGGTGGATACCTCCGAGCCCGAGCGGTAATCGGGGCCGACGGCTCGGATAGCGTCGTCGCCCGAAGTGTCGGTTTACGTAGCCACCGAGATCGACACTATATACTTGCTCTCGAGGCCGAAACTACCCGACCGGCCAACACGCCCGAAGAAGCGGCGATCATCGATTTCTCGCTGGCACGCGGCTACTCCTGGTTTTTCCCGAAAGGCGAGCTCTGCAACGTAGGGGTGGGCACGGACGACCGACGCCAATTTCGCCAGCTTCGTCAACACTTGGCCCGATTCGTCGAGCGCCACCATCTGGCCTTCTCTCAGCCGTTGCGCGTGGTCGGTCACAAGATACCCGCCTGGTCCCGGGCGGAGCCGCTTCACCGGGGGAACGTAGTGCTGGTCGGCGACGCCGCCGGGGTCGCTGACCCCTTCTTCGGCGAAGGCATCGCTTACGCGGTCCAAACTGGCCGCTTCGCCGCCGCGGCGGTCAGCCAGTTCTGTCAGGGGCACTGGCCGGACCTCACGGCCTACACCATCTCCGTTCAATCGGTTCTGGCGCGCGACCTGCGCTTCTGGTCGATACTCAGCCAGGTTATCTATCGCGCGCCAAGCTTGTCACTTCGCCTACTCGCCAGCAATCGGCTTTTCCAGCGGCTTGCCGACCAGGCAATCAGCGGCGACAAGAGTTTTTCGAAGACGTGGAAGAAGAGGTAGGCGATGAACGGTTCGCCCGGGTCGGCCGGGCGGTGGGCAGGGGCTGGTGCGATGGCGATCCTTGCCGCGGCTAGCCTAGCGATCCGACTAACTCTCGGCGTCCCAACCCTGCCCGAGCTTTTCGCCGATCCTCTCCTCTACATGCTACCGCCCACCCTCTTTTCAACCGCCTTGGATCTCTTTCACTTTGCCGCCAAGCCAATCCTGCTCGCAGCTCTCCTGCTCGGACAGGTCGGAGTCGGAGCGCTTTTGGGCTGGCTCTACAGCGAAGTACTGGCGCCCAAAGGCACGAAGAGTAACTACACCGTAACCCTCCCCGTGGATGGGGAGGGAATCCTGGCCCCCCAATGGACGGGAGGACCAGAGTGGGAGCCGTCCCCGGTCGCCTTGCGACCAGCTTTGCTGCTTTCCAGCATCGCCTGGTTAACCACGATCTTGGTGATTTTTCCCGCCATCGGCGCCGGGCCTTTCGGGATTCTGCTCTCAGCGGGCGCGGTCTTGACCGTCGCCAGTTACTTTATCGATGCGACCATTTTCGGCCTGACCTTAGCCTGGATTTACTCTCGCCTGTACCCCTGGTCAAGATCGAAGCCAGCCAAAGAAATCCCTAAAAAACTTCCCAGTCGTCGAGCGATGATCCGGCAAATAGCCGCTGCCATTGCTGTCCTGCTCGGGGTAAACGTGGCACTCGAAGTCTTCGAGTCTCTTGAATCAAACACTTCGTTCCGGCCCCCCGCTCATTTACCCTCGCCAATCACGCCAATCGACGGATTCTATGTCGTCGCCAAGGACTTCTTTCCAGTCAACGTCGATCTGTCTCATTGGCAGCTCACCGTCCTCGGGAGCGGTGGGCGCTCGCGGCAGTACAACCTTGACCAGCTACAGGCCCGACCGTCCGTCGAGCTAGTGACGACACTCACGTGCATTAGTAATGAGATCGGTGGAGACCTCATTGGCACCGCTCGGTGGACCGGGGTGCCCCTTGCTGACTTACTGCGTGAGGTCGGGGTTGACGGTCGAGCCCGCGAGGTCGTCCTTTCGGCCGTCGACAACTACGCTGACAGCATTCCAGTTGAGCTGGCCATGGCGAGTGACACGATCCTTGTATATGCCATGGACGGCCAACCACTCCCTATCGCGCACGGCTTCCCTCTCCGGGCGATCATACCGGGGCGCTACGGTATCAAGAACGTGAAGTGGCTTTCCCGCGTCGAGGTCGTCGATCACGGATTTGTTGGTTACTGGCCGTCACGCGGCTGGACTGACCAGGCGGTCGTTCAAACCGAGTCGCAGATCGACCTGCCGGCCGATCACAGCAACCTCCCGCTTGGTCCGATCGAGGTCGGGGGTATCGCCTTCGCGGGAGCCCGAGGCATTCGAATGGTCGAGCTGAGCGTGGACAACGGAGAGACCTGGCTTCCGACAACGCTCGATCCGCCCTTGTCTGCCTATACCTGGACGACCTGGCATACCATCTGGCGCCCGGCAAGCCCGGGATGGTACACTCTCCAGGTACGCGCTACCGACGGAACTGGCCAGGTCCAAACCGCGGTTGTCACGCCGCCAATACCAGATGGTGCAACCGGCTATCACCAGATTCACGTCCGTGTTGGTTGAAATAACTGACCGAGTTGATTGGCCGAAGAAAATCGGCGTCATTCGCCCCACTGAGTCGCATCACGCTGATTCGCTTCCTTCAGAAACTCCTCGGCTTGGTGCTCGTGGACCTGTGGCCCAACGGTTGACGCACTGATCGGCGTAACGTAGAACCAAAAGTCTTGCCAGCGGGTGAATAGACGATCTTTCGGCACGTTCACGAACCAGCCCACCGGAAAATCGAAAAAGATGTTCATGAGCTGGTTGCCGGTATAACCATGCGACCAATCGAGCTTTCGTAATGCTTCGATAAAATACCGAGCATTGTGTTGAACCACGCTCTCTCCTTGTGAAATCCCCTTCGAGTACAGCGAAAGGGGAGGGCAGCCCGGCGCGATTTCATCTGCTATAGTAGCTCCAACGGCCCTGCGAGGCTTGGAGGTCCGTCTTTGTCAGGCTATCTTGGTCTGGCACGGCATTCGCTGTGCCAGAAATCGGATTCAGTCAAGAGGGAGCGACACTGAGTTACGACGCTCGGAGCCGCGGTTTTTACGTGACCTGGAGCGGCTGTACTTTAGGCTGCCTCGTCATCTGTATCATTGTCATCGCGACCGGTTTATTGGGCTACGCTAGCCGACGCGATTGGCTGCCAGCGATGGGTGCCGCCTTGAACGTTTCACCTGAGATCCAGCACTCCGACGTCATCGTCGTCTTAGGGGGCGGTGACGGCGACCGTGAAAGATATGCCGGCGCACTCTACAAGCAGGGACTTGCTTCCCACGTGATCGCCACGGGCGGACCAGACGGTACCACATCCGCAGCCGATGCCCTCACCCGCTGGGGCATACCCTACCGCGCCGTGACCCTCGCCAATGGCACTCAGAACACGTATCAGGATGCGCTGTCGACGCGCCACCTGATGGAAGCCAATCACTGGCAAACCGCGCTCTTGGTGACGGATCCCTACCACATGCGGCGGAGCATCTGGACTTTCCGGAGCGTTCTCGAGGGTACGACGCTCGAAGTCCAGCCCGCACCAGTAGTCGGGGGCTGGTTTCAAGCTGACCGCTGGTGGACCACCGAAGAAGGCTTCGCGGTGGTGAACGAAGAATACCTCAAGATCGCCTATTACGTGATAAAAGGCCAGATTCGTTTCGCAGCGATCACCGGTCGCTAGAGCGGAGATTCCACAGCCAACGGGGGGCGGGGATCTCTAATCCGACCGTCGCCCTTTGTCATTCCGAGGATGTCATTCCGAGGAGCGAAGCGACGAAGAATCTCTCGCCTACTGGGGAGATTCTTCGCTCCCTTCGGTCGCTCAGAATGACAGATTCGCCCAACTAAGGCGCAATCACCTTATCCCCTTCTTTGAGCCCCTTCGTAATCTCGGTGTTCGTATCGTCGCTGATTCCAACCGTGACGTCCACTTCCTGAGGACGGTTACCGGGTCCCACTAGACGAACGAAACGCCGACCTCCAAAGGTTGAGATGGCCACAGTGGGCAGAATGAGCACATTTTCCTTGCGTTGGACGTCAATCGCGACGTTGGCGAGATCGCCAAGCTGGACCGGGCCGGGTGGAGTCGGCAGGTTCAGTCGCACCGTGCGGAGATTGGCCGGAAGCTGCGGGTTGTTGCCGCTAGCCACGGCCGGCATGCGAATGACCTGGCCTTCCAGCGTCGTATTCGGAAACGAGCTGAGTACGATAGAGGCTTTCTGGCCAACCTGAACGTTCGCCAAGTCCGTGGGCTGCAGCTCGACGGCGATTTCCAACTTGGCGGGATTCGAGACAGTCAGCACCGGCGTGTACGCTTGGATCTGGTCGCCATCGGTGTTGTCAGTCTCGGTGACGACGCCGTCGAAAGGAGCACGAAGCTGCGCTTCATCCAATTGCGCTTGGAGGGTGTCATACTGCAGCTTCGCTAGATCAGCCTGCTTCTGGGCAATCTCCACATCGATACTCTTGCCGGAGGCTGCTCCGAGCGCCTGGTCGAGATTCGCTCGGGCGGTGGTCAGCGCCGCCTGCGCGCTGACCACCGCTTGCTTTGCCGCGTCCAGGTCCGCCGCCGTTGGTCCTTGCTGCAGGAGGGCAACCTTCGCGTTCGCCGCCTTCAGTGCCGCGTTATCCGCATCGATTTGCTTCTTGAGATTAGCAACGTCATCCGGCTGCGGACCAGCCATGGCGATGTTATAGGCAGCCTTGGCGGCATTGTAGTCTGTCGTGGCCTGCTGAAGCGCCGCGGATTGCGGAAGAGCACCCACGTCAGCACGGGATTTCACTTGATCGTACGCGGCTTGAGCGCGTTGAAGCTCAGCGGTGGCTTTGTCAAGGTTGGCCCGGGCGACTGCGATTTGGTCCGGTGTGGGCGGAGTCTGGAGCTGGGTAAGCGCAGCTTGATCTTTCTGAAGCTGACTCTGGGCCACGGTCACCGCCGCCATGGCACTTTGCAGATCCGCCGCGGTAGGGCCTTGGGTAAGCTTGGTCAGCGCATCCTGCGCCTTCGCATAATTCGCTTCCGCCGTGGTCACAGCCGCCCGCGCCGCGACCACGATCGACGATTCCTGACCAGAAAGGTCTTTACCCATCGCCTGATCGACCTTCAGCTCGGCGATGTCCCACTGTACCTTGGCGGTTTGGACCTGATCCTTGAGCGTTCCCGTGTCGAGTTCCGCCAAGAGATCGCCTTTCTTTACTTTCTGATTCGTCTCAACGTACATGTGGTAAAGGCGGCCATTTTCGCGAAAATACATGATCGCCTCTTCATTCGCGGCGATCCGGCCGAGTGCCTTGACTACCTGCTCGATCGTTCCCCGGGTCACCGTATAAACTGGCTTATTGCTGTTGGCCGGTGTCGGTACCGGCGTCGGCGTGGGATAATCCTCTGGTAGCTTGGTACATGCGCTCATGATTACCCCCAGCGCCAGAAGCGCCGACGCGCATCGGCGAACCCAAAGCCTCATCGGTCTCAGACCTCCTCGTCACGCCTATCGGGCGTCTCCTTTTATCGGGGCGCTAGCACCGGCGTGGCGCACTGTGCCGATTATAGCCCAATGCCCGCTTCAGTCAACACCGACTGCCCGCAGAACGGTTACAGTCTCAAGGTGATAGGTCTGGGGAAACATATCGATCGGCTGAATCTCTTCAATCTGAAAACCCTGCTGACTTAAGTAGGCCAAGTCGCGTGCCAGGGTCGACGGATCACAAGAGACGTAAATCACCGTTGCCGGAGGTTGATTGACCAGCGCTCGGAGGACTCTCCGATCACAACCACTACGCGATGGGTCGAGCACTACCGCATCCGGACGCGCTTCGAGCCGCGCCAGATGATCTTCAGTTCGTCCAACGCGGAACTCGACGTTGCTCATTCCTTGAGCATTGTGGACGGCATCGCGGACCGCTGTCTGCGACTCTTCGATCCCAACCACCCGCCCTGCCCGTTCCGCGATCAGCAGGGAAAAAGTGCCCACGCCGCAGTAGGCATCGACTACTAGCTCGCTCCCGCGAAGATCAAGACGCTCGAGGACAAGCAAGGCGAGTAAATCCACCTGGCTGAACCAGCCACTACGCACCGGAAGCCAAGCCGCCCGAATGGCTTCGGGAAGCTCGCGCTGGTCGAGACGGGTGTTCACTTGAAAGAACGACGCCGCGGAAACGCGGTAGGTACGGCCCCAGAGCATCTCCTCGTAATCCGGCTGACCGGACGCCAGGCCTTCTACCTCGGCCGGTAGCTCCGGCGAAATCAACAATTGGCCAGTCCGGCTTCCGTGGCGGATCACAAGCTGCCCAGGATCGAGCCGTACTCCCCTGAGTCGCTCAATCACCGCGGCAACGGCTGGCTGCATAATCTGACAGGTCTCGATCGGTAACAAATCGTGGGTCTGAAAGCGCGCGAAGCTGAGATGGCCGTTTGGATCGACACTCAGTCGCGCATGATTTCGATAAGCATAGGGCTCAACGGCCGGAATTGTTGGCCGAACGGGTGGGTCAATCAGGTGACCAATCCGGCTGAGTTGGCGGCGGAGTAGCTCCTCTTTCCAGCCAAGGTGAGCGGTGTACGCCAGATGCTGCCATTGACAGCCACCGCAGGCGCCAAAGTACGGGCAGCGAGGTGCGACTCGTTCTGGCGCCGGTTCCTCGATTCCCACGACTACGCCGCGCGCAAATCGTCGCTGAACGTCTACAATCTCGGCAATCACACGTTCACCAGGCAAGCCACCATGCACAAAGACCGCGAGATTACTGTCAGTGTGACCGACCGCCCCGCCCAAATAGCTGAAATCCTTCAATGTAAGAGTAATTCGACTTCCAGGATGCAAGGCTTCTCCTGCAACTTGCCGTTCGCAACTACATTGAGTATAATTCAGATGGACGGGGCGTGGCGCAGTTTGGTTAGCGCGCAGCGTTCGGGACGCTGAGGTCGGTGGTTCAAGTCCACTCGCCCCGACCAGATACGATGAGCATCGACCGACCGATGCTCAGATATTGACGCCAAGGCGGTCGGTCGTGTAAAGTGTGTGTATAGGGGAGAGCAGAGCAAGCGGCATTGGTGTAATGGCAACACGTCTGCTTCCCAAGCAGAAGACTGACGGTTCGAGTCCGTTATGCCGCTCCTCAACCGCGCGGCGTTTGCCAGGCCGATCACTTTTGGCCCGTCGGCAGCGTAGCCGGGTCCACTGACAGGGAATGGCACACCGTCCGACCTTATCACGGGGCGGTAGCCGCGAAGCGCGGTTTGCCGGTACCGAGAGGTGGTCAGAATGCAGGCATCACCACGAGATAATTTTCCAATTGGGGGCGACTCTAACGGGCGAGGATGGTATGATCCGTCGCGTTATTCGGTCGTCCAGCGGTTCTTCTTAGCCCGGCTGGAACGCATGGTCGCGCTGAACCGTTCCCCCGAAGGGCGCACCGAGCCCTGGCAGACGACTCTGATCAGCCGCGCGATCTATTCGACCTACCGTGATTGCGTTGCGATTGGGCTGGCCGACGAGGCTCGTACCGTTCTGCGGGGTGAAGAGCGCGCTCCCCATAGCTCGGCGTCCGCCTGAGCCGCACCAGAATCGGCCCGCGAGGACAGTACAGGTTAATGAGCAAGCAAGCAATGCAGGCGATTCTCGATCGTGCCTGCAAAGATATGCGATTCTGCACCCGCATGATCAACGACCCCGATCAAGCCATGGATGAGTACGACGTCACCCCCGAGGAGCGCGACGCTCTGAAGAGTTGCCAGCGGGAAAAGCTGGTCGCCGTCGGTCTCGACGAGCGAATGACCGCCTGGATTCCTTGGCAATGGGCTCCTAACCGCCGAAAGTAGTCTCGCATTGCGAAAGGGAATAATACAAAAGCGAGAGAGGATTACTCTCTCGCTTTTGTATTATTCCCTGTTAATGACTTTGTTCCTCTTAGGCTTGAGAAGCCTGTCGGGTTCGCTCGAAGCAAGCGCTGCAGTAGACCGGACGGTCCAGTCGAGGAAGAAAGGGAACCATTGTCTGAGCTCCACATTCGGCGCAGACCACTGGGTGCATTTCGCGTGGGGGTTGCCCGGTACGCTCACGCCGGCGCGCTGCCCGACAGGCCGGACATCGCTGCGGATCGTGAAGCAATCCCCGCTGTTGGTAGAACTCCTGCTCGCTGGTGGTGAAAGTAAAAGTAATCCCACAGTCTCGACAGACCAGCGACTTATCCACCTTGTACGTGCTCCCTACGGAATTGGCTTGATCGACCATAAATTGGCTAGTGCCTCCAGTCTTACGCTTGATGACCCCGAGCGACGCCCCTCTCGTGGTCGTACCCCGGGCTTGTCCCTCGAGCTCCATCCTCTTACATTCGGCCAGTAACATACGACCGAACGAAGGGCTTTATGCTCCTATGGATCAAGCTGGGCCGATTATAGCATGGGTTTGTTATTACGTCTACAAACCGGAGGGGGCCCAAATTGGCTAGTACTTTTAGGGTCTCGTAGCGCCAAGAGCTCGGTAGGCTGCTACGGTTTGCGCTGCGATCTGGCGCTGGGTAAAGTTCTCGAGCACGCGTTGGCGACCGTCCTCACCTAGGCGCCGCCGTAGCTCGCGATCGCCTTGAAGTGCCCGCAAATGCTCAGCGAGCGCCGACCAATCCCCTTCCCTGAAGATCAGCCCCGCTGTCCCGATCACGTAAGGGATCTGTCCCGAGCTGGAACCGATGACTGGGACACCGCATGCCATCGCCTCGATGAGAACTCGCCCGAATTGCTCACGCCAAGCCGGCGTCGTTCGCGAAGGCAGAACCAGCACGTCGAGCTGATTCAGTAAGCCGGGCACATCGTGCGAAGCCAGATCACCACAGAACTCCACGCGCTCGCTCATCCCCAGCTCAACCGCGAGCTGCTCCAGCGCCGCGCGTTCCTCGCCCGAGCCCACTAAAAGCACTCGATAGGTCCCGGGCAGCATTCGGGCAGCGCGCAATAGGAGATCGATCCCTTTGGCATGCACCAATCGCCCGACGTAACCAATCGTATAGCAGCCTTGCGCCCGGCGTTCCAATGGACGGAATAACTCCGGATCCGTCCCAAACTGCGGAATCACCCAGATCGGTCGTTGAAAACCTTTCTTGCGCAGTACATCTTGAGCATCCGGAATTCCGGCGATCGCTCCTTGGACAGCCTGATAGTTATCCGCCTCGAACTTGGAAAAGGGGAAAGGGTAGCGTTTGTATAGGTCTTGCCAGGTGAAGAAGAGGCACCGGGCTCCGACGCCTCGAGCTGCACGCAAGCCCAGCCAGGTGGCCAGGTTGTACGGCTCTTCGTCGAGATGAACCACGTCTGGTCGGAGACTCCGGAGCAGACCGGCGAGCCGAGGATAAAAATGCAGGTGAAAGGCGCCGTTGAAGACCAGTGGCGTCACTTGAACGGCATAACCTTGTCCTCGCGACCGTTCGAGACGTATTAGACTCTTTCCATCACGCCATGATACGGGGGTAATCAAGGTTAGATCGAGATCGTCGGCGCGCGCGATCTCCTCCAGCTTGCGATGGTAGGTAGCGCGCATGAAAGCCTTCGAGACCATGACGACCTTCATATCCGTTACCCCACCACCTGCTCGGTCACCTCTTGATAGACCTGCGCGGTAGCCGCCAGCGTCGCCTCCCAGGTGAACGCCGCCGCTTGTTTTGGCCCACGTCGCTTCAGATCCTGGCGTAGCTCCTGGTCGGTGAGTACTCGTCTCAGCATCTCGGCCAAAGCCAATGGATCGTTGGGATCGAAGAGGAGACCGGCCTCGCCGACGACCTCTGGCAAAGAGGACGCGCACGAACAGACGACCGGAGCACCACACGCCATTGCTTCGAGCGGCGGCAAGCCAAAGCCCTCATAAAGCGAAGGGAAGACAAAGGTATCAGCTCGACCGTACAGCGCGCGCACGTCGTCGTCGCCAACGACACCGAGGAATCGCACGGTCTCGGCAATTCCCAACCGCTCAACGTCCGGTCGTGGATCGTAGAACAATGGCTGCCCCGCGCGCACTGCCCCGACGATGACCAAGCAATGCGGAAGGTCGCAGCCTCTCCTGAGCATGGCAAAAGCCTTGATCAGGCAATCAACGTTCTTCCGGCGATCGAGCCCTCCCAGATAGAGCAGATAGGGACGATCGAGCCCGTAGCGTGCCAAAACCGTGTCGGCCCAGACCTCTTCCTCGGGGGTCGCCAACGGACGGAATCGGGCGTCAACCGCCAATGGGATGACGCGGATCTGGTGGGCGGGAATCCCAAGAAGCCGCTGCAGGTCATGGGCACTCGCTTGCGAATCGGTAATAATCCGGTTGGCAAAGTGTAAACCATGGCTCACCAGCGTCGTATATAGGCGTTGGCCAGCGGTTCGCCGGTACTCCGGCCGAACGATCGGCACAAGATCGTGAACCGTGACGATCGTCGGTTGGCGCGGCCACAACGGCGCGGCGAAGTAGGGATAGTGCACCAGGTCGACCTTCGCAAGGCTCGCCGCCGACGGTAGCCCGAGCTGCTCGTACCAGATCTTCGCCAGGCTTCGCGGCAGCCGATCGATCGGAGAGGCAAGCAATTGAACGGACTGTTTCGGTACGACGTTCACATCGTGTGAAAACACGCTTACCGCGGGCGGGAACGCCCGAGAGCCGAGCAAAACCGGCTCGGCCCATCGCTCGATTGCAGCCACCAGTTGAGCGACGTAGCGACCGGTTCCCGAAAAGGGATAGTGAAGAAACAACGCATTCAAAGCAACGCGTGGCTTCACCGACCGCATCAATCCCCACCAATGCGATGGTAGATATTTAGCATACGCTCGGCAGCCGCTTCCCAGGTAAACCGATGGGCCCGCTCCAGCGCTCGCTGCGCCAGCATTGCCCGCCGGTCAGGGTCGTTGAGAAGTGCTCCCATCGCGTCTGCTAAGCCATCCACGTCCTCGGCTGAAACCAGGATTCCCGCGTCGCCAACGACCTCCGGTAGTGAAGAACTGTTCGAGCAGATCACCGGCGTCCCACAGGCCATCGCTTCGAGCGGTGGCAAGCCAAAGCCCTCGTAGAGCGAGGGAAAGACAAACACGTCGCAGAGCGAATAGAGCACCGGCAAATCGTCGTCCGGAATTCGCCCAAGGTAAACCACCTCCTGCTCGGCTACTAACTCTTCAACATCCTGGAGAATGTCCTCGTAGAGCCAGCCCAATCCCCCGGCAAGGACTAGCTTATGCCGGGCCCGCCGCTGCTGTCGCAAAATGGTGTAGGCTTGGAGAAGCCGGCGCAAATTTTTCCGAGGTTCAATCGTTCCAACGTAGAGCATGAAGGGAAAGTGCAGACCGTATTTTCGTCGAGCCGTCTCTAATATGACTTCGTCTTCAATCGGTCGGAAACGTCGGTCAACGCCCGAATAGACGACTTCGACCCGTTCGGGAGGCACGTCAAGCAACGTCATGAGGTCGTTACGGGTGTTCTCCGAGTCAGCCGTGACGTAATCGGCCTGGCGCACCGAGATCGGAACGATCCGCTCCAGATGGGCTCGGAGTCGCTCGTCAGCACATTCCGGAACCAGGAGAAACGAGAGGTCATGGACAGTCACGACGGTCGCTCCCCGTCGTACCGGCGGCAGAACAAAGTCCGGAAAATGAAAGACGTCGGCCGGACCAGTCAGCGCATCAACTGGCACCGGAACACCCAGCTTATACCACAAGACGTTCAGCGTGCGCTGCGACAACCAGAGCGGGCGGCTGCTGACGTTGGGTGCTCTCGGCGCGGTTGGCGCGTCCTTTCGTGCCCCCTCCGGACCATAAAACAAGAGAAAGTGCGTGTCCGGGTCAAGGGGCACCATCGCGTCGACCAAACTGCGGACAAAACGTCCAACCCCCGCTCCTTGGTGAACCGCTGCCGCATAGTCAATCGCAACGCGCAAGAGCCCTTTTCCTCATCCTTCAATGTCCCGCCACGGCAGGAGTTGGAGATATCCCCCAACATTTCCCCATCCGGACGGGGTGGCAGCGGACCAAATCCGAGATGGTCCCCTGATTCCGCATTAAGCATGTCGCTGACTATAAAGATAAACGAAAAAGCCCAGCACCACGATACTCAAGAAGCTGATCGAACGATCCAGCAAAGCGATCGATAAGGCGACCGTTTGCGGAATGTGGAGCAGCACGAGGGCTCCAACGATGGTCGCCTCGACGTACCCTAAGCCCGCCGGCGTTCCCGGCGGCGCAGTGAGTAAAGCTTCGCCCAGGGCAATGAACATAACCATCAGCAGATTCAACGCCAGGTTGGGCGAGAGAGCGACGCCAATCGCTTGGGTCACAAAGTAGAGACGCGCGGTTTCGATGCCCCAGGCAAGCAAGGTGAGCCCAAGTAACTCCGGATAATGGCCAAACGCACCGAGCGTCCCATCTTGAAAATGTTCGTACAGCATCTGAAAGCGAGCGGGGATGAACCGCCGAATCAACGGCTCCAGCCGTCGCATCATGAGCAAACCAACGCCCGCGACCAGCACGAGGGCAAAGCCAAACTCGATCACCGTGAGGACCGTGGAGGGGAGCCGACCACGGAAGCTGAGTAGGCCGGCGATACCCAGCAGAACGAGCATCACCGCCAGGTCAAGCAAGCGCTCGGCGACGATCGTTCCACCGCCTTTCGATCCCGAAATGATCGACCGCTGGCGCAGTACGTACGCCCGATAGACGTCACCCAGTTTGGCTGGAACCAGCCCATTTACGAACCACGACAGAAAGATGATCTCCCCGAGAACTAGCAGACCCGGGAGTTCTTGTCGACGATAGCCGGTGTTTTCGAGCATACGGCGCCAGCGCAGCGCCCGGACCGGGAAAGCGCAATAGTACACGACGAAAGCGGCAAAGTATAGCCGCCAATTGGCGCTCCCAATCACCCGTAACGTGCCGGCGATATCGATGTTGAGTCGGCTTACCCCGAACCCGAGGATGAGTAATCCAATCGCGAACGAGATGAGGGTCCGCGGGCGAAGAATCCGACGCGCCAGTGGAATGCCACTTGGCGAGGCCACGGTAGGAGGCAAAGCATCGTTTTGCACGACGTTCACGACGACTCCTGTAGGTTGTTGCCCGGTTGGCGGTCGATCGCCCCCGCCAGTCCGATCAACAACCCCAACTGCGCATTCAGTCCATGGACATAGAGATCGTCCACGATGTTGTGAAAAGCGACCGCGGCGAAGCCCGCCAACCCGCCTGCCACCAATGCCTGATCAAGCGGACGTCGGGCACGGCGCCAGCCACTGAGTATCAACCATAGCCAGGCGAGCCACTGAACGAGGTAGCTCAACAGACCGACAAAACCCTCCTCGGCAAGCACATTGAGATAGACGTTGTGGGCGTGACCGAGCGGATCCTGCCAGATGGCGTTGACGCGGTAATCCGGATAGGCGATTGGATAGTGGCCGGGCCCCACGCCCAGGATCGGGTGCGCCTGGTACATGTTCCAGGCCGCTTGCCAGTGCGCCATTCGCTCGATGATTGCCCAGTTCTGCGATGTCGGCGTCACCTTGCTCACGTCATACACGCCAAAGTAGTCGGTGATCTGCGCGAGACGCTGCGAGATCACCGGCGGCACCAGGTGCAGTGCGTCCATGGCGAACAAAGCGGCGAAGGCGAGTAAGCCAAGCAGAATCAGCGAGCCGCCCCGGCGTGTCTGGCGCCAGACGACCACCGCGATTCCGACCGCGACGCCAATCCAAGCCCCGCGCGATAAGCTCATCAGGAGCGCTCCACCGCCCACGCCAGTCGCCAGTAAGGCCAACCCAGTGAGGATGTCCGGGCGCTTCTGCCAGGGACGTTGCCAGACGACGATCGCGATCGCGATCGGCAAGGTCATCGCCAGGTAGCCTCCAAACGGGTTCGGCTGACCAAATGAGCCGTAAGCCCGCAAGAAAGGTCCAATTCGAAAACTTGGCGGGCCACGTCTCAAAAAGAACTGCGCCCAGCCAAGTCCCGCCTCGAGCGTGAGTGCGACGAGCAGCGCTCCGACCGTCAGCCGCCGCACCCGTTCATTCTGGCACAAAGTCGCGGTGACGACCAAGATACCGAGCAATTCGACCCAGCGGAGGATCTCCTTCAGAGACGTCACCAGATCGCCGACAAACGTTGCCGAAAGGGCAGCGACGAGAATGAAGACTATACCGGGCCAAAAGGCCACCGTGAGGGTCAGCGTCTCTCGGCGGCCCGACCACCAGAAGAGGAGCGTTGCCCCGAGGATCAGGACGACCAGGGCATCAGTCGGCGTCACTGGCAAACTGTTGCCAGTCGACCCGGACGGCCCGAAAGGAACGGCGAAACTTAACGCCGACAAACCGAGCGAGGGCTCGATCAGGATAACAATCGTCGTAACCCCGCCGGCCAACAAAGCAGTTCCGTAGAGTGGTGGGAGAACACCACCAAGAAGGCCAAGCACGGCGGCAAGGCCAATCGCTGGCCATGGACGACGGTCAGTTTCCGTGAGCCCAATCATGCCGGAGAGGCCTGTAGAAGCCAGGCGGAAAATGATGCCATCAGCCCGGAACCGTGGTCAATCCCAAACGGATGCGAAACCAAGCGATCGTGTCCAATAGCCCTTGTTCGAGTGGCACCCTTGGCTCCCAGCCAAGCTCGCGGCGGGCTCGGGTAATGTCCGGACAGCGTCGCTGCGGGTCATCAGTGCTGATCGGTGGATGAAATTCAATTACCGAACTCGATCCCGCCAAACGCTTGATAACTTGAGCAAACTCAAGGACCGAGCGCTCATCTGGATTTCCCAAGTTATAGACGCGCCCGATCGTGTCGACCGTATCCATCGCGCGGAGCAAGCCATCGATCAGATCGCTAACGTAGCCTAAGCTGCGCGTCTGACTACCGTCACCATAAACTGTGATTGGCTGACCAAGCAGCGCTTGGGTCACGAAGTTTGGCACGATCCGTCCATCACGCGGATCTGACCGTGGACCGTAGCAGTTGAAGATCCGCACGATCCGCGCGTCGACATTGAATTGACGGACGTAAATCATCGTCAGCGCTTCGGCAAATCGCTTGCCTTCGTCGTAGCAACTGCGCATCCCGATTGGATTGACATTGCCCCAGTAATCTTCGGGTTGCGGATGAACGAGCGGATCGCCATAGGCTTCTGACGTCGACGCTAAGAGAAACTTTGCACCGGTACGTTTTGCCAACTCTAAAGCATGCTGGGTACCTTGACTATTGACCAAGGCGGTTTCTAGCGGCTTTTCGAGGTATCCGCGCGGACTTGCCGGGCTAGCGAGATGAAAGATTTGGTCGATCGGGCCATCGATTGCGAACGGCCGGGATACATCAACCTGAACAAAGTGGAACTGCGGATTTCCACGCAAATGCTCAACGTTGCTGGCCTGCCCGGTGATTAGATTGTCCGCGCACACCACGTCATCTCCCCGTGCGATCAATCGATCACAGAGGTGCGAGCCAATGAAACCGGCCCCCCCGGTCACCAGTGTCCTCAAGGTGTCTCCTTCAGCGCCGCAAGATCACGTGCATTCGTCGGCGTTGTTCACGCTGCAGCACGCCTACTATAGCAAAGATTAGCCAGAAAAGCACGGCGAGATCGGGCAGGAAGAACGAATTATCGACCAGGCCGTGTACGACGATATCGACCATCGCCCCTGCCGCGCCAGCGTAAATCGCACGCTCGAACCGGTCGCTCATTCCCCAATAGCTAGCGATACCCTCGATAAACCGACCGACTAGGCAGCCAAACAGCACAATGCCGGGCATCCCGAGACTCAGCCAGAAATCAAAAATGAAATTATGCGGGTGCGAAAGGTCCGGCTCCTGCCAAGCCGTCGGCAGACGATATCCATGCTGGTAGTAATAAAGGAAGTTGTCGAGACCAATTCCTTGGATCGGATGCATCACCAACATCCGTGCCGCGGATTGCCAAACTTCCAGCCGAATAAAACTCGTCCCCCATTGCAAATCGAAGTGCGAGCCGATCCGGGGGATACGCCAAGCGGCCAAGGCCCCGACGACGACCGCGACAGCTGCTCCACGGAACGCCAACCGCCGGCCTCGCCGACCGGTCAATCCTGCCACGACCAACATACTGACCGCCACCGCTAGCCATGCTCCAATCGAAAAGGTGAGCACTATCGCCACGGCGATGATCAGAAAAGCGACGAGCCAGATTGTCCGGCTCGGTTTCCACCAGAGGGCCAATGCGAACGTGAAAGGTAAGACCCGGCCCAGAAAGAGACCAAGATTGTTGGGCGAGCCATAGAAGCCACGAATTCGCCGCAAGCCGGCTTCCGCGGTGATGAGACGCTCGTCGGTCGCGTACTGCCAGAAGCCAACCAGTGAGATTAACACACCGGCCAGCACCAGCGCCCCAAGGAGCGTCGCGATGGCTCGTCGACCACGCACCTGGGTGACGACGAGAAAATAAAACAAGGCCGGTTCGATGATGATCGTTCGGAGCGAGCGTAGGCTCTCGCGGAGCGCCACGCTAGCCGTCAGACTGATCACCCCTGCGAGAACGAAGAGAAGCACCAGAATCGACACCGTGGGATCCCCAAGCGCATCACGGAGCCCACGCTTGAGCCCTAACAGACACCCGCCTAGCTTAGCCGGCGGCCCCCAAAGCATCCGCGCCAAGCGAATCGCTCCGGCGACCGTCGCTAGGACAATGAGAATTTCGGTCAAGCTGATCTCGAAAGATCCAAGGTAAAGGGGCTTGACAAATGGCAAGCTTATAACGACAAGTCCCAAGGCAGGAGACGGTTGCCATACCGCGAGAGCAACGTAGCCAATCGCCGCGACCGCAACGATTGGTAAGGGCCCGACGACCATACCAACCATGACGAGGGCGAGGGCGACGAATACCACCTGCTCGAGCCCGTCCGGACCGACGTCCGGCGCCGCAGCTTTCGTTGTGCTGAGAATATTACCGGCCAATTGTTCGCAACCCCCCGATAAATACGACAACAACTCCGGTTAGGCTCGCGATCAGACTGGTCAGAAGAGTCCGGAAACGTCCAGCATTCGGGTCAGCGGCGTGGACGATGAAACCCGCGATCTTGACCTCGCCGTGTGGTGATCCCGGCGATGGTCCCACGACCAGGCGCAGGACGTGATGCCCTTCCGGTAATCCGTCGACGATCGGCACCTCGGTCGGACCTTCTTCGTCGGTTGCGCTCAAAGTCAATACCGAGCGTCCCTGGAACTGGTCAGCGAGACGATTCGCCACGCGCCCATCGATTGTTATGTACACTTGCCCCGCGTTAGGAGCTCGAATCACGTCCAGGGTCAGACCGCCGCCGTCAAAAGTGATCGTCAGATTATCCCCTGGTCGACTCGACGTCTCGTAGAGGCCCCCCGATACACTACGAGAGAGCACTGGCTGCCAATCCCCGGAGTAAGATGCCGCCGGATCGGTCACCGCGTACGTTCCGGGTCCAGCAATCCCCTGGGTAGTCGCCACGTCTTTCACCGCATTGTAGACCGGGCGTGGGGTAAAACCAGGATCAACCATCCGGAAGTAATAGTCGGCACGGTCGGGAGGGATGTTGCCTGGCTGACGAAAGTACCAAATGTTGAAAACGCCAGCCCACGGCCAATGAGTACGAGCGTACTGCACCCCTTCGACGGTGTACTGAGCTTGTAGTTGGTCGCTTACCCGTGCCCAGAGGAGCTTATCCGGGGCAAACGTCGATGGCGCAGCGTTCCATCCAAATTCATTGAACCAGATCGGTTTATTCGCGTCACCATTTTCAACCATGATCTGACGCAGTAGGACGACACGCTGGAAGTTCAATCGCTCGAGTGACGGCGGATCGGTAGGCGGAAAGGCAAACCCATAGCTATTGGCGAATAAGATGTCGAAGTATGGTTTGGCTCCCGCCGCGTACATCCCACGCAGGAAATCGATGTCGCTCATATTGCGCGACGAGTTTTCCAGCGTTTGAGCGAGTGGAGCACTCAGAATCACGACGTTCGGATCGGCTTCTTTTGCCCGCTGATAAGCAATCCGCAGCAAACGCGTGTAGGCAATCGGATCTGGAGGCTGATCGCCCCATTCAGGGTAGATGTTGGGCTCATCCCAGATCTGGTAGTAGTGGATCCGTCCCTTGAAATGCTTCACCACGTCGTAGACAAAATCGCCATAGCGCGCGAAATCATCCGGTGGTCGCTCGGGTCGGCGGTTGTCAACGCGTGTCCAGGCTGGCGGTCGATCAAGGCGAGCGATCACTTGCAAGTTATACTTCGCGGCAAGGTTGACAATGTCGTCGTACTTTTGCCAGGTACTCTTGTTGAGGCGATTGTCCCAATAACCGTTCGGTCCGGGCGAAAGCTGGAGATCTTCCCAGGGGAATTGCTGCTTGACGAAGCCAATCCCTGCCGCTTGGGCCATCTCGAGTGACTTCTCGACCTTCCATTCCTCCGCTTCACTCTCAAGAAAAAAGTTCGCCCCGTAAGGGTTCACATCGGTGAATGGAATAGCCCGGGCAGGCTGGGGCACACTTGGCGAAGCAAACGGATCCGAAAAAGGAAACTCCGGTGCAACGCTGAGAGCAACAGCGACGACTACCGCGGCAATGAGGCCGACGCCAATAAGCCGTGGACTGATACGCACCCTGGACCTCGACGAGAAACCGCTAAGTCGTCATCCAAGACGGTGGACCTCCCGCCCGGGCGCTCTGTCATCTCGCCATCAAAAGATGTTCCCTCGAACGCCCCGGCGGTGGCTCGGCCCGAGTATAGCACGGTCGTACCATCACTCGCAAATTACTGATGGGCAGATTGGGAATAACTGCCATCTGTCGGAGAAGGGTCGACCTACTGATTTACCCTGAGCCCACGCTGACAGCGCATACACAGCGTGCTAAGATGAGGAAAAACCGGCACCAATCGTACCCCAGCCCACCACACGATTTCGTTCACATCGGAGGACAAACGTGGAACCCCTCAAGCTCGGACTGATTGGCCTGGGAGGCATGGGCCAGAATCATTTGGAAAAAGAGAAGGGTCTGGACAGCATTCACTTCGTCGGCGTTGCCGACGTCGTACCAAGCCTCGTCGACGAGGTCAGTCGAACCTACGACGTTCCAGGCTTTTACGATCCCCAGCAGTTGATCGATAGCGGCTCTTGCGAGGCCATCTTGATCGCGACTCCCCATCCCTTCCACTGCCCAATTGCCCTCGCCGCGATCGAGCGCGGTCTGCACGTTCTCTCTGAGAAGCCGATCGCGGTCGCCGTGAGTGAGGCAGACCTGATGATCGCGGCGGCCAATCGCGCTGGCGTGAAGCTCGGAGTAATGTTTCAAACGCGCACTGACCCCTTGATGAAGCGCGCACACGATCTGCTGATCAGTGGCGCTATCGGCGATGTCTATCGCTCGGTGATGGTCGCCAGCCACTGGTATCGTAGCCAAGCGTATTACGATAGTGGTGCCTGGCGAGGCACTTGGAAGGGAGAAGGTGGTGGCGTTTTGATGAACCAGTCACCCCATTCGCTCGATCTCTTCATCTGGCTCGGCGGACGCCCCCGCCGGGTACAAGCCCGAGTCGAGACTCGTTTTCATCGCATCGAAGTCGAGGATAGCGTCGAGGCGCTCATCGACTACGAGCCCGGCCACACCGGCTCTTTCTACACGACGACAGCCGAGTGGCCGGGCGAAAATCGTCTCGAATTCACCGGCACCCGGGGCAAGCTGCTCATTCAAGATGGAACGCTTCGTCTGTATCGCATGGGTAAGACGATCCAGGAGGAGATCAACAGCGGAACCAAGTGGGGCAAGGCCTCGGGCGAATGGGAAACAGTCGAAGTTCCCGCCACACCACATGGCCATGCTGTTGTCGTCGATCAGTTTGCCCGGGCGATTCGGCTAGGCGAGCCGCTCATCGCCACTGGCGAGGACGGCCGAAATGCGCTCGAGCTCGCTAACGCCTTGTTGCTTTCGGGCTACCGCCAGAAGCCGGTCAGCCTACCGATCGATCGCGCTGAGTACGATCAGTTTCTGAGCGAAAAGCGAGCCGGTTGACGCCGGAATCCTTTCATTCCGGGCACAGGGATTGCAACCACCTGCGGAAAGTGAGGTGAAAATCCCATGCGTCCAATTACTGCCGGTATCACACTCAATACCATACTGGTTGTCATCGCTTTGATCCTGGCGATTCTCGCGTTGGCCGGTCTTTTCAGTCCGCTAGCTCTGACCGAGGTGGCGGTCATCTTGCTGGCGATCGCGATGCTGATCTGAGGCTTCGCCTCGGGCTCCCCGTCAGGAATAGATCGCGGCCGCCACGGCTGACGCGCCCGCGATCTATTCCTGACGATTTGCGCTTAGCTCCCCGAGCTTTCCGGAGCCGGACGGCGCTCCGGTCGTGGCGGGCGTGGCGCCCGCGGCGCAGCTGGCCGTGCCGCGGGCGCCACGGCTGACGCGGCCGCAGCTGGTCGCGGTGGCGCCGCGGCACGGCTTGGCGGCATCACCGCTGGCCCGGCCGGCCGCAGCCCCTTTCGACGTTCTTCTAGTTTCTTAGCCCGACGGCGATGCTTGGCAGCAACTTCACGTGTCTTTTGACTGGCTCGAGTCATCAATGCACCTACTTTATCAACAAGTTCATCGAGACAATTGTAGCAGGCTCATCGCCCTCCTGCTCCCGCGACACCAGAATCAAAGAGATCGTCCACCTGTTCGAGCACCTCGTCGAGCGACGCCTCGGCGACAAAAGAGACTGGGCACCGGCAGCGTCGCGCCCCACATTTCGGACAATTCAACGTCCACGAGAGAACCGGTCGAAATCGGGCCCGTTGAAACGGGCCAGCCGTGATCAGATTCCCACACCAGTAGATGACAACGCTCGATGTGCCGACGGCATAGGCGACGTGCGCGACGCCGGTATCGTTGCTTATCAGCAAACTTGCGCGCCGAATCAGGGCGACAAGCGCACCAAGGTCGATTTGGCCAGCCAGATCGATGACCGGACGGGCTGCCGAGGCTTTAACCTGATACGTCAACGTTCGATCGCCGAGTGAACCACTGATGACGACGCGCCGTCGGTAGGTTTGCTGAATGTAGTCGGCCACCGCGGCGAACCGCTCGACCGGCCAGCGACGACGCGGATCAGACGCACCCGGATGAATCACGACGTATTCGCCAGCGTCGAGCTCCGGCCAGGCCAGGCGCAATTGCTCCACGTCGCCGGAGATTTCTGGCGCATCCATTCGCAGGTCGTTCGTCGACACCCCGATTTGCCCAACCAGCTCGAGGTAGCGCAGTACCTCATGCTGATAGAATTCGTAAGCCAGGCTGTAATCAAGATGCGGGATCCCACGTCCTGCCATGCCGAGAGTATAGCGGGCTCCCAGTTTGCGAACGAAAGGATTCGATTCGACGCCTCCTCCGTGCATTTGGATCGCTAGGTCGAAGGCGTAGTCACGACAGTCGGAAAAGAATTGATCCGCTTCCTGCTGTGCCGCTTCGGGATCTCCGATGACGCCGCGGATTCCCGGATACGGAGGCACCACCAGTGTTCGTTGGATATAACTGTACCGGCCCGCAATGAATGGTTGGAGCCATGGGAGGCAAAGATAAGTGATTTCGGCTTCGGGGAATGCCGTACTCAGTGCCCGAAGGGCCGGGGTCGCAAACAGAAAGTCGCCCAAGCCATTTGCCCGTAGCACGGCAATGCGCTTGATCGAAGGATCTCCTGGTTGAAGCATGGTCCTCAGCCGCATCGGAAGGTGTAGAGAAGTGATGCCTTCCGCAATGGCTATGCCACTTTTTCTTAAGACTGTCAACCAGGGGCAGTTTCAGAGTAGCAACTGGCGCCGGCAACGCGCCATCAGCCAACCGATAAGGAGCTAGAACGGACGGCTGCAGCGATCGCCCGTTCAATTGTCGCGAAATCCTCCTCGCTCAGGGTATGGACGTTCCCTTGAAAAGCGAGGTGCCAGTTCGCGGCCGGCCACTTCTTGACAAACTGAAGATCGGGCAAGAGCGTCGCGGCCGGGACAAATTCGCCCGCCGACAACACGTGGTCCGGCTGGACCGCGAAACGGTATGGATAATCTTCGCCGTCCTTTTTCGACTGAAAGAGCGGCTCGTGGGACTCGAAAAACGGGGACGTGACGGTGAATGTGCCGGCAAACGCCATCTGGCCGGTTGCATAGTAGACAACGCGATCGCCGGGCTGAACGCGCTCTGCCTTCCTCACGTGTCGGCGCTTCATCGCGAGCATCGGGAAGCCAAGTGAGCGAGCACGCTCAAAGTTGTCCGGGGAACTGACCAGCATCCAATAGATTCCAGCCATTGTTTGACGATCCTTCTCCCATGTTGGGCAAGTGGATGGGACAAGCTTCCCTGCATACCCTCTCTCCGGGAAAGGGTATAGAGCAAGAACGACCTGCCAATTTCATCTGCTCTAATAGCCCAAGGCCAGCCACCGATCCTCTGGTAGTGGACTTTTCGGGGGATTGAGGCGGAGAGGCTGGGATTCGAACCCAGGAGGCTCATCACCTGCCGCTTTTCGAGAGCGGTGCCATCAACCACTCGGCCACCTCTCCACGGCACGAAGGTATCGGAGGAGATTATAGCATGGGACGGACCGGATTCACAAGTCAGAGGCGTTGACGGCCGGAAGGATGGGCCGGTAAACTCAAGCCCGTGACGAGAGCAGCGTCAGCTACGCCCCTTAAACAGCAGCACCGGCTCTCGATCAGGTTGGTGTTTGAGAGGACTTTCCATGTCAGCGAACCTTACCCCGGTCCGAATTGGCATGATCGGAACCGGAGGATGGGGCACCCGTGGTCACCTGGTCGCCTACCACCGAAGCCCGTATGCCAAGATCGTCGCCGCTTGCGACATTGATCCCCAGAACTTAGCCAACGCCGCGACGCAATTTGCAATCGAGGCAACCTATTCCGATTACCGTGAATTACTCGAGCGGGAACAACTCGACGCCGTTGATGTCTCGACGCCAAACGTTAGCCACGCCGAGATCTCCATCGCGGCAATCAGGCGTGGAATCAGCGTGATTTGCGAAAAGCCTCTCGGGATGAACCGTCACGAAGCCCGACAAATGGCTGCCGCTGCCCGCGAGATGGGAGTGAAAACCGCGGTCAATTTTACCTATCGCCAGGTGCCGGCTGCTCGCTTCATCCGTGAGATCATTCAATCCGGAGAGATTGGTGAGGTCTACCACATCATCGCCACCTACAATCAAGGTCATCTCGTTGACCCAACGGCACCGCGCGTCTGGCGGCTGCACAAGGCCATGACTGGCACCGGGGTCCTCGGCGACCTGGGCTCGCACCTGATCGATCTGGCCCGCCACTGGATCGGCGATTTTCAGAGAGTCCAGGGCCATCTCAAGACCTTCATTCACGAGCGGCCGCTGCCCGGTGGCGGCCAAGGAGCGGTCGACGTGGATGACGCCGCGTCCTTCCTGGCCGAGTTCGCCAACGGCGCGACCGGCGTCTTCTTCTGCACGCGCTACGCCTATGCCCGCGCCAACAGCCAGCGAGCCGAGATTTACGGGACGAAGGGTGGCCTTGTGTATGACAATGAGCGGCCAGATGAAATCCAATTCGCGATCGGCGACTTCATGCGGGGCCAGCGCCATTACTGTGTCATGCCGGTGCCGCGTGGCATCGTCGAGACCCGCACAACGAACATGGAGCAGTTCGTCGAAGATCTCGCCAAGGGCCTCGCCCGCACCGCGACCTTTGACGACGGTGCTGCCTGCCAGGAAGTTCTCGACGCGGTGGAAACATCAGCGAATGAAGGAACCTGGTCCAGTGTACCGCTGGACTGAGGACTATTGAGGGTTAACTGCGTAAGAGAGCGGCCTGCTCTCTGGCTTCCAGCCCAGAGAGCAGGCCGCACGTGCTTTAGGTTGTTTTAGCGGCGCATCCGGGTGAAGCCACCACGACCGCGAGCCGGACGCGCGGCCTCAGTCTCGGCCTCTTCCCCGGCGGCAGCGCGTCGCGGCACGACTGTGATCTGGTTGTCGACGTCATCGACGCCCGGAATCCACCAGGCGTCATCGCCCGCCGCGTGCTTGATCTCCTTGTTCGACACCGTTCCGGTCAAGGTAACCTTTCCGGCGTCGCAGTCGACGTTGATGTCAGCGTCGAAAGGAATAATCGGATCAGCGTCGATGGCGTCGTAGACCATCTCGGTGATCTCATTATCGGTTGGCAGGCCAGTCATCATGAACTGTGGGGTATACGTTCCCCCCCAGCGTCGTAGCCCGCCAAGGCCCCAACCGAGGCCAACCGGGCTCATGTAGCCCGTGAAGAACGGGTTACCCCAGAACGACGCCGGGTAACCGAAACCGAACATCCCCGGGGACATTCCGGAGAAACCGCCAAAGCCAGCGCCAGGGGGGAATCCCATCGGACCGAATCCCCCTTGACCGAATCCCCCCTGGGCGAACGTGCCCGGGTAGGTCTGCCCCTGGCAGCCACAACTGTTACCCCAAGCTCCATAAGGCATCATCACAACAATCTCCTGGTGCGCGATTACCGTGTTGCCGTTTGGCCACGTCGTCCGGTGGCGGTGCCGGTTTCAGTCTCGCCAGTGCCTGCGCGCTCGCGACGGCTTACTACGTTGATCTCGTTGTGGACGTCGAGCACCTGGGGAATCCACCACGCATCGTCGCCAGCGGCGTGCTTGATTCGCTTGTTGGGCACGGTACCGGTCAGGGTAACCACGCCATTGTGCACGTCGACGCCGATGTTCACGTGAGGTGGAATCGACGGATCATTATTAAGCGATTGCTCGACGAAATAGCGAATTTCGTCGTCGTTCGCCGCCGGCCAACCATAGCCATACGCTGGAAAACCAAAGCCGGCCGAGTAAGGAAAGGTCCCGTAACCGCCGAAGCCGCCGAAGCCACCCCAGTTCCATGGAGTAAAGAACGGATTGTAGGACAACCAAGGCATCGATTGGCCGTAGCCATAGTTCATCACTGTGGCATCCTCCCAAGCTTGGTCAGCGCTTTGGATTGACCGCGTGTTCCGCGCGGTTTCACACGCGGTGCCCCGGTAGGCTTACCGGTTCGCCCAATCGGAGTAGGGACACGCGCCGACCGAACGTGTGATTGTCCCCGCGGGGGGTTCAGCAAGAACGAGACCATTCATCTTTACAATCCGGCCGCCTCTAGCAATGATTCTCGCTCGATGAGTCGGCTAAATTCCTCGGCACGATGCATCAGGCTGCGGATGAATCGGAAAAGCATTGGATCGAACTCGGCCAGTTCGTGCGCCAGGTCTTCAAAGAACCAGTAGCTCAGGGCACAAGCGAAGAATTCGCCGATGCTCTCGCGAGCAAGCGGCTCGAGGAAGCGATTTGTTACCTGGGCTTGCGCATAGATTACGCCCAGCTCAGCCCGTTCGTAAGGAGTGAAGAACGTCGTGACGACGTGAGCGAACTCGTGTCGCATCACCAGGATGCTACGCCAAGACGTAATCATCGCGACGTAACCCGGGGCAATGTCGGTCAATCCTTCGCACTCATCGATTGTAATCTGGGTTGAATGCCAGCGACGTTCGCGCATCTCCGTCGTCAGGATCTCCGCGCTAGACAATTTTTCAGCGCGATCGAGAATCCAGATTCGGGTTGGATACTCGCTCGCCATGAGCAGGTAGGACAACGGATACGCCTCCAAGGCAAGCATGAGCTTTTCGGTCGCCCCGGCATGCGGCGAACGCACTAGCATGCCCCGGATCAAGTCACGCTTGCCCCGTCCTGCCAGTCGGACGATCCAATCATAGGGCGTTGAGTATCCTACCACCGCTCCATTCCTCCAAAACCGAGCGAACCTGCCCCGAATAGCTTACTTCCGCTCGTCTGCTCTTTCGGCTTCCCGCTATTACCCGCGCATTATATCAATCAGCGTTCATTTGGACAATCATTTCTTGATCAGCTTTGACAGCGTAGATCGACTTCGGTATCATTCTCGGTGGATGAACGAGGCACACCCTTTGGGGCAACTGGCACCGCGATCACTATCCCTCTCGGATCAACCGGCGATTGTCGTCGAGCGGCTGGCGAAGATCTACGCTGGTCGCGCCGTCGTCCAAAACGTGAGCTTCCAGGTTCGCCCGGGTGAGATCTTTGCGCTCCTCGGCCCCAACGGCGCCGGCAAGACGACGACGATCGAAATTCTGGAGGGCTACCGTCGGTCCGATGCCGGCTCGGTACGGGTCCTCGGCCTGGACCCTCAGCGTCAACGCCACGAGCTCTATCAGCGGATTGGGATTATGCTTCAGCAGGGTGGCTTTTATCCGATGGCCGCACCGATTGAAACCCTCCGTCTCTTCGCAAGCTTCTACGACAAACCGCACGATCCAACCGAGCTGCTCAAGCTCGTCGGCCTGGAAGACGCCGCGCGTACCCGCTATCGACGGTTATCTGGGGGACAAAAGCAGCGGCTTTCGTTGGCGGTCGCGCTCGTTGGGCGTCCCGAGTTAGTCTTTCTTGATGAGCCTACTGCGGGTATGGACCCCCAGGCCCGGCACACTACCTGGGGGATCATCCGGTCGTTGAAGGAGCACGGAGTAACTGTGATCCTGACCACCCACTTGCTCGACGAAGCGGAGCGATTGGCCGATCGGGTCGCCATTATCGATCGTGGGCGATTGATCGCGCTCGGCACACCATCCGAGTTAACTGGCGCTGGCACTACGAGTGATCTCTGGCTCAGCGGCCCCCCCGGTCTGGATCGAGATAGTCTTCTCGCTTTGACCACGGTGAAGAACGTACGCGAGACTGGACCAGGCCAATATGTGTTTGAGACGGATCGCACCCTGGATCTCCTCGTCGAACTGGCGGAATGGCTCCGGGCGCGCGGAATCCTGCCGCGCGAGCTGCGCATCGGTCAAGGAAGCTTGGAAGAGATCTTCTTGCGCCTGACGGATCGGAGTATCTCAGAATGAGCCAGTCAGCTAGTCGCGCCGTTCTTGCCCAAACGCGAATGGAGCTCATCTTGACCATGCGTCGAGGCGAAAACGTCCTCGTCACCGTGGTCATTCCGGTCATCTTGCTGATTTTTTTCGCCTCGCTCAACCTGGTTCCATCCGGTACAGACAGTGGCCTTGATTTCTTAGTGCCCGGGATTCTCGCGCTGGCGATCATCTCCACCGGAATGGTCAATCTCGGCATTGCCACGGCGTACGAGCGCTACTACGGGGTCCTGAAGCGGTTGGGGGGCTCACCTTTACCGCGTTGGGGGTTACTGGTCGCTAAGGCACTCGCCGTGCTGGCATTGGAGGTTTTTCAGATCATCTTATTGTTCGTCGTGGCTCATTTTGGCTACGGGTGGCACCCCCATCTCCAGGCTGTGCTGGCCGTAGTTGCGGTCATCCTGGGAACCTTAGCGTTCAGCTCGCTGGGTTTGGCCATGGCCGGGGGCTTGCGCGCCGAGGCCACCCTGGCCATCGCCAACGGCTTGTATTTGCTCTTCCTGCTTCTTGGAGACGTAGTGCTGCCGTTGGACCACTTGCCAGCCGTGCTCCGCCCGATCGCCACGGTTTTGCCAGCAACTGCTCTCAGTGATACCTTACGCGCGGCGGTAGTCCCCGGTGTGACGACCACCGGCTTCAGCATCCTCACCCTCCTTGCCTGGGCCGTCATCGCCACTGTCCTAGCCGTTCGAGCCTTCCGCTGGGAATAGCCTCTGGCCCAGTTATTGCGCGGTCTCTCTCTTCAAGCCAAGTCCCGCCTTGCTTGAGGAACTCCTCAACTCGGCAAGATGGGCAGCAGCGAGGTGATCCTTAGCCTGAATGGTTCACCGGCATGCCTAGCAGTTCAGTCAATGCCTTGGGGAGAAGAATCCAGATCCGCTCGCGAAAGGGAATCGGAGGCAACCATGCAACCACGACTAGCACGCTCGAATCAGCCGGCAACTGCTCTAACCCGAATGGAGCAGGCCAAGCGCCTGCGAGAACGCTTTGATTGGCTAAACCGCTTCTCGGACGAAGAACTCCAGCAAATTAGCTTCTGCGAGACTGGCGCCGAAATGGTTCCCGGGGAGACCTATTTCGACATTTCTCACCCGGAAAAGGGGGCTTTTGTCGGTCAGCAGGGCCAGCTCATCCCCGAAGGTGGCTGCCTCGTCCGCAAGGCTTCCGTTTCGAACGAGGTCTGGAATAAGCTGACGAGCTACCCTTAGCCCCAGCGCCAACCCCTGAGATGGGAGCAGGGGTCGGGGAAATGTATCGCTTGCCATACCGGTCGCCGTGACCGGTATGCGTGGTCTTGAAGACCACCCAGTACTTTCCTTCATGATGAATCAATCGCGACGCATCTGGCCCACGACTCCGAAGACCAGCATCACCAGACCAAGGCCGAGCAAACCGAACGCTCCGGCCAATAAAGCGACGATCTGGCTCAATGGGCTCTGGGCACTCGCTTCACCCGGGCTGTTCATCGCTGGCGTCACAACCAGCGGTACTGCGGTGATCGTGACCACGTTCGCAGCTCCAACTCTACTTGGAGTGGCAGTCGCCGTTGGCAGGCTCCGGAAGTCCGGTGGCGGGGATGCTCGCAGCGGCGCCATGGTCGGCGCGCCCGTCGTCGCGCCAACCGATGGGGGGACCAACTGAGCACGCGGTGGAGATTGGCGCAGCTCAGTCGGCGTCGGCGACGCCGGGTTTGGCTGGGTGGGCGATACCACTTGCAATGGAATTGGCATCTTCGTCGGCTCCGCCAAGAGGTTTGCCTGAGGGTTCGCAGTAGGGGCCGGGGGCGACGGAGTCGGGATAGCCGTTACCGATATCTGAGTAGTGGCTGTCGCGGACGGTGCGGTCGTCGCCGTCGGAACTCCGGTGATCTGAGGGGTGCTCGCGGGCCTGGGGGTGTTCGTCGGCGTCGGCGGGGCAGTCGTCGGCGTTACCGTCGCGGTCGGCACGACAGTACCACCATTGGGGACTGGGGTATCGGTAGGGACGGTACCCAGAGCAACGGGCATCGATCCCGCGATTGCCCTGCCGTTAGAATCGATGGCCAGGGGAATCGTGCGGGTTCCCCCATTGCCTTGCTGGCCTGCTTCGATCGTCACGACCAGACTATCACCTCCATTGGGATTGAATTGAAAGAAGGCACTGCCATCCTGGGTACGTGGGTCGAGGAAGATCTGCCAGTTGCCCCCCGCCCCACTCTGGGTCGAGAGTGGGGCCGACGTGCTGCCCAGATTGCCGTTGAGGTTCGCGTAGTCCGCAATGCGCACCGTGACCAAGGCGCCGACGACTCCCGTCTTGCCATCGGTTTGGGTCACCGTGCCTGAGAGGTAGTAGATCGGTGGTTGCGTCGTCAACGTCTTGCCGGTGGTCACCGAATAGAGATTGCCGTTATTGCTGGCGATGAGGCTCGCGTCGTGAATCTCAAAGTAATAGGTCGTGTTAGGTTCCAGACCGCTAACGTTGACGCTGTGGACGTCGCCCGGCGCGCCTGCGACGACCGATTCGCTAACCGTGGTCGAGAGGTTATCGCGGCTGGTACCGTAATGGATAGAGCCGCTGCCGGGCACCGCGAAATCGGTAACCCAGTTGACCGTGAAGGTAGTATCGGTGACATTCGTCCAACTCACGCTGCGAATGAAGGTTGCTTCCGTCATCGCGTCGCTCACTCGCGGGTTGGATAGCACGCCTCCCGCGACGAGCGCGACAGCGCCGAGGGTCAGCAAGAATCGCAGCCACCAAGCGGCACCCATCACTCGTCACTCAGAACTCACAGCGTGCCGTCCGCAAACCGTGACGGCTGCCGTAGTATAGGGCGAACAATCGAGCGCCGTCAACGGTGGCTGACGAGCAGGCCCACGATCACCCCCAGCAGCCCCACTCCGCTCAATAGCAGCCCCAGCCGCCAGCTAAGTGGTTGGTAGCGGAAGACGACCTGGTGATGGCCAGGCGCGAGGCGGACCCCGCGGAAAAGCACGTCGACTGGAAGGATGGGCTGAGGGACGCCATCAACGGTCACCTGCCAGCCGGGGTAATAGGAGTCAGTAAGAACGAGGATTCGAGGACCAACAGCATTGGTCTGGAGTGTGACTTCCTCGGGACGGTCCTCGATGAACCTAACGTCACCAGGCGTCCCAGCATCGTGAAAGGTCGCCGCACCGGGCACGTCGCCCGCCGCGGCGACCGCGACATCTTGCGGATACCAATGAGGATCTTTCAGCCGCCTGACAATATCGTCCGGCTGTGCCACGATCTCCAGACCGTTGGCGAGAAAGGCGCGAGGCAAGGTGTCCAGATTTTCGTAGATCTTAACATCGCCGAGGTAGCCAATCCGATAGGCCGGCGAGACGACGACCACCTGGCTATTCCCGGTCCGCTGGTTGATCAAGCTCAAGCCGCGCAAGACGAGCGGCTGCGCGCCGTGCCAAGTTAGGGTCAGCCGTTCGACCGTTGTCGGTGTCGAGAACGTGGCCTGCCAGAGTCCGAGCGGGAATGGATCGGTGTCGCTCTTGACCGACTGGACCGGCGGCATCGCCGCTCCCATGGCAATCGTTTGGGTGATCGTACCGGTCTGGACTGTTAACGTTCCCTCGGGTAAGCCTGGTTGGTCACCACGCACGAACACGCCAACGTCAGTAGCCAAGAACGACGGGCTGACCGTCAGCCCGAGGGGGATATTCGGCGGCAGCACCTGGGTCACCGACATATCGTAATAGACATTGTCAATCCACTGGTCGCGGAGTCGGTCCATCACCAGCCAGCGCACATTGAGCCACCCGAGCAAGCGCGGATCAGGCGCCGACTTTAACTGGAGGCGGAGTCGCCCATCGGGGACGACCGGACCTTGAACCTGAAACAGCTTCTTCAGATCGTTGAACCGGGTCAGCGGTAAAACGCCGCCGTCGTAGCCGTCGAGGGTCCGGAGTCCGAAGCGGAGTGGCAGGTTGGGCGTCATACCTTCCACGTGCTTGACCGCGGTAATGTAATCTTGCTGGGCGATCAGCGGCAGCTTGCCTGCCAGCATCGCCCGTAAGCTCGCGATGTCGCCCGGGTCAAAAGTGTTGTCGCCAATGCCGAGCAGACGATCGTTACTGTGCTGGCTGAGTAAGTAAGCAGTCGGCGCGCGATAATTCTCGACCGCCTCGATCCAGACCGCTTCGTGGAACGGTAGAGCGATGCCACCGACCAGCAACTCGCCAAACAAGACCACGAACAGACCGATCCAGGCAAAAGTAATGCGCTTGACCAGCCAGAGAAAGACGACTGTACAGACCAATGCCGTGCCCCAAAGGGCAAGAGTTTCAGCGTGGGGCCAATCGATCAGCCGACGATCGGCCCGATTGTGATAAACGAGCGCGGCCAGCCCGAAAAGGACGACGAGGAACCCACCAACAGCCAAGACATCACTTAAGCGCCAGCCTTGCTCGTTTCGCTCCCTGAGCCCATGAAGCCAGCGCCTGGGAGAAAAGACTGCCGACAGACCGACTACAGCATCGGTCTCCGCAGATCGTTTGGCTCGCCCTATCTCCAGCGCCGTGTCAAGCCCCCAGCCAGAAAGCAATCCAACCCCGATCACCCAGAGCGTGAGCCAGCGGGCTGGCACGCGATAAAGTCGGACCCCCGGCACAACGTTGAAAGCAATCTGAAAAACCGGGGTGTACTTACCGAAAGCGAGCAGCAAGCCGATTACTGCCAGGGCACCTAGCCACCACGCTTCGCGGCTCGGACGACGCCAGAGCCCGATCAGGGCCAGGACGAACGTGCTCACCCCGAGGTAGCCGAGCCATTCGGTGGTGGGTAAGGGTTGGTTGATCGTCGGAAGCAACGTCGTCAGCACCATGGGTGGGGGAAGCGAGAAAGCCGAGCCGTCTGCAAAGTCGATGCCACTCGCCCGGATCGAAACGCGCGTGAGTTCGAGCGTCGGCAGCAACTGCGCGGCGGCGAGGCAAGCACCAAGCCCCGGTCCAATTGCCAGACGAGTAATGTCTGCTGTCACCGTGGGCCAGCAATGACGCCACTCACTCTGCATCTCACCCCACCAGTGCTCGATAACCCGACCAAACGCGGCGAGACCAGCCACGACGCCAGTCATGTACAGCTCCTGGCTGTGGCCAGCCAGAGCCGCGATCGCGAAGGGAAGCGCCGAGGCGATCGACCAGCGCCAGCTCCGCCAAGCGGCACCACGCTCGAGAGTAGAGATCGCGAAAGGAGCCCAGGCCAGCGTCTCAAGCTGATTCAGGTGGCCATTCATGCCACCGACGAAGCCGCCGAAGCCGATCGAAACCGCCGCGAACAACGCTCCGGGCCGGCTCAACCCAAGACACCAGCGCCCCAAGACGTAGAATCCGAGCGTTAACAGCCAAACGTGTGCTACGACCAAGTACGCATAAACCCGGCTGACCGGACCGGTCAGATAGAGTAGATTCAATGGGTAAAGCGCGCCCGCCTGGCTATTCGCCAGAAAAGGCACGCCGGCAAAGAGGTAGGGATCCCAAAGCGGAATCTGCCCCTCCCGCAAACGGTTAGCGAGATAAACGGCATTGGGGTAGAAATAAACGAGGGAATCAAAGCTGGCGAGCACTCGCCCGTCGAGGGTAAGAGGACGGTAGAGAACGATGGCAAAAACGGTCACGACCAGCGCAACAACTGCGTCGCGGCGATCGACGTAGCGGGTCAATTAATCCCCAGCGCCCACTCCGGCATCGGTTTCGAGGATGACCTCACCACTCTTGCCGCCAGACTTACGGATCAATCGAACGTTGGTGATGCGCATGCCCGGGTCAATCGCCTTACACATATCGTAGATCGTCAACGCGGCGGCGCTGACCGCGGTCAACGCCTCCATTTCCACTCCTGTCTTACCAGTCGTTTTGACCGTGGCCGAGATTTCAACGGTATTAGCCGGCTGGTTCAGTTCAATGGCAACCGATATCCCATTCAACAGTAGTGGGTGGCAAAGCGGTACAATCTCCCAGGTCCGCTTCGCGGCCATGACCGCGGCCACCTGAGCGGTCGCGAGCACATCTCCCTTGGCGATCTGTCCCTGGGCAATTGCCGCCAGCGTCGCCGGCTGCATCACGACCTCGCCCCGCGCGGTCGCCTCTCGCCGGGTATCCGCTTTCTCAGAGACGTCCACCATGTGGGGTCGACCATTCGGGTCGAGGTGAGTGAACTCACTCATGGCTCGGCCGCGGCTAGTTCAACGACGGAGAGCGCATCGTGTCCGCAGGTACCGGTTAGTCCGTGATACATCGCAATCATCCGCTCGGCAATGATACCCCAGTCATAGCAGAGCACCGACGCGCGCGCGCGCAGCCTTAGTGCTCGTCGGAGCGCAACGTCGTCGAGGGCTTGGGCAATCCGTTGGGCAAATACCTCCGGCTGGTGCCGTGGCACCAATAAGCCATTTTCCCTGTCGCGGACGACCGTCGGCAGTCCGCCCACCTCCGACGCGATTACCGGCGTACCACACGCCAGGGCCTCCATTGCCACCAGACCAAAGCTCTCATAATAGGAGGGAACGACGCAGAGCGTCGCTGCGCTGTAGTAGATCGGGAGCTTCTCCTGGGGAACTGCTCCTTTGAAAAACACTCGTCCGTCGAGACCGAGATCGTGGGCGAGCCGACGATTTCGCTGCAACTCACGCTCGGTGTCCGAGCCACCGACGACAACCAATGTCAGGTTCGGCCGTGTCCGAAGCAACGCCACTGCCTGCAAAAGAACGTCTAGTCCTTTGACAGGATCTATGCGTCCGACGAACAGAAGGACCTCGCCATCAAGCTCGAGCATCGCCCGGGCGGCAGCTTGATCCAGCGGGCGAAAGAGGCTCAGGTCCACGCCACACGGAATGACCGCGATGTTTTCCCAGCGGGCGCCGTAATGATCCACGAGCGCCAACCGCTCGTGCTCGCTCGACGCGATGATTCGGTCAGCCCCGTCGACAATCCGCTCTTCGATCTCGATACGCGCATCGCTTTCTTCTTTCTCGGCTAACGCCTGGTTCTTCAGCCGCCCAAGCGTATGAAACATTGCCACGTGAGGAACACCCCAGCGACGCGCCAACAAGTTGCCGACCCAGCCACTCAGCCAGTAATGACTGTGGATAACGTCATACTCCAGGCCCACGGCTTGTCGGAAGCGTTGGAGATTGCAGAGAAACTCCGGCAGAAAGTTGAGCACCGCGTTCTTCTCGATGGGTGCGGCCGGACCAGCGTCGAGGTGAATAACTCGTGCATTCGGACCGAATGACACGACTTTCGGCTGGCACGGATCACTACGGCGGGTAAAAACGTCGACCACGGTGCCCCGACGTCCCAGCTCACGACTCAAGGCGCGAATGTACAATTGCATTCCACCCGCGCTATCCGTGCCCAGTTGGCCCAGCGGACTTCCGTGTACGCTGAGCATCGCCACTCTACACATTGAGCCTCGATCCCACAGAGGGGCCGCCCTCGACCGCCGACCACTGCAGTCGAAGGATCGGCACATCCCGGCCGCCGAGATCGTACTTGTAGGGCTCGTTCCCTTGCAGAAAGTCAAATACCCTTCGTCCTTCAGCGATGGCGTCACGCAAGCAGAATGCCTTGAGCAGCAGGCCAACGCTCAAGTGCGAGTAAGTCGGATCGTACCCGCTGTTGTAAAGCAGGAATTCGTCACCGTAGTCGAACAGGATGACCGCGGCAACACGTACGTCGTCGATCTCCAAGAAGTAAAGACGGAGCCAGCCTCGCGGCGCAAACTCATCAACGAGCGCATGAAAGAAACGCTGCATCGTTGGAGTCATAAACGTCGCCTTCTCTTCCGCGCTCAAGCGATGCAGTCGGATGAAATCCTCGACGTCATGCTCGCGCGTCGCCGGGTCGTTGGCGACGCCGTACCAGACCTTACCAGCCCCTTGCAATCGGCGAATCTTGCGCCGCAGTTCGTGACGATCTTTCTTGGTCAAGCTCTGGAGATAGGTCTCCCAATCGCTGGGCAGCTCGACCCGCGGCGAGACGTCCTCTTGACTCAACGAAACTGGCAGCCCGCGCCGTTCAGCCTGCTCAAAAAGCAGCGTCGCGCCGAGTGAATCCGGTCGCAAGTTTCGCAAGTCGACCGCTCCGCCGGCCTGCTCCAGATAATCGAGAACGCTGCTGGCGACCTCCGTCGCGTATCTCGGCAAGGCAACCACGTCAAGAAAGTCAGCCACCTCGGTGCCACCGGCAAATCCCCAGCCGCTCACGGTGCGGATGAGCGGGGCAATACCCACCAAATCTTCGCCACAGTGAACGGTCAGCAGGTGCAGCTCGCCCTCACCGCTGGTACGCCACCAGAGGTCCTGCCATTCCCAGGTGAGAAAGATCGTGTTGCAGAGACACCGGGGGAGGAGGGTATTCCAGCTTGCCTCCAACGCGCCAAGGTTGGTGATACAGCTCAAGGTCAAGGTGGGGCAATTCACTGGGCGATACGTCCTACCTAACGAGTTATCGATGTCTCGATTCTAGCATGGCCGCCAAAAACGACGCAACCAATTGCCAGTCAGAACAAATTGATAGTTACATGTTCTACTGAAAATCAAGAGTACACTTGTGTTTATAGTTGTCTTTAAAGTATAATAGGCAGGAACAGGAGGGAGCACATGGACCGCCGATTGACCGAACGTCAACGTGCCGTACTGGATTTTATCGCTCACTATACCGAGGAGAATAGCCTACCCCCATCGCTCCAAGAAATCGGCCAGGCGATGGGGGGCATCTCGCCAACGGCTGCTCTTGCCCACGTGGTCGCCTTGGAGAAAAAAGGTTATCTTCGTCGCAATCCGCACGAGGCGCGCAGCCTCGAACTAGTGCGCACCGATACCGCCGGGGAACGCCCCGACGTTTACCGTCTCCCCATCGTCGGCACGATTGCCGCTGGCCAGCCGATCGAAGCCTTTGAAGAGCATAACGAGTTTCTCTGGGTCGAAGCGAGCCTTGCTCGTTCCGCCAATAACTTTGTTCTTCGCGTTCAAGGTCACAGCATGATTGGCGACGGCATTCACGATGGCGATTACGTCATCATTCAACCTCAGAGCACCGCCGACAACGGAGATACCATCGTTGCCCTCCTTGGAGGCAACGGTGTGACGTTAAAGCGCTTCTATCGAGAAAAAGGCCACGTTCGCCTCCAGCCGGCTAATCCGTTTCTCGAACCCCTGATCGTTTCCGACGTGACCATCCAGGGAAAAGTCGTCGCGGTTATCCGTCGTTACCAATGACGTCCCATCTGCAACGCATCAATTGGTTGTTGAGAGGTCTGGCATGGTCAAGGTCAACTTGGCTACCTTCGCGATTCCCGACGAGCTTCTGGCAGCAGCCCGCGCCGGCGACGCCGAAGCACTCTCCTCGCTTTGGGACACCTGCGCGCCGTTGGTCACCATGGTAGTGCGACAAAGTCGGTCGCGACCGAGCACTCTGGATCCGTCCGACATCGCCCAAGAAGCCGCCCAGCAGTTTTTTCAAGCGGTGCAGGGCGACGAAGGCACCGATGCCCAACGCCTCACCGATTTCCTTCGCCGCCAGCTTCCCCACAAGATCTACAGCTTCCTCCGAGCCGAACGACGTCGCCTTGGCCGGCAAGCGCCCGCCGAGGAAGAGGAGGTCGAGCGCGCCTTGACCCGCCAATACCGAGCGCCAGGCGTTGGTGGCCCGCCGGGGCGGAAACTAGCCCGCGCGCTCGAACGGCTCACGCCACGCCAGCGCGCGGTGATCGCGAGTCTCTACTTTAAGGATAGGAACCGCCAGACCGTCGCCGCTGAGTTCAACCTCACCCCGAAATCGGTCAGCGCGATTCACCATCGCGCCCTGTCAGTGTTGCGCGCCGCTCTGGAGGAATCAGCCGAGACATAACTCCGGTCGACAGGCCTGCATCGTCGTGAGCACTGCTTCTGGCCCGGGCCTCGACGCCACCACCCGAACGATCGCGAGATCCAACCCCTGGGCTAGCCGCTTGAACGCCGCCGCGGCGCCGGCGGCTGGTCCGTAGTAGCCTACCTGCTTCAGCAAGGCACGGGGAAATGCGTCGATGATCTCAGATTGGCTCGCGCCTCGAGCGCGTCGCTCTTCGATCTCGCTCAAGGCTTCGTCGAAGCCCATCCGAGCGAAATGGCCACGGTAGCTCAGCTTCTTGTCAACGCCGGGACGGGCGAGGGCATAGCCAAGCATGGCGCGCGTGAAAGCCCGGCGCGCGGCATCTTCGTCCTCGTCGAGACAAACTCGAATATACTCCACGATCTGAACAGCACTCGGATCCCGGCCGGCCGCGCGTGCCCCCTCGACGACGACGCCCCGGCTCCAAGCAATCTGCTCCGGCGTGCACCAGTTGAGCAGAACGCCATCGGCCACTTGCCCGGCCAGTTTCAGCATTTGAGGCCCGAGCGCTCCTAGATAGACCGGCACTCGGGGCGGCTTGAACCCGAGACGTGCCCCGCGTAGAGTGACCGCCGGTCCGCTATATTCGACAGTTTCGCCGGCCAACAAGCCACGCACGGTAATCAGGTAATCGCGCATCATGCCAACCGGTGGGTAAGCAGGCAAATTGTAGACATGGCGCTGTGCCTCGTCGTGAATCGAACCCGAGCCGACACCCAGGATGAAGCGGCCGCCGGTCAGCAATCCCAACGTGCCGGCCGTCGCGGCGAGCTGCGGTGCCGTCCAATGGGCGACTGGAACCACGCTGATACCGGTCGTGAGCCCACCCTTGACTACCTCAGCGCTTGCACCCCACCACTGGGCACAGACCTGAAAGGCGTCGACGCCAAGGCCGGCTGGCGTCCACATACTGCTATAGCTCATTCGCGCCGCTTCGCGCGCCATCTGTCGCTGCTGTTCGAAGGAAAGCCCCAAGGTAGGATCGAGACCGACTCCGATGTCCACCGCCGTTCGCCTCCATTCTGAAATTCCCTCTCCAAGACTACCACACGGGAACTCGGCCGAATACGCCCAATCCGCGCTGACGGAGGCGGACCTGTGGGGAATAGCACGCCAAGTAGAAGAATAAGCGATTAGCGACGCACGACATCGACCGGCCGCGCGGGTTGGACTGGCGTACGGCGGGCGATGAACTCGGAGAGGATCGCTCCAACCATGAAGGTGAGATTCGCTGGCCGCTCAGCGAGTCGACGGGTTAGGTACGGGTACCAGGCGGGCCCCCAGGGTGTATAGATGCGCAGAGGGTAGCCGCGCCCGAGCAAACTCTCCTGAAGATCACGCCGAACTCCGTAGAGCATCTGAAACTCGTAGCGGTCGGGGCTAAGCCCGAGTCGGTGAATGTGTTCGATCGCCCGCTGAATAAGCTGGGGATCATGCGTCGCAATCGCCGCGGTCGGCAGGTAGCTATTCGGTGGCTGAACCGCGGCATGTTCCAAGAGTCGATCAAGCAACTGGGCATAAGCAGCATCGACGTCCGCCTTACGGGGATAGGCGATCGTGGCTGGCTCGAGATAAGCACCCTTGCATAGGCGAACCGAGCCACCTTCAGCCAGCACTGTTTCCAAATCCCGTGGAGTGCGGTAGAGCGCTGCCTGCAGAACGATGCCAACGTTGGCGAACTCCCGACGGAGCTCACCCCAGAGCCAGAGGGTGACATCGGTGTGTGACGAGTCTTCCATGTCCAGCCGAACGCCGATACCAGATTTTGCCGCGCGGCCAATAACGTCAAGAAGAAGGGCGAGCGCTTGCTCACGAGCAACGTCAACCCCAAATTGAGAAGGCTTCAGCGAGAGGGTAATCGGCAGGTCAAGCAGTCGAAGACGGTCGATCGTCTCTTCGTAAACCGAGCGCGCCGCTTCGGCTTCTTGTAAATCGTGAACCGCCTCGCCCAGATAATCCAGGCTCACCCGGGCACCCTGTCGAGCCAGAGCCTGGGCAACACCGATCGCTTCTTCGAGCGTCTCACCAGCCACGAACCGGCGTGCGAGTGATCGGCCTGGCCCGTCGGTCAGAAAATCCCGTACGCGTGGCTCACGGGCCATCCTTAAAACAAGTGCCCGCACCGCTGCCTCCTTGACACCGCGGCGGCCCACATCGACCGTCGCTACCGGTACGTTACCCTTCTCAATTTCATTATAGCGCGCAGGTCAATGCTGGGGGCTTTGCCGCTAGGGTCATGTCAAAGTCGGTCCATCGCAGATAATCCTCTTACACAATCTACACGGGAGGGGAGTCTGCGATGGACCAGCACAAGTTTACGACACTGGTGGAAGCC
>JAJPIK010000009.1 GCA_021324795.1 Chloroflexota bacterium
ATCGGGAAAGGTCGTCGGCGACTGGCGGTAGACCAACTAGTGCAACGCCTCAAGCTAACGAATATTGACTTCATCGATTGGCTCGCTCCGGGTGAGTTAGAGGCCGAAATCAGGCATTCGACGATTGGGCTTGGTGGCCACTTCGCGGACAATCCGAAAGCCCGAAGGGTCATCGCTGGCAAGACCTACCAGTTCATGGCTGCCGCCGTGCCGACCATCGTCGGAGACTGTCCGGCGAACCGCGAAATCTTCACCCACGGGAGGGACGTCGAGATGGTTCCGATGGCCGATCCGGCTGCCCTAAGCAGGTCGATTTCCGAGCTAGCTCATAACCCGCGACGCCGGGAGGAACTGGGCTGCGCCGGGGCGGGCCTTGTGCGCCAGCGGTTCGCGCCAAGCCGCGTAGCTGCTGACCTTCAACGAGCGGTTGAAATCGCCCTTGACCGACGCTGACAGGAGGCGCTGATCCACTGTTTGGACGGCGAAATGCGGTGACCGTCCCAATTTCCGATAACGCTACGTTGGCAGGGAATGTTCATTCGATTGCCAGAGCCCATCGCGGAGTCCCCTGATGACCGCAGCAGCTCTATTTAGGTCGCCATGTGTTTCCGCGTCGATGAGGGTTCGAAGCGATGCCAGCGTAAGAGCGGCCCACCAAGCGATTCCGGCTACGTCGAGTGCCTGCGAGCGGCACCAGACCGTTCGAAACCGTGTCAGAAGATAGGTGCGCCGTGGACTGTTCCGCTGAAGGCTCGCTCCGACCGTGTGCCAGGCGCGCGCCTTGGGCGCAACCATAATTCGATAGCCAGCGGCCCGTACGCGTGACGAGAAGTCGAGGTCTTCGTAGTACATGAAATAGCGCTCGTCCAGGAAGCCAACTCCTTCAAAGACGTCACGTCGGATCATCAAGACGCAGCCGACCGCGAAGTCTATTTCCAGTGGTGTACCGTCGACGAAGTCACGCTCCGCTAACCTTCGAGGGAGGGGGTACAGCCCGTGGACGCGTGATCCTGCCCGCCACAGCCGGCCCGAAAGTTTTTCGTCGATTCGAGGCATGATCAGGCCTATTTTCGGTCCCCCCGCAGCTAACATTTGGCTGACCGCATCGGGTGCGAGAGTCGCGTCATTATTGACAAGGAGTATCCAGTCTGCGCCCGCGTCGAGTGCACGGACGATCCCCGCGTTATTGCCTGCGGCATAGCCACGGTTCACTGGCAGAGCGACCATCTCGACTCCTGGGAACCGCGAACGGATGGTGCTGACCGAATCGTCGGTCGACCCATTGTCGACAACGATAACCAGGAGGTTCGGGTAATCGCAGGCGACGAGATTCTCGACGCACACGCACGTTACATCGGGCAAGTTCCAGTTAAGGACGATCGCAATTATCTTGGGAACCACGGCGCTCTTCATCTCCGCCTCGCGCCGATCACCGTCTCGAAACGGTCGAGGGCGGATTCCCAGCTGTAACGCTGAGCCGTCTCAATGCCGCACCGACCGAGGCGCTGCGCCAGGGCTGAATCACCGAGAACACGGACCATCGCCTCCGCGACCTTCTGAGGCGCTTGAATCGGCACAACCAGCGCGTTGACCCCGTCAACTGCGTAATCGCGCGCGCCTCGCTGGTCGGTAAGGACAACCGGGGCGCCACAGGCCATGGCCTCGAGAGGAGGAACCCCAAGCCCTTCGAACCAGGATGTCGAGACGAATACGCCGCAGCCTCTATACAGATCGGCCAGGGCGCCATCGTCGGGGGCAACGAGGTGGTCGAATGGAACCGAGGACCTGATCGAAGGATGGTCCTTAGTGACAATTTGCAGGCGCAGGTCAGGCACCGATTTCTGCACGATGGCGGCGGCGGCGAGAAAGTCGCTCAACCCTTTCCGGGGCCGTGCGTCTCCAACATAGAGGGCCGTTGGCGGCCGAGCGACCTTTTCGCACGGAGGAGTGAAGAGATGCCGCCTTGGCAGTCCGAGCCCGACGACCGTCGCCCGGACGTTTGCCACGCCCAAAAGTTCGTCCACGCTAGCCTGCGAATACGTAACGACCTTACGAAAATGCCGTGGAAGCTCGCGGATGATTAAACGCTCAATCGGCCGCGAGGAAAACATTTCCAGGTAGTCCGCATAGATCCAGTAAGGGATTCCTCGTCCCACTCCAGCGGCCAGAAGAACAGGAATCGCCGTGGGCGTATACGTCGCCACCAACGCATCGGAGTGTGGGATAACCGATGCCAGGTCTACAGCCAGGAAGGCATTCATCATCGCATTGCTCGACGAAGGTTGGATGCTCGACCGGGTCGACACGATCCGCACGTGGGAACCGATGCTCTGCACGAGCGCGGCTGACCATACACGAGGGCTCACCAGCGTCACCGAATGGCCACGAGCCGCAAGGCCATTTGCGAATGCCACGATGGCAAGCATGCCACCAGAGAAGGTGAGGCCCGGGGTGACGAACGTAATGCGCATTTGTGGCGTCGTGCGTGACTAGACGGGAAATAACGCGGGCGCGACTTCGATCACAATACACCGCAGGCTGGCGAGGTCAGCCCACCAGCCCGCGGCGATCAATTGCAGCCCACGAGCAGCTCTACTGATTGAAACCCTCGTACGAGAAAGACGTGTCACCGCCTTGCTGTGGGCTCGTAATCTCGTTAACAATGCCGACAATTTGCGAGCCGGGCTCGCGAGCGACGGCGGACGCTGACGCGATCTTTCCACCGCCAGGAATAATGTTCGTGGCGCTAAACCAGACCTGGGTTTGCCCCGGTTGGATGACCTTCGTGTCGACGACAGTACCGTTAATTTTGAGGTCAACGGTCGCCGCGGCAGTACCCACGTTCTGAACCTGCTCGCCCGTGTAATAACCACTATTATTGAACATAACAAGCGGCATATCAACAGTTTGGGTCCCGCTTCCGAACGTGCTGTAAGCCATCCCCTGCCCAGTTGTTTGGTTCAGCTCGTTCACGACTCCAACCAGCGGTACTCCACCGCTAGACGTTACCGTTGCTGAGCCGATGAACCGCGATCCTGAGACGGTTCCCGGTACCGGATACCACGAAACGGATTGCCCTGGGCCAAGTTGCGCCTGGGCGATTGCAGATGATCCACCGTTGAGGTAAAGCGACGCGGTCGTGGCCTGGGTGCCGACGTTCTGTACCTGCAGGCTGGTGGTCCAGCCACTATTATTCGTCATAATCAGAGGGGCATAGATCGTCGAGCTCCCGGTGGGATTACCGGTCGACGAAAACAGAATTGAACCGTTTGTCTGATTTAAGGCGGCGGCGATTGGCTGGCTTCCAGTGATCACGGCTGATCCGATGAACCGTCCGCTGATTCCGTCATTACTCGAATCGACGGTGACCGAGCCGTTTGCCGGCAAGGTAAAGCTCTTCGTCGATACCGTTGATCCGCCCGAGTTGAATTGAACCGAGACCGAGTTTTGCGAGCTGGAAGCGTTCTGGATATACAGGGAGCTGTTGTAGCCGCTGTTACCCTGCTGGAACAGCGGGAGAAACTCGCTGGTGGTGGGATTGTTCAAACCATCGTACGACTCACCGGTCGTCGGGTTCGAGCCCAGCAGATTCACATTCGCGACGATCGGCTGATCGGCGCTGACGACTGCGGAGCCACTAAAACCGGCCGGGGCCTGCATGGTATTACCAAATACGACGTACGATTGGTTCCCTGGAATCTGAAACGACTGCGACGCGGCTTGAGATCCGTCCTGATTGTAATAGGTAACCGTTGCATTCGCGGTCGTCGAGCTCAAGTTTTGAATTTGAATGCCGGACGTATACGACACGCTTTGAGTCGTAGCTTCTAGTCCAGATGGGGATGTCTGCGCCTGGGCAGCACCAACCATCAGAGTACTCCCTACGAGGGCGCCAATGACGAGCCCCGCACGGAGCCGCGAGTGAAAAGTGGCTAAGCGTAAGCGGGGAAGTAACACATTAGTCTCCATGAGCGGAACTAATAACACGGCACCTACGGAAGGACGCTGAACGCTCGCTACCTTCAAACGCCAGCATAGCGTCGAGATCCTTGCTCGTCAATAGGATTTTTCCCATGCCCCGGATGTATTCTTCACTTCGTTATTCTTCTTGACAACGGCCACCATGGTTGATCCGCGCCGTGTGGACTTCAGAAATAGAAAGTATGGAAAAGTGGCGAGTCTAGTGGGGAGTGAGTAGAGGGTGCCGAGAGCAATCGCCCGAAGCATCGAGTGATTGGCAATGCTGTTGAGCCAAAAACGCGTGCTAAGCGCAAACGTCTGGTATCCACCGTTCAGGTTGAGGATTTCGGGCTCGGAAAAGCCGGCGTGTGCGAGTGCGCTTGCTAGGTGCGTTGCCGAAAAGACGGAGAAATGGCGCGGGATATCCAGTCCCGCCCAGTGCCTCCCGAAGAGCCGAGCATCCACTGAGTCACGATTTGGAAGACCGACGACCAGGATTCCATCCGGTCGGATGATCCTTCGAATTTGGCGCAAGGAGGCCACTGGCTGCGGTAAATGCTCGAGAACATCCCAGAGCGTGACGACGTCAAAGGTATCGGGAGGGTAGGCCATGTCATCAAGGCTGCGCTGATCTATCTGAAGTCCATACTGACGGTGCGCACGTTCGGCGGCCTCCGGATGTGGCTCCATTCCAACGACGGTCCATCCAGCTTGGGAGCCCATCACGGCCAGAAAATCGCCTGTCCCGCACCCGATGTCAAGCAGGTGGCCGCGCGGCTTTCGTTGTCTTATCAACTGACAACGCTTGTAGAGCCCAAAAAGGCGGTCGAAGCGGCGAAAGGCAGATGACTCTTCGTAGATCGCTCGTCGGTACGGTAGGTAGTCGCTAGGATAGTACGTCTGGATTTCGCTATCGTCCGGGCGTGGGGAAAGGTAAAGAAATCCGCACTTCCTGCACTCGACGAGAGTGAACGTGCCAGGGGTGTCGTGCAGAAGGTCTCGTCCCCGGAAGCGAATCTGCTTTTCCGCACTCCCACAGAGTAAGCAGTTGACATCTTCCAATCTAGCAGTCCCTCGCTCAAGCTCGCTGTGGCGATCGAATCAAGTTCACGGCGTAAGGTGCGACGAAACCGACTGCCATCCAAAGACACTCACAAGCCGTGATGAATAGTCGGAGTCCCAATGCCGCCGCCAGCGCGACCGGCGCCGGAACCGCCAAACTGAGCAAACCAGTTAGAGCCAACTCGACGACGCCGAATCCTCCCGGAACGAACGTAATCAGCATTCCGGCTGTACCGGCTACCGCCCAACAGGCGAGGACGGTTGGGATCTGGTCTGGCTGGACGTTCGTGAGTGCCCGAAGGATGGCGTAGAGCACTAGTCCGCCGGCAATCCAGTTGAGAACCTCGATTGCTGCCCAGCGGAGCAGCGCGGACGGCCTGGGCGGATTACTTAGCAACGCGGATGATGCTGGGAAAAGCCGTGCGAGCCAGGAAATAAGTTGAGCGTTGATTGGGGGAGCCAGAACCGCGGCGAGAACTCCGAGCACGCCAATCAGGCCCAGCAAGTCGCGAACACTCGCGGCCGAACGCACGAACAGCAGGGCGCCGACCAGCGAGAGAACGGCACCCGACAGCGTCAGAGCCCAAACCTCCAGTACCGACGCAATTCCCACCGTCCGCCAATCGCCGCCAAGCCGCTGGTACCAGTACATTCGCAGTGCCGGTCCCCACAGGCTACCCGGTAATCGGCGCGCGAATGCCGTGGTGACGTAGATCCGGAGGTTCCTTGTTTGATTCGTCTCTCCGGCCACCAATGCGACGATCAAATGCCAGACGTAGGCGGCGACGGCGAGCGATAGCCCGTGAAACACGAATCCGACGATCAGAAAGCGCGCCTCGAATGACCCCCGCAGGAGCCACAAGCTCGGCGCGTTCCGCCATAACAGGTAAAGAAGTGATACGAAGCAGATCAGACCACCAGCGAGGCTGGCGTGCCCGAGCTTCCGCACCGTTGCGCGCTTTGTCCCCGCCATCGACGGCACCAGGAGATCGACTCGACCTTCCTGGTGGCCATCAGCGGCATCTCGTCCCGAGCGTGTGTACGCCAACCTTCGTCTCCGGGCACTGTTGGTCCGACGCCTGGCATGCCACTATAGCACCCGTGGCAAGTCGTCGGAGACGGCGCGGGTCGTATAGCCTTCTCCGGACCCTCGTATGCTGCCAAAAGTTGCATGTCTCACACCGAG
>JAJPIK010000082.1 GCA_021324795.1 Chloroflexota bacterium
GACTGCTTCGACCAGGAAGGTCGATCAAGCGTGGCTCCCTGGTCGGGGTGGGGCGATTCGAACGCCCGACCACCTGCACCCCATACAGGTGCGCTACCAGACTGCGCTACACCCCGGTTGTATTCCATTGTAGCATAAGGTACTCTCCTTTCGCAACTGACGGCGGCGCTTGAGCGCTTGGAAGCCCCTGGCGTCCGCTCGGATCTGCACCTGACCGGCAAAATCGGTATAATCCAAGAGGAGAACTCTCGTTTTCGGTCTAGGAAGGTTGCTTGATCTCGGAGCCCTGGCTGAACAATTCATCTGAATATCGTCCGCCGCTCATCTGTATCGTCGGTCCGACCGCGGTCGGGAAGAGCGCGTTGGCCCTGGCGCTCGCGCCTCTTCTGTCGGCGGAAATCATCTCGGCTGACTCGCGCCAGGTCTATCGATATCTCGATGTCGGGACCGCGAAGCCAACGGCCGAGGAGCAGTGCGCCGTTCAGCACCATCTGATCGACGTCGTCGATCCAGAAGATGATTTCTCGCTGGCCGAGTTCCAGGATCGCGCTTACCTGGCAATCGACGACGTCTTGCAGCGTGGGCGGATTCCGCTCCTCGTTGGCGGCACCGGTTTATACGTGCGGGCAGTCGCCGATGGGTTGCAATTGCCCCGAGTCGCGCCGGATCCAGAGCTTCGGAAGCTTTTGGAGGCATATGCCGCCGAGCACGGTCCGGAAGCTCTGCACGGTCGCTTGACCGTGGTCGATCCGCTCGCGGCCAGTCGGATCGATCCACGCAACGTTCGTCGGGTCATTCGCGCACTGGAGGTCATCGAGAAGTCCGGCCAGCCTTTCTCGCTCGAGAGTGTACCCCGGCCGCGCTACGATGTACTCACCCTTGGCGTCACGACCGATCGGGCAACGCTTTATCGCCAAATCGACGCTCGGATCGATTGGCAGATCCAAAACGGACTCATCGAGGAAACCCGAACGGTGCTCGACCGCGGCTGCCCGACAAATCGCCCAGCGATCAGCGGGCTTGGCTATCGTGAGATCGTGGCATTTCTTGAGGGACGAATGGACCTGCCCACCGCGGTCGAACGGATCAAGTTCGAAACTCATCGTTTCTCGCGCCAGCAATACACCTGGTTTCGGCTTGAGGATCCACGGATCCACTGGCTGACGCCTGGTCCGTGGGCAGTCAAGCGCGCCCTTGCGTTGATCGCGAGACACCTGCACGGCTCAAGTCAGCTCACCTTGGAGGTCATCCAATGAAGTTCATCAAGCTACAAGGCACCGGAAACGACTTTGTACTCATCGATGGACGCACCGAGCAGACATCTTCCTGGGCTGCGCTGGCACGGGCGATCTGCGACCGCCATTTTGGGGTTGGCGCGGATGGGATTCTGATTGTTGGGGAGTCGAAGGAGGCCGACTTCCGCATGATCATGTACAACCCAGACGGCTCGGAAGCCGAAATGTGTGGGAATGGGATTCGCTGTTTTGCAAAGTACCTGTACGATTCGCACGCGGTCAAGGGATCGAGTCTGGAGATCGAGACCGGAGCCGGGCTCAAACAGGTCGAGATCGAAGCCGTTGGCGGCATTGCGCGACGGGTCGTTGTCGACATGGGAGCACCAATCTTTGAGCCAGCCTTGATTCCGATTGCCCTGGCCGGGCGGGAAGTCGTCGACTTCCCGTGCACCGTCGACGGCCGGGCGCTTTCGTTGACGGCTGTTTCGATGGGGAATCCACACGCGGTCCATTTTCTCGACAGAGACGTTTGGGACTTTCCGCTCGAGCGGATTGGCCCGCTGGTCGAGCACGATCCGCTTTTCCCGCGACGAGTCAACTTTGAGATTGCTCACCTGTCAACAGCCGAGCGGATTGACGTACGGGTTTGGGAACGTGGTGCCGGAATCACCCTTGCCTGTGGAACCGGCGCTTGTGCCGTCTTCGCAGCGGCGCGTCGGAAAGGGCTGGTCGATGATCATGCGACACTGCGCTTGCCAGGGGGCGAGCTCGAGATGCGCGTTGGTCCTGCTGGCCAGATCTTGATGGCCGGACCGGCCGAGTATGTCTTTCGTGGCGAGTGGCCGGAATAAAAACGCCAATCCAGGAGGGAAATACGCAGCAAGCACTACAACCAATAGGCCGACGCCCCGTCGAGACACAGCCAGCCCCCCTCCGGGCTTTACTCGTCGGCGTTGAGTTGGATAGCGAACCCTCGATCTGGTCTGTAGACGACTCGCTGGACGAGCTGAGTCAGCTCGCGGGAAGCGTCGGATTCGATGTAGTTGGCGCCGTCCGTCAGCGGATGCGAACCGCCCACCCGGCGACTTTCGTCGGACGCGGCAAGGTCGAGCAGATCCGTGAGATGACGACCGAGCAACGTGGCGACCTGGTCATTTTTGACAACGAACTTTCGCCAAGTCAACAACGCAATCTCGAAGAGACGCTGAAGCGACCGGTCATCGATCGGTCGCAAGTGATTCTCGACGTCTTCGCTCAGCGCGCACGAACCAAGGAAGGTCGATTACAGGTTCAGTTGGCAGCCCAGGAATACATGCTACCCCGACTAGCTGGAGCTTGGACTCACCTTTCCCGTCAGTATGGGCGGGGCGAGACTCGAGGTGGTCCGGGTGAGACCCAGCTCGAGATCGACCGACGGCACGCTCGCGAGCGCATCGCTGACCTCAAGCGCCAAATCGAGCGGGTGCGCGAGCAACGCCAGGTTCATCGCAACAATCGTCGTGAGCACGGTCTTCGGGTCGCAACCTTGGTCGGTTATACCAATGCGGGCAAGTCGACGTTATTCAATACGCTGGTCAATGCCGGCGTATCGGCCCAGAACCGCCCTTTCGATACGCTTGATCCCACGACGCGGCGGCTCACTTTGCCCTCGGGGCACGCCATCCTGCTGAGCGATACCGTCGGGTTCATCCAAAAGCTGCCGGTCACGTTGGTCGCGGCGTTCCGGGCGACCTTGGAAGAGTTGTCAGAGGCAGACATTCTGATTCATATCTTCGACATAACTCATCCTTGTGGCTTTGAGCAAAGCCAGGAAGTCGAGCGCACGTTGGCAAGCCTTGGTGTCGCCGACAAACCGCGCGTCACTGCGCTCACCAAAGTCGATCGCTTGCCGGGAGTTAACAATTACGAGGATGTATTCATCGGCGAGCTTGAAACTGCCCTGCAGGAAATGACCAACCATTACGCAAACGCAGTGCCGGTCTCAGCGGTACAGCGCTGGGGATTGGATCGTCTCCGGGAGGTCCTGGAAAGTACGCTGGAAGCAATTTCTAAGTAATTTACCTTATTTACCTAAAAAACCTTGACAAAGTGCGCCTACCTGGCTACACTAGGCTCAAGCGCGCGTCCAAGCTCCTCGTGACTACGGAAGATGGCCTCGCGGGACGCCGAGGATGCTCGTCGATGGGAGGTTTTGTAGCCATGGCTCTTGTAGGCGACGTGAAGTGCTACTATTGTGGATTCGTGTCGGGCGAAATGGTCAGCCCGACTGGTCAGTCTTTCAAAAATGCGACTTTCCGTCCAGCGGCTGGGGTCGACTCGACCCCGGTTCAGAAAGGTGCCCTGCGCTGCGCACGATGTGGTGGACCGGTGTTCCTTGACGACGTTCGGACTGAGAAGCCCGCCCAGCCGCCCTTTGTTTTCGAGCGCGAGCGACCGGGCCGGCCACGCCGGGCACGGCCAGCTTCGGTTGGTACGACACGGGCAGGTTAGGTGTGAGGTGACGAAAGAGCGCTGGCTGAAGCAGCTCAAGGGGGTAGCTAGATCCATCTTATAGAACTCGCTCAAAAGTCTTACGGGGAATAGCGCCGCTAATCGTTGACGTCTGATCGTGATGGATGCTATGGTAAGTACAGGGCATCCGGGGCGGGTAGCGGCGCTACCCGTGGCTTGAACCAATAGCGCTGAGCGGATGACGAGTTCATGAGAACGGCTCATTCGCTCGCCGTCACGATCAAATGAGGCAATGGTAGGTGCAACCAACCCGACGCGCGATTTTGGATTTTCTGAAACGCAACGGCCAAGCTACGCTCGAGCAGCTTGCCCGGGAAGTTGGCTTGGTCCCAATGACCGTTAGGGGGCATCTCGCCGTCCTAGAGCGAGATGGCCTCATCGCCTATCACGAAGAACGGGGGAAAGTTGGTCGACCACGCTTCGTCTATTCGCTAACTGAAGGCGCGAACGATCAATTCCCGAAAAGTTACCAGTCCCTCTGCCGACGCCTCCTCGACGCTGTCGCGTCACTTCCGCCGACCCATACGTGTGCCGACATTACCGCTCGTATGGCTGAAATTTGGGCCAACGACCACGCTGACCGGGTGGTCGGACAAAACTTTGATGAGCGGATTCAGACGATGGCGCAGATTCGCACCGAAGAAGGCGCGATGGCCACGGTTGAAAAAACTGATGAAGGCTGCATCATCCATCAATGTCACTGCCCAGCCCGCGGCGTAGCTGGACGCCATCCCGACGTCGTCTGCGCGGCCGAGCTCGAGTACATCAAACGATTACTCGCCGCGCCGGTCGAGCGCATCTCCTGGATGTTGGAAGGTTCCGAAACTTGCAGCTATCAGGTCACTCGTCCCGCCAGTGAAGGGGGGCCAACCGATCCCTCTCCTCCCATTTCGTCCATTATGGAATGACGCGGTTTCTCTGAAATTCCCAGGCAGGGAAACAGAGTCCACATAATGGCACGCGTTCCGCTACAGAGGCGATACGTCATCGCATATATGGCTCAAATGCAAAGCTCTCGCCTCGGAGCGAAAAGAGGGACGATCAGTGTCAACCCCACGTCGACAGACAAAGATCGTTTGCACGATCGGTCCGGCTTCTCGGTCGGTTGAATGTCTGCGTGCTTTGATCCAGGCCGGAATGAACGTGGCTCGCTTGAATTTCTCCCACGGAACGCACGCTGAGCATCGCCAGACCCTTGAAACCGTACGCACGCTCGCTGATGAGCTAGGCATCCCGGTCGGCGTCCTCCAAGATCTGCAGGGACCGAAGATTCGGACCGGCCCGGTCGAGAAGCCACCGATTCGGCTCGTTCCCGGTGCCCCTTTCACGATTACGACACTCCCCTACCCCGGCACCGACCGGATGGTCTCGACGACGTTTAGCGAACTGCCGCAAGACGTCCATCCGGGCGATTGTATCCTCCTCAGTGACGGGGCAGTGGAGCTCATCGTCGTCAGCACGACCAGCACCGAGGTGAATTGCCGGGTGGTACGCGGCGGCTACATTGGCAGCCATACTGGCATCAATCTACCTGGGGCGAAGATCAGCGCGCCGTCGCTCACCGAAAAGGACCTTCAAGATCTGCAGTTTGGCCTGGCGATGGGAGTCGATTTCATCGCGCTATCGTTTGTCCGAAGTGCCGCCGACGTCGAGCGAGCCAAGCAAGTAGTAGCCTCGGCCGGCTTCACGACGCCGGTGATCGCCAAGCTGGAGAAACCCGAAGCGATTACCCATCTCGAAGAGATTATTGCCGTCGCCGATGGGGTCATGGTTGCTCGGGGGGATCTCGGCGTCGAGGTATCGCCGGCCGAGGTTCCACTTCTGCAAAAACGGATCATCGCGACGGCAAGTCGCCACGCCATTCCGGTCATCACCGCGACCCAAATGCTCGAATCGATGGTCCACAATCCCCGACCGACCCGCGCCGAGGCATCCGACGTGGCGAACGCGATTTTCGATGGGACGGATGCAGTGATGCTTTCGGCCGAGACGGCGATTGGCGAATATCCGGTCGAAAGCGTGACAGCGATGGCTCGCATCGCCGCCGAAGCCGACGCCGGGTTCCCAACGTTCGGCCACCGCGAGCCTCCGGAAATCGCGCACCACCTGTTTTCCGAAGCGATCGCTGAAGCCACCTACGCGGCTGCTCGCCGGATCGACGCGGCTGCCATCGTTGCCCGCACCCGTACCGGTTTCACGGCACGCCTGGTCTCAAAATATCGACCAAGCGCCCCGATCGTCGCCGTGACGGATAATCCGGCTATCGCCCGCCAGACCACGTTGCTCTGGGGCGTTGTGCCAACGATCGTGGCCAAGCTCGGCACGTTAGGCGATCTAGTCCAGCAGATTGACCGGGGTCAGTTCGCCACTGACTTGATCAAACCGGGTGATGCAGTCGTCCTCACCGCGAGTGCCCCTGGCGTCACCAACCGCGAGGGCACCAACGTCATGGAGCTGCACCGGATTAGCGCGCGCTGACCTCGACCTGGGCAACCGTGACCTCATCCGAATCCGCCCGACCGGCCGGTGTTTGTGCTTCCAGCCGCTTCAACGTCTTGAGCTGGTAGAGCCCAGTCACCAGGTGATACTGCCCTGGCGGCAGGGAAGCCGGAAGCGCCAGACTGTAGCGGTCCCACACGAGATCGCCGGGCCGCCACTGTGATGTCGGAAGACTTCCACCGGTCGGTTGTCGATCCATCTGGGCGACCGTCTGGTTCTTGGCGTCACGCAAGTGGAGGAAGACCGTCTCGTCCTCGGAAGGATGCTGCAAGGCGAGCCATTCGAGCGTCACCGAGAGTGGCTGACCGGGTGCAACCTGATTTGGCGTCGCGGTCGCGGCGACGAGCGCAATCACTCCCTGAAAGACGGCCAGACGCGACGACGGCGGCGAAGGCAGCGCGCTCCGCGGCAGGTCAAGGACGGTCAGCACGTCAAAGCGACCGGTTGGATCACGCACCGTCGTGACGTTGGGCTTGAGGTTGAGTGGGGGTGCGCTCAGGCCGTGCTGGACAGTCTCGATCGCATCGGTCTCAGACGCCGGAAAGGCGTAACGAACGTCGTGGGTGCGGTCGGTCGGAACGACGAGTGAGAGCCCCAGGTCGAACGATTGGATCGGAGCGTTCTGGGTCAAGAATTTGATCGTGTTATCTTGAGCGTAAAGCGGAGCGAGAAAAAGACGCTTCCCCTTGGCCCATTGAACGAGATCCGTCGCGGCATCGGCCTTATCTGCCATCATGAGGTGATAAGCCTCAGGACTTGGTCCCCAGATCGTGAAGTAGTCTCGCATTGTCCAGACCGTTGAGGCGGCTAAGAGCAATGCCGTTACCCCGACTGGCACCACTGGTGACATGGCCTGCTTCCGGAGCCAGGCAAAGCATACCGAGACGCCACTGCCAATCACGATCGCGACGGCCGGCAGAGTACCGGTCATTCGGATGTAGCCCGGTGGATTGACCGCCAGCGCCGAGGAAACGCACTGGCTGAGGATCCAGGCAAGGAGAAATAGCGTCACCAGCCGAGGCATCCCGCTTCCCCCTGTCCCTTCCCGCAGTGCGTGGGGGAAGGGGAGTTCTCCACCGCTCGGAGCGGGAGCACTTCCCCTCTCCTCCATAGTGGGCGAAGGATGAGGGGCGAGGCCCCCCCCCGCCAACAGCCAGACCAGTCCGATAAACAGGAACACGCTCATGATCGGATCGAGAATCGGGCGACCGGGTAAGTTCTGCTCTGCAGCGCTTGTTCCAACGAAATCGAAGGCGGCCATGGTCGCGACAAAGCCATGGATCACCGCGCCGACCGGGTCGCCGTGATTATTGAGCGGGCTCAAAATCGAAACGTCACCAGTGTGTCCAAAGATCTGGTCCGGATGGCGCAGGGCGTAGACACCAAGCGGAGCAGCCACGATCAGCCAGATCAGCCCGACGAACATCATCTGCCTGAGCGGCTGCCACGACCGGCGCTGCCACCCCAGCACGAGAATCGGCAAAATCAGCAAAGCCGGGGCGATTCGACTGGGAATATAGGTGTAGATCGTAATGCCACCGAACAGGCCGGACAGCGCGAGTGACAGCCAGGACTCGCGGCGCAGACCGCGGAAAAGGAAACCATAGCTCAAAGCCAAAAACAGCGGAAGTGAGATCGTCCGCAAGCCGATCCGACTGTAGTGGAGGTGAACGTAGGTGATGCTGAGGAAAAAGCTCGCTGCGAGGGCAGTCCAGTCAGCACAGCGTCGCGCCACGCTCCGCGCACGCAGAAGCTCCCGTGCGCAGAAGAAGGTTGCGGGGACGGTCAATGTGCCCAGACACGCCGACGCCAGGCGAATTGCGTACGCATTCACTCCCCAAATACTCGCGAAGAGGCTCGCCCAGTAGAAGAAGAACGGCTCTCGCCCGTTGTTATTCGGAAAGTAGATCGGATGCTGACCTTTTAAGATGCCGGAAATATCAAAGAGATTCGCGGCCTCGTCGAAAAAAAGCCCGGGCGGGGTGACGTGTAAGCGGTAGACCCGGAGCAAGAAGCCGAAGACGACGACCGCGACGAAGCCGACGATCAGCCCAAGGTCAGTATTGTCATAACAGTTTGCATTTTGATCAGACGTGGCTGGGTTCATCACAGGCTTGATCATTCAGCGCATCACCTGAACGTGCGTTACGATCACCCGGTCTCCATCCGGTTTCCCCGCGGTCGCCACGGGCAGTCGTTTGCCATCGGCTGGATTATACAAGCCCGTCTCGATGACGTAATCCCCGGCCGGTAGATTTGCCGGCACGCTGATCTGGTAGTGGTCGAGAACACCATCACCGGGGAACCAGGACGAGGTTGGTCGCTGTCCGCCGGCCGGCGGCTGGTCGCGCTGCGCAACGACGTGTTGCCCAGCATCGAGCACGTGGACGAAGACGGTGTAATCGGTATCGAGCGGTGCGAGGTCTTTCCAATGCAAGGTCAGGTCAATGGTCGTGCCGGGCGAGAGCTGACTCGGCGAGAGATCGTAGCCGGTCAGAGCGATGACCCCGCCGAAGCTCGCCTCGAGCGGGTGCTGGGGTGCGACGTCAGGGGGAAGCGGGGGACCAGCTTCCACGGTCAGCGTGCCAAGGTCTGCCGGCGCAACCACACCGTCGGCGCTTCCCAGCGGGACCGCGGTAAGCCGATACCTACCGGGCGGGAGATGAGCACTGATTGGCAGGCGGTATTGCTCGCGCAAAACGTCGCCGGGTTGCCATTGGGACGCGGGATAATCACCCGTCGCGAGAGTGAGGTCGCGCTGCTCGGCAACCTGGCCCGCATTGTTGATCAGGGCCACCCGGACCTTAGCGAGATCCGGATGTGCCGCCAAAGCCTTCCAAAAAAGGGTCAAATAGCCGGACTCGCCGGACGTGACAATCTCACTCCCAGCGGCCCCGAGCAGCGCAACCTGTCCGGCGAATGACGTGCCAATTGATCGGTAACCGGCAATGCCATCGGACCAGATACGCTGCGATGGCGCGGTCACCTGGACTTGGGCCACGGTGACTCCGTCTGGTCCTAGCTCGGCGCCATTCCCTTGAGCGGGCAGCGGCTGGGACTGGCCGGTACCGTAGACGTTGAGAACCAGATGATAGGTGCCCGGAGGCGTTCCCAGGGGAACCATGAGCCCGTGGCGATCATCGAGTGAAGAACCGGTTGGCCATTGATTCTGCGGTAGGAAACTACCGCCGATGAATTGATCGGTCTGAGCCCAGGTAAAGCCAGTCGAGTCGATCAAGCGCAAAGCGACTCGGGGCTGGGGGATGGCCTGGCTCAGCCACTGCCACTGCAAGTCAACCGGAATCGTCCCGCCGGCCGATATACCGCTCGTACTCCAGCCGTAGCGCGTCAGCAGCAATGAGTGGCCAAAGCGAACGTTGCTCGTCTTCGTGGTCAGCGCCGATGGCGACGCGAATCGGTAATACTGCAGGCGTCCATTCACCGCCCACTGGTCAAAACCGAGGTAGGCATGGGCGGTGAGCCAGCGGGGAATGAAGTACCCAGGATCATAATCCGGCGTCGCGTAGAGAAACACCCACACTCCCGTCTGCTTGCCAGAGATCCGCTCGAGAATGCGACTCGTCTCATCTGGATTCAGTGGCAGCCTGTCGGGCAGCGAGTACATCGGCATGAGCTTCTTCTGGTAGTAATCGTAAAGGGGAGTTTGGGAGATGCCGTCTAGGATAACCCCGTCGCCGTCGACAGAAAGCGCATCTACCTCACGCATGTGGGTGTTATAGGCGCTTTTAAGGTAAGCGCCATGCCAAACGTTCAGGAGTGGCACGAGCGCCGTGCCCAGCGCGACCAACAACGCCATCCCGCCCAACGCCGGGGCAACCAACCGTGATCGGGAAAGCAGGTGCCCGAGCGGCGCGCCCCCTTCACTGAGAAACCAGACGATGCCACGACCGGCCAGCAACACCATGGGCAGCGAGCTGACTACCAGATAGCGTTCGGCATACATTGGTCGAACCAGCGAGAGGAGAAACCCAACAACGAAAGGAGTAAACAGCCAGCTTGCGAGGACTAGACGGGCGAAATGGTCGATCTCGGTACGGGCCGGCAGGAGCAAGCCGAAGACGATCAGCGCGCTGACAACTACTGCCGCGAGCAGCGCGTGCTGCCAGGTCAGCGACCAGCCCGCAGCGACGCGCACCCAGCTACTCAGTGCGACTGAGAACAATGGAACGGTGCCCGGTTGCGCTCCGTAATACTGCGTGAACACGTGCAAAGCCAGGATGACCCAGGGCAGGTAGAGCACCGCGGCAATCGCCGTCGCCGTCACCCAGCGTCGCAAGAGGTCACCTCGTCGGAACGAGGCAACGAGCACGGCAAGTGCGTGGGCCAACGGCACAAAGAGGCCATAGTAGTGACTGCCAGCCGCCCCGAGGATCGCCAGCACGTAGACCGGGCTGCTCCCGCGTTTCCCTTGCCAGAGCCGCAGCAGCGCCAGCGAGGCGAGACCGGCGAAAAAGCTGAGCTGCTCGTACATCCGGGCTTCTTGGGAATACCAAACCTGAATCGGATTGAGTGCAACCAGAAGCCCGACCGTGGCCGGGACGATTGTCACCAGCCAACGCCGCTTCGTCCTGGTAAAGGCCCGAGCGAAGCCGGCTCCGACGGCAACGCTCGCGATCCCGGCGAAAGCCGACGGGAGACGAGCGATCATCTCGCTCCGGCCGAGCAGCCGAAGCCAACCGGCCAGCAAGAAAGGATATAGCGGCGGATGGGGCTCGCTTGCCGCCAGTGAGTCGAGAATGTGACTCAACGGCCCGAGCGAGAGCATGACACTGAACGCTTCGTCCCCCCAGAGGTCGGTGTTACCCAGGCCGAGCAAACGGACGCCGGCTGCGAGTAACAAGACGAGAACGACCAGCCCCAGGCTAAAGATCGAGGCTGTTGGCGCTTTGACCACGTCTTCGCTGGCAAACTCAGGCATCGGCGTACTGGGCGTGATCACGTTGGGAGCCTAAAATCCGTTCGTCATTTTCACTTCGCGACCTCGACGTTGCCAATTACCAGATGATCGGCTGGCGGTCCACCGTCGACGACCGGCACGCGCGCTCCACTCGACGGATCGTAAAGTCCCATCTCAATCTGATAGCTTCCATTGGGGGCACTTGCGGCGACCGGAATTTGGTAGTTGTCGACGAGGTATTCACCGGGCAGCCAGCCGTCGGTTGGACGCGCCCCGTTGACCGGGGGGCGATCGACTTGCCCTTGGATCTGCCCAGACGGATCCAAGAGGTGAACGAAAACAACGTAACGACGATCCGCAGTTTGACGTGCTTGCCAATACAGGCGGAGTGTCAGGGTACCGCCAGGGTGTAAAGTGCCTTCCTTGAGATCGGCCCCGATTAGCGTCGCGAACGAGCCAAAGCTCGCCGAAAGCGGATGAGCGATCGATGGTCGATCAAAGGTCCGCAGTGGTCCGGTGACTGTGACTTCTCCGAGATCGACCTTCGGCCCGTCACCTGGGTTAGCACCCAACTCCAGGTGATAGCTCCCGCTGGCCGCGGTGGGCGGAATCTGTAATTCTAATCGCTCGGCAAAGAGCTGGCCTGCCTGCCACTTTGACGTCGGAAAGTCAGGAAGAATGGGTCCACTTTGCTGAGCGACCGTTCGTCCAGTCGAGTCAACGAGGGTGACGGTCTGCTGCAGATTGGGAAGCGATGCTCGGTCAGCCCGCCAGAGAACGCGGAAGGTCAAGCGATCGCCGGCCGTCCGCGGGGGGCCGAGCGGATCGTGACCAAGCACACTTATTCCACTCGGATAACTTACCGGCGACTTCAACGGTACACCTGTCTCGCTGGCAAGGGACGGTCGCTGCCGCGCATTCACTTGGACCGAGCCAAGCGACAGGAGATCTCCTTGATGAGCCGCTTTACCGGTGAAAGGCAAGGCAGCGCCGGACTGGGGATTGTAGAGTAAGATCGCCGCGCTGTAGGTACCCGGCGGCGTGGCCGGTGGCACGAGCAGGCCCAGACGGATCGACCAGTCGCCGGTCGGAAGGCGGCTAGCACTACTCAACGGCTCATCAGTCTGAGCAATGACCTGACCCGATTGGTCGAGCAAACGGAAGGAAAGCTTCGGGGTATTAAGTGGCGAGGCCACCGACCAGTCGAGCCTTGCCGCGAGCGCATCCCCCGCGGTGATCGAGCCATCGGTGAGAGTGGCGCGGTCAAGAACGATCCGATCTTCCCATTGTCCCTGAGCATCGGACGAGCGAGTCACCGACTTCGTCGAGGCGAAGTAGAAGGCGCGCACATTGACAAACCAGCGTTCGGCACTTGGCACGGCCGTTTGGTCGAGTAATCCTAGCGCGGTGGCGTCGGACGGGGAGTTCCAATAAGGAAGCAGCCAGAGGCCCTGATGTTGGTCGAGCAGCAAAGGAAGCTCGCGGTTCAGCGCCGCCGGTTGGTCGATGATCTGAACTTTTTGCGGGCCGTGATAATAGTAGCTGAAGAGCTCGGCCTGTCCGTAACCGGTGGCGACAATTGGATCATCTGCTTCGCCATAGCTCGAAATCCAGGCCGCCATGTCACGATAATTGGCCCGGTCGGTGAGCATCGAGGCATATGTTCCAGGCAAGGTCGGCAAGGCGACGTAAGAAGTCCCCAGCATCGCCACGACGCCGATCGGCCAGAATTCCTGGCGCAAGCCCTCGAGACCGGCTGCGAGCAGTAGCAGGTACCCGGGCGCCAGGACAATCAAGTAACGCTCGTCAAACATGGGACGGAAGAGGAAAAGGAGACTGACTGCGACGATCGGCAAAAGGACGTAGAGGAGTAGAAAAAAGGCAACTGCGGGACGACGCTTCGCGAGCCAGAGAGCACCAACCAGGCCAAGGAGAAAGAGCGGTGCGGCTTGGCGTATCGCCACCGTCGTCCCTAACGAAAAGGTTGCCAGCGAGCGGCCGAGGACGCGATCGAAGCTAACCGGGGTCGGGAAATACCCGTGATAAGCTACCAGAGCCGGCCAGGCATAGAGCAGCCAGAGCACGAATAATCCCGTCACCACACCGGTTGTTTTAAGCCACGGCAGACGAATCTGCCGCCATTCTTTCTGATTGTCTTGTCGTCTTGCCCAATGGCACCATCGCCCAACAACGTAGACGACGTGCGCGGCAAGTACCAACGCGGCGTCGTAATGCGAATTCAGAGCAAGCCACATCGCCAGGCCATAGGCGAGCCAATCGCGTTGTCGTCGCCGATCGAGGGCGCGCAGGAAAAGAAGTGTCGCGATCGCGCTCAACGAGACCACCATCGCGTAGTTGCGGGCGTTCTGCGATTCGGCGATCTGATACGGATTCACTGCGACGAGCGCACCGGCAAAAATACCCGCCCAGCGATCGATCAGGGCACGTCCCAACCCAATCAAGGCGGGTGTCAGCAGCACACCAAAGAGCACTGACGGAAAGCGCATCGAGAACTCGCTGCGTCCGACGACTTCGATCCAGGCGGCCAGTCCAAGGTAATACAGCAGCGGGTGTGGCTCGAAAGTGTGGGCCTGGTGGATAATCCAGGCCGGCCCCTCATCATGGTTCCGCAGCATGAACCACTCATCCCCGGTTAAATTCGGCTGACCCAGAGCGTGGATCCGAAGGGCGAATGCCAGCGCGATGACGAGCAGCGCCGCTCCCCACCACCCGATCACCCGGATTTGCCTGGCCACTCCCGATTGGACGTGGCTCAAACCACCCCCTTCCGCC
>JAJPIK010000086.1 GCA_021324795.1 Chloroflexota bacterium
GTCCCGCGCCGAGCCCGGGAGCGCACCCGCCGACTCCCCCGATCGATCAGGACAATCCCCGGGATCAGCACGAGGAGCAGCAGCAACGCCAGCGGCTGGCCAAACGCGATTCCAATCATCGGCGGTGAAACCACCACCATTCACCAAGCATGAGCGGAACCACGAGCAGGAGCAACCATGGAGCGTACTCGTGGATAATCGGGCGCTGCTCCGCTGGCGTCGGGGCGCTGGCTGAATCGTGATCGACGAGATTCGCTCGCGGCCGTAGGTCTGACTCGGATGGGCTAAACATGTTCACGGCGAACTGCTGGGTGGCAACTGATTGTGATCCGATGTACTCGGTGGCCTGGTAGAGGCCGGCAAGGCTCGTCTGGGTGAAGCTGAGGCTCGATCCGGAGGGGTGGATCTCCCAGTGCTGATTCGCTGGTCCCTGGACGACGACGCGGTCGACACCGGGGCGGATCTGAATGACTGCCGGGGAGCCGGGCATGAGCGAGTCCTGGCGGGCGACCGACGGCGGGACAAGAAACTGCATGACGTTCGAGATGAAGATCGGAAAGGACGCGGAAAGTGGGAGGTTGGATTGCTGGAGATCGAAGGTAAGGCCAATGACGCGTTGGCCATTGTTTTGACCGATGAATCCTAAGGGAATGCCGTTCGACTCGATCAGTGGGTGTGCCCAATCGGGTAGGGTTACCTCGCTCGCCCGGGCAATCCGGATTGAGCTCAGATCGACAAACGCTAAGGTCGGGTCATCACTTCGCCAGAGTGTGATCGGCGGATCACGAACAACCTGGTGTAGCGGCAGCCAGGATGCATCAGTTGGGTTGATGATCAAGGCGTTCTTATTGGGTGGCTGGTCCGGGGTATAGCCGTCGAAGACGAGCACTGCATACGTCGAGGTATCGATCGAAGTAAAGCCGCGAGGAGTCACCTGATAGACCGAAATACCAGGCAGCGCTTGCAGTGCTTTTTGTAAGAAGAGATTGCCGCGGGTCACCATGAGCACCGGCACCGTTGGGGGCATGCTTCGGACGAGCGTCGCGGTGTTATCGGCAGCGAGCGCATCCGGTTGGTCGAGCTGAAGTTGAATGACCTTGGCATTGCTTGGCACATTGAGGAAGAACAACTGAGCCGTGCCGTTCGCCGGCAGGTCGACTGGCCGTGTTTCGATCGTCGTGCCATCGGCGCGTAAGGTAGCGCTGGTTTGGACTGCCGCATCGCCGAAATTCTCAATACGAGCGAAGAGCTGATCGCCAGTCCCACCGGTCGGATCCGGACGCATTGCCATCGCGACGATTGCCTGGTTCGCGGCAGCCGTGCCAACCGGATGGAATCGCACGTTCAACCCGGTCAGATCGTCCCATTCGCTTGGGTGTGGGAAGGCGCCGTCAGAAAACAGGTGAACGGTCGCACCACCTCGACCGCGGGCCAATGCGCGGGCGATTCCCAAGGCGGCGGCAATCGAGTCACCGGTCGTGTCCGTCGGCTGAAGACCCGCCAGCCCCTGATCAAGCGCACCGTGGTCGAGCGTTTCGGGCACGACGACCCGTGCGGTGCTGCCGGCTTCAATCAAGGCAGCGCTAGTGCCGTCTGGCAACTGGGCGATCACCTGGTGGGCAGCGGCGACCGCCTGATCAAATCGTCGGGGCGTGACGTCAGTTGCCGCCATGCTGGCCGACGTATCGATAATCAGCGCGGCGAAGCGATTTGCCGGCGCGGGGCGCTGGCTCGCCGGGCGCGCCAAGGCAAGGGTCAAGAGCGTCAATAGCAGCAACTGGAGCACGAGCAAAACGCTCCAGCGTAAGCGTTGCCAGGGCTCATGGGCGGCGAGGTCGCGGCGCAGGATCTCCCAGAGGAGCGTGCTCGAGACTTCGCGTTCACTCTGGCGTACCTTCAGCAGGTAAAAAGTCAGGAGTACCGGAATCGATAGGCCGAAGAGTAGTGCCAGCGGCGCAAGCAGCATCATGACAGGATCCCTTGAGCGCGCATGGCGCGAATCATTCCCCGCTCGAGGTCTTGATCCGTACTCAAGCGGAGGTAGCGCGCGTTGCGCTCGCGACAAATCTGAGCCAACTCTTCTGACCAGGCGGCCACGCGTTGTCGATAACGCGCGATCGTCTCACTATCGAGGTGAACTTCGACACTCTGATTCGTTTCACGGTCGATCAGGCGAACGTCTTCCGCTGGCTCGGGATCGATCTCTTGGGGGGCAAGCAGGTGAATCACCGTTGCCTCGTGACCAGCCGCCGTGAGTCGCCGTAGCCCCGTCGCAGCAGATGGGCTCAGCAGGTCCGAGAGAAAGAGAATCAAGCCGGGCCGCCGTAAGCGGGAGAGGTAGCTCGCGATGCTCGCAGCGGAGTCGGTCTGGGACGCGGTCGGGGCCGCGGCGAGCGCAGCAAACGCGGCGGCTGCCTGGTGCCGCCCCCAGAACGGCCCAGCTTGACCAATCACCTGGTCAGCGAGAAAGCCGATCGCGAGCCGATCGTAGCTGCCCAGGACGATGTAGGCCAAGGCGCTGGCCAGGGCCAGTGACGTCTGGCGTTTGTTAGGGGTTCCCCAATCCATCGAGCGGCTCACGTCGATCAGTAAGTGGACGGTCAAAACCTGCTCGTCTTCGTAGAGGCGGACAAAAAGCTCGCCGGAGCGTCCGTAGAAATTCCAGTCGACTTGGCGCACGTCGTCGCCCGGCGCGTAGGAGCGAAAGTCGACAACCTGAAGAGATTGGCCACGCAGCCGACTGCGGCGATCGCCCTGTCCCTGGTTTGCCAGGCGCTGGCGGCTCACCAGGGTCATGCCTTCCAAGCGGTGAAGCAGCCTCGATTCCAAGAGGCTTGTCGCAGGCATAGTTAAACCTCGGGCGTCGCGGTGACGATCGATTCGATGATCTGATCGGCGGTCATTCCTTCAGCATCGGCCTCGAAGTTCAAGAGCACCCGGTGGCGAAGCGCTGGTAAAGCGACCGCGCGGACGTCGGCAAAGGCGACGTTCAAGCGCCCTTCGAGCAAAGCACGGATCTTTCCCGCCAGAATGAGTGCCTGAATTCCGCGCGGACTTGCGCCATAGCGCACGAAACGACGCACGTTGGTGGGGCTGTCGGGCGCATCGGGATGAGTATTTTGAATCATGCGCGCCGCGTAGCGGAGGACCGGCGTTGCCACTGGCAAATCACGGGCAAGCGCGGTCATTTGGAGGACCGTCGGACCATCAACGACCGGCGGCACACTGTTGCGCTGATTTGCCGTCGTGCGTGCCGCGATCTCGATCAGATCGTCTAATTGGGGATAGGGCACGATCAGTTTGAAAAGAAAACGGTCGAGCTGTGCCTCGGGGAGCGGATAGGTTCCTTCCATTTCGATGGGATTCTGGGTCGCCAGGACCAAGAATGGCTCCGGCAAGGTATAGCTGGTGTGCGCAACTGTCACTCGCCGCTCTTGCATCGCTTCAAGCAAGGCTGCCTGAGTCTTGGGGGTTGCGCGATTGATCTCGTCGGCCAGGATCAGGTTGGCGAAGATTGGCCCCGGCTGAAACTGGAAGGCCTTGTGCCCAGTCGCGTCTTCGACGATCAGGGTCGTCCCAGTGATGTCCGAAGGCATCAGATCAGGCGTGAACTGAATCCGAGCAAAGGCAAGCTGCAAAGCCTCGCCGATCGTGCGGACAAGCATCGTCTTGCCCAAGCCAGGGGCTCCTTCGAGCAGAACGTGTCCGCCGGCGAGCACCGCAGTAAGCACTCCTCGTACGATCTCGCGCTGACCGACAATGAACTGCCCGATTGCCATCTCGATCTGGCCCGCGAGCATTCGAAATTGCTCAGGCGTCATCTCTTCGGGAGTGAATGGGGTATCGGCAATCAGCATGGCGTTCTCCTATTTCCCGGGCGCCAGCGAGTCGAAGTAGCCGCGAACGACCTGCTTCAAATCGGCGGGTACGGAGTTATTCTGGATCGCCTGGAGTGCCTGCTTCTGGTACTCGGGCAAAACGTTGCGGTAATCGACACGTGTATCGCCACCGGTTGCTGCCTGAAGCTGATTGGATTGGCCAATTGTGCCGGGCGCGCCGGTCTGATTACCAGGTACGAACACTTCCCGCTGCGCTGCGTCGGGCACATCCTGGGGGGTGCCGAGGTGGTCCGTGCTACCGGTACCGATCCCACCCCCTTGGCCATTACTCTGCCCATTTTGTCCCTGCTGAGCACCACTCGTATCCTGACCGGCTGCTGCGGCTTGATCCGAGCTCGCGCTAGCGCTCTGGTCGCCGGATCCCGCCTGGTTGCTGGACGAGCTTTGCGAACTGGAGCCACCCTGAGCTGCCTGGGAGATCGCCTCGCTGCTCGCCTGCATTTCGGACTGGGCCTGACTAGCGTCGCTTTGGGCCTGGCTCGCATTGCTGAGTTGCTGGAGCGCTTGGGCAGCCTGTTGAAGACCTGACGAATCGCCATTTTGGGCGGCCTGGGCGGCTTGCTGAAGCTGCTGGGCCGCGTTCGTATCTGAGCCGCGTGCGGCATCGCTCGCCGCTTGAAGAGCCTGGGCGAGGGCATCCCGCTGGGATTGCGACAGCGAGCCGAGTTGGTCGGCTGCTTGATTGAGCGCCGCGAGAGCCTGGGCCAGGTTTTGCTGATCGAGGGCCTGGGTGATTGGCCGAGTCGTCGGCGAGTTATTCAGCGCATCGGCGATGCGCGCCAGGGTAAGCGAAGCATCTTCACCTGTTTGTGGAGCGGTTTTTGCCGCGAGCTGCTGGGCGCGCTGGAGATCACGCGTCGCTTGCTGTGCGTTCCCGCCATCACGGCGGAGCTGGTCGGCCACTTGTCGAAGCTGATTGGCCAGAGCACTCCGCGTCGTCTGATCTTGGGGATTATCCTGTTGCTCCAAACGGTTGGCAACCTGGTCAAGGCGGTCTGCCTCGGCGCGGCTCACCGCCGCAGTGAGAGATGGACGCGGACGGAGCGCTGGGATCGTCGACCAGGGAACTACCCAGGGAAGGATGGCGAGGAGAATGCCCAGGATCGCCAGCACCTGTAAACGGCCGGATAGCCGAATTGGATAGACTGCATCCCGACGTACCGATACCAAGTGGCCGACGGCGTCGGCAATCTGACGCTCGGCTAACGGATGCTTGTTTTGTCGATTGGCGATCTCAATCGCGGTGGTGACCCGCTCGTCCAGGCCCAGATGACGGTCGACTTCAAGGGCAACCCGCGTATCCGGGACGTGATCGAGCCAGCCGGCAACTGCCGCGACAATAACCAAGGCGACACCGACGGTACCGGCGATGGCTGGCCCTCCGTCCAGCGTCGTGAATTGGACAGCAATCCCGGCCACGGCGGCGAGCGCACCGCCGATGGCGACACCCCAGACCGCGCGGCGAATCGCTTCGGTACGCCGACGCGCCGAGGCGAAGTCGGCGACTTGAGCGCGAAGCTGACGGCGCGGGTCACCCCGCAAAGCCATACGTCCAATCATAGTTGCTCAACTGGTTCCTCGGCAAACTCGGGGACGGCTGGTTGACAAAGCTGCGATTGGCGAAGCAGTCGAGTTTTGAACGGGTGGAGTGGCTCGATCACCACGCTGGTTAGCCAAACCAGGATGATCGCCAGAATGAGATAAACGACGGCATCGGCGGTCCAGGCCGGCACGGTCAGCTTACCAATTTCCCAGCTCATACGCGGCACCGGCCATTCACCAACCATCGATTGAGAGTAGCCTTTTGCAAGGGAAGATTCGGCCGAGAGAACCGCGACCAAAGGGGCAAAAGAAAGAACGATACTCGCTGTGCCGGACAGTCCTATCGCGGATAGGCCTAAGCCAACGACGAGTGGGCCAAAGAGGAAGCTACCGACGGCCAAGTAACTCACCAGCAAGGCGGAAGCTTCGGTTGTCGCGAGTGCCGAGCAAAGTAAGCCGATTGCCACGACTAAGACGATGACGACTACCAGTATGAGCGCGGCGAACACGGCCTCGCGTCCAACTAATCCCCCAAGGAGCCAAGCGAAGGAGGCAGTGGGTAAGATCGCCACGAGCACCAGACTAAGCGGAATCAGCGCGGTCAGGAGCTTCACCAGGGTGACGATATCGGCGCGCGCGGCGTCGGTAAGTAATCGTGCCAGTCGTCCGCTCTGGCGATCTCGGACAACTGTCCCAGCGCTGAAGGCCGGACCGATGAAAGCCGCGATCAAGAGCATCCAGCACACGATGATCAAATAGGTAATCGCCCCGCGGTACTCGCCGGCCAGCGATGCCAGGTGAGATGAGGGGGGACGAGTCACCCGAAAGAAGTTGCTCGCCGTGTCAGTTGAAGTGAGTGGTGACCAGCGACTGAGCGAGGCGACTCCGAGCGCGGCGAGTGCAGTCGAGATGAAGGCAGCGAAGGTAATCGCGACGTGCGGTGCGAGCCCTCGCGTAGTCTGGACGAGCTCCCAGTGAAGCAAGGCGAGTAGCTTCACGCTCTATCACCTCCGGCCGGCGTCGTGGTTGCCCCGAAGCCAGCCAACCGGACACCTTGGCTCAGGAGCCATTGGGCGATCTGCGACCGGTCCTCGGGGGTGCTTAACCCAGAAAACGTAAAGAAGTTACCATCCTGATGGATCTCGGTGACTTTTGGATATTCCCGTAAGGTGCGGAAGGTATGCTCTGAATCTCCAAGCGTTTCGATCCAGGTAAGTGTCGTCATCTCAGGCCTTGTCAGCGCTCGCAACGTTCCGCCGGCCAAGAGCATGAGGACGTCGGCTACTTCGGCGACGTCAGCCTGGGTTTGGCTGGCGACCAGGAGCGTTTTTTCCATCGCACGCAGCTCCAAGAGCACCGAAGTCAGTTCACCACGTCCCTGTTCGTCGATCTGGGCAAAAGGCTCGTCGAGCAGGATCACCGGGGGATCGTGGACGAGGGCTAGAGCAACTGCCAGGCGGCGGCGCTGACCGGGCGACAGCTCTCCAACGTAGACGTGAGCCTGGCTGGTGAGATCGACGAGCTCGAGCATCGATTCAGTGGCGACACAGCGGTCGGCACGCCCCAGGCCGTGTTGGCAGGAGACCAGCTCGAGATGCTCCTGGGGCGTCAGACGGTCGGCCAAGCCGGTCTCGCCGGCGACGTAGCCGATGTTTCGACGCACTTGTTCCGGGTGGCGCAACGCATCCCAGCCGGCGACCTGAACCGAGCCCAGGCTGGGGCGGCAAAGCGCAGCGACGACACGTAAGAGTGTCGACTTCCCGCTGCCATTCGATCCGACGATCGCGCAGGTTTGGCTAGAGGCGACTTCCAAGTCGATGGCGTCGAGAACTGTCCGGCGGCGTTCCTGGACGGTAACTCCTCGTAAGACCACGGCCGGAGAGGTCTGGCTGTTAGCTTCACTGCGTGCTTCACTACTCATAGTCCGCTACCGCCTACGGAGAGCTGAAAGCGAGTGAAGGTCGCCGTCGTGCTCGCCGAGGATGCCGGCTTGTAATGGAAGCGGAGGCGCACCGTGCCGGTCGCCGAGACAAAGCGCTCAGCGTTAGGGATCGTCAGATCACCGGTGCTGAAGGGAACATTCTCCCAGGTCGAGAGGCGCCAGTTAAAAACATCGAGGGTGCCACTGACCGCTGAATCGGCGCTGGTGCTCAACGTGAGCGTTTGCGGTGCGAAGCGTGATCGCTGGACCGGCAGGGTGAATTCGAAAGCCGCGGTCTCGCCGGAATTGATCGTGAGACGATTGTTGCTGTTAAGCGAGCGATTTCCATAAGAGGGAGTAAGCGCTTGCTGGTCGATCAGTTGACTGGGAATGGTGTGCATCCCGGCCGGAACCTGGAGGGGGAGACTGGTGATGTACAGAACGTTCTGATGTGCTTCCTCACCGGTGTCCGGGTTTTTCACTGGATCGAGCGATTCTCCCAGCCAGCCAATGACGCTAATCGGGCTTAGCTCGATGCGCTGACTATAGATCTGGCGTGGGGAGAACGCGGCCGTAAGAATGTCGTAGCGGATACCGTGCTGAGAGGCGGGATACAACTGGTCCGGGATTCGCGAGGTATCTCGGAAGCCAACCGGCGAGGCAGGACCGAAGCGCACTGATATGGGATGACTTTGACCCGGGCGCAGGTCCCCCAGTTTCTGGACTGAGTTATTAACGATCAAGGCTGCATCGTAAAGGGTGCTGGGAAGGCCATTAGTGACCGAGCCGGTGAGCTGATTGCCGTCAAGCACGATTGATCCACCAATCGTTCCCGGGGTGCTCACTTGACTATCCACTGCGAAGCTGCGCAAGATCCCTGGCTCGAGATCAATCCCTTGAACGCTCGTCGTACCCCCCTGAGCGACGAGCAGCGCGGTGGGGCGATTGGCGAGATTGAGTTGAGTTTGAAAGGACGTGCTCTGAATAAGGAAAGGCCCCATGTTCTCGGATAATAGCGAGTCTGCCGATGCGCTGATCTGGGCACGCTGAGAGTGAAGAGCGTAGACTCCGACAAAGCTATGGGCTAGGCCGACTCTCCCACCATCCCAAGTACGAGCGATCGAGACTTGGCTGACAACAACATCGCTTTGGCGATGGTGATTCGCGTAGACGAGAGCGCCCACGGTTGTCGATACAGCCAGCACCGGAACAGACCAGAGCATAAGATCGCGCCGGCCGAAGTGCGAAAGAAGCAGGAAATTCAATGGTCCAATAACCAGCGCGAAGAGGGCCATGGCCAGAATAAGGCGCTTGGCATTCGGATCGAGCCCACTACCGGCCTGAATCAACGCATCGCGCGGGAACTGGCCCCATTCTGCTCCGGGAGTAAAAAACGAGGCGAATGGCGGCGAAGCCGGCACGTAGGAGAGGATATAGGTCCAGAGCTGACTGGCCCCGGCCCAGCCACGGAGCGGATTTTCGGTTGGCGAGAGAGCAAGCATGAATACCGCTCCTTTCCCCCGCCGTCCGGCGACCAGGAGGGGCTGATTCTCATCGGCAGCGACAACTGTTCCACTGGTTACTTGAAGTTTGGCGGCGAGCCAGGGCCCGGTCTGGTTTGCCTGAACGCCGAGGTAGTTGGCTAGACCCGCGAGCGAGCTGACCGGCCCCGTCCCCTGGATGCGAGCCGGCAAAAGATCACTTGGCAGTCCTGCCACCGTTGCCGCGCCCGTCGCGCCCGTGCCGATTGCCAGCACCCCTCCCTCCTCGACCCAGCCGGTCAGGGCCGAGCTCTGGGAAGGTGTCAGGCCACGGGTGGTATAATCACTAACGATCAGACAGTCGAGCGAGCGCAGGAGTTCGAAATTGTTTGGAAGATCAGGTAGATCCAGGTAAACGACGTGGGGATGGCGTTGACCGTCATCGAGGCTCAGGCCATTGAGCGAGGCGTATGCTGCCTGGTTCGTTGAAATCACACCGCAGACTACCCAAGAAGGGTCAGGCCGCTGAAGGCTAACCTGTTGTTCCTGGAGAGTATGACCGCTAGCTGCCAGGCGGACGTGCAACTGATCATAATAAGGGGGAACGTACACCGCGGTCGAGAAGCGCTTACTAGAATGCTGGGGAACAACGACCGGCACGCTGTAACTCATTGTTCCGGCTGAGATCGAAGAAGAGGAGGCCGCACCCTGGCCAGCCACCTGGCGCTGGACCGAGATCTCGACTGTCCCCGAGAGATTCGGTCCGGAGTTTGTGACGTCGACCTCGACCGGTGCCCAGGTACCGGGCCGGACGATTCCCCCAAAGCCCGGTTGCACCGAAACCGAATACTGGTTGGCAGCCGCGACGGGTAGAGCCGGCGCTAAAAGCGCCAGAGCGAGGAATACACCCCACAGCCTCTTTATCATCTTGGGCCCCTCTACCGTACGAGGAAACGAACGGTCCTTGTTATTCTACGTAAAACGTGGCGTCCTGTCGAGTAAACCGAGACCGAACTTTACAATTTCACACGGATTTTACAAAGTGAGTGATGCGTGATGGCGAGTCCGTCCGAGCAATTGGTGGGGTTCATCGATGTGGCCCTTCTTCGAGCAGGTCATTCCGATCCGTTTCAGGCAGGGAGGAATTGGTGCCCGGCGTCTCCGAATTATGACTCCTTGCAGGGGGTGGGGCACCGATTTCTCAGCCGCTTTGCTTCATCAGAATACCATAAGTACGAACACCATAGTAGTTCTTCGAATGAATAGAAGGTAAACTGGAGATGAAAATCGCTGATCAACTCAACCTGACGACGGGAAAATCCGTGAGTTCGCCGACACAGCGCGGACGCCATGACGTAGAATAGTGTCCGAGCCAGGAAGGCGCCCTACCTCCGGTGCTCATCACTCGTTACTCGCATGCGGGAGGCAACGTTGGTCGTCAATAGCATTCAGAAGAGCATTCAGAAGGTCCTGGTGGTTGGTTCTGGCCTCATGGGACACGGCATCGGACAGACATTTGCACTCGGCGGTTACCAGGTAACGCTCAACGATCTCGACGAGGAGCGTCTGCAACGAGCACTCGACGGAATTCGCCGCAATCTGAGCCTTTTCAGCGAAGAGGGCTTAGTGACCCCTGGTGATGCCGAGGCAGCGCTTGGCCGGATCAAGCTCGATGTGGATCTGCCCCGCGCGGCGCGGGAGGTCGACCTTGTCGTCGAGGCGACGTTTGAGGATCTAGAGGGTAAGCGCGGCGTTCTGCGCCGTCTGGGTGAATTGTGCCCGCCCCGGACCTTACTCGCCTCGAACACCTCCGGTCTGAGCGTGAATGCCATGGCCCCGGCGACAGGCCGGGCGGACCGCTTCGTAGTGGCTCACTTCTGGAACCCACCCCACTTGATCCCGTTAGTCGAAGTCGTGCGGGGCGACAATACCGCCGAGTCGACGATTCAGACAATGGTCGCAGTGCTCCGCTCGATTGGCAAGGTGCCGGTCGTTGTCCAGAAAGATGTTCTCGGCTTCGTTGGCAATCGCCTCCAATACGCGCTCTTCCGCGAAGCGTTAGCGCTCGTCCAGAATGGCGTTTGCACGGCCGAGGACGTCGACACGGTCGTGAAAATGAGTTTTGGTCGCCGTTTGACCACCGCTGGCCCGCTCGAAACCGCCGACATCAACGGCACCGACCTTTTCTATAGTATTTCTCAATACCTCTTTCCGGATCTCGACGCCTCTCGGGTTCCCCACCCCTTTTTCAAGCAGCTCATTGAAAAAGGGTACGTTGGCGTCAAGGTGGGCAAAGGCTTCCGCGACTGGCCCGGCGGGCTTGCCGACGAGATTCGCCAGCGCCGTGACCGCGAGCTCATCCGCTGGCTGAAAGTCGACCAGGAGTCTACGAGGAACGAGTGATGAATGATGAGCGCGGAGGCCCTCACCCTCCAAGAGACAGCGCTCGCCCTTGGTCAAGAGCTTGGCGATCAAAGGATCATCGCAACCGCCCTCGGTCGCCTTGCCCACCTCGCCTTCTTTCGCACGGAGTTTGAGCGTGGCGACGCTTGGGCCGCGGCGAGCTACGACCAGCACCGCTCGCTGGCCGACCGCTGGGGGATGGCCTTCGCGCTCGACGCCCGGGGCTTGATTGCCCGCAGCCAAGGGCGGGTCGAGGACGCCAGCCGCTATCTCCTTGGCAGCCTGAGCCTCTTCCGAGAGCAGGGGGATCGTTGGGGCGTTGCCCACGTCCTGACGGGCCTGGGACAACTCGCGCTGCACCGGGGAGATCACCGGCATGCCGAGCAATGCTGGGAGGAGCGCCTGCGCCTGTCGCGGGCGCTAGATAACAAGCTGGGAGTAGCGCACACCCTCGATCTCCTGGCGACAGTCGCTCGAGATCGGGGTGACTACCCTCGGGCCGAGACCCTATTCGCCGAAAGCCTCGCGCTCCGTCGCAAGATCGGCGATCGCCAAGTGACCGCTTGGGTGCTCCAAGGGATGGGAGAGTTGGCCCTGCGGCGGGGCGATGCTCTGACGGCCTATACCCACCTGCGGGAAAGCCTGTTGTTGCGCGTCGAGATCGCCGAGCGCCCGGGGATAGTCGCGTCGCTGGTTGCTTTCGCACGCTTGGCGTGCGGTCCTCCTCCGGCCACGGCGTGCCCTCCGCTTCGCCGGTGCCGCGGCTGCCCTCTACCGAGTGGTTGGTCCATCTCTTGCTGCCCAGCACTATAGCCAGGGCGTCCTCTCGACCGCCCCCGAGGTCGAGCGTGCTCAGCAGCTGCTCGGTCGTGCCCAATGGACGGCCGCTTGGGAGGAGGGGGCAGCCATGATGCTAGAGCAGGCTGTCGCCGAGGCGCTCGGACTGGAGACCGAGCTTTCTGCCCCTGAGTGAGAAGACGAGCCCACCCCGGCCCGACTCGGTCACTGCGCCGGCGGTTGGTGCCCGGGGCGGCAGGAGGACTACTCCAGAGCCTTTGCCAACCGACCTGACTCGGCGACAGCGGGAGGTCGTGGCCCTGCTGGCGCACGGCTACCCCAATCGCCAGATTGCCGCGGCCCTGGTGATCACCGAGGGATCGGCCCATCTGCGCGTCGTTCGCCTCTTGAACAAGGTCGGATTCCACACCCATGCCCAGGTCGCAGCCTGGGCGGTTGCCCACCGCCTTGATTCCGGCCCCGCTCGCGAAGCCACCGACTGATCGCTACGAGTTGACGGATACCGCCGGATTGATTCGCTCGGTTTGATATGTTGAGCTTACTTTGGCGTTGAGCGCATTGCCTCTCAGTTGACTTCTTGCTCTTGTCTTGTAAGCCATTGGGAAGCCGCTTCTCCGTCGTCTAATTCAACCTCGAACACCTCGCCAAAGTGACGCAAGAGGGCGGCTTCGGCTTGCTCGCGGCTGACTGGACGCTTGAGAAGCTTGGTAAGCGAGGTGACGCCGCGCTGGTGGATGCCGCATGGGATGATGTTGGCGAAGTAGCTCAGGTCGGTGCTGACGTTCAGGGCAAAGCCATGGCTGGTGACCCAATGCGAGACTCGCACCCCGATCGCCGCGATTTTGTCGGATTCGACCCAGACGCCGGTGTATCGAGGGTCACGGTGGCCTTCGATCTCGAAGTCGGCCAGGCCGCGGATGATTGTCTCTTCGATCCGCCGCAGGTGCTGGTGGGTATCCTTGCCGAGTCGAGTCAGGTGAATGATCGGATAGCCGACGAGCTGGCCCGGACCGTGGTAGGTCACGTCACCGCCCCGGTCGACCCAGAAGAGCTGGACGCCCATTGTGCGCAATCTGGCCTCGTCGAGCAGAACGTTCTCAGCGTGGCCGCTTCGCCCCAACGTGTAAACGTGGGGATGCTCGACGAGGATCAAGATGTCGGGAATCTCACCGGCGACTCGCGCGGCCACCGCCCGCCGCTGCAGCTCCCAGGCTTCGTGGTAATCCATCGTGCCCAGACGGAGTAGCCAGCAAGGGACAGTCATGTCACCCGTTGAGCTTGTTCGTGGGCGTGGTAGGAGCTGCGGACGAGGGGGCCGGATTCGACGTGGCGGAAGCCGAGCGCTATACCCTCGGCCTTGATCTCGGCGAACTCCTCCGGTGGCACGTAGCGGACGATCGGTAGGTGGAACTCTGATGGGCGAAGGTACTGGCCAATGGTGACGATGTCGCAGTCGACCGCTCGGAGATCGCGCAACGTTTCGCTAATCTCCTCGCGGGTCTCGCCCAGGCCAAGCATGATCCCAGACTTGGTTCGACCGTCCGGCCGCATCGCCTTGGCGCGCTGGAGTACTTCCAGCGAGCGTTCGTAGAACGCCTTCGCCCGGACCCGCCGCTGGAGCCGTTCGACCGTTTCCAGATTGTGATTGAGGATTTCCGGACCGGCGTCCATCACTGTCTGAAGCGCGGCTGCGTCGCCTTCGAAGTCCGGGATCAGCACCTCGACCGAGCAGGTCGGCAATCGGCGATGAATTGCCCGGATCGTCTCGGCGAAGACCTGAGCGCCACCGTCCGGCAGGTCGTCGCGGGCAACCGAGGTAATCACCGCGTGGCGCAAGCCCATTTTCACCACGGCATCGGCAACCCGCTCTGGCTCCGCTTCGTCGACACCGACTGGAACGCCGGTGGTGATCGCGCAGAACCGACAGGCCCGGGTGCAGACCCGGCCGAGGATCATCACCGTTGCGGTCCGATGCTCCCAGCACTCGCCAATATTCGGACAGTGTGCTTCCTCACAGACCGTGTGCAACCCGTGGGTACGCATGATGTTGGTGAGGTCGAGATAGTTCGGTCCGGTCGGGAAGCGCACGCGCAGCCAGTCAGGGCGCGGCAGCACTGGTAAAGGTTGGCGAGTGGTCACAATTTTCTCCTTTAATGTAGCGAGCTCCCCGGCCCCCAGGCTTCCAGCCGTCGCTTCACACTTTGGAGAAACCGTCCGGCGGTCAGCCCGTCCATAATCCGGTGATCGAAAGAGAGACAAAGGTTCATGATCGAGCGAATTGCGATGGCGTCGTCGATGATCACCGGTTGCTTGGTGATCGCCTCCATATTCATAATAGCGGCCTGAGGATAGTTGATGATCGGCTGGGAGGCGATCGAGCCGAACGCACCAGTGTTATTCACGGTGAACGTGCCGCCCTCGACATCTGAAACCGTGAGCTGACCGGCGCGGGCGCGCCCGACGACCTCGGCCAAGGCGTGGGCGAGACCAGCGATGCTCTTCTGATCGGTGTTGCGAATCACTGGTACTACCAGGCCGTCTTCCAGGGCAACCGCGACGCCCAGGTTGATCTCGCGCTTGAGAATAATCCGGCCGTCGTTCCAGGTCGAGTTCACAATGGGAAACTCGCGCAGGCTTTCGGCCGCGGCTTTGAGGACAAAAGGCACATAAGTCAGCTCGACGCCTTCAGTCCGTCGGAAGCGCTCCTTGCTTTCCTCGCGCAAACGAACCAGTCCGGTCACATCGGCTTCTAGCATCAGCCAGGCATGCGGAATCTCGCGCACGCTTTGCGCCATACGTTGGGCGATCGTTCGACGCATCGGCGTCATCGGAATCTGATCTTCCGTCTCCGCCGAACTCGTAGCCGTTGCCGTCGATACTGGCGCTGGGCTGACGATGCCCCCCGTGCTCGCCACCGGGTATTGCTGGAGGTAAGCTTCGACATCCTCGCGGGTTACTCTCCCGCCCAACCCGGTCCCCCGGATCAATCGCAAATCCAGATTGTGCTCCCGTGCCAGCTTGCGCACCAGCGGGGAGGTGCGGGGTGTCTCCTGGTCGCCGTCGCTGACCGTCTCGGCTTCGCTACGACTCGTCACCCCAACTGCCTCCGGTCGCGCTTCCCCGGCCACTGTGACGTAAGCAATCTCCTGGCCAACCGCGACGACTGTGCCTTCGGCCGCGTTGATCCGTTCGAGGGTGCCAGCGACCGGCGAGGGAATCTCGGCATTAACTTTGTCGGTGATCACTTCAACTAAAGGCTCATCCCGCTCGATCCGATCCCCCGGTTTTTTCAGCCAGCGACCAATCGTTCCTTCGGTGACGGACTCGCCAAGCTGGGGCATGGTGATCGACGGCATTGTGACAACCTCCGGATGGCAGCGTCCCGGGTCCGTGTTCTCAAGAACATACTACCGAATGGCTTGAGCTAGGTGCAAGTGAAACTCTCTGGAAACGAAAAGATGCACAACAAGTGCCAGGAAGGCTGCCTCTCGGGGGCAGCCAGGCCGGTCTTTTCGATTTTTTTATCATTCACAACCTAAAGTTAACCCTCGATTTACCAAGACTAGTCGGCCTAGCGCTAGGATGGCCTCATTCAGGATAGTTTGCGCGTCGCTTCATCTCGGCTGGATGGCCCCAGGCGGCCAGGAAGGATGACATGAAACACATGCAGCATTTCTTACGCTCCGTACTTGCAGTAGTCTGGATTATCGCTAGCGTCTTGGCTCAGCCGTTGCTGACCTTCGGGCCGGTTCCCACGGCCTTCGCCGAGAGCCTGCCGACCATTTCGGGCTCGCAGCCCAATGGGGGCTCGGTTCAGCACCTCTACCCCAATTGCCCGCAACCGTACCCGAACGATACCTTTCCACCCGACACGATCACTGTCAGCAATCTCGCGCCGAACCAGGTGATTGGCGGGCCCTCTTCCGTCGCGGTCAATGAATACACCCCCAACGGCTACGTCATTCAGATTCCCGCCTCGATCCAGTACAACGGCGCGACCTACGACAGCCCTTTCTATTTTTCCAGCACCGGTAACGAGTTCACTCCGCCGGGCCAAAACGTCACCCTCAAGTTCATCTATCCCGAGACGAGCCAGTGGCCCAACCCGGCCGGCAACCAAGATGTCACCGTGAATGCTACCCTGTTCGTTTACGACTATGATGCGACGACAAACACCTACTCTCCGGTTCTCGACGCGAACGGTGTTCCAGTCTTCCTGAACTGGGCCTGGGATCTGGCCTGTGAAGGCGCTCCCACTGCGACCACCACCCCCACCGTCACGCCCACCAACATGCCGACCAACACGCCGACGAATACCCCGACCGAGACGCCTACCAATACGCCTACCTTTACGCCCACGAATACGCCAACGAGCACGCCGACCAACACGCCAACCAATACACCGACGAACACACCGACCAGTACGTCGACGAGTACCCCAACGAACACGCCCACCCAAACTCCAACCAGCACTCCGACCTTTACTCCAACCAAAACAGCAACCAGTACCCCAACGAATACCCCCAAAGCGAGCTGTCCATCAGGCAATGCGGCCATCACCAGCTACTATTACATCGTCAACGGCGGGAAGAAGGTAAACAGTCTCCAAGGCAACGTCAATCAGGGCGACACAGTCAAGGTCGTGTTTACCATCGCAGCCAATTGCTCCAACATTCAAATTTCCTTCGTCTCGTACACTGCTCCCTCGAAGCAATTCAGTTGGAACACTGCCGATCAGCAAGTTGTCTATGACTCACAGACTGGGACCTACAGTACCGGAACCTACTCGCAGCAGATCAAGATGCCGAACTGCTACTTCCAGGTCGACTTCGTGCGCGGCTCAGTCATCACCAAGCTGGGTCCCGCTGGCACGAACAATTTCTACTCTAGCCAGGGCCGTCTGATCGATCATGGCAACGGGGGCAACAATTCCTGCTCGACGAAGAAGGATGACAAATAATGAGTGAGAATGAGCCGTCGGCCGGCGGTGATCGAGAGCCGAGTCTCCTCCTGCTGCGCTAATCCAGGCTCCTAACAGGAGACGCGCGAGGACCGACGCTTACTCAGCGTCGGTCCTCGCGCGTGGATTCGTCACGGATGCTTTCGCGTCGCCGCGCTGAAGCGCGACTCTTCGTGGATAAGGTATCAGGTAGGATCAAGGCCAGTTCCAGCGGCCGCGTTCCTCGCTAAAAGGCCACGCCTTACTCGATCATGCCCGGGAGACCGGCCTTCGGGTAGTTCTGACTCTTGCTGTATACCAGGTCGATGTTGCCGTTTCCGCTGAGGGAGGCCGTATTGGCGACCACCAGCGATTGAATCTGAAAGATGCTGCCGTTTCCGCTGAGGGAGAGGTTCCCCGATTTGGCGTAGATCGTGCCGGTCAGAGTGTCGCCCCCATTGCCAGTCAAGCTTAGCGTGTTGGTGTTGTTGCGATCGTAGAAGATAGACAGTCCCTGGTAGGTGCCACTCGTCGGCGCGGTCACCTCGAAGCTGCCATTCCCGGTCAGGGAAAGTGATGCCCCCTTCTGGCCAGACTGACACGCGGCCGGTTGAGTGGTGCCACAGGTGAAGTAGAGCATGACGTTATCGCCTTGGATTTTGCCGTTGCCGGTCAGACTTACCGACCCGGTCGAACCGAAGATGATGTAGACGCCGGGCTGGAGGGTCAAATTTCCGTTTCCGGTCACGCTCAGGGTCTGGTAGATGCCGGGCGAGGCTGTCCCGTTCTGATTTCCACTCAAAGCAATCGACGGGAGTACGGGCCCGCTCGTCGATGGTACCGGAACTGCGGCCAAGGGGTCGGGAACGGCACGCGCGCGGACCGGAGAAGGGGTGAATCGACCATTACCAATCGCGGACCAGCCGCCGACGATCCCAATGGTCGTAGCGGTCAGATTGCCGTTGCCAGTGAGTTCCGCTGCATTGGAGGCGCTCGAGTTGACAATGATCCCATTTCCCGTGACGCTGATGCTCCCATTGCCGGTCAAAGACAGAGCCGGCGAGCCATTCGGACTCAGCAAGCAGACACCACAAAGAAGGGCTTGCCAGACGCCGGCTACTGCCGAGGTGGTTACCGTGCTGGTCTTGACGCCAAGGATCTGCATGAAGGTGGTTGCAAACGTATGCTGGATGACTATCCTGACCTGCATGATTTGGGTAGAGTCAGCCGTTGGATTTCCCTGACCATCCAGGAAGGTCAAGGTGAGGTCGCTGCTGGAAAAGCCGTTCTGCTGAGCGACGAATTGGGCCGTGCTCACCGCCGCGCTTTGACCGAGCCCTTGGCCAAAGGTGGACGCCGCGCCGAGCGCCGCGGCATCCGCCGCGTTTTGGGCTTGACGGTAGGTCAGCATCGAGATTCCCGTGTCGATGGCGAGGCCGACGAAGCCGATCAGGACGAGCATCATCACGGCGACGAAGACAAGCACCGAGCCGTCGTCCGGTTTGACGACCGCGCCGAGCCAGCGCCGGAGCCAATCGGGTACCGTTCGGCGATCGCGGTGGCCTCCTTGTCCTCGCGTGGAGGGAACACGAGAGATCAGGCGAGTTCCTCCTCTAACCTCCGCTATGATTGGCATGAGCAAATACCAGGGCGGCCCCATCTGCGCTTCCCCGCCTGTCAATGCAGGCTCTCCCAAACTCCACCGTCCGTCGCTTCTCCGCGCCGCTGGCCATTGCCTGGGCCCCGATGGCTGAAGACCATGATGTTCTGACCATGATGTTCCGCCGGAAATGCCTCGAAAGCAAGAGCCCGAGCTAGTACTTTGGGGACGGTCAGACTAGCCATTTGGTCGGACGCCACCGATCCTCGTGTTCATTCCACTTTGACAATTCTCAATAGGCTTCTCGCACCGCGTCACGAGTGCTCGCGATAGCCACACCAGCATGTTGCCAGAACGACAAGGCAGAGCTTTGCTAGCTAGGTCGCTTTAGCTCAGATTTACCTGGGGCCAGAGTAGTTACATGGAATACGTTAATAAGCGGCCAGTCGCTGAATCGCCGACAGGATCGTGTCAAGATTCGGCAGGAACGCCTCTTCCAGACGATGGTTGTAGGGAATGGCCGGGACGTCGGGCGCGGTAATCCGGACGATTGGCGCGTCGAGGTCGTCGAACAATTCTTCGGAGAGGAAGGCGGCAACTTCGGCGCCAATGCCGCCGGTTCGTGTGTCCTCGTGGAGGATCAAGGCGCGATTCGTCTTGTGCACGGTGGCGGCAATCGCTTCCCGATCGAAGGGCAGCAAGCTGCGTAGGTCGAGCACTTCGACCGAAATGCCCGACGCGGCGGCTTTTTCGGCGGCGTCGAGCGCCAGATGAAGCATGGCCCCGTAGGTGATCAGCGAAAGGTCGGAGCCGGCCCATTTTACCTCGGCTTGGCCAATTGGCACGAGGTGATCGCCCTCGGGGACTTCTCCTTTGATCGAACGATAGAGCCGCTTATGCTCGAAGAAGAGGACCGGATCCTCGTCACGAATCGCCGTGGCAAGCAATCCCTTCGCGTCAGCCGGAGTGGCCGGCACGCAGATCTTCAGGCCGGGCACGTGGAAGAAGAGCGCCTCGACGCATTGCGAGTGATACAAGGCGCCATGGATGCCGCCTCCGTAGGGGGCGCGAATCACCAGCGGGCAGCCGAATGCGCCATTCGTCCGGTAACGCATTCGGGCGGCCTCGCTGACGATCTGATCCATGGCCGGAAAGATGAAGTCGGCGAACTGAATTTCGGCGATCGGCCGCATGCCGTTGAGCGCCGCGCCGATCGCCACACCGACGATCGAGTCTTCCCCCAAAGGGGCGTCGAGGACGCGGTCGCTACCAAATTTGTCGAGGAGACCCTCGGTCGCCTTGAAAACGCCGCCCTTGGTGCCGACGTCCTCGCCGAGGATGATCACCCGTTCGTCGCGCTCCATCTCGGCGTCCAGAGTATCCCGCACCGCTTCGAGCAAACTTTTCATCGCCATTAGACTACCCCTCCGAGCGGTACACGTGAAGTCGTAGCGTCGATGGATCAGGATCAGGACTGGCCTCGGCAAAGGCAACAGCATCGTCGACCGCGGCGATCGCCCGGTTGCGAATCTCCTCGTCGAGGGTGCGGTCGAGCAGGCCGCGCTCTTGGAGCGTCCGTCGGAACCGATCGAGGGGGTCGTGCTGCCGCGCCGACTCGATATCATCGGCCGGCCGGTAGCGGCGATCGTCATCGTCGCTCGAATGAGGCCGAAGTCGGCAGACTTGTGCATCGATCAAGGTCGGACCGCTGCCATGACGGGCACGCTCGACTGCCACGGCAGTTGCTTCGTAGACCGCGAGTGGATCCGTGCCGTCGACGACGACGCCCGACATGCCATAGGCGCAGGCGCGCTCGGCGACAGTCGCTACCGCCATCTCTTTCTCTTGAGGAACCGAGATCGCCCAGTGGTTGTTTTCGCAGATGAAGATCACCGGCAGACGGTGGATGCTGGCAAAGTTGAGGCCCTCGTGAAAATGGCCCGAGCTGGTACAGCCTTCGCCAAAGTACACCGCGACCACTGACGACTCGCGCCGAATCTTCGCAGCGAGCGCGGCACCCGCGGCTTGGGGAATCTGGGTGGCGACCGGACTCGAGACGCTGATGATTCGGTGGGCAGCCGAGCCAAAGTGATTCGGCATTTGCCGTCCACCGCTGGAGGGATCCGCGGCGCGGGCGAAGAAAGCGAGCATGAGGTCACGCGGAGTCATGCCCATGGAGAGAACAACCCCGATGTCGCGGTAATAGGGAAAGATCAGGTCATATCCTGTTTTGAACGCGCGTGCCGAGCCCACTTGGGTGGCCTCGTGGCCCTGGCATGAGATGGTAAATGGTGCCCGCCCCTGACGATTGAGGATCCACATGCGCTCGTCGAGCAGACGACTGAGCATCATGGTGCGGTACAGATCCAGCAATTGCTCGCCAAGTAATGGAGTGGGAGCGGCCGGGGTAGGGGACGTCTTTGTCCCGAGGCTTGATTCCATCGTCGAGCGCATCGCACTCACCTCCATGATTCAAACCTATCGACTTCGTGCAGTTCTGTCAATATTTCGTACATTATGCATTCTCGGGGTGATAATGAGGCTCAGCTTTCTCGGCCTGCTGCTCCTTGCCCAGCGTTCTCCTCGGTTCCCCGACTCCCTGCTCCCTGATCTCCGATCCCTCCAGAGCCTTCGCCTCCCAAAAACTCGTTTGGCAACCGGAAGCTCCAGAGCGCTTCGGCGGCGAGCTGCTGGTCGCGTACGCAGAATTGGTAGAGTCGGGCGTTGGCGATCGCCAGGGCACCGAGATTGGCGAGGGCGACGAGGAGCTCCAGTTCCTCCTGGGTGAATAAGCGCCTTTCCCCGGTATAAACGCGCAAAACTCCGATGGGTTTGCCTTGCGCGATCAGGGGAACGAACACTGCTGAGACGATCCCTTCCCGCTGCGCAGCTTGCGGATATTCGAAGCGGGGATCGGTCGTCACATCTTCGATCTGGACTGGTTGCCCGGCCAGCGCCTGCTGATCAATCGGGCTGCGCGAGATCTCGACCGGGCCTTTCTGCAGGTAGCCCGGAGTCAATCCTTCCGAGGCAACCCGTTCGAGTAAGCCCGTCTCGGTGAGCAAACGAATTGATGCTCCTTTTAAATGAAGCGCTTCGATCACGCCTCTGAGAAGACGTTCGAGTACGACTCGGGTTTCCAGCGTTTCGCCCAGAGCGATCGCGACTTGATAGAGCACGAGATAGTAGTCGCGCCAGCGATTATCTGCCATTGCGGGTTGTCTCCACCGCGGCGGGAGCCGTCGGATTCCCTGAATAACTACCGAGTGCGGGGCGATCGATGATCACTTCGCACGGGGCGTGTGTAAAAACGTAGCTCGTTGTCTTGCTAAAGCGGGTCTCGCCGGTCCGCTCCGGAACGTCACCCATCAGAATAATGTCGGCCCCGGCCACGGATGCTTCGTCGACGATCGCCTGGCCAGCGTCGCGGGTGTTGATAATCTGGGTCTGCAGGTGTACCCCAAAGCGGGCTGCGATCCGACGCGCCCGATCGAGAACCTCCTCGGCGAGGCGCTGAGCTGCCGGCAGGCGTGCGTTGAGCGGCAGCGTCCAGGGAACTTCAATCAAATAGAGTACTTCGATCTCGGCTTGACGCGCCTTTGCCATTTGTGCGCCCAGCGCGACCATCCGATCAGACAAGGCAGCGCCCTGAACCGGCACCAGGATCAGATTCGCATGCTCGGTCAAGCGAACCGCTTTCGCTACCCTCAAGGTGACCGGAGTTTGCTCGGGAAGATGAAGCATCCACCAGATCACCCCGCCGATTGAAGCAGCGAAGCAGAGCGCGATGACTGTGCCGAGCAGGGTGATGTGGACTGCTGCCATCAACGTCGATCCGCATGCTCGGCCTGCAGACTTCGCAGCCGAGTAATCCCAAGCATAACCATCAGAACCCCCATGACTGTGAACGTAAACGGTGCGGCTTCGATCAGACCCCGACTGACGATGACTACCCCCAAGACGCTGAGCAGGCCCGCCAGCGCCAACCGGGCGACGAAGAAGAGACGACTCATTCGTGTGCTCCACCATGGACGCCGAGCAGGCGGTTCCGTCGTTCCAAGTTTTCCTCGTATTCCTCAGCGATGCCGATCTCTCCGGCTTCGCGGTATACCGTGAGCTGTTCTGTCGGCCAGTCGTGATGACTGCTGCGAATCAGAGGAAGATTCGAGCGTTTGCGATAAATCCAGTAGATGATCAGGCCGAGAAGGATCCAGGACGGACCGGCGATCCGTCCGATCGCGTGAGTAGCCACGACCATGACCAAGATCGAGCTGATTCCCAAGAATCCCAGGACGCCGACGATCGGGAGATAGATTGGTTGGGATCCCCAACCGCCGATCCGGACGTTCAGCGGTACCCGAAATGGTCGTGGCGTCCAAGGATCTATCACTCGCAGTCGGAGCAGCGAGACGAAGACGAGCATATAGGCAGTGGCGGCACCAAAAGCGTACATATTGCCGAGCGTATCGTAGGCATTCGAGGAGAGACCGGCGCCCCAGAGCTCGAGGAGGGCGACGCCGGAGAAAACCAGGAGTGTGCGTGTTGGTGTTCGGAAGCGCGGGTGGACGTAATTGAACCACCGAGGCAAGAGGCGGTAGCGTCCCATCGAATAGGTAATCCGCGAGGCACCAAATACGCCCGCGTTCGAAGAGATCAGCACGAGGGTTGCCCCGAGCACCGCGACATATGGGCCGGCGACCAGGCCGACGACGGGAATGTGGCTAGCAAGCCAGGCGACCGGGTCTTCGTTGTGCGCAGCGAAGGACTGCCAGGGGAGCATCGCCAAGCCTAAGTTCGAGAAGGCGAGAGCGTAGATCAGGACAGTAAGGATCAGAGCGATTGAGGTGCGTGGAACGACGGTCGACGGTCGCACGGTCTCCTGTGATGCCTGGCTGATCGATTCCAAACCGACGAACGAGATAATTGCCAGACTCGCTCCGTAGGCAAGGTGATAGGGGTCGGGCCACTGAGTTGTCATCTGGCGAACCAAGGTTGGCCCGTCAAAAGCGAACAGGAAGCCGAGGAAGAGCAGCGTCGATTCCGAGATCACGTCGATCGCGCCGAGCACGCTGTTGAACATCGACGACTCGCGCACGCCGAGGATATTGAGTCCAGTTAGCCCGAAGACGAAAAGCGTGGCGACGATGATCAGCAGGGGATTGGTATTGGGGAACGTCACGCCTAACAGATGCAGCGTGACGCTCGTCTTCAGAAACGGAAAGAAGAAGCTGATATAGCCGACCGACGAAAGCGCAAAAAGTGAGATATCGATCGTAAAGTCGAGTAAGACAGCCCAACCGGCGCAGAAGCCCAGGAAATCGCCTAAGCCACGCAGCACGTAGAACTGGCCACCGCCGGCGAAAGGATAGGCGGCGGCAAGCTCGGTATAGGCAAGACCGACACAGACGTAGATCAGGCCGGCGAAAAGAAAGGCGACATTTGTCCCTCCTTGGGCTGCCGCCATGACCAGCCCTAAAGCGACGTAAACGTCGGCGCCCACGTCGGCGTAGCCCCAGGTGAAGGAAGCCCAAGGTCCGACCGCGCGGCGTAGTCCAAGCTCGGTTTCATGGGGAGCAGGGGGAATGCTAACCGACGGTTGTTCGGCGACGGTGTGCTCGAGGTTGGGTCTGCTCACCGGAGTACTCCCCCAGCATTGGAGAGTGCCATCCGCGCGCCGCGCCCGGATCCCTTCAGCGCCCGATCAGCCGGCGATCACGGAGCCAACCATTCTGCCTGCAAGCGGCGTACCAACGCCAGTGGCAGTCATGATCTGGAGAGCCAAGCCAAACTCATCACTCATCACTCGTTACTGCTACTGCAGCCTTGTCTCGCTGGATGTGGTAGGGAACGCTGGCAACGATTACCCCCGGGCGGAAGAGGAGCGCGGCTTTCAGCAGCAGCGCGGTCTGATTGTGGAGCAAGTGCTCCCACCAGCGCGACGGGACGAACTCGGGCAGGACGACCATAATCGTGTCGGTGGGGTGATGTTCATGGACGGTATCGAGATAAGCGAGCAATGGGCCAACCAGCGAGCGATAGGGAGACTCGATGATCACGAGCTGGCTGTTGCCATCGATCTTCTCCTCCCATTCCCGCTGCAGCTCTTTCGCTGCCTCCAGGTCGTCGGTGACGTGAACGCCGGTCACCGTCCCGGAAACAGCACGAGCAAAAGCAAGCGCCTGGCGAGCCGGAAGATTCATCGCGCCGATCGGGACGACGACCCGCAAGCGGACGTCGGATGGATCGAGGGGTGTCTCGGGAGCGGTTTGGGTCGCGACCAGTCGGTAGTGACCTTGGATTAGCAAGCACATCGCGACGAGGAGGGGGATCAGGATCATCACGATCCAGACGCCCTCGTGGAACTTGGTCACGCCGATGACCACGGTGACAATCCCGGTGAGGATCGCCCCAAGACCGTTTACCAGGATGCTTCGTCGCCAATTGGGGCCACGGATCCGGAGCCACCGAACAACCATGCCAGTTTGGCTAAGAGTAAATGAAATGAAAACTCCAATTGCATACAAGCCAATCAGCGCATCGACGCTTCCTCGAAAGACGATGATCAGGATGATCGCCATCAAAGCCAGTGCCATGATGCCATTGCTGTACGCCAGGCGATCACCACGGAAGGCGAACTGATGAGGCATGTAGCCATCGCGAGCAAGGATCGAGACAAGCAATGGGAAGCCATTGAAGCTCGTGTTGGCCGCGAGCAACAGAATCAGGGCGGTCGAAAACTGAATGAGGAAGTAGTATGGCCCACGCCCGGTTACTGCCCGGGCGATCTGGCTGATGACTGTCTCTTGCGTGTTCGGAATGATGCTCAGGTGAGTGCCAAGGATCGAGACGCCCAAGAAGAGCGTTGCGAGGACAAATGCCATCCAGATCATTGTCGTCCGGGCGTTTTTCGTGGCCGGCTCTTTGAAGGCCGGGACACCATTCGAGATCGCTTCGACGCCGGTCATGGCGGTACAGCCTTGAGCAAAGGCGGTGAGCAGGAGGAAGAGGTCAAGTGTCCGAGAGGGCGGAGGCGGTGGAACGGCCGGCACGTAGCTGACCCCACCCATGGAGATCCGAACGATGCCGTAAATGATCAAACCGTATAAGCTAAAAATGAAAATATAGGTCGGAACCGCGAAGATAGTGCCGGACTCACGGATGCCACGGAGATTACCGAGGGTGACCAGAATAATCGCTATAACGCAGAGGAGAACGCTGTCATTCAAAAGAGCAGGGAAAGCCGAGGTGATCGCAGCGACTCCCGCCGCGATACTCACTGCGACGGTAAGGGTATAGTCAATCATCAGAGCGGCGGCGGCGATCAAGCCGGGAATTGTCCCCAGATTGTCGCTTGAGACGATGTAGGAGCCACCACCGTTCGGATAGGCAAGGATCGTCTGACGGTAAGAGGTGACGACGATCATCAACAGGAAAGCGATGAAGAGTGAGATGGGCAGGGTGAGGGAGAGCGCACCCACTCCCACCAGGACCAGGACCTTCATCACTTCTTCGGTCGCATAGGCAACCGAGGAGACGGCATCGGAGGAGAATACCGCGAGAGCGCGGATCTTGTTCAACCGCTCATGGGGGGCGGCGGCAGTCGCCAGCGGAGCGCCAATCAGAAAATGCTTGATTTGGGTGAGAGCACCGCCAATTCCGTGCTGGGGACCGGACATCTCCGGCCGAACCACGATGAACCCCGGACCCGAGCGACGTGAGCTGCGGTGGCGAGCAATGCGGACGAGGCTATCCCCCGGCTTCTGGCCTGGTACGACCTCGTGCCATTCGAGATCAGGACGCCGCCGCGCGGCTGAGCTTACCGGATCTTCGGATGCTCCTTCAACTGAATGGTCGGCCATCGAAGCTAACCCCATTTATCCATCAATGAATTACCGCAGGTACGAACGTAATTGTACTCCGTCGAGTCTAGATCTCCGGAGCAATTGCGGGCACAAGATCTGCGATAACCTTTGTCTTACCTAAGTCGTGTATCTCGTCCAAGTGGAAGACATTCCTGAAGAAAAAGGGCTATGACGACGAAGGAGACGGCTTGGGCGGAGCGCCATACCACTTACTCAATCGCGACAGAGGGGAAGGTACGACATGAGCATGCCTGCGTACAATCCGTTTGGCGAGATGACCTCGCTACGCGATGCAATGAACCGTCTGCTTGAAGAGAGCTATGTCCGCCCGTCATTCGGCAGCAGCCGGACGATCCCGCTTGATGTCTTTGAGACTCCTGATGACCTGGTGGTCATCGCCGCGCTGCCGGGCGCGTCGGCAGACGACGTGAACGTCACCGCGACGGGCGACACGGTAACCCTGAAGGTCAAGGTTCCGAGCGAGACTCAGAAGCCGGAATCATCGCAGTGGACCTGGTATCTCCACGAGATCCCGCACGGCGAGTTCACCCGAACGATCGACTTGCCGGTCGAGATCAATCCCCAGAATGCCAAGGCTACCTTCCAGAATGGCCTGCTGCGCCTCGAGCTACCGAAGGTCGAAGAAGCCCGTCAGCATAAGCTCCAGATCCAGACGGGAGGGCAGACGCAGCAGAAGGTGAACGTCGGCCAGTCGGAGCAACAAATGGGGCAGCACCAAATGGGCGCCGGCCAGTAGACCGAAACCGTCGGACAGTCCCCATCTTAAACGGCACCTGGAGCAAGCAGCGGGGGCAGAGAGCGAGCGGAGAGCGGAAGATCATCTCCTTCGCGATCTCTTCTCAACGCTGCCTCTCCACATACTCAATTGTCACTCAATACAATGCGACAGCCTGGGCGACCTTGATTGAGGAGGCGAAAGCATCGGGTCAGGCGTCGATCTGGATGCGAGGCGCGGAGCGGGGAACGACGCGGGGAAAATTCCACCTGAGCCGCCAGAGACCTTTCAGGTCTTCCCATGCGGTCTTGACGATCTTGACGCGGCTGTCCGGATCATCGGCCCAGGCGACCGGAATCTCCTTGAGGCGATAGCCATTCTTCTCGGCGATCAGGAGCATCTCGGTGTCGAAGAACCAGGCTTGGTCCTTGACGAGTGGCAGGATGTCTTGAACTGCTCGGCGAGTCATGCCTTTGAAGCCGCATTGGGCATCCCAGAAGTGATGCCAGAAGAACAGCTTGATGATTGCGTTGTAGCAGCGCGAGATGATCTCACGCTTCAGCCCCCGCCTGACCTGAGCGCCGGGTTTCAAACGCGAGCCAAAGGCAATGTCATAGCCGGAGGTCAGTGCCTCGACGAGGGGCAGCAAGAATCGCAGGTCGGTCGAGAGATCGACGTCCATGTAGCAGACCACGTCGGCATCGCTTTCGGTCCAGGCCCGGCGCAGCGCCCGCCCTCGACCTTTCTGATCCAGGTGAACCACCCCGACCTGTCCTGGCCAGCGTGCCGCCAGCTCCTGGGCAATCGTCAAGGTATGGTCAGTCGAAGCGTTGTCGGCGACGACGATCCGCCAGCGCCAGTGCTGCCCCTGCTCGAGTAAGAATGCGCGCAGTTTGCTGACTGATCCCTCGAGATCGCGCTCTTCGTTATAGACCGGAATGACCGCGTCGACGCGCACTGATCCGGTCGTAAGCTTCTCGTCCAGCTCGACCTCCCCTACCTGATCTCAACCGCTATGCCAGGAAAAGTATGCGCTCGGTTTTATCGAACGTCAACCTGGCCAACTCCCAAATGCAAAGTGAGGTCGAGGTGGCTTGGGGCCGTGCTGCTATTCAAGCTGCGGTAACCGTCGTCGGTCGCTTGGAAGCGGTCAGCCGGCACGTGGACGTTGATGAATCCACCTTTCGTGTGGATCGTTGCTCCGACTTCGGGAGGGATCACCAGAATGAGCTGGCCGGCCCCGGCTTCAACCTCGGCTTGAGTCTGACCGGTCGACGGAAAGTAGATTGTCGTCTGACCGGCCCCGGCCGCCAAAGTGAGCTGCTGGATCTGCAAACTGCTGAGATCAAGCAACGATTGGCCAGCTCCAAGCTCACTCTTCAAAGTCAGCGGAACATCGGGGGCAAGGAGGACGCTCAGATTCATGCCCGGTTGGCCACGCGTACTCCCGAACGGCCAGAACTGCCGCATACTACCGCGAACCATGACGGTAGCTTGCTCCTCGGTCCCGTGATTCGAGACCTGTTGGGAAAGCGTTAAGCTCGCGGGCAGGGTGGCCTTCGCTTGGATCAGATCAGCGCTGCCGCTTGGCAAGGCACCAAGCCGGACCGTTCCGACCGGGAAGGTAAGGGTCACATTCCCACTCATTGCCTGACCAAGCGGTACGGTCACCGATTGCTGCTGAAATGGCACGCGAGCAAGACCAGCTCCGGTGAACGCCATAACGGCAGCGACCATGACGGTCGTGACGAGGACGATGATGCCGATCAACATGCTCAGGGCCGGACTGTCCCAGCCCACGAGTAGCTCGATACCAAAAAATATCAGAATGACCGGCCAGAGCTTACCGAGCGCCTCCCAGATTAACCAGGGAAGCACGCCCAGATTATTCAGCAAGAAGACGCTGCCGACGACGATCACGAGTAAGGGAAAAAACAGGCTCGCGGTGCGCGGACCCCGATGAACTGGCCGTGTTGCCATCAACTCAATCCTTGCCCCCCCACGCATCAAGGGAGCCTGCTCACTCAACGTGCCGACGCCAGAGCAAGAACATGCCGATAATGATTAGGAAAAGTGGCCAGAAGAGATGAAAATTAAGCCAGTCAAGGAGATGGAGATTCATGGCAAGAAAGAATGTGCCCAAACTCACCAGAACCCAGCCACTCCATTGATGACGTCGGCGTCGGCGCTCGGCATGCCAGGAGCTTGCTTGCGGGGATGAAAATCCGGTTGCACTACCGACCGAGCCGTATGGTGGCAAGCCAGTCTCTTGACCCGGCCCACCGGTGGGCGACGAATCTCCTGGGGTAGGATCGCCCGTTCCCGAAAAGCTTGTCTCGAAAGAGTTGCCCATGCCCCAGCGTGGCTCTTCGGGGATCACAATCCAGAGAATGAGATAGAGCAAGGCGACCAGGCCGCCGGTGAGGATAGTGGCGACGACAAAGACGAGCCGGACGATGGTTGGGTCGACTCCCAAATAGGAGCCGATTCCCCCACAAACCCCGCCGAGCATTCGGTCGGTCCGGTTGCGGTCCAGACGTTGGGTAATCACCGACACTACCTCCTTAACGAAGCGTCAAGAATCGACCCGGTTACTCCGGTCCACTGATCTGACGCTTGGAACCCAGGAATTGTTGCAGCACCCCCGGGGGAGAAGAGCGATTTGCGTTTGCGCCCCTTCCTTGAAACAATATTCGCGTGTGTAGCGTCTAAATTTTGAGAGGCGGAAAGGAGGCGGCCAATTTGGCCGAGCCAGAGCCACGGCTTGTGCGGCGTGCTCAGTCAGGCGAGGTGGCCGCCTTGAGCCAATTGATTGTCGAGCAACAAGGGTACGTCTACAGTATCGCTTTGAGCCTGTTGCGCCATCCGGAAGATGCCGCGGACTTGACCCAGGATGCGTTCGTGCGATTGTGCCAGGCGATCGGTACCTACCGGGGCGAGACCCGCTTTACGACCTGGCTCTACCGCTTGGTCGTCAACCTGGGACTCGATCGGCTGCGCCGGCGAGGTCGGAGCAAGGAAGCCGAGTTGGATGAAGAGACGATCGAGTTGACGGATCTTGATCCCATGGTGGATCCATCGCTCCGGATCGATCGCCAGGAGACCGCGGAGCGTGTCCGCGCAGCGCTCGAGACGTTGCCGACTGCCTATCGGTTGGCCTTGACCTTATACTATTTCAAAGAGTTACAATACGAAGAGATTGCCCAGGTACTCGGCTTGCCTTTGAACACGGTAAAGGCGCACATCCGCCGTGGCCGGCTTGCCCTGGCGCAGCGGCTCAGCGTGATGGATTTCCAGGAGGCATAGTGACCTGCAACGAATGGCGACGAGATTGGCTCGACGGCGCGCCGCTGCGTGAGACAAACGCCGATTGGCAAGCCCACCGGTTCACCTGCGCTGACTGCTCGGCCTGGGAGCGTCGGCAAGAAGCGTTCGACACGGTGGTGAGCCAGGTATTATTCGTCGCACCACCCGCCGAGCTGGGCACTCGTCTGGCTTCGCTGCCATGGCGGCTTGCTCGTGCTCGGTGGCATGCACGTCCGGTGCTAGAAAGCGCCGCACCGCTGCCCCTGCCTGGACAATCGACACGCGGGTCGCTCCACGGCGCGCTCGACCTGACGCTCTTGATTATGATTACCCTGGCCGCGGTTGGTATGGCGGCCTTCGTCCTGACCTTTGTCGCCGGTTTAGTGCTGCCGTGGCTTCAAAATCTCCTCTCCGCGCTGCCCTTTGTCTTTAATCCTGTCCTGGTCTCGGCCGCGGAAGACGTCGCTGCGACCGCGGTTCAAGCCTTCGCCACTCTCATGTTGCTTGGCCTCCTCCTCCTTCAGGTCGAGCGGTCGGCGAGCCGACCACTCGGCGAAGGATAAAAGGGAGTGCCCCGGTGCCTATTTCCTCTCCCGAAGGGGATAAGCCAGAGTGAGGGCTCCCTGTACGTTCTTCCCTTTCCGGTGTACCCTTAAAGCTGAGTGACGCTCTATCCACCCCTGATCACTGGCCAATGGTTACTAGCCACTCAGACGAAAGGAATCGCATGACCGCTCAGCGACCGATTCGCCTCGGCTTTTTCCCCGGTGTGGTGAAGGTTTCTTGGAGGGAATTGCGCGCGGTATGGCAGTTTGCTGACGAGCTTGGTTATTCGACCGGCTGGTTGCCGGACCACTTCTATTCTGGCTAGGGGCTAGGGAGGTCCTGGGGTGGCCAACGATTGGTCAACGCAGCTTTTGCGGAGCTTGCTGTTTGCGCCGGGGAATCATCCCCGGAAAGTGGCGAAGGTCGGGAGCTTTGGCGCCGACGCGCTGGTGTTGGATCTGGAAGACGCGGTCGCGGTCGGCGAGAAGGAGCCGACACGCGCAGCAGTACGGTCGGCATTGCCGACCTACGAGCGTGGCCTGGTGATGGTCCGGATCAATGGATTGCAGACCGGACTGGCCCTGGCGGATCTAGAGGCGATTGTCTGCCCAATGCTCGACGCGGTTTTGGTACCGAAGGTCGAGGAGGCCGCGATGCTGAGGAGATCGACGCGGCGCTCGCTCGTTTCGAAGTGCGAGAAGGCATCGCCGTCGGGACAATTCGGGTGCTGCCGCAGATCGAGACTGCCCGGGGCGTCCTCAAAGTCGACGAGATCGCCCTCCAGGCGCCCAAGCGCGTTCACACCTTGATCTTTGGTATGGCCGACTTTACTGCCGATCTTGGTATCGACCTGACCCCGGACGGCACCGAGATTCTCTACGCGCGCTCGCGGGTCGTCGTCGCGGCGCGCGCAGCCGGCCTGGCCCGACCGATCGATGGACCCTACTTGCTGACCCTGCATGATCACGCGGGATTGGTCGAAGATTGTCGCCGGGCGCGCCAGCTTGGCTTTCAAGGCAAGGTCGTGATCTATCCGCCCCACGTCGCGCCGGTGAACCAGGCGTTCTCGGCGCTGTCAGACGAAGAGCTCAAGCGGCTGCAAGAGATCGTCACGGCATTCGAAGCGGCCGAGGCGGCTGGTTCGGCGTCGATCCAGGTGAATGGTGTCTTCGTGGACTACCCGATCTACAAACGGGCGCTCCATAAGTTGGGGGTGGCCGGGGTAACCCGTCGTGAGTAGGCTGGATCACCGATCATGCCGCGGCTCGTGAGCAAATTCTCTGCATTCCGTTGGACAAGGCTTATCCTACCTTGATTGGTGATGAATGAACGACCATAGCCGTCCGAGCGAAGAATCCGCTCAACGCGGTGGTTCGACGACACCGTTATCCGGACTGAAAGTGCTTGACGTGGCAACGCTGTTTGCTGGACCGATCATCGCGACCCTCATGGCCGATTTTGGCGCCGACGTCATCAAGATCGAACATCCGCGTGGCGACTCGTTGCGCAGCCTCGGCTGGCAGAAGGATGGCGTTTCCCTCTGGTGGACGCTGCTTAGTCGGAACAAGCGCTGCGTCACCTTGAATCTGAATCTGCCCCGTGGTCAGCGATTGTTAAAAGAGTTAACCCGAGACGCCGATGTGCTGATCGAGAACTTCCGTCCTGGTACCATGGAGCGCTGGGGGCTCGGCTATGACGAGCTGCGCGTGGTCAATCCTCGCCTGGTTATGGTGCGGACGAGTGGCTTTGGCCAAACCGGTCCTTATAAAGAGCGTCCCGGCTATGGCACACTCGCCGAGGCGATGAGTGGCTTTGCTCACATCAACGGCTATCCGGATGGGCCGCCGACCTTGCCGCCTTTTGCCCTTGGCGACACCGTCTGCGCACTCTTCGGAACGTTTGCTACTATGTTTGCCCTCTACCATCGTGATGCAAAAGGCGCGAACGAAGGGCAGGTCGTCGACCTGAGCATTTACGAGCCACTATTCTGGATCCTCGGCCCTCAGACCCTCGTCTATGACCAGCTTGGGATCGTCCAGGGCCGCACCGGCAACCGTACCCCGTTCGGTGCTCCCCGCAACGCCTATCAGGCGAGAGACGGCCGCTGGCTGGGGCTCTCGGCGAGCTCACAGTCGATCGCTGAGCGGGTAGTACGCCTGGTCGGGAGGGAGGATCTGATTGGCGAGCCCTGGTTCCGTGACCACACCGGCCGTCTGGCCCACGCCGACGAGCTGGATGCGATCATCGGACGGTGGATCGGCGAACGCGATTCTGAAGAAGTCCTTCAGGCCTTCGCCCAGTTCGAAGCGGCGATCGCTCCGATCTACAGCATTGCCGACATTGTCCTCGATCCCCAGGTGCAAGCTCGCGAGACGATCACCACCGCCGAGCACCCCAAGCTTGGCAAGGTTCGCTTGCAGAACGTGATTCCCCGCTTGTCCAAAACGCCAGGCCGGATTCGCCACCTGGGACCGGAGCTGGGCGAGCATAACCATGAGATTTTTGTCGAGGAGCTTGGGTATCCGGAGGAGGAGTTAGCGAAGTGGAAGAAAGAAGGGGCGATTTGATCTTCCCGCCGCACTCTCTACCCTTTGACGTATGCCACTTGGTCGCTCGATAATGATCACACAGCCAGCTTGGCCAGACGTGAGGATGAGGGACGATGTATCCACAATTAGTCGAGGCACTGCAGGAGCGCGCGGCGAGTGGACGACCGGTCCGGGTGGCACTGATCGGGGCCGGGCGCTTTGGGACAACGGTGGCGGCGCAAATGAGCCAGATGCCGGCTTTGCGCTTGAGCGTGGTCTGCGACCTTCGGGAAACGAATGCCCTGGGCGCCTGGGAGGCATTCGGTGGCGTGGCGGCACGGGATCGGGCGATCGCGGCGATGTCGGCCGAGCAGGTGGCGACCGCGGTCGAAGAGGGGCGGCCAGTTTACACCCAAGAAATCAGCGCGGCGGTGAGCGCGCCGGTCGACGTGGTTGTCGAGGCCACCGGCCTGCCGGAGACCGCGGCGCGGACCGCGCTCGGGGCGATTCAGGCGCGTCATCACCTCGTGATGGTCACGGTCGAGGCCGACGTGCTGATCGGACCGCTGCTGCGCCGGAAGGCCGAGGAAGCCGGCGTCATCTACACCCTTACCGACGGCGATCAGCCGGCGGTGACCAAGCGGCTCTGTGACTGGGCACAAGCACTGGGCTACGAGATCGTCGCGGCGGGACGTGGCACCCGCTTCTACCCGTCGGATGCGGTCGGCGTACCGGAAGAGGCGTTTGCCCGCTATGGCTACAGCGAAGACCTCGTTACTCGGCGACGCTTCAACGCCCAGATGTACAACTCGTTCCGCGATGGCTCGAAAGCGCAGATCGAAATGTGCGCGCTGGCAAACGTGACCGGCCTCGTTCCGGATTGCCGGGGCATGCACGAGCCCTCCGCGGGCATCGACGATTTGCCCCGCCGTTTTGCCCTCAAAGGCGATGGTGGCCTGCTCGAGCAGAGCGGCGTCGTCGAGCTGGCCAACTGCGTTGGTCCGGACGGCCAGGACATCGCCAATGGCATTGCCAGCGGGGTCTTCGTCGTTTTGAGGACAAAGAATCCGATTCTTCAGGAAGACTTACCGTTCTACGGTCTGCCCGGCGCGGTCAATGGCAAGTACGCGGCATTTTACCGTCCGTTCCACCTCTGTGGCATCGAGACACCGCTCTCGATTGCCGAGGCGGCGCTGCTCTGTCGAGCCACGGCCGCGCCCTTGGCAAAGCCGGTAGCCGAGGTCGTCGCCGTCGCCAAGCGGGATCTCCGAGCCGGTGACGTCCTTGACGGTAGTGGCGGCAAGAACGTCCGGGCAGTGATCGAGCGGACCGAGGTCGCGCGCGCCGAGCGATTGCTGCCCGAGGGACTGGCCTATCGCGTGCCGCTGCGCCGCGACGTCGTCCAGGGAGAGCCGATTACCTGGGACATGGTCGAACTATCGGAAAGCTCGCTCGCGCTGCGGCTGAGGCGCGAGCAAGATGCGCTATGGGCATCACAAACGTGAGCCGAATGCTGCCCAGGCTAGGGCGGCGTGGTGCCATCGCCCTGATGCGGGCGGTCGACGAAATGGTCTGGGATCTCGCGAATCGGGAGGGTCCGGACGTGACCTGGCTTGCCAGTGATCTGGCGATCGGCGGCCGAGTACTAGCCGACGAGTGGTTGGCCGTCGCTGCCGCGGGAATTGGCGCGGTCATCGACTGCCGTGCCGAGGAATGCGATCCGGTCGACCGTCTCGATCAGTTGGGTATCGCCTTTCTCCACCTGCCAACCCCCGATTCCGGAGCGTTTACGCCGGAGCAGGTTGCCAAGGCCGTCGCCTGGATCGAGCAGCAGACTACTCTCGGTCGTCGCACCCTGGTTCATTGCCAGGCGGGAAAAGGGCGGAGCGTGCTGATCGGTGCCGCCGTGCTCGTCCGACGTGGTCTCACCCCGGATGCTGCTCTTGCCCTGATCCGCGAGCGACGGCCAATAGTCACGCCGACGCCGGGGCAGATCGCCCGGCTCCGCGCTTTCTACTGGGGTGAGCAGTTGCCATTGGATCTGTAGGCGTACCCGTTTGCACGTTAGTCATCCCACCCTTAGGCGCCCCTGAGCATCTGCCCAGCTCCCGGCAACCGCTGCGATGGTGGCGAGCAGGGCCGACGGAAGCAGATAGACGTCCACGAGTGGATAGATCGCGAGCACGAAACCCCAGAGTGCCAACGCTGCGGTCCAGAGCAGTCCCAGGTTCACTTCGGCGCTCCACAGCCAGTGGAATTGGCTGTCCAAGAACGCTGTCAGGGGAACGACCATGACGATGGCAACCAGGATGAGCAGAGCAGATGCCCCACCGACTTCTCGGGCCAAGGGATAGTCAGCAACTAGAAGCGCGTAGCCAGGGACGACCAACCCGAGAATGCCGGCCAGCAGCCCGCTCACCAGTTCGATCTTCCAAAGCATGCGCGACGGCATGACTCCCTCCCGATCGGCAATGTAAGCAATCTATCGCCTACTGATAGATCGAATGATCGCTCGCCCAACCATCATTTCCAAGTCGGGGACCAGTCGTTGCAAAATTGAGGCCGATGTCCATCCCTCCCTTTCCTCGGGCTCGACGAAGGTTAGGGGTGCTGCTCGAGATACTCTTTCAGCGCCCGGGCGTTATTGTGTTCGGTGTCGCGGGCACTGTAGAGGAGGGTGACCGCTCCTCGACGCGCAGTCTCTCGGAGAGATTGCCAGACCTCGGGCTTCGCGTCGAGCTCGGTGAAGTAGCGACGACGAAACTCCTCCCACTTGGCAGGATCGTGGGCGAACCAGCGACGTAACCCATCGCTCGGGGCAACCTCCTTCAACCACTCATCGAGCGGTAAATCATCCTTTCGGATACCCCGTGGCCAGAGCCGCTCGACCAGGACACGCATGCCATCGGTAGACTCGCGCTCATCGTAGACTCGCTTAATCTGGATCATTGTCATGGCCTCTTTGTTTCTTGGAGTAGCAGGCGGCGTCTGGCCGCTTCGACGGCGACTGTGGCGACAAAGCGAGGGAGAGCAAGCTGGCGACGCCAGCGCCAGGGCTGGACGGCGAGGCGAAACAGCCAGTCGAAACCGGCTCGACGTAGCCAGACCGGCGCCCGGGGTACCCGACCGGCGAAGAAATCGAGCGCGCCGCCCACCCCAACCGCGAGAGGAATCTTCAGGGCAGCCTGGTTGCGGGCGATCCAAAATTCCTGCTTTTGTGCGCCATAGGCAACAAGGATAAGATCAATGCGCCCGGCCGCATTCAAGATGCGACGCGTTTCGTCGTCGGCGGCCGGATCGGGCGAGCCGGCGTACGTCCCAGCGATGATCAGACCATGGTGGCGATCTACTAGCCGATTAGCTGCTGTCGCGGCCACGCCGGGCGCGGCGCCGAGAAGGAAAACACGATAGCCTTCGCTGGCTGCCATGCCACACAACTGATTAGCCAAATCTGTTCCGGTTACTTGCTCGCGCAATGGCATGCCAAGAATTCGTCCGGCAAGGAGTAACCCTGCCCCGTCGGGAATCGCCAGCGTCGATTCGTTGAGGGTCTGACGAAATTCTGGATCGCGTCGCGCTGCCATCACGAATTCGGCGTTCGGCGTAACGACCCGGTGAGACTGATCAGACCGGAGGCAAGACTGACAGATCGCCAGCGCCTCCGACATCGTGACGTCGTCGACGCGCACCCCCAGTACGTCAATTGAGCGAGTGGGGAAACCGAGATCTTTGGGTGAGGACAAGTTTCAAGTCCCTATCGGGATTCTTGGTCGCTTCGACAATGACATCACGGACATCTCGGGGGAATTATACTAAATTAACGTGTTCCCGGGGCTCACCCTCGGTCGCTCTTCCGCTTCGAGCGGGAGAGCGACCGAGGGTGAGAAGCTCCGACCGTCGGCTTAGCCGGTCGGCTTTGTCCTCTCGGCGCCAGCGCCTTAGCTTTGTCAGGAGCCTCCTGCACTCCAGGTGCGCCCTTGCGCGCGTTGCTGCGGTTGCTGGACTGGCTGGGGTAGAAGCTGCTGTCGAAGTCTCAAGCCGTCGAAGGTGGCGATGTCACGCTGATGGAATGAGACGAAGAGCCAATCGAGTACGACGAACAGCCGGTTGCGGAAGCCAATCAGGTTGACCAGATAGACCGACCGGCGGATGAACCAGGCCGGCAGGCCGTCGAAGACGAGGCCAAGAACGTTTGCTGCCGCGGCGCTCCGTCCCAGCGAGACCAGATCGCCGCGTGGGTGATAATGGAATGCCCGTGGCCCCTGGCCATGAAGGCGACGGACGGCGTTTTCCGCGGCGGCTGGCCCTTCGTCGACCGCAACCGAAGCGGTGGGCGGCAAGGGGCGTTCGTTTCCGGGCAAGCGAACCGCTGCGGCGTCGCCGATCACGAAGACGCCCGGTTGATGGGGTATCTCGAACGTGTCATTCACCCGGACCCGTCCGTCACGTTCCTTCTCGACGCCCAAGCTCTCAACGAGAGGGGACGCCCGAATCCCGGCCGTCCAGATCACCGTCGCGGCCGAAATTTTACGGCCATCAGTCGTCTCGATGCCACGGTCGGTCACGTGCGAGACTGACGTGTTCACTATCAGCTCAACGCTGTTCTGAATGAGGCGCGACGCGGCAAGTTCACCCATCCGGGGATCCCAACCGGCGAGTAACGTGTCGCGTGCTTCCACCAGGATCAAGCGAACCTCGTCCGCGCTGATCGTCGGATAATTGGGCAGCAAAGTTCGGCGGATCAGATCGCTCATCGATGCCGCTAGCTCGACACCGGTCGCTCCACCGCCGACGATCACAAAGGTTAGCAAGGCCCGCCGACGGTCTGGATCCGACTCCCGGTCGGACTGCTCGAACGCGTTGACGATTCGGTTGCGCAGGTTGATACCGTCTTCCAACGATTTCAAAGACAGACTGTTCTCGGCCGCGTCGCTCATGCCAAAGAAATTGGTGACACTGCCCGGAGCGAGGATTAATACGTCATAGTTAATCGGGCCGGCATCGGTTTCCAGACACTTCTCGGCGAGGTTGACGCTCTGGACGGTCGCTTGCATGTAGCGGAATCCATGCTCGCTCGCGACCATCCGGGCCGGGAAGGCAAGCGATCCCGGCTCGACTCCCCCCGTGGCAACCTGGTAGAGCAACGGATAGAAGAGATGGTAGTTCTGTCGGTCGATAAGTACAACATCGGTCGACGGATCATCACTGAGCAAAGAAGCGAGTCGTTTGATCGCGGTCAGCCCGGCGAAGCCGGCGCCGACGACGATAGCACGTTTGCGGGGCTGTCCCATACGGCGGGCGAGTTGAAGCTCACGAAAGCGCGCGAGCCGCTGCTGCTGAAATTGAGACAGAATCACCGCGCCGCCGACGAGAACGAGAGTGCTGCTAAACACATCAAAAAGGCGAATGCGCACGGCTACAGATGTTCCTTTCTTTCGCGCCCCGTGCCCCGTCGGGGCGGAAGTCGCGGTGCGGTCGCGGGATTAGGGATGTCGTGATTGGCATATCGCGACTGGCATCCCGCAATGCCGACGGGGCCCTGCATCGATAGACCAGCGATACCGCTGCATCGTCGAGATGATGAGAAGGCTACAAGAAGCTTGCCAACGGTGATTCCCAAAAAATTGACAAGTATCACGTATCACTGTATGCTTGAGTCGCTAGGGTAAGTGTCCGGTTTGGACAGGGGCGCGGGAGCGCAATCCCGAAAAAGTCGACTGGCTGAGCATGATGAAGCAGCACTATCGAATTGGCGAGTTAGCCCGTCGGTGTGGCTTGAGTCCACGCACGATCGACTACTATACTCAGCTTGGACTATTACAACCGGTTGGGCGAACGATCGGCAACTATCGACTGTATGGATCGGATGCGCCAGCCCAGATTGCCAGGATTCGCGCTCTGCAGGCGCGACGGCTTTCGTTGGCCGAGATCGTTCAACGGCTGGCGCCCGAGCGCATGGGCGTCGAGCACGACGTCGTCGAATGGCTACGCCAGGCGAATGGCGAGCTCGATCGCCTTCATGCTGAACTCGTCGAGATCGGACCACGTATTCGCTCGACGCTCGAGCGGGCCGAGCATCACGGCCGGGGCGAGCGTCCCACATTAAACGAAGCGGCGCGTCACGCATTGTTGCGCACGCGGGGGCTGGCCGCGTTGCTCGGGAGTCTGGTCGCCGATCCGCCGGCCAGTGAAGAGAGGTGACAGCATATGGGGAATGCACTGAAGACGGCAGTCTTGTTGGCCTTCTTGACCGCGCTACTGCTCGTCGTCGGGGAGATTTTGGGGGGATCAGGGGGATTGACGATTGCCCTGATTCTCGCTCTGGGGATGAATTTCATTAGCTATTGGTATTCGGATAAGATCGCGCTCTCAATGGCGGGAGCGTACGAAGTATCGCCGGCCGAGGCGCCGGACCTGCACGCGATCGTCGCTGACGTTGCACGGAAAGCTGGTCTCCCCAAGCCGCGGGTCTACATCATCAATAATCCTTCGCCGAACGCGTTCGCGACTGGACGAGACCCGCAGCACGCCGCGGTCGCGGTGACCTCGGGGATTCTCCAGATTTTGAACTTCGACGAGCTCGAAGGGGTCCTCGCCCACGAGATGGCCCATGTTCGCAACCGGGACACGCTGATCGCCACGGTCGCAGCGACGATTGCCGGGGCGATCACCTATCTGGCGCAGATGGGGCAGTGGGCGTTGATGTTTGGTGGTTTTGGAGGGCGTCGCGACAGTCGCGACAACGGACTAGGGGGTGCTGAGGCACTCTTGATGATCTTCCTGGCACCGTTGGCCGCGCTGCTGATTCAATTAGCGATCTCGCGCTCGCGCGAGTACAACGCCGATGCGACCGGCGCCCGGATCACTGGTGATCCCCTCGCCCTGGCCAACGCCTTGGAGCGGTTGGAGCGACAGATCGCCTACCGCCCGATGACGAACGTGGCGCCGACGACCGCGCCTTTGTTCATCATGAATCCTTTCGGTCCGGGGATGTTCCAGAAGCTGTTCAGCGACCACCCGCCAACTGCCGAGCGCATCGCCCGTTTGCGTAAAATGGCATTTCAGCAGATTCGGTAAATGAAACACAAGGGTAGGGATCTGGCACGTTGCGTCCCTACCCTTGTTTACCGGCCCCCTTAGCTTGCCGGGACGCTTGTCTCTTTGCCGCCTCGGCTTTGACGGCGGCAGTAGATTTCTGGGCGGCTTTGCGGAGCAGGAAGACGGCCGCCGCGGCTTGCCGTCCGGCCTTTTCGGCACGATCTGGTTCGTGAACGATGATGTGTCCGCAGCGCGGACATTGTCGGAGCGTTTTCCGAATCGGTTTCTGGCAGTTCGGGCAGATCTGCGCTTTATCCGGCGGAACGACTTCGTAGGATTTCAGTACCAGGTAAAGCGCCACCGGGCCGGTCAGTAAGCCAAACGGAAACCACACCCAGAAACGTCGGCCTTTCTCCCCGGCGACGATTCCGGCCATCACCGCGCAAAGCAACCAGAGCGATCCGAGCGTTAGCCAAGAGCGGATATCCATCTGCCCCTCTTACTGCAACGGCACCTGAATCTGCCAGGGCCCATCGATAATGCGTGGTTGGTCAACATTCAGTATACCTGAGATGACGATCAGGTGTGGCAAGGTCACGGTCAGCGATTTCGCCTGGGGATCGATCGCCGGACTGAAAGCGAGATAGCCCGTGCTGAAATTCGGCCCGACCGTACCCGTACTCGCGAGCGTGCTCATCGAATAGGTTTGGCCGCGGTCGTCGACGACGTTGAAGCGATCGGGTTGGAGCGTCAGCGCGGTCTGGCTATCTGGCGTGCTTAAGACGTCGTAGGTCAAGCTGAAGCCGTCGCTATACTCTTCCAGCGAGTTGACCCGAAGAGTTGCTCCCGCTTTCGTGACCGCCTGATTCACCGTGACGACTTTGAGGAGCCGTTGACCAGTAAACCCGACGACCAGCCGGGATGTTGATGTCGGATGAGCCGACGGCAAGCTTGGCACGAACGCCGGCATGCCGGCGACATTCACGTAGCCGAGGATCGCGACCGCTCCGATAACTAAGCCAATCAAAAGATAGACAAGACGCACCGGCGTCGGACGAAGCATTCAGCCCCCTGTGGCCGCAGCACGGCCAAGTTATTCACGCGGTAGTGCCATCGAGCGGATGATTTTCCCCCGTGGAGTGAAACCGCTCGTATCCAGAATGATATCACCTTTGGACAGTTGTGGCTGACTCAGCCAACATAAGGGCTGCTTTCCAGACCGTTTCCACGTCGAGCGTCGATAGCAGATCACAGACGCGACAGCCATCCCTGGGATCGTCGCGATGCGGGCAGTGTTGCCCGGCGTCGATCACCGTGACCCGTGGACCACGTGGCGCCCAATAGACTGGATCGAACGGACCGAAGAGCGCCAAGGTTGGCACGCCAAGAAGCGCCGCGAGATGGGTGATTCCCGAATCGTTGCCGATAAAGAGCCGGGCTCGAGCGATCTTACCGGCGAGCTGAACAAGGCTGAGACCAGCCAGAACGTCCGGCGTCGCGCGACGGAGCTGAGCATATACCGCCTTGACCGCGGCTTCGTCGGCCGGACCAGCGGTCAGCGCGATCGCGAAGCCACGCTCAGCGAATCGGTCGGCTAGGGCGGCAAATCGCTCGGCCGGCCAGCGCTTCCGCTGGGCGCCGGCCCCTGGGTGCAGTACAATCGTCGGCTTCACCACGGTCTCGTCGAGAGGTGGCTTCAAGACGACACTAGACGCGGGGAGGCCGATGCCCAGCGGAGCGAGCGACTCGACCAGAAAATCGGTGAGGTGCTGGCGGTGAGCGGCTTCCGGAAAACTCACCAATGGCACCACTACGCGAACGCCGGCCGCGTGGACACGTGCCGCCAGATCGTCCGCGGCCGCTTGGTTGTGCATCCAGATGATACTCAGATCACTGCCTTGGAGGCGTTCCCCCAGTTTGACGGTTGGCACCTCGCCAAACAAGTCGGCTACCCAATCCGCACCAAAGGCATCGCTCGCGTCAAAGAAGCCGGCCGCTTGGCCCAAGGCAAGGGCCGGACGGTTGCCGACGACCAGCAGCCATGCCCGGGGAAAGCGTTGGCGCAGCGCAAGCAGCGCGGGAAAGCTCAGCAAGGTATCGCCAATCGCCCCGGGGCGGAAGACAACGATCCTTTGGATCGATGGGGGGAGAACAACGTCGTGCTTCATGCCCGAAGTCTACCATGGCCAAGCAAAACGTTGACGGTCGGGGACTCAGCCGCTAGGCTTGAAAGTGTGAGTGCCAATCGCGTCAGCGAGGCAATTGTCGATGAGTCAGTCGCGTTCAGGCCCTCCCAGCCATTTTGCTGGTAGCGGGGCAAGCCGTCCTATCGATGATTCGGTCGTTCCCTGCCCTCGGTGCGGCCACGACCTGCCCAATCGTTGCATGGCCCGCTGCCGGTATTGTGGCTATTACGAGCCGTGCGGCTCCGAGCCGCCGGTCGACTGGCTGCGAGCGCAAGCCGAAGATCCACCGAGTTGAAGATTCTGCCAGTCTGCAAATAAGGAGTAGGTTATATCGTCGCCGCCTCCAAGTCTTCTAGTGCTCGATTTCAGTCGAGTCGGTCCGTCGCCTGTCATGCCGCTTGAAGAATAGAAATAGAATAAGCAGTTGGTCTGTATAACCACTACAGCCCTGCCAGCAGATCGTCTTCCCGTTCTGGTGCCTTCACGAGCGACCGGACGCGAACAAAATGCTCGTAGCTGAAGAGATCTTGCGGAGCGCCATCGGGGAGCGGCTTCAGGAAGAAGCTGTCCTCCGGAATCTGAGTGCGGTGACAGCGCAACGCGGCGATACGTGCTTCCTGGTAGCGGCGAGTATCGATCACCGTGGTGATCTCGGCTTCCGGCGTGCCGAGCTTTTCGGGGCTCCAGTCTTCGGAATTCCGGTTGGCAAAGGCATTGGGATCCTGCTGGCGGGCGATCTCCAGCCAGCGCACCATCGCTTCACGGGGAATTGCTGTCTCATAGAGCTTGACCGGCTGCCAGGGACTCAACTCTGGCGTCGGAGCAAAAGACGGGTCCGCGGCGCGCTCGAAGGCCGCCTTGGTGATCTGGTGCGCCTTGATGTGATCCGGATGGCCGTAGCCGCCGAAAGCATTGTATGAGATGAGAATTTCCGGTCGATAGCGGCGGATCAAGCGGACGAGCTTGGCAGTTGCCTCGTCTAAATCGGCCTGATGGAAGCAGTCTGGATTCTCGTTCGCCGGGGTGCCGGCCATGCCGCTGTCGCGGTAGCCGAGCATCTCGAGCGTGCCGATCTTGAGCGTCTGAGCGGCGCATTGGAGCTCGCGAGTGCGAATCTCGCCCAGACGCGGCCGCGCTTCCTCCTCGACTAAATCCGGGTCGTGGATTTCGCCTTCCTCACCCGCGGTCGCGCAGACCAGCACTGTCCGCTGGCCTTCCTCGGCGTAGCGCAGAAAAGTGCCGCCCGTGCTAATCACCTCGTCGTCGGGGTGGGCATGAACGGCCATGATGCACCAGCGTGGCGATTCGGGCATGACGATCTCCCTCGTGGCGTGGATTGACTACCCGAATTCTACGTGGAGAGACGGGGTTCAGCAACTAAATCGTGAGTGATAAGTAATGAGCCCACGAACCCCCGCCCTTTCGAGGCATTAAGGCACCGCGGGGAGCTCCGGCCGAACTACCAGACTTTGCTCCCCTGAATAGGAGACGAGGCCGGGGGTTCCCTTGCCAAGACGACGGACGAGCTTACGGCGAGTCCAGTCGACGGTGACTTTGCTTGCGGTCCGGTTCGCACTGTAGGCAGCAGCGATCTGGGCCGCTTCTTCGAGCGCACGAGATGAAGGATTGCTGCTTTCGGCGCGGAGCACGACGTGAGCGCCGGGGCAGCCCCGGGCGTGGAGCCAGACGTCGTCGGGACGTGCGAGCTCGAAAGTAACGACGTGATTCTGCTGGGCGCTTCGTCCGACCAGGATCTCGCTGCCATCGCTGGCTTTCAGACGCAGCACGCTGCTTTCCGTCCGACGTGCTGGGCGCCGCTTCTTCGGAGGTACAGCGCGAGGCGACTCGGGACGCAACTCGGCCCGAAGCGTCCGGATTCCCTCGACCGAGTCGACCAGCTCGGCCAATCCCGCGACCTCATCCAGGTAGCGAAGGCGAAGCTCAGTTTCCTCGAGTAAGACCGGCACCTCGCGCAGCGCGGCCTTCGCTTTTTGATAACGCCGGTAATAGCTTTGGGCGTTCTCAATCGCGCTGAGTCGAGGATCCAGGTCGATTTCGACCCCGTTGAGCTGACAGTGGGTGGCACCCCGCGGGATCGTCGTCCCGTAGGTGAGGAGCAGGTCGCCTCGCTCGCGCAAGGAATCCGCGCGGGCGGTGCCCGCGAGCGCGCGGAGCAGAGACTCGCGCTTGCGCTCGATCGGCGAGCGTGTCGCGGCGATCGCTTCGCGAAGCGCCCGGCGAGCGATCTCGACCGAACCCAGGCGCGGCCCTTGGCGATAGAAAGCGTCGGCCGCCGCGCTTAAGGAGGGCATTGGCTCCCAAGTGCCCAGATGAGTCAGCAGGTAAGGCGCGAAGGCGGTGATCGCTTTGTCCAAGCGAGCGACCGATGGTCTGAGCGTGCCGTCGAGAACCGGGCCAATTACCTCGGCGAGCGCACTCGCCAATCGCGTCGCGCGAGCGTCCAGTTCGCGCAGATCGCTTGGGACGCGCGCTTTGGCGTCGCCGGTCGCTCGGAAGGCGATCTCACGTCCGGCCAATGGCCCGAGGCCAGCGAAGCCAGCCACTAACGCCTGCCAGACCAGCACACCTGTCCCGGCCTCGAGCAGGATCTTTTGACAATCGGCCAGACTCGCCGTTTCTAGTGGCCGCTTGCTCTGGGCCGGTGGCGGCACGTAGGGGTGATGGGGCAAGGTAACGCGAGTGCGGTTTTGCTCGGCGTTGATTCGTCGGGCGGCATCGAGCACCCGGTTCTCTGCATCAACGAGAATCACATTGCTATACTGGCTGATCGCTTCTATAATCAAGCGAAAGGCGATCCCCGGGGCGCCAACCATCTCGTCGCCGAGCAAGGCGCGACCAGCGAAGCCAAAGTTGAGAATGCGTTCACCCGGTGGCTGAGTGACTTCGCCAAGGCGCAGTCCCTCGATGTGCTTGCGCAGCAAGAGTAGCAGAGGCGTCGGGGTTTCGACGCCGCGGCCGGGCTTCTCAGCGGTGAGGTAGACTCGGGGGCGCTGAGGTTCGGCCGAGAGCAAAAGCCAGCTCCGCGTATGGCTGGCATAGAGTTCCAACGCGATCGTCAGGGGATCTGGCTGGACGACTTTTTGCACCCGGGCGCCCAGTAGTTGTTCGCGTAGCTCGGCGGCCATCGCTGCCAAGGTAAGTCCATCAAAAGTCATGACATTTTAAGTATAACACGAGCAAGGCCGGCATGATCGATTCGCCGCACCCATTGGATGCCCCCCTCGCCCGCTGCTCCACGGAGATTCCGGACACCTGGCCGTACCAGGAGTTAGGGCTATCGCCTAGTGGTCTCTTGGTGGTTCTCTCCGGACCGAGTGGCGTGGGTAAAGACGCGGTGATCACCGGGTTGGAAAACGACCATTTCCCCTTTACTCGGATCGTCACCGCGACCACCCGCTCGATCCGGCCCGGCGAAGTCAAAGGTCAGAGCTATCACTTTCTCAGCACCGAAGAGTTTATCCAATGGCGTAACAACGGTAAGTTTCTGGAGTGGGCAGAGTACGGGCATCACTATTACGGAACTCCGCTTGAAAGTGTCCGCCAGGCTCTGGCCGCGGGCGAAACCGTGCTTCTGAAGATCGAAGTCCAAGGTGCAGCGCAAGTCAAGCAGAAGGTGCCAGATGCCGTCTTCATTTTCCTTGGTCCGAGCAGCTTCGACGAGTTGACCGAGCGCTTGCGCAAGCGTGGTACCGAATCTCCCGTGGCACTCAGCCGCCGCATCCAGCAGGCTCGCGAAGAGTTCGCCCAGTTGCCCAATTACGATTATCTGGTAATCAATCGGCACGGCGGGCTGCGCTGTGCGGTCGAGCAGATCGAGGCGATTATCACTGCTGAGCGCTTACGGATCCACCAGCGCCAAATGCGCTTCGTCTCGTAGGAGACATGGTGTGCTACTGGGAGGTCGCGGTCAATTCGCCCGGTGGCCGCGCTCAGACGTTTGTCTACGCCAGCGGCGATCAGCCGGATAGTGACCTTGTCGCCGTGGGCTCGCTCGTCTTAGTGCCCTTTGGCAGTGGCGAGGCCCAAGGAATTGTCCTTGCCCCCATCACCCCGCCGCCCGAGCTGCCGATCCGCTCGATCAGCCGTCTCCTGGATAGTCGGCCGGTTCTTTCCCCGGTCCAGATCGCGCTCGCCCGCTGGCTGGCCGAGCATTACTGCTGTCCGCTGATCGATGCGCTAGCCTTACTCCTGCCACCCGGCGTTGCCCAGCGGCCGCAAACCTACGTTTCGTTGGTGGCCGGGGTTCCCCTTCCCACGGAAGTCTCCGAGGGCGAGTATTTCGTCTTGAAGGCGCTGCAGGAAAAACCCCGCCTCGAGCTTTCCCAGCTTCGCCAGTTGCTCGCGACGAAGCGCCTGGCGCGACAAACTGAAGCGATTCTGCGCCGGTTGAGCCGGCTTGGAGTGCTCCGCCGGGAGACGACGGTCCGGCCAGCAAGGACTCGCCCTCTCATGGTGAAGGACGTACGCTTGGTCGAAGGGATCGACGCCGAAGCGGTGCTCGGCACGCTTAGTCGCGCACCTCGGCAGCGTGACGCGCTGGCCCGCTTGCTGCGTGCCGGTCCTGGCCAGGCGCTGCCCTTGGCCACGCTGCGTGACGATGGACTGGGGGCCGCATCGGTGATCGCCGGACTGAGGAAGCGCGGGCTGATCCGGCTCGAAGAACGCGAAGTGCGCCGTGATCCACTGATTCATCGGACGTTCCCAGGTAATCCCTTGCCAGTTCTGACCCCGGCCCAGGCCATGGCGCTGCAACAGATCGAAGCCGTACTCGACCAGCCGGGCTACCACCCTTTCTTACTGTACGGAATCACCGGTAGCGGCAAGACCGAGGTCTATCTCCGGATGATCGAGCGGCTACTCGCCCGGGGAAAGCGAGCGATCGTCCTGGTGCCGGAGATTTCATTGACACCTCAGACGATTCAGCGCTTTGCCGGCCGGTTTCCCGGGCGGGTCGCGGTGCTCCACAGCCGGCTGAGCCCAGGCGAGCGCTTCGACGAATGGCGCTGGATTCGCTCCGGTCATGCCACCGTCGTCATCGGCTCGCGCTCGGCGCTCTTTGCGCCGGTTGCCGACCTTGGCGGAATTATCGTCGACGAAGAGCACGAGTGGAGCTACAAGCAGGAGAAGACTCCCCGTTACCACGCTCGCGACGTCGCCCTGAAGCTCGCTGAGCTGGCCGGCCTGCCGGTCGTCCTTGGTAGCGCAACGCCCTCACTCGAAAGTTTCGAAGGGGCCCGATGTGGACGACTACGTCTGCTAGAGTTGCCCGAGCGGGTCGAAGTAGCGCGACAAAAGGCAGGAGAAGGCGGAGGTGAGGGCGGCCTTCCCAAGAGAACCAATCGACCATCTGACCTCGGTCTCCCTCCGGTCGAAATCGTCGACCTGCGCGCCGAGCTGCGTGCCGGCAACCACTCGATCTTCAGTGGCGCGCTGCGCAACGCGATCGATCTGGCGCTCGGCCTGCGCGAGCAGGTGATTCTTTACCTGAACCGAAGGGGCGACTCGACCTTCGTGCTTTGCCGCGATTGTGGCTACGTCATGCGGTGCGAACGTTGCGATGTACCCCTCGTCTACCATTCCGACGTCGAAGACCTCGTCTGTCACCTTTGCGATGCGCGTCATTCGGTCCCCAAAGGCTGCCCGTCCTGCTGGGGCGAACGCATCCGCTACTTTGGTATCGGCACCCAGAAACTCGAGTTGGAAACCCGCAAGGCTTTTCCCCAAGCACGGGTGCTCCGCTGGGACCGCGACGCGGCGAGCGCCCGGGGCGCCCACGATGAGATCCTGCGTCAATTCGTCAATCACGAGGCTGACATTTTAGTCGGAACCCAGATGATCGCCAAGGGGCTGGATCTGCCCCGGGTGACGCTGGTGGGGATCGTCAGTGCCGATACCTCGCTGCATTTGCCGGATTTCCGGGCCGTCGAGCGCACCTTTCAACTGCTGACCCAGGTGGCCGGTCGGGCCGGGCGCGGGCCACTTGGCGGCAAGGTCATTCTCCAAACCTACAGCCCCGAGCACTACTGCATCCAGGCAGCGCAGAATCACGATTATCAGGCTTTCTTCGACTGGGAGATTCGCTTCCGTCGCGAGCACGGCTACCCACCCTTTGGCGAGCTCGCGCGCTTACTCTACGTTGGCTACGGTGAATCACGAGTCGAGCGCGAGGCCGAGGAGCTTGCTACCCAGATCCGCGCCCTGCTCCTGGCCGAGGGCATCGACGGCGTCGATTTGATCGGCCCGGCACCCGCCTTCCATCGGAAAATCCGTGGCCGCTACCGCTGGCAAATCGTCCTCCGCGGCCACGGCCTCAGCCGTTTCATCCCGCGTCTGACGTTGGCGCCGGGGTGGACGGTGGATGTGGATCCAGTGAGCACGTTGTGAGGAGGGGGCTCGTGATGAGAATGGTGGATATAGTGGTTGGAGGAGCGGAGGGACAAGACTCTGACGATCGCCTAACGACTGCCCGAAAGGGGGAGATTCATTCGTCAGCTTTGGGCGGGAGCGTGGACTCGATCCGCCCGAGCGAGGCGGCCGGCTTGCCAAGGGGGGCAAGCCGCGTGTTGGATCGAGCCAGCCAGGCGTCCAGAATGACCTTGATCGCCGCCGCGACCGGTACAGCGAGCAGAGTTCCCAGCACGCCGGCTAACGCGCCGCCGGATAAAACGGCGAAGATCACGACCAGAGGGTGGATCTCGACCGCGCGGCCCAGGACGACCGGCATGACAATCTGATCCTCGACTTGTCGCAAAATGACGTAAAAGATCAGGACGCCAGTGGCCAGGGGGACCCCGCCCTGCGACATCGCGAACAGAGTGGAGACCGTCGCCGCGACGATTGGTCCGACAAACGGTACGATTTCGACGACACCGGTTGCCACGGCCAATGGCAAGGCGTAGTGGAGGTGGAAAACCAGCTCCAATCCAATGAAGGTGATCGAGGCGACGAGGGCAATCAGAAAGAGCTCACCCCGGAAATAACGCGCCAGGGTTCGGTGGATCTCTCCGCTGACTTCCACGACCTCCGGACGTAAGGGGACGGGCACCAGTTGGATGAGCATGCGATTGATGTATCGGCTATCGACGAGCAGATAGATCGAAACGATCAGTGTCAAAAAGGTTGCGAGCAGAAAATCGACGAAGCTTGTCGCCAAATGAAGCGCTGTCATGGGTGTGCCGAGTGTCGAACGAACGCTATCGACCAGATCGCTGGCGATGAATTGTGGATAGGCGCGCGCTCCGAGGAGATCGTAGGGCCCCGGGCCGAAGATCTGCTCAATGAGCTGAGCAAGAATCAGTGGCGAGCGCACAATGAGTTGACGTGTCTCGTGAAAGAAGCGCGGACCGAAAAACACGAATGCTAGGATCAGGGGGCCGAAAAAGGCGAGGTAAATTAGTCCAACGACCATGCCGCGAGGCAAACGCCACTGCTGCTCGGCGCTATCGACAACCGGAGCAAGCATAAAGGCAATCGCGGCGCCAATCAAGAACGGAGGCAGAATCGATCGGACCAGATACAGGAAGAGGATGACGGTTCCGATTCCGATCCACCAGACCCACGTCGCACGACCGGTTTGTAAGAGCATTGTTCTTTCCGTCCACCGCTTGCACTGCTACAATAACGACGACTACGAGGATGTGCCATGCAGATATTCGTCACCGGCGCCACCGGGCAGCTTGGCGGTGAGATCTCGCGTGCGTTCGCGGATCATACAATTATACCAGGGACACGCCCGGACTTCGATCTTGCCGATCCTTCGTCTATCCGTCGGGCGATCTATCGCGCTCAGCCGGATCTCGTCATCCACGCTGGTGCCTACACCGACGTCGATGGTTGCGAGCGGGATCCCGACCGGGCCTACCGGGTCAACGCGCTTGGCACGCGCCACGTCGCCCTGGCGTCTCGTGAGGTCGGTGCGACGCTGGTCGCGGTATCGACCGATTACGTGTTTGATGGGACCAAAGGTGAGCCTTATCTCGAATGGGATGAGCCGCATCCGCTGAATGTCTATGGCCGCTCGAAGCTAGCCGGCGAGCACGATGCGCTGACGATCGCCGACCGCTGCTTCGTCGTACGCACTGCCTGGGTATACAGCCCACGGGGCCGCAACTTTGTCAAAACCATGCTCCGACTGGCTGGCGAACGCCCCGAACTCAGCGTCGTCGACGACGAGCGAGGCAGCCCAACCTTGGCCGGTGACCTGGCCGATGCGCTCTCTCGGTTGATCGAGACCCGTGCCTACGGCATCTACCATCTGACTAACGCTGGCTCCTGTTCACGTTACGAGCTGGCAAGCCGGACGATCGCCCTCGCGGGGTTGCCCGCCCGGATCACGCCGGTGAGCAGCGCCGAGTACCTCAGCCGTTATCCGCTGTCCGCGCGCCGCCCGACCAACTCAACGCTCCGCAACCTGGCCGGCGCGGCGCTGGGCGTCGAGCTTCCTCCCTGGGAAGATGCGCTCGAGCGCTTTCTGGGTGCCTATCTCCGTGACCAGCGTTAGCGTCGTTGTCCCCAACCTGAATGGTGCACACCTTTTACCCGCCTGCCTTGACGCGCTTCGCCGGCAGACGTACCGCTCGTTCGAGACTGTCGTCGTTGACGACGGCTCGACTGATCAATCGCTGATCCTGCTGAGCGAGCGCTATCCCGAGGTGCACGTTGTCGCCCATCCCAGCCGACGTGGTGTTGCCCGGTCGTTCAACGATGGAATCCGTGCCACCGCCAGCCCAATTGTCGTCTTGCTGAACAATGATACCGAGGCTGAGCCGACCTGGCTCGAGGAGCTTTGCCGTCCCTTGGCCGAGGATCCAACGGTCGACTGCTGTGCCTCGAAGTTGCTGCTTTTTGACCGACGGAACATTCTGCACTCGGCGGGCGACTTTTTCGGTCGCGATGGTATGCCGGGCAGCCGGGGTGTCTGGCAGGAAGACCGTGGTCAGTTCGACGACGCTTTGGAGCCGTTTGGTCCCTGTGGTGCCGCGGCCGCTTACCGTCGCTCACTGCTCGATCGGCTCGGACTTTTCGACGAGTCGTTAGGAAGCTACTGCGAAGACGTCGATCTGAGCTTCCGGGCGCGGCTGGCCGGCTCCCGCTGTCGCTTCGTGCCCAGCGCTCGGGTCTATCACAAGCTGAGCGCGACGGGGGGGGGGACGACCGCGAGCTATTACGTCGGTCGGAACGTTCTCTGGGTGCTCGCCCGGGATCTACCGACGCCGCTGCTTCAAAAGTACTGGCCGCGCATTCTTGGGCGCCAGCTTTCTATTAGCCTGGAAGCGCTTCGCCACTGGCGCGAGCCAGCCGCCCGGGCACGCCTACGCGGCCAGTTCGACGGCCTGCGCAATCTCGCCCAGCCACTCCGCCGTCGTGCTGAAGTCCAGGCGACGCGCCAAATCTCGATTGCCGCTTTGGATGCTTGTTTGAGCTGAGGAGGAGATCTCATGGTAATGGCAACGGTTGGAGTGATCGGGGGTAGTGGACTGTACCAGATCGAAGGGTTCGTCGGAGCGACCGAGGTTGATATCGATACCCCGTTTGGTAAGCCGAGCGATCGGATCGTCGTTGGCGAGCTCGCCGGGGTACGGATCGCCTTTCTGCCCCGCCACGGTCGTGGCCACCGGATTGGTCCGAGCGAGATACCTCAGCGGGCCAACATCTATGCCTTGAAGGCGCTGGGTATCGAGCGACTGATCTCGGTCAGCGCGGTTGGTAGCATGCGTGAGGGCATTCACCCGCTCGACATGGTTGTTCCAGACCAGATCTACGATCGGACGACACTCCGACCGCATTCGTTCTTCACCGACGGCATCGTCGCCCACGTCGGTCTCGCCGATCCCTACTGTCCGGATCTGAGCGATCACCTGGCGGTCGCGGCCGAGCAGGTTGGACCAACGGTACACCGGGGCGGCACGTACGTCTGTATCGAGGGGCCGCAGTTTTCGACCCGGGCCGAGTCGCGAATCTATCGGCAATGGGGAGTTGATGTGATTGGCATGACCGCGATGCCGGAGGCGCGTTTGGCGCGCGAGGCCGAGTTGTGCTACGCTACCCTGGCGCTGGTGACCGATTACGATGTCTGGCACGAGACGAGCGGACCAGTCACCGTTGGGCAGGTCGAGGCGAACCTTGGAAAGAGCGTCAAGGCGGCCCAGGAAACCCTTAAACGTCTTTTACCGACCCTACCGGCCCGGCGTGGCTGCAACTGTGGCACGGCGTTGGCGAAGAGCATTGTCACCGCGCCGAATCTCATCTCACCCGAGGTACGCCAGCGCCTGGGATTGCTGCTCGACAAATACCTTCCACCGGTGGGATCGGGGACTGGGGGTTAGGAGAAACATTCATGTCCACAACCTTGATCACGGGCGGCGGTGGCTTCATCGGTGTCCGCCTGGCACGCGTCTTAAGTGGAGCGGGCGAGCGTGTCGTTTTGTTCGATCGTCGCTTTGACTCGGCGGCGCTAGCCGGTCTCGCTGCTGGTGTCGAAGCGATCGAAGGTGACGTCACCAGCTTCGAGCAGGTGCACCGGGCGATTGCCGGGAGTCGAGCCGGCGGTATCGTCCACCTGGCGGCGATCCTTTCGAGCCAGTGCGAAGACGATCCATTGCTTGCTTTTCAGATCAACGTCTCCGGCACTTTCCATGTGCTCGAAGCGGCACGTCAGGCGGGCGTCGGGAAAGTCGTGGTGACAAGCAGTTCGGCGATCTTCGAGGCCGACCAGCCGTCCGGTCCGCTCGACGAGACAGCACCGCTTGCACCGCTCGGCGTGTATGCCATGACCAAAATGGTTGGCGAAGAGTGGTGTGCCTTCTACCATCGGCGGTTTGGGATCGACACCCGAGTTGCTCGGCCAGGGGCGGTGGTCGGGCCGGGACGAGTCGCCAGTGGCGCGGCCTCCTCGTGGACGACTGCTCTGATCGAAGAGCCGTTGCGTGGCCGACCCTACGTCTGTCCGGTCGCCGAGAACGACTCGAGTCCGCTGGTTTACCACAGTGACCTCGTCGATGGCCTGGCGCGGCTCTACTTGGCTGAGCAGGTGCCCGCTCGCATCTACAACCTTGGTGCCTGCAGCGCGACCGCCGGCGAGCTGGCCCGACTGGTGCGCGAGCGCGTGCCTAACGCCAGGATCAGCTTCCAGCCCAATCCGGTCGCCCACTTCGTCGTCGGTCGCTGGCGGTACGTCGTCCAGAATAACCAGCGCGCCGCCCGCGACCTGGGCTATCAGCCGCGCTATACTACCCCCGCTGCCCTCGTCGCCGCCTGCGCTGAGGAGATTGGTACCTCGTAATTCTTTCAAGTCGGGGACCCTCGCTCTCTCTCCAACTCTTCCGTCACTTCCGGTGGCGACACACTGATCGGCGTCGGCAGAGGTTGCTTGTTCTCTAATACAACCAAACTGACCAGGCCGCTGCCGAAGGTCTCCTGGGCAACGAAGGAGGGTAATCCTTGGTAAAGGTTGGCCGGACGAAGCTGGCGGCCAGTGAGCCTGGCGAGCAAATCGGCCGCCGTCGCGCGCCAACCGTTGGGTCGAGTGGTGTAAAGCAGGAGCGCGCGGCCACCCTCACGCAACTGGCGCAACGCCAGGACGATCAGCTCGAACGGGTCGTAAACGCGGTCGAGCGCCCAGGTCGAGATGATCAGATCGAACTCGCCGGTCGGAAGCTGCTCGGTATAAAGGTCGTTGCGGACGAAGTCGACCTTCAGGAGGCCGCCAAAACGGGCACGCGCTTGGGCGAGCTCGCCTGGCGACGGATCCAGCCCGAGATACGACCCGAATGGTAAGCCCAACCGGAGAAGACGGGCGAGATTGTCACCATTTCCACAGCCAAGATCGAGCACACGTGCGCCCGGTGGCACGGACTCTCGGAGAACATCGTCAAAGGTGCGCTCAGCCGTCGCGGCGAGCGTGCTACGCCAGAGCACCTCGGATGGTTGGAGGGTAAGCGCGGCAACCTCCTCGACGACCTTTGGCTCCGGCGGCGTCATGGCGAGGATCCAGAGTCCGAGCAGAAATTCCAGTGTGCCGAGTCCACGCAGCGCGAGTGGCGGAAGCTGGCCGAGCGGGCGTAACCAAGCACTATACCATCGTGGACCAATCTGCTGGGCAAGCCGCAGCATCTGGCGTCCGCCGATTGCTAGCGTCACTCCCTCGAACGCGGTGAGCGTGCCGACCCAACGTAGCGTATCGCGCGCGGTCATATCCTACTACCTCCTGTACGTGCCCATAGCTCGGGGTCGACAAAGAACTTGACCAGAGCCAGACCGGCGAGAAAGCCGCCGACGTGCGCAAAATAAGCGACGCCACCTTGCTCAGGGACCCCGATGCTCAGAAAGCCACTGATGAGCTGAATGAGAAACCAGAAGCCGACCAGGATCAACGCTGAGACCCGTACCGGAATCGGGAGTGGCACCAGGAAGAAAGTCAGGATCTGATCGTGGGGAAAAACGAGCAAAAAGCCGCCGAGGACCCCGGCAATCGCCCCGCTTGCGCCCAGATTCGGAATATTCGACGTCGGGTCAACGGCGATCTGAAGCGCGGTCGCCGCCAGACCACAGAGAAAGTAAAAGATCACAAACCGTAACGACCCCATATAGTCGGCGTCGAGCTCGTCGCCGAAGACCCAAAGGTAGACCATATTGCCAAGGATGTGGAGCCAGCCGGCGTGAATGAACATCGAGGTGAAGATCGTCCAGAGAGCCTGGCCGTGAACGATCTGATTGGGCACGAGTGCAAACTGCAGCGCCCACTGCGGTCCGTTCGCCAGCTCGAGAAAGAACACGACGAAGTTCACCGCGATGATCGCGATCACCGCGTACGGAAAACTCCCGCCTCGGTGACGGGTCGCGTCGTAAACGGGAATCATCGTGCCTCCTCTAGTGGAAAGGAAAGGCAGTGCAGGGGATATGCCAGGGGGCAAGTAAAGCTCGATTCCGTTGGTTTTTTTGTCGAGCGGACAAGCAAGGCGTGAGACTTGCCCAAAGAGACGCATTATTGCAGATTAGCGGGCAAGACGAGGAGTGTCATATGGAGCCAGAGCCAATCGGTCCGCTTCCCGCCGAGACGGAGCGAGTGGCGCGGGTGGCATTTCCGAAAGGGAACGTCTGATGCAGATGCGCGATCGCGTGCTCAAACCAAGTTCATAATCCGCTCTCTTCTATGGGGCGACCTGCTGCCGCATGCGCCGCCAGCGGCGGAACATCAGGAACATGGCGAGCCAGGTGGTGACCGCAGCGATGCCGATCTTTGTCACGTCGACCACCGGTCGAACGCGAACACCATTTGGTCCGATCACGATCACCGCGACCGGGCGGCCGTGAGAGCCACCTCCGCCTCCCAGTCCACCCCCACCTGCCTCGTCGTCCATCTTGGCTCCTTGCTCGCCCACTTCAGACGGATGAGGGCCACGGCCTGATCCCCGGCCGAAACCGGAGCCGAACCCTCCCGCAGCAGTTACCTCGCTCGCCATGATGATCGTGTAATCGCCAGAATGAATCGGCTCGCTAAACACAGCGCCGGGCCTCGCCGCGGCGAGAATCTTATCAAGGAGTTGGGAGAGTTGCGTAGTACCTCTTTCGACAAAGGTTGGCAAGCTCTCAGTCATCGAGACATCTCCTTTCGCCAGGCCATTTGTCCCTGGCTAAGCAGTACGAACAGCAGAGTCGCAGCTATCAAGCAAATCTGGGCAACGCGGCTAAGGTTGATGATGTGCAGTCGCTCGAATTGGCCTCCACGCTCGACTAGTACCGCGCTGGGCCGATTCCAAACGAATCCAGCGAAGGGCAAACGAACGACGAGGGCGTGCGCTTCGGGAGTAAGCGTTATCTCGCCAATGGTTACCGGTTGGCTGGTCGTCGTCGTCAGCTTGATCAGCTCGCTTGGCCAGCTCATCTTGCCCTCCCGAGCTTGCGCGTAATGCCTAGCTCATTGGCCCAGCGCTGGAGACCTTGAACGACCGAGCCCGGCAGCGTGAGCCCTTCACGCAGCGCCTGCTCGCGGCGGCGCCAGCCAAGCTCGCCCGGCGCATGGATCGGAGCACCGCCTGGGATTGGCTGGCTACTGCGAACTTCGCGAATCATCTGGTCGACCCGCGATTTGAAATCGGCGAGCGGCATAGCCAACGATGGATCGATCGCCAGGAAAAAGTGGCCTTCGTTCCAGGGAAGCGGACCGTTTTCGACTTCGAGGGTGTGCTCGCGCCCAAAGCGTGCTCCGGTCAAGGCCCCGGCCAACGCTTCCATCGCGAAGGCGAGCGCGAAGCCCTTGTAACCGGCCACTGGCGCGCCCAGGGGAATCCCCAACCCGGTCAAAGCCGCCGCCAGGTCGCGGGTTGGCTGTCCTGCCGCGTCGAGCCACCATCCCTCGGGCAGCGCTTCGCCTTCTGCGGCGATCAGATCGACTTTGCCGCCGGCCACGACGCTCATCGCGATGTCGACGAGAATGGGAGGCTCCTCTCCCGCCGGAACAGCGATTGCGATGGGATTATTGCCAACGGTGGGAGTTATGCCGCCCCAGGGGGCGAGAACGAGATTACCGTTGGTCGTGGCAAAGCCGATCATATCCTCGGCCAGCGCCATCTCCGCGTAATAGCCCGCCGCGCCAAAATGGTTCGAGTTTCGGACGAATCCCAGACCCACCCGCTGCCGACGGGCCCGCAGCAGACACTCCTCCATTGCTCGACTCGCGACGACCTGGCCGGGGCCGGCGTCGCCGTCTACCAGTACGCCGATTCCCAGGTCAGTCACCGTCAGCTTTGGCCTCGGGTTGATGATTCCACGCCGAATGCGGTCGAGGTAGGTCGGCACAGCGCGCATGCCGTGCGAATGCATGCCGCGCAAATCAGCCTCGAGCTGAACCCGAGCGATCGTCGCGGCGTGCTCCGTAGAAAGGCCAGCTTGGACGAAAAGGGCGGTTGCGAAATCAAGCAAGGAGTCGGGATCGACGCGGACTTTCTCCACCTTGGCCTCAATTGCACCTATGATCTGGTCGCGGGCTCCCGGATAGCAATGCCGAGCTAGTAAGTGAGTATCGGATCCTCTCGCCCAGAGAGAGGGGGCTGGCCGTCGCCTGCATCGAATTTCCATGCATCAGCACGAGCGGGATCGGAAGACCTAGAATCACGCTCCCGGCGCAACCTCTCTCGGGACCCGAGCCAGGATTTGGGTCATCACTTCGTAAGGAATCGTTCCCAGGCGTCGCGCTACATCGACGACGGTAATCTCCTGGTCGCCTTGCCGACCGATCAGCACCACCTCGTCGCCGACCCGCACGCCGGGCACGTCGGTCACATCGACCATGGTCATGTCCATACAGACAACACCGACAATCGGAACCCGCCGGCCGCGTACCAACACTTCACCCCAATTGGCCGGTGAGCGTCGAAAGCCATCGCCGTAGCCAACCGGCAGGACAGCGATCCGAGAGGCACGGCGAGTTACGAACGTTCCGCCGTAGCTGATCGGACTACCCGGCGGTAGATCTTTCACCTGGGCAACCAGCGTTTTGAAGGTGAGCGCCGGCCGAAAGCTCGCGGGACAACGGACGTGCTCGGACGGATCCTGGCCGTACATGGCGATGCCTGCCCGTACCATGCTGTAACGAGCCTCGGGAAAGCGCAAGGTCGCCGCCGAGTTCGCCGCGTGGACATAACGTGGGCACCATCCACTCTCTTCTAGAGCCGTAAGCACAGCATTGAAGCGGGTAAGCTGGGCGAAAGTCGGCGTGGGATCCGGCCCATCGGCGCAGCTAAAGTGGGTGAAGATGCCTTCGAGGTCGATTCCGGGCAGTGCGCGAACCGCCGCGACGAAGCTAAGAACCTCGGCCGGCAGCAAGCCAAGTCGCCCCATGCCGGTATCGACCTTGACCTGAACCTTTGCCGTTCGATCTTGCGCCAGGGCAGCCCGTGACAGATGATGGACGATCTCGAGCGAATACACGGTCGCGGTCAGGCCGTAGCGCACGATCTCCGGTGCCTGCCAAGGGGGAGTGAAGCCGAGAATGAGAATCGGTGCTCCGATCCCATGCTGGCGCAAGGTAATCGCTTCGCTCAAGCAGGCGGTCGCGAGATAATCGGCGCCCCGCAGCAAGGCGGTTCGGGCTACCCGAACCGCACCGTGACCATAGGCATCGGCCTTGAGCACCGCCATGAGCGCGGCCGGCGCGGCAATTTCCTTGAGACGGCTCACATTCTCGCCGATCGCCCCGAGGTCGATCTCGACCCAGGTGGGGCGTTCTTTCGAGAGAAAAACCCGCTGCTTCCAGCCCGGATCCTGGCGAACGAGTAGCTCGTCGGCTCGCTCTGGCTCGGCGAGTAAACGCTCGACGACTCGCTCTATCCGCGCCTCGGCACCACCGATCACCAGTATTGTGTCACCCTCGCGCCGCCGCGACTCGATTGCCCGCGCCGCATCCTCGGCCGACTCGGTCAAGGTGACCGCTGATTTTGGCATACCGGCCGCGAGGGCGGCGAGCGCAGTCGTTGCGGCAACGGATCCGAGAGTAACCAGATGGTCGACGCCCGCGGCAATTGCCTGGCCGGCCTGGCGGTGAAGTGCGATGTCGTCGATTCCGTCCTCGGTCGCCAGCGCTCCTAAGACGACGAGTTTTCGGCCAGAATTGTGCGCGAGACTGCGCAAGGCGGCGTCGAGCGAGTCGCGACCGGCGTTGTAGCTGTCGTCGTAAATCAAGCTGCGATCGCGGCCGGGGAGTGGAGCAAGTCGTCCGGGCAGCGGCCCAAGCTGCCCCAGGCCGGCGATCAGGGCAGGGAAAGCGCGTCCAAGGGAAAGTCCGGCCGCGATCGCAGCAAGACCAGCGTCGACTGCTGGCTCGCCGATCAGTGATAGCTGCACCTCGGCTGCCTGGTCGTCGGCGATGATAACCAGGCGGGTCTGCAATGGTTGGTATTCGATCCGCTCGGCCCGGATCTCGGCGGTACTGATCCGGCCGTAGGTGCAAACCGATCCTCGTCGGCACTTCGCCAGTTTTGCGAGTCGGGGATCGTCGGCGTTGAGCACCAGTTTGGCGATCGGCGACAGACGGCTGACCACCTCGCTCAGCTCCTGCTGAGCACCAGCATCATCGAATCCCCGCGTAACGACCAGGACCTCGGGGCAGGTGAGATTGGCAAGCTCGCCCAGTTCTCCGGGCTGCTCCCCTCGCAACTCGACGACAGCGAGCCGGTGATCCCGGCTCAGCCGTCCCAGGCCAATAGGCAAGCCATAGAGCGTGTTGTGGTAGTCTCCGTCGAAGATCGTTGGATCGCCTCCCTCGCCACCGCCTAGCGCGGCGACCGTCGCTTTGGCGGCGAGCGATTTGCCGAGGCTGCCGACGAACGCGACGACCGTCGGAGCGTAGGTCGTCAAGACGTACTGGGCCCAGGTGCGCAACGCAAAGAGGGTATCGTCGACCACAATCGTCGTGACACCGAGCGCGGCGTCGGGATTGAGTCGATCACCGAGCACTCCCGCCGCGCCCCGCCGAATTGCATCGGCGACATACTCATGGCCATCTGCTCGGGCGGTACGTACCGCTAAGAAAAGTTCACCCGGACAGAGCTTGCGCGAATCGTAGGCAAACCCCGCGAACTGGCTAGCCACCGGCGCGCCAATCAGACGCGCACCGGCCGGCGCCATCGCCGCCAGCACGTCGGTCAGCGCGATCACCGTTCCGTATCCTGGGCGAGAATGTGACGGATAATGTCAGAACGACTGATGATCCCGACCAGCTTATCATTCTCGACGACCGGGATCGGGTTCAGCTCTTTGTCGACCATGAGCGTCGCGGCAACGCTAATGTCGTCGTCCGGCTTGACGGTTTTGACGTCACACGTCATCACGTCGGCGGCAATCGTCCCCAATGCCTTACGAAGCTCGTCTTCGAAACGGCGGGTGTTGGTCAGGTAAATCCGAGCATCGAGAATTTGGAGGAAAGTGGGGAAATGAACGTTGGCGTTCTGCACGACGAGATCGGTCTCGGTGACGATACCGATCAGGTGTCCTTGCTGATCGACGACCGGCACTCCCGACACGTCGTGTTGGAGCATTGCCCGGGCGATCTCGACCACCGGTGTCTCCGGATGAACGGTAATCACCTTAGGGGTCATTAAATCGGCGACACGCACCCTATTCTCCTTGGCTTCTTATCATCAATTATAGCCTATAGCCCGTCGCTACCCTATCGGGGCAGCCATGCGCCGACCGAACCGTGGCGGGCCATTGGTTGCACCGGTGGCTCGATTCCGCTAAAGTGGAATTGAAGGAGAGGGGCTTGATCGATGGAGACACGCCTCCTGATTCTCGATAGCGACGCCAATCGGCGGAATGAGCTCGTCCGGAGCTTGCGTGACGATGGATTCGCGGTTGTTGGAGTTGACAGCATCGCGACGGCACTGGAAGCAGCACATCAAGCTTGGCCACATCTGGTGCTCGCCGATTTGCGGGTCGTGGATGGCTCGGCCGAGCAGCTCGCCAGCGAACTGAACCGTCTGGGCGATCTCTCATTCATCATCGTCAGCGCGGTTGCCGACGTCGCGGCACGGGTGCACGCCCTGAATCGCTTCGCCGACGATTACGTCATTCACCCCTACTGTTATGACGAGCTTCTTGCACGGGTTCGCCGGGTGCTCCGCCGGACGCTGATCGGCGCTCGGCTTGGTGACGAGCGCATTCCGCTGGGCGACGGACGCTGGGCAGACCTAAGCCGCCGCCTGATCGGCAATGGTGACCAGGTCCATCATCTGACTCCTACCGAGGCGCGACTCCTTGGTCTGTTTTTGCTCAATCCCGGTCAGACCTTGCCGCTGAGTCTGATTCTCCAGCGAGTCTGGTTCGACGCCCCGGCCAGCACCAATACGTTGTGGGAATACGTCCGGCGGCTGCGTGCGAAGCTTGGCGACGACGCCCGGGCGCCGCACTACATCGTCAGCCAGCGTGGAATCGGCTACTGTCTGCGAGCCAGCGACTCCGCTCATGACCGAGGACGAGAGCTCTACCATCCACCGTTAAAGCGAGCCCGGTGACCCGCATCCCAGTGGAACTGGCCGCTGGTGCGTCCCATCCACTCCTCAACCCTACCACCAATGCCCTGACGGCCGGTTCCACGAATTTGAACGTCGTGCCGATAACTCTGTTACAGAAGATCACGTACAGAGAATAGCACTCACAAAATTTGACAAATGATGATCAATGAGCGATCATCATATTGTAAACACGGACTGGACCAGTCTGATCCAGTTAGGCCGGAGCCGCCAGTTCTCACGGCGGGCTGGGTACACAGATGCTAAAAAGTGAATAAATTCTTCCTCGGTTTCTTGACAGAGCGTGGGAGAAGGTGGTACTCTTGCTAAAGCAGCAATCCGTACACAATATTTATGACGGTAGCTGCTGTGTGCTGTTCATGGTGCGCCTTTGACGCTCCAGTTACGTGACGCAGGTGAGTGAACGCGAGTTCATTTCGCCCGAGCTCATCCTTAAAAGGGGGATCTTTTCCAATGGTTCGACCTTTGGCCGGCCGGCCGACGACCGCCGAACGCATGGTCCACTCGATTTTACAGCAGCGCATTCTTGACGGAATTCTTCGACCTGGAGAGCGGATCGACCTCGACGCGATTGCCCACGAGTTAGCCGTCAGTCGCACGCCAGTTCGGACTGCCCTCCGCCAGCTCGAGAGCGAAGGGTTGGTGACGATTTACCCACACCGCGCGGTCATGGTCTCGGAGCTCTCCGCCGACGACCTCGAGCAGATGTACAGCGTCCGTGAGCACCTGGAGACGCTTGCCGCTCGGCTCGCTATTCCTAATCTTACCGACGCCGATATTGCTAACATTCATCAGATCCACGCTGAGATGACTCAGAATCTCGACGACAACAACCCGGCGCTCTTCGCCGAAAAGGATCGGGCATTCCACCTAGCGCTTTACCGTGCTGCCAACAACAAGTTCCTTTCGCGATTGATCGATGACCTGCGCAAGGCGAGTCTACGCTTCCTGACCGTCTACGCTTCGGTTGAGCGTCTTCCCACGGCGATCGACGAGCACCAGGAGATCATTCGTGCCGCGGAAGCCCGCGATGCGGAGCGCGCGGCCATGTTGATCCAACAGAACCTCGAGCGCACCTGCAGTGTGGCTGCGGCCTTCCTGCGCAGCCGCGCCACTGCTCAGGCGAACTGAGGAGACCGTTTTCGTTCCCTCTCCTAACCTCTTCCAAGGGGCAGCAGAGGAAATAAATTCTGTCCGTGGCCGGTGCCAGCCCGCGAGGGTCTCCGGGTGAGGCGAGGCGCGCCGGCCACGCTCTAAAGCGCCGATCGCGCCGCGATGAACACGGGCACGCGGGTGGACGAGCCGACCGCCCTCGACAGCCGAGTACTCCATTCGGTAAGCTGTCTCTGCAATGCATGAAGCTCCGAATTGTCCTAGCTTACCGCCTCATGCCTGGCATCATTCACGCCAACACGCGGCTACTCGGACGGATGAATACGTCTACGCTCAGCTTATTCCCTACCTCGGGAATAAGCGTAAGCTTTTGTCGCTCATTGCTCGGGGTATCTTCGCCACGGGCAGCTCGTCGGGAACCTTCGTCGATCTGTTCAGCGGAAGTAGCGTCGTCGCGCGCTTCGCGAAAACCCTTGGCTTCCGGATCGTCGCCAACGATTGGGAGCCCTATGCCTACGAGATCGCTCGCGGAACGGTCGCTCTGAACGCTCCCCCGCCATTTTCCTCCCTCGGTGGCGTTGACGCCGTTTTTACTCACCTCAATACCTTGGCGCCGCGGCACGGCTACGTCGCCACTCACCTTTGCCCCGCCGACGACGAGGCCCCGGACATCACACGTGAGCGGCTGTTTTTCACTCGGCAGAACGGCGAGCGGATCGACGCGATCCGCGAGCAGATCGCGTCCTGGGAGGCCGATGGCTTGCTCAACGTTGATGAGCGCGCCTTTCTTTTGAGTGCGCTTGCCTACGCCGTCAGCTACGTGAGCAACACCAGTGGCGTTTTCAAAGGTTTCCACGCTGGCTGGGGTGGCCAAACAGGTACGGCTCTTTACCGGATCCGCAGCCTCCTGACCCTCCGTCCGCCGATCACCTTCGATAATCAGCATTCCAACCTCGCCTTCCGGCGAGACGCCCAGCTTCTCGGCAAAGAGTTGCGTCGCGTCATCGGCAATGTTCCGGAGATCGTTTATCTCGATCCTCCCTATAACCAGCATCCCTACGGCAGTAACTATCACGTCTTGAACACGGTCGTTCTCTGGGACAAGCCTCCCCTCAGCCCCCGGATCGATGGCACCGGCGGGCGTCGCGATAAATCGGCAATTCGCACTGATTGGCGAAGCGAGCGGCGCTCGCTTTACAACGCGTCGCGTACCGCCCTGGCAGCTTTCCAGGCGCTGGTCAGCAACCTCGATGCGCACTGGATCCTCACCAGCTACAGCACTGATGGGAATATGTCCCTCGACGGCCTCTTACGGACTCTGGCCGAGCGGGGTGATCTGCGTGTTTTCACCCAGAAGTACAGGCGCTACCGGGTCAGTACACCACGCATGTCTGCCCGCCCTCACACTGTCGAATTCCTCGTGGTAGTGAATACGCGCGCTCCGGCTTCCCTAAGCAAAGTGGATACGCTGATCGAACAGATCATACGGCAGAAGCGAGACGGTAGCCCTGCCCGTTTCCCTCTCTCATTGGAAGGAAGCTAGGGTAAGATCTGCCAGATTCATCGGTTATCTGACTTCCGATCGACCGGTCGTCCTGATTTCTTCACCGCATTCCGAGTAGACTTTCGCCTTCTCCCCGGGGAGAAGAGACGATCCTCATGGCCTTTGCGCGACTTCCACGCATGAGTTCCCAGCCCCGCTTACCGGTACGAAATCTGCACCCGAACTCTCTGCTAGCCGTCTCAGCCAAACGGACTGGTGGATGGTTGCCGTCGGATGCTTGCAGGAGGATTGCACGATGGTGAAACCCACGGAGCCACGCCGAATGTCTCGCAGTGCATCGGGTCAGCTCACCGATGGTCCGGTCCTCGATACTTCGACGGCTGATCTTCTCACTCCTCAGCGACGCTCGCAATACTTGCACTGGTACGAGCAGATGTTGCTTATCCGTCGTTTTGAAGAGGCGGCGGCGGAGATGTATACTCGCGCGAAGATCGGTGGTTACCTTCATTTGAATATCGGCGAAGA
>JAJPIK010000049.1 GCA_021324795.1 Chloroflexota bacterium
GTTGTAAAACCGCTGGCTTCGCCAGCCGGTGAAGTCGACGACGCGCTGCAGCTCGCACTGCTTATTGCGCGGACAGGTCACACAGCGGTCGGTGACGAGGTCATCGCGCTGACAGACGACAAAGGGGGGACAGCGCTCCATACGTGGGCAGTTCAGACAGCGATCCGGATGGTCAGAGAGTAACACTTCGAGCACGCCGAGCCGGTGCTCGCGCAGTTGAGGCGTGTCAGTGTGAACAACCATGCCATCGCGGCACTGGACGGTACAGGACGTCTCGATTCCACGTGAGTTCTCGACTTCGATCAGGCACATCCGGCAGCCGGCAAACGGCGCCAGATCCCGGTAATCACAAAGGTGAGGAATGTAGATGCCGGCCCCGATCGCCGCGCGCAAGACGGTCGTCCCGCGGGGAACGGTCACCGACTTGCCGTCGATCGTCAGTGTTACCATCTGTGACCCCGGCGGTCGGACGCGGGCCGTGTCCTTGACGTCAGTGCTCATTTAGGTTACCCCCACTGGTACACGCTTCTCCGCGAGTGCTTCGCAGAAGCCAGCCGGACAGCGTTTTTCGTGAATGTGTGCCTCGAACTCTTCGCGGAAAATGTTCATTGCTCCGACCGCCGGCACTGGCGCTGCCTGTCCGAGACCGCAGAGCGTCGTCTGCTCCATCAGCGGTCCCAGCCAGGCCAGGGCTTCCAGATCGCCCGGTCGTCCTTGGCCATGACACATGCGGGTAAGAATGTCGGTCAGGCGCATCGTCCCGACGCGGCAGGTGATACAGCGGCTGCAGGATTCGAGTTCATTGAAGTTAACGAGATAGTTATTCATGTCGACCATGCAAACACTGTCGTCGAAGATCACCAACCCACCCGAACCGAGTAACGCACCGATCGATTCGAGAGTTTCCAAAGCCATCTGGACGTCCAGGTTATTGGCGGCAATTGGTGCTGAGGAAACACCAGCCGGTTGAGCGGCTTTGAACGGTCGCCCGGTCGACATTCCACCACAGATCTCGATAATAGTTCGTAGGGTCGTCCCCATCGGCACTTCGATGAGCCCCGGCCGCTTGACGTGTCCGCTCACCGCGAATAGCTTGGTGCCCTTGCTCTTGGCAGTACCGATGCTCTGGAACCAGGCCGCGCCGTTGTTAATGATCAGCGGCACGTTAGCGTGGGTCTCGACGTTGTTCATACAGGTGGGCTTCGCCCAAACGCCGCGCTCAGTCGAGCGCACGAGCTTTGGACGCGGCATCGCCCGGCGGCCTTCGATCGAAGACATCATCGCCGAGGATTCACCCGCGGCGTACGATCCACCACCGACTCGAACCTGAATGTTGAAAGAGAAGTCACTGCCGAGGATGTTTTTGCCAAGGATTCCCCGTTCGCGCAGGATCGTCAATGCCTTCTCGACGCGCTGGATCGCGATTTTGTGCTCGCCGCCAACGTAGATGTAACCCGCGTCGGCCTGAATCGCGTAGGCGTTGATCAGCACCCCTTCGATGACCTGGAACGGGTTGCCCTCGTAAAGACGACGATCCTTGTAGATGGCCGGCTCGCCTTCCTCGCCATTGTCGATCAAGTACTTCGGGCGGTCTTTTGACGCCAGCGCCGATTCCCACTTGCGGCCGGTTGGAAAGGCTGCGCCGCCGCGACCAGTCAGGCCAGACGCCTTGACCTCGGCAATCACTTCTTCCGGCTTCATCGTCGTGAGTACCTTATGGAGGGCGCTGAAGCCACCGCGAGCAATGTACTGATCGAGGTTCAAGGGGGCATCGACGCCGCAGGTTGCCATGAGATAGCGCGTTTGCTGCCGATAGTATTCGAACTCGGTCTCGGCCGGAATACCCGCGTAGCCCTGGCCGCCGACGACGAACAACGCCCACTCCGGGCGGGGATCGTGGCGGACGACGACCGCATCGATCAGCTCGGAAACGCGGTCCGGGGTGATCGGTCCGTAAACGATACGTGGCCCGCCGGGCTGCTCGATGTCGACGAGAGGCTCAGCGTAGCAGATGCCCCGACAGCCGACCTCCTCGACGATCGCCCCGATCTGTCGTTTCGCGAGCTCTTCTTGAATCGCGTTCAGCGTGCGCTGAGCGCCAACGCTGACGCTGCAGCCACTGATGCCAACCGAGATCCGCGGTACACCCCGCGCCTTTTCTGCTTCGAGGGCTTGCTTTGCCTGCGCGACGAGCGCGTCATATTGAGTGGTCATACCGGTACCCCCGACCTTTCTGCGATCAAACGCTCCAGCTCTTCAGGCGTCACTCGCCCGGCCAGGTCGTGGTCGATCTGCATCGCCGGAGCGTGGGGGCAGATGCCCAGACAACCCGAGGACTCGATCGCAAATTTGTTATCGGCTGTTCTCTCGCCCACTGTGATGCCGAGTAGCTTTTCCATTGTCTTTCGCAGGGCAACCATCCCCTGGATCCGACAGGCCGGGCCGCGACAAAGCATGAGGGTCGTTTCGGCGGGCTTTTCGGTGCGGAATTCATGGTAGTAGGTAGCAACGGCGAACACTTGGGGTGGCGTGAGGTGAAGGAGCTCGGCAACGAGGATGGTCGCCGGTTCCGAGATGTAGCCGAAGTCTTCCATCAATCGGTGGAGGGCGAGCATCAGGGCACCGTCGACGTTTTCGATCTCGGCACAGATCTTCCGGACCTCGGCCTCCCAGTTCGGATCGTCGTAGGAGAGTCTTGCGTGCATTAAGCGGCCTCCCGCCCGGCCACTCCCAGGGCAGTATTGAGTCTATTTTCATCAAGCTGAGTGGTGATCAGGCTGACCGCCCGAGCGATCTTATACTGCTGGCGAAACCGTGTGTTCTCGAGCGCATCCGAAATCTGTTCCAGGGTGACCAATGTATCTGGCTTGACTTTCAAGAGAGGAACCCCTTGCTCATCGGCGGTCTTGAACACGGTCGGGTCCGGATCGAAGTTCTGGCAGAGGATGATACAACTCGTGTCGGTAGCCAAGGCAGGCATCTGAACGTCCGGACGGTCTCCACTGACGACCACCGCTTTGCGGGAGAACCGACGGAAATAGGGCTCTGCGCCCTCATCACTCATCGCAGAGATCATGAGCGCCTCGACGGGAAGATCGAGTTGGTCATGGGCACAAAGAATCTCGGCGTGCAGAACCTCGGCGAGCTCGCCAACCGTCAGGCCGACCAGAGCTCGATCCTGAGGAAGAACGCCGACGACATTGAAGCCATGATCGCGGAGCTCCGGCACCACGCGCTGATCAATCTGACGCTGACCTTTTTCGGGCACGGCATTGATTATAACGTTCACGGCATCCGCCTGGCTCGCGCCAATTGCTCGGGCATGCGCGAGGATCTGGTCAACCATTCCGTCAACGCGGAAACGAGCGATAATCAGAGGAATTGTCCGATGCTTGCCGACCACTTCGGCCGAGAGCGTATCTTCGCTGGACTCGACCAGGATCACGTCGGCGGGGTGATCCACGCTGACGGTGAGTGATGACCTGAGGGGCAAAAGGGCTTCGAGCGGCTCGGGCTGACGGAGGGCAGAACGCACAAAAGTCGCATCGTCGCGGTCGCCGGGACCTGCTAAACGTCGGTAGGCTATCGTCTTGCCTTGACGTCCGAGGCGCTGACCGATGCCCACTGCCACCGTCGTCTTACCGGCGTTAGTTTCCGGAGAGCTGAGCAGAACAATACTCATGTTTTGACACTCAATGGGTTGGTTGGTATGTTGTACGCCTCACTTGATCGAGGAGCCAAGTGCAGCGGTCATTGTTAGAACGTATGACTAATGACAAGGTCAGCAACGTGCAGTCGATCGTTGGGAACGAGTACCTGGTAAGTTGTCAACGCAACCCCGTGCGATTTGGAATCCATCGGCCAAATTTTACACGGAATTCCCTGGTTCTCGAAAACTTCGCGCCACGCCTCGGCAACCCAGATATTCCGGGCGACCTTGATCTCAGCCCACACGTTGCCCTCCGGGAGAATTCGCCGCGCCCCGTCCGATTGGGAATGATAGCACAACCGGCAGGAACACGAAAGGCACGAAATGCTACTGGCCGACCACAGTGACGTGGTCACCGTCGGCGAGCTGATCCTGGCCTTGAACGATCACCTGCGCACCAGGCTGGACGGCGCCGCTGATCTCGGATAGCTTGCCATCCGAGAGGCCAACCGTGACTGATACGAGCTTCGCGATGTCGCGATCGACGACGTAGACGTAAAATTTGCCGGCTCGCTCGATAATTGCCTGGGTGGGAACGGCCAGCACACCCTGGTGCTCGACAGCGTTTACGGTCACTGTCACAAACATTCCCGGTAGGAGAGGAGTCGTTGCTGGCACCGGTGTCACGTCAACGGCGAAGGTTCGGTTTTTGGGGTCGCCGCTTGGTGCAATGTTGGTGATCTTGGCCGGGATTACCTGGCTACCAAGCACGGTACCGGCGATTGTCGCGTCGGTCCCGACCTTGAGGTTCGTGACCTGGCTTTCCTCGACTGGAATCTGCACCTTGACCTGGGCGGTGGCGACCGTGACCAGGGGGGTGGTTGGCGAGGCGAGAGCACCTTCGCTGAGGTCTTTTGCAGTGATGATACCGTCGATTGGCGCGGTGACCATCGTGTCCTTCACCGCCTGTTCAGCCTGAGCAACCCCTGCTTGTGCCTGGGCAACGCCGGCTTGCGCGGTTTCGAGGTCCTGCTCGGTATAGGGCTGCTTCGCCAGGGCAAGCTGTTGCTGGGCCGTCTCTAGAGCATCTCGCGCCTGGCGAATGTCCTCGTCGGTATAGGGCTGTCTGGCCAGCGCGAGGGCTTGCTGGGCCTGAGCGAGGGCATCTTCTGCCTGCTTCTGGTCTTGAGCCGTGTACGGACGCTTCGCGAGATCAAGCGCTCCTTGGGCTTGATCGACCGCGGCCTGGGCCTGGGCAAGCTGCTCGGGAGTGGGGGGCTGGACCAGAACCTGTAACTGCCCCTGGGCGACGTCGACGGCGGTGTGCGCCGCGGCGGCCTGCGCTTGCGCCGAATGGCATAAGGGCGAGTTCTGGTTCCCGCAGGCTGCATCTTTCGCGACATCGGCGCCGTAGGCTGCGGTCTTCGCCTGCTCGACCGCGAGCTCAGCCGCCTTGATCTGGGCACTCGTCGGTCCTGCTTTCAATTGCTGAAGCTTTGCTTGGGCTGCCTGGAGATTTGCCTGAGCCTGGGCAACGGTCTCCGGGCGAGGACCGGCCTTGATCTGATCGAGCTTTTGCTGGGCCTGGTCAACCTGGAGCTGCGCCTGCGCAACGGTCGCGGAACGCGGACCATTCAAGAGTGTTTGCAGCCGTGATTGGGCCGTGTCGACGGCGAGCTCGGCCTGGCGGACATTTTCGGGGCGTGGCCCGGCCTTGATTGTATCCAGCCGGGCTTGGGCAGTTTGGAGCTGGGCTTGTGCCTGCTGGAGGGCCAGATCCTGGCTAGTGTGCTCGATCTGGGCGATGAGGTCGCCAGCCTTGACCCGGCTGCCGACGTCGACCGCTAGCTTCTCGATGCGACCGGACGTCTTGGGTAGGACCACGACCTCTGAGAACGGTATCACATTACCGCTGTAGGTCAATACCTGCCGAATGGTCGTCTGCTGAACGATCGCAACGCTGACCGAAGTCGCCGGTGCAGCCGGCGTCGCGGCCGGTGCCGATCCGGGTGCCCGTCCGCAGGCGGTGACCGCGAGCATGGCCGCTAGCAAGAGCGCGATCAAGCGATTTTTCACGTTACCTTCTCCCAATCTGCGAGGTCGCTTTTTGCAAATGTTAGTCGTGCATCTTCCAAGTTTGGTCGGTGTGTGACGGTCATTGCCGAGCGCGGCTAGCCCTATCCCGATCGCGAAGGGGGAGGAATCTCCGCGGATCTACCGGGGAGATTCCTCGCTACGGCTCGAAATGACAGCTCTGCTGGACTTGGTAGATTTCCCAATTAGTTCACTTCACTGGGTTCGACTGCCTTGCCGTCGACGTGCTCGCCGACCTCGGGGTGGAGGATGAGAAGCTCGGACGGCAGTAGTTGACGCGGTTTGGCGACGCGGTGGACAGCATGGATGATCAAGGCGTTGAGGTCGTCGAAGATGGTGTACATCGCCGGGACGACGACCAGCGTGAGCAAGGTCGACGTAGTCAGTCCACCGATCAGTACGACGGCCGCGGCCTTGAGCAGCTCGGAACCTTCCTCTACCCCCAGCGCGACCGGTGCCAGGCCGAAGATGATCGAGAGCGTCGTCATCAGAATGGGCCGGAGTCGGGTGGGACCGGCTTCGAGTAAAGCCGCTGTACGGTCCGCACCACGTTTGCGCAAGGTATCAGTGTAGTCGACCAGGAGGATCGCATTTTTACCAACCAGCCCAACGAGCAACGCGAAGCCAAGCATCGAAAAGACGGTGAATGGCGTTCCGGTTACCGCCATGGCGGTGAGCGAGCCAACAATAGCTAAGGGCAGTGAGGTCAGCACCGCGAGTGGCAGCAACGCGGAGCCGAAGAGCATCGTCATCAGGATGTACATCAGCAGAACCGCTGTCCCGAGCGCCTGGAAGATCGAAGTGAAAGCGTCGGCGCCTTGCTGCGCCGAGCCCTGATACTTGATCGAGTACCCCGGCGGTAGGGTGAGCCGGTCGAGTTTGGTTTGGATGTCGCGTTGGACAGTGCCGACGTCCCGGCCGCCACCGGCCGAAGCGTAGACCGTCACTGTCCGCTCGCGGTCGACGTGGTCGATCTCGGTTGGGGCTGCCCCGTTCAGAATCGTGCCGATCTGATTGAGATGGACGATCGTTCCGTTACTCGTTAGTAAGGGTAAACTTCCCAGGTTCTCGGGCGACGCACGGAAGGTGTCGTTGGCGATCAGCCGAATATCGACGTCGTCCTGGCCCGGTTGGTGGAACTTGGCTACCACGGTTCCGTCCACGGCGGTGTGGAGGGCTAGCCCGGCTTGCTGAGCAGTGATGCCCACGTCGGCAGCCCGACTCCGGTCGATCCGGAACACGTCCTCGGAGCGGACCTGCTCGTTGACGTTGTTTACCTCGACGGCGCCCGGGACGGTCTTGACCTCTGTCTCGACCTGGTTCACAAGGTTGTTCAAGACGTCAGGGTTGGGGCCACGGACGGCGATCTGAATCGGCTGGCCGCTGAAGCCACCGAAGCCAAAGGCGTTGGGGAGATTGATGTAGAACTTCGCGCCGGGGTAGTCCCGCGGCAGAGTGCGTCGCAGGTCGTCGGCAATCTCCTGTGAACTCCGCGTACGCTCGCTCTTGGGCTTGAGGAGGACGAAAATCAGCGACGTATCGCCGCCGGTCGATAGTCCGTTACCGCTCCCCGTGCTCCCGGTGATTGCGAAGGTCTCACGTACTTCCGACATCGTCCCAAGACGCTTTTCTATCTGCTGAACGACAGCGTCGGTCGTTACCAGGGCCGTCGCTGGTGGCATCTTCAAGGTGATGTCGACTTCGCTCTGATCGCCGCTTGGGAAGAAGTCGAAGCCAATCAGCCCAACCACGATCAGCGCGATTCCAGCGAAGAAGGTGAGCATTCCGATGCCAACGACGCCCCAGCGTGCGCCGATCCGAAGACGCCCGAGATGGATCAGGTCGCGGGTGAGAACAATCCGGAGTAGCCGTCGATAGCCACGACCGAGCCGTTCCAAGCCGGCGTCCCAGCGCCGTCCGAAAGCTAGCAGGATTCCTTGGCCCTCTTTTGTCGCATGCTCGGGGAGGAGAAAGCGACTGGCGAGGAGTGGGGTCAGGGTGAAGGAGACCAGCAGCGAGACCAGCGTGGCGCAGGCGATGACCAGCGCGAATGGCCGAATGAAGTCACCGCCCAGCCCCGAGATCAGAGCGATCGGGACGTAGACAACGACGTCGACCATCGTAATCGTGATCGCGGCGAGGCCGATTTCGCTCCGACCGTTGATCGCGGCGAGCAATGGTGGTTCGCGCAAGGTCATGTGTCGGTAGATGTTTTCAAGGACGACGATACTGTCGTCGACGAGGATACCAACTGATAGAGTGAGGGCAAGCATTGTCATCAGGTTCAAGTCGTAGCCGAGAATTCTCATCCCGACAAACGTCGTCAGGACCGAGGTCGGAATCGCAATGAGCACGATCGTCGTGCTTCGCCAGGTGTGCAGAAAGAGGAGGAGGATCAGCCCGGTGAAAATCACGGCCTCGATCAGTGTCTTTTGAATCGTATTGAACGATTGCTGAGTGTAAGCGGCCGCGTCGTAAGTCACGTCCAGGTGCATTCCTTCCGGCAGCGTTGGTTGAATCCGTGCCATCGCCTGACGAATGCCCTGGCTCACCTGGATCGTGTTCGCGCTGCTGAGCTTGGTCGCGGTGAGGACGACTGATGGCGTGCCATTCACCCGGGAGATAATGTCCGGCTTTTTGGTGCCATCCTGGATAGTTGCAACGTCGCCGAGGTAGACCGGACCCGCCGTCGTCTGCGCGACGACAATCTTCGCCAGGTCAGCCGGTTGGGCGACCTGACCATCGAGGCGAACGTTCAATTCCTTGCCGCCGGGCGCGGTCAGCAGGCCGGCTGGTATCTGGAGCTGCTCGTTCTGGAGCGCCTGCTGGAGAACGTTTAGCCCGAGACCGCGTGCCTGGAGCTTGGCCAGATCAACTTTCACCTCGATCTCGCGCTGCTGGCCGCCCTGGATCTGGACCGAACCAACTCCTGGCACCGCCTCGAGTTCGTGCTGGATGCGATCGGTCGCGACCTGCTGGAGCTGATCGAGTGGCTGAGGTCCAGAGAGCGCCACGTAGATAACTGGGATAGCGCCCAAGTCCAGTTTGAAGATCGATGGCGCCTCGGCGTCGGCGGGGAGCTTGCTGCGCACGGAGTTCACCGCGCGCTCGACATCGACTGAGACGAGATTGGGATTGGCCGCGGTCGTGAACTGGACGTTGACCTGCGAGAGTCCCTCACTCGACACCGAGGTAATCGTATCAATATTCTGAAGACCGGCGACCGCGTCCTCAATCGGTTTGGTTACCTGGGTTTCAATGGTTGCCGGATCTGCCCCCGCGTCCACCGTCGTCACCACGACGTTGGGAAAGCTGACTTCTGGAAATAGCGACACGCCAAGCGAAAAATAGGTGGCGATGCCGTAGAGCGCGAGCGCCAGGGTCAGCGCCGCGACAACCAGCGGGTTGCGGATCGAAAAGTGGGTGATCTTCAAGTCTCATTCTCCTTTGACAGGAGCATAGCCTACGCTCCCCCTCTTCCTTGCCTCAGAGAAATAGACGTTCAGCGTCGGAAAAATGTTGCGTGCGCTTGTGCCAGCATGCGTGCCGGAGTACGATCCGTCGAGAGGACGAGCGCGACGACAACCCACAAGGCGACGGAATAGATCGCATACCAGAATGCTTCCTGGCCCGGCGACACCCGCGTGGGACTCAGCACGACGAGGAAGCCGGTTGAGCTCGCATGCATGATCTGGGCGAGCAGGATGCTGTGCGTGTGAGAATAGACCCAGCCGATTAACACGCGCATGGCCGCGACGACGGCGACAAAGGCGAGAAAATAGACTGGCCAATCGCTACCGTGCGGATAAGCTGCTCCGAGGAAGTCGACTACTGGTGCATGCCAGAGGCCCCAAATCAATCCAAGTATGAAGCTGGCAGCCAAGAGATTGCACTTCGAAAGCAGCCGCGGCAGAGCGAAGCCCGTCCAGCCGATCTCTTCCAAATACCCCGCGAAAAGGCCGAACCCGATCCCAATGATAAAGCGGTTGGGGATGTAGACCGAGGAAACAAGCGCAGAAAGGGTAAGGAGGACGAACAAGATCAGGGCGGGCGGGATCAGAACTGCCGTCGCGTACCAGCGCGGGGCGACGTTCCAATGGGTCATTCGAGCGAAAAGGTCCCGGAGGCCAGAACGCCCAGTCAGAAGGGCAGTCAAGATCACGCTGGCTAGGCTTGGTCCGAGCAGCATCAACGGGAACATGAGCAGGCCAGCCGTGTCAGGGATTACCGTTCCCCGAGTGACGTACGGCGCGGCGACGGCGAAAGCGCCAAGCCAAGAGATCGTGAATGCAAGAACAAAGTAGGTCGCCACTGGGTAGCCTTTCAGCAAACTTTTCGCGTTCACGGGCTTCTCCTCGAATTTCTTACGAATCGTCGGGTCGCGGATAGCTTTGACGGCCGTTAATCACTTACGATCTCCCGGGCCCGGCCGATCAGCGCGATCGCCGCCGCGATCGTCCAAACGTTTGGGGCCATCAGCACGATGATGACGGCGAGAAGAGTGGCGTTGCTGAAGAGACCGACGACGCCCAGGATCAGAAACAGTAAGCCTAGCCCGACGGCTACGTGGCCTCGGGTGGCGGGAGCAGCATCAGCCAGCAAGGCGCGGAAAAGTAGATGACCAGCGCGATAGTACCAACAATACCGCGCAACGTGGTGAGAAGGTACAGTAGCTGCAAGGCGAACGTCCGCTCCTTTTGTGCCTGCGTTTGGACGGGGACCAGCGCATCTAAGCTCGGCGCACTTTTCAGCTCAAGCGTCGTGGGGATCATGGTCGGGTTCCTTTCATCTCGCAACCTCTGAAGAGAGATTACGGATTGGAAGCCTGGCCGAGTAGTGATGGCTATCGCGTTTTTCAAATGACAAATGTCATCGGGTCAGAGCCAGCCCTTCTCCTCGGCCAGCCGCGCGGCCTCGACCCGATTGCGAACGCCGAGCTTCTGGATCGCGGTCGAAAGATAGTTACGAACCGTACCCTCGGAGAGAGCGAGGGAATTCGCGATATCGGAGATGCTCGCGCCCGGCGCGGCGGCGGCTAGGACCTCACGCTCGCGTTCGGTGAGTGGATTGTTGCCCTCGCTCAACGCGGCCAGCGCGAGATCAGGATCGATCACGCGCTCGCCAGCCGCGGCGCGGCGAACGGCAGTGGCCAGCTCGCTGGCCGGGGCGTCCTTGACCAGGAAGCCGATGACGCCACTCTCCATCGCGCGCCGAAGGTAGCCGGGGCGACCAAATGTCGTCAAAATGAGCACGCGGCAGGACGGCAGGCGCTGTCGCAGCTCGGCCGCCGCGAAGAGGCCATCGCCGCCGGGCATCTCGATGTCGAGCAGCGCCACGTCTGGTTGCGACGCGAGCGCGGCGGTGACCACTTCGTCGCCCCGGCCAACCTGGGCCACGACTTCGATGTCACCGGCCAGCCCTAGCAAGGCGGCGAGAGCGCCGCGGGTCATCGCCTGGTCCTCGGCAAGCAAGACACGGATCATGACGGTTCTCCTGGAGCGTGGTGAGGCAGGGTTTCAGGGACGACGTCTTCGGGAGGCGACCGCGTAGGCGGGCCTGCCTCGGCCCGTGTGCGCCTGAGCGGCACGGTGACGTTCAATCCAAATCCGCCGTTGGGGCGCGCCCCGGCTTCGACCTGACCGTCAAGCGCAGCTATTCGCTCGGCAAGACCGGCCAGACCGCTGTGACCGGGGCGGTGGGGAAGATCGCCAAGATTAGCTGTCGCGCTCGTCCCATTGTCGATGACTTCGACGGTGACCACATTTCCGGTCCTCGTGAGGCGAATCGTGCACGCCTCGGCACGGCTGTGTCGAATCACGTTCGTTACGCCTTCGCGGACCGCCCAAGCGAGCGCTGCTTCGACCCGAGCCGGGAGTGCTTCCAGGGTGCCTTCACGGCGAAGCTCGATGCCGGCCGCCGCGAGGATTTCAGCCGCGCCGGCCAGCTCGCTCGCCAGCGTCGGCTGGCGGTAGCCCGAGACAGCTTCCCGCACCTCGTGGAGAGCGGTTCGCGCTACTCCTTCGACGTCGCGCATCTCCGCTGCGGCACGCTCCGGCGACTGAAAGGCGAGCTGGCCGGCCAGCTCGCTCTTTAAGGCAATCAGCGACAGACTGTGGCCAAGCAGGTCGTGGAGGTCGCGGGCGAAGCGCAGCCGCTCCTCGGCGACCGCCAAGCGGGCGAGCTCGCCCCGAGCAGCGTGCAGCTCCCGGACCGTCGCAAGCGCATAGAGGACGGTTGCCACGCCGGTGCCGACGCTAAGAATAAGAAGAAAGTCGGGCCCGGCGTCTCCGGGCGACCGGTTGACGACTCCGCCAAGTATGGCAGCTAGGACTGCCACCGCCGGAATGACCCACGCGGCCTGCCGGATTCGCAGATGATAGCCGGCTGCAACACCGGTATAGACAAGTAGATCCAGCCAGAGGTTGCCATAGGATATGCTGTAGATCACCCCGAGCGTGGCGAGAGCGCCCAGCGGGAGCCAACAGCGCAATTGGCTTCTAGCAAGGATCCAGGGTCTAGTCGGCGACTCTAACTTCGCACCAGACCTCGCGTCCGATCCGTACGGGGCGCTGCGGAATATGACCCAGAGATAGATCGCTACGAAGAAGGCCACGCCGATCAGCGCAAGAGCGAGCTCAAGTCGGGGCAGATTCGCTCGAAACAGATTGGCGATCGGCTCGCCCAGGGCAAGGAGCCAGGCGACCGAGATGATCCGGAGAACGGTCATCACCTTCACATCATCCGGCCAACGTTCGACGTGATTTTGGCGACGACCCAACTACGCCTCCTGGATACCCGCGCGGGTTGCCTACAATGATCGACGAGCAGGCGGCGTCTAATTTCAACGCGTGCATCATTAGTTCTATCACATTCATATCAGATTCATCTCCAGCCCTCTTACAAAGAGCCGGGGGCCTTCCCAGGCAGACGACGCGTCGCGGTCAATGGCCAAGGTGCTGAACAAAGAAGCTACCAATGATAGAAGGGTACCTTATCACTCGTCGCCCCTGGTAGTGATGCGCGTCGTGATCTGGAGATGACAAATGTCACGCGGACGAGGGCTGCTGTTGGTAAGAGCAATTTTCACAAACGGGTAGGGTATAGGCCAGGTGCGTGAGTCTACAAATCCGAGGCGAGTATGAGTGCTAACCCAAAATCTCGTTATCAATCAAGCGTGCCCGGCCAATTCTGACTGCCAGCGAGACCATCACCGGCCCCTCAATACGATCCACCTCTTCCAGCGTCATCGCGTCGGCGACACTGACGTAGTCAAGCTTGGCTAGCGGCTCGCGCTCGATCTGGCTTTGGATCAGACGTCGTAGCTCCTCGCCGCTGCGTTCACCTTTTTGGAAGGCAACGCGAGCACTTCGAAGTGACGCGGACAAGACGCGCGCCGCGACCCGCTCGACCGGCGTCAAGTAAACATTCCGGCTGCTCAGCGCCAGACCATCTGGCTCGCGGACTGTTGGCACTACGACGATGTCAATCGGAAAGCCAAGCTCGGTCGTTAGCTTTTTGACCACTACGCATTGCTGGCCGTCTTTCTGACCGAAGTAAGCGCGTTGGGGCTGAAACAAATTAAACAGCCGTGCGACGACAGTCGCGACGCCCCGGAAGTGGCCGGGGCGGCTCTTCCCTTCGAGGCGCTCGGCGATCGGTCCAACGTCGACGAAAGTTGAAAAACCCGGCGGGTAGATCTCCTCGACACTCGGCGTAAAGACGAGGTCAACACCGGCTTCTGCGAGCAAGTGCAAGTCACGGTCGAGATCACGGGGATAGCTCGCGAAATCCTCGTTGGGCCCAAACTGGGTTGGATTGACGAAAATGCTGACCGCGACGCTGGGATTTTGCTCGCGAGCCACTCGCACCAAACCAAGATGGCCGGCGTGGAGAAAACCCATGGTCGGGATGAATCCCAGTGGCGACGCGAGAGTGTGTCGGGCACGACGTAGCTCGTCGACCGTGCTGACGACGATCATCCTCCCTCCTTTACGCCGACGACTTCGGCCAGGGGGCTGGGCGAATCCATGCCAAAGCTTTCAGCCGCTGTTGGGAACTGTCCCTGGCGGACGTCGTCGGCGTAATGGCTCACTGCCTCGTGAATTATCTCATATAGCGAGGCGTAACGACGGGCGTGCCGGGGCTGGAAGCTTGGGTCAAGACCCAGCAAGTCATGGATAACCTGCACCTGGCCGTCGCAGAAAGGACCGGCGCCGATGCCGATCGTCGGAACGGAGAGCGCTTCGCTGATCTGGCGAGCCAGTGGGGCGGGCACGAGCTCGAGGACGATCGAGAATGCCCCCGCCTCTTCGAGCATTTTCGCATCTTCAAAGATGCGCTGAGCGGCGGGAGCCGTTTTTCCCTGGAGCCGATGGCCACCGAGCTGGAAGACCGACTGGGGAGTCAGACCAAGGTGGCCTTGGACGGGGATTCCGCAATCAACCAGGCGTCGTACCGTCTCCGCGACGATTCTCCCTCCTTCGAGCTTGACTGCCTGGGCGCCGCCCTCCTGGATCAGTCGCCCGGCGTTGCGGAGAGCCTCATCGGTACTCGGGTGGTAGGTCATGAACGGCATGTCGGCAATAACGAGCGCGTGGCTGGTACCGCGGACGACCGCGCGCGTGTGGTGAAGCACATCGTCGAGGGTGACCGGTATCGTCGTCTCATAGCCAAGAACCGTCGTGCCGACGCTATCGCCGACGAGAATGAGCGGAACACCGACTGCGTCGATAATGCGCGCGGTCGGAAAGTCATAGGCGGTGAGCATCGGAATGCGCTCGCCACGACGCTTCATGATGCGAAGCTCGGCTGGAGTGACGCGTGCCATGGTGACTTCTCCTCTTGCCCGCCCGAGGGTCGGGCAGAAATCGCGAGATCAGGACACTCGTGGATGAGCGGACCTGGCGGCGGGTAGTCCGCCGAGTGGTCGGGCCGCCATGACCGCCTGGACGATCGCCGTCGCGACGACCTCACTCGCCGCGACGGCGATCGCGACCGGATTGGCCTTCGTCTGGGATTGCCCAGTGGAAAGAGCAAAGAATGTATCCCCATCGAAGAGGGTATGAGCGGGGCGAACGACTCGTGCCATTCCGTCGTGCGCCGCCGCGGCGACCCGGACGAGTTCGTCGCGATTCAGCACGGCATCGGTCGCGACGACGCCGATCGTCGTATTGGTGCCGACCGTCGAAGCGGGCTCGGCGTGAATGAGCTGGCTGACCGCGCTGACGTACTCGTCGGTCACCGGATGTCGACTTCCGGCGAGAATCTGGCCGCTGAGCGGGCTGACCACGTCGCCAAGGGCGTTGACCGCGACGATTGCTCCGACAGTTGCGCCACCGGTGATCCGAATCGCCGCCGAGCCAATCCCGGACTTAACCGCCCGGCTGATTCCCAGAACCTTCCCGACCACGGCGCCGGTGCCGGCACCAACGCAGCCAACCTCGGGAGGCTCGTCGCTCGCGCTTTGGGCAGCTTGCCAGCCGGCACTGGCGTCCGGATACGCGTGGGGATCGCCGATGCCCAGGTCGAAAAGGATTGCCGCCGGTACTATCGGCACGCGTATACCGCCGACCGGAAAGCCGTATCCGCGTTCGACGAGGAACCGAATCACGCCGTCAGCAGCGGCAAGCCCGAAAGCGCTGCCACCGGCCAGGACGACCGCTTGAACTTGCTGAACCAATCGTCCGGGGCCAAGCAGGTCGGTTTCCCGTGTGCCGGGTGCGCCACCACGCACATCGACTGCGGCGGTTGCACCGCGTGGGCAGAGCACGACGGTACAACCAGTCAGACGATTCAGATCGGTCGCCTGGCCGACAGTGATTCCCGGGACGTCGACGATCGAATTGGCAGTTGGCATAAAAAGACCTCTTCGACCCCGGCCGAAGAGGTAGCGAAAAGGCTCCGTCTCGGTCGAGTCGATCCAGGCGGACGTTGCGCAGTACATGCTAAGTAAATCGCCTCGCGGCTCGCGGTTCGCTGGGGCAAATCCACGGCCACATGCGTATTGTACGCCGGGTCGCCGGGCGGTTCAAGCGAAAGGACGAGCACCCAGCCGTTCTCCAAGTTATCCTCACGCCCGCCGGCTCGCTAAACAGCTGGTTTACTCTGGTGTACAATAGGCCCCGCGCACAGTAATTGGTAGGTCGCCTACCTCTTCATTGCACTCAAAGCAAGCTTTCACTCTCTCCCATCGAGAGAGGGATTTTCAGTGGAAGACAGGAGAAAGACAATGACCACGGTTAAGGCGTACGATCTCGCGGCGATTCGCCGTGCGTTGCCGAGCTTGGCCGACGTGACCTACATGAACAGCGGCACCGAGGGGATCATGGCCGAGCCGGTTCTCCAGGCGTACTTTGATGTGCTTGGTCGATTTGAGCGCTATGGTTATTGGGTCCGCCGCCAAATCGCTGACAAGATGCCGGAGGCGCGGGCGCGCCTCGCTTCGGTCTTGAACGCGGCGCCCGAAGAGGTCAGCGTCACCCGTAGCGGCACCGACGGCGTCAGTATCGTCCTTGGCTCGTTTCCTTTCCAAGCGGGCGATCAAATCCTGATTGGCAGTGAAGAGCATCCGGCGATCACCTATCCCGCGTTCGCCCTCCAAACGACGATCGGCGTCGAAGTCCGTCGCTTCATCTTCCACCACGATCCGCAAAAAACGCTCGAGTCCTTCGCGTCTCAGCTCACGCCACGCACCCGAATGGCGGCGTTCAGCCACGTCTCCTGCGAAACCGGCATTCGCATGCCGGTGAAGCAGATGATCGAGCTAGCTCACCAGCAGGGGGCGCGCGTGCTGGTGGATGGGGCCCAGTCGGTTGGCATGTTCCCGGTCGACTTTCGCGCGCTCGGCTGCGACTACCTCACCGGCAGCGTTCACAAATGGCTCTGTGGTCCAAAGGGCACTGGCGTTCTCGCCGTCCGCAAGGACCGTCTCGACGAGCTCACGCCGCGTTACGTTGGTGGTGGCTCCCTGGCCGATGGTTTTCCCTGGACGCAGCTTGACCATCCGGAATCGATTCGGGTGCAATTCGCTCCGGCGACGTCTCGCTTCGAATACGGTATGCTCAACCCGGCTCTCTACGTTGGCATCATCGAGGCGGTGAATTATCTGGAAGGTATTGGCTGGGAGGCGATTGCTGACCACGAACGCGCGGTTGTTACCCTGCTGAAGCAGCGACTGGCAGAGATCGACGGCGTCACGGTCCAGACGCCGATGGCTTGGGAGAATTCCTCTGCGCTTGTAAACTTCAAGGTCGAGGGGATTCCCGGACGCGATCTTCATAGCCGGCTCTGGAACGACTGGAAGATTATTCAACGCGCGGTTCGGGACCCAGATGGCGTTCGCTTATCGGTTGGGTACTTCGCCGGACCGGAAGACGTTGAGCGGATCGTCGAGGCGGTAACGACGATTCGAAAAAGCGTGACGTCGTCATGACCTAGCCTCACCACTTTTCGACGAAGCTCACCTGTATGTCGCCACGAACGTTCAAGATTTCGGTGTAGGTATGCTCGCCTTCGCGGCGGCATGCCAGATCAACCGAACCGTTACCGACAGGAATATTGGTCACCGTAATTTGACGTAACCATCCAGGCAAGCGCGGCCGAACAACCCGCAAGACGTGATTGGGGGCATCGGTTTGTAAGCCAAGCATAAGGCGGAGGAAGAGCTCGAAGACTCCTGATGCCCAGGCTTGGGGACTGCAGGCGACCGGGTAGCGGACGGGGTCTTCGCCGTCGATCCGTTGATAGCCGCAGATCAGTTCGGGGAGTCGGCCATCCGGCATCTGACTGGCGAGATCAAAGAGACCGCTCAAGACCCGCAAGAGTTTGTCCTCTTGAGCATACCGCTTGAATCCGTAAGCGATGAGCGAGTTATCGTGTGGCCAAACCGTGCCGATGTGGTAGCCCATCGGGTTGTAGCGTTTCTCTAGCGATGATAGGGTACGAATTCCCCAGCCGGTGAACATGTCGGGCTGCATCAAGCGCTCGGCGACCGCGTCGGCGTGTTGTTGGGGGGCAATGCCAGTCCAGAGAACCTGCCCAGCGTTCGAGCTGATCACCTTGGCTTGCCCCTTGGCTTTGTCGAGGGCGAGACAATAACACTCTTTGTCCGGCATCCAGAAGACCTCGTCGAAGTGATCGCGTAACCAGTCAGCCATGTAGTCCTGTTTCGCGGCAAGCTCGTTATTTTGCAAGGCGCGGTAGAGACCGGCTGCGGCTCTCCGTGCGGCGTAGGCGTAGCCCTGAACTTCGACCAGGGCGACCGGTGGCTCGACCAGCAATCCGTCTTCGTTGACGATCGCATCCCAGGAGTCTTTCCAGCCTTGATTGCGCAGACCATCCGGCGATTGGGTTTGATACTCAATGAAGCCATCGCCGTCGAGGTCCCCATACTTTTCCATCCACGCTAACGCTTTTTCCAGCGGATCAGCCAGTTCCCGGACCAAGCTGACGTCGCCGGTAACCAGATAGTATTCGTGGAGCAAGATGACGAAGAGAATCGTCGCGTCGACCGTACCGTAGTATGGGCTATAGGGGATCACATTGGCGCGGGCAAGTTCCCCGCGACGCAGCTCGTGCAGGATCTTGCCAGGTTGCTCGTCTTTCCAGCTATCAACGACTTTTCCTTGGTAGTTTGCCAAGGCGCGGAGAACGGTTGCGCTGCGCGAACTGAACCAGGAGGTTTGCAGCGAAGTGATCAGCGAATCACGACCGAAAAGAGCGACGTACCAGGGAATACCCGCCGCCGGGTAGGCGAAGTCGCTGATCTTGCTCTCGAGTAACCGGAGATCGAAACGCGCGCGACGAATCGCGTCGTCCCAGGCCGGATTGTCGCTCACGATGCCGACCTGCCCCTCAAGCCACGACGCGTACTTCTGGCTTCGTTCCGAGATTAACTGGGGCAGATCTCGCTTTGTGCTCGAGATCGGGGCAACCGGGCTGATCGCAATCCGCACACGGATCGGTGGGGCTTCGCCCCGTGACGGTAGTTGAAGCTGATACATAACCTTGTTCGTTGCTCGCTGGGTCGGTTGTGGATCGAAGTCGACCCGGGTGGTGCGAGTGACGTGATCAATTCCTTCATAGCAGAAGAGAAGGCCATTATCGTCGGTCCACTGTGGGGGAAAAAGGGTTCCTCCTGGTTGGTTGACCAGGCCGCGCACGACGAACATATCGGCAAAATCGGCGTCAAATTCAAGCGACAGCTCGAGGGTCAGCGGCTCATCGTAGAAATTACTGAGCGTAATCTCTTCCCAGAGGTCCGGACCGATGACCCGCTTGCGCTGGATGCGTACCACTTGTTTGGGAATGTGAGTGCCTTGCTGAGTCACGAGGTCGGGATTGGTCAGCTCTTGAATCTGGCTAAAGCGTTCACGCCCCGTCGAAAGCAGATAGATCGGATTAATTCCTTCGAGAATGAGCTCGTAGGCACTGAGGAATCGGGTATCGTGAGAGTAAAGGCCAAGCCCATTAGCGTTACCTCGGGGAACGTTTCCGTTTAGATTCGTAATCAAGAAGAGGTCAAGCTCTTTGATCACGATCGTGTCCCGGATGTCTTGAGCGCCGATAGGAGATTTGTATTCTATGGCCGGGCGCGGCTGAGAAGTGGAAAGCTGGGCCGTCACGATTTTGTCTCCTGGATCAGCCCTTTGTGCAAATGCCACGCCACTTGTTTCGGCTGGCGAAGACGCTATGATAGGCGGTATCAGAAGGGGGTGATTGATGAGGATTGCCGTCGGCGACGATCAGGCCAGGGCTCCGTTACCTGCCCCGGTGAAACGGGCGCTGGAAAACTCAAGGCCTCAGCTTCTCCGGTGGAGAAACTCGGCGCAATGAATCGAAAAAGAACGAAGGAGAACCCCCGCGTGGTGGAGGCGAGGGGATTCGAACCCCTGACCCCTGCGATGCGAACGCAATGCTCTCCCGCTGAGCTACGCCCCCACGTGTTCTATATTATACCGGGGCACTGTCTCCAAGGTCAAGGTAGGCGGAATCTGGTGAGCGCGTGAACTTTGCCAGCGATGTGATCGACAAGGTCTTGATCAGTGAGCAAGACATCCAAACCCGTATTCGTGAGCTTGGCTCCCAGATCTCCCATGATTATCGCATGACCGGCGTTCATCTAGTGGGGGTGTTGAAAGGCTCGGTGCCCCTCGTTGCAGATCTCTTACGGGCGATTCATGTGCCTGTCACTGTCGACTTCTTAGCGGTAAGTGGCTATGGGCCGGCTGAGCGTCGGCGCGGATCCGTCCGTGTGATTAAAGATCTGGATCAGAACGTCGCGGGTCGTCCGGTCTTGGTCGTCGAGGACGTGATCGACACTGGTCTGACTCTCAGCTACATTCTTCGCATTCTTCGCGCTCGCCAGCCGGCTTCGCTCAACGTCCTGGCATTTCTGGACCGTCCCGGTCTTCGATTGGTAGATTTGCCCATCCGGTACGTCGGTTTTCCAATCCCCGATGATTTTCTCATCGGTTACGGCTTGGATTACCAGGAACGCTACCGAAACCTGCCGTTCATCGCAACGCTCAAACCGTCATTGCTCGACTGAGCGCTTCCGCCAGGACCCTGGCCTCGATGGTGCGCTCGACGTTTGCCAACGCGGCAACGGTTCGCACTCGAGATCCGGGAAGCAGAGGAATCGTCCCATACGCTCCGAGATGGGCTCTGTCTGGACCAAGGTCGATCGCCAGCGCGTGAAGAGGCGGCGCGACCGCTAGTGCGGTTCCCGTCGGGGTATTGCCCTGGCCGGCGATCACCCATCGCTCGGCGGGAATCACTTCCACTTTGTGGGGCGAGCATCGCCGATAACCGGTCCATGCCTCCCGCCAGCGCAGCCACTTGGGCTGGTCTGGCGCGAGGTCGCTCAGGTTCACTGTCCAGCCAACCGCGAGCGTGACGGCGATGCGCGCCTGGTTGATCAGGTCGAGTGCCAGCAGCAGGATCGGGCTCTCGCCAAGCGTCAGATATTCGACGGCGATCTGAAGGTGACCGACGGTAGATGACACCCCGCTGAGCCGTACCCCCCGCCAGCGCTGACCGCGGAAAACCTCGGCGTCAACCGTCGTAGCCGTCAGCTTTTCCGAATCGAGGAAGCCACCTTGACCAGGCTCGGTCTCGCCGATCGGTCCGATCTGTGGGCTGATTCCTCCAAACCAGGGATTGCAATATGGAAGACGACCAGGGTTCGGAAATGCGCTCCATAAAATGTCGTGGTCGCCGTCTCGGAGGCTGATTGCACTGCCGGCAAAGCCAGGGACGACGACAACCTGAAAGCGCCGATTGTCGACTGAGTAGACCCTGTGCCCCTCCTGGAATGTCTCTCTTATCACCACCGGTGCGTCAGAGCGGCCAGGATCAAGTAGGTAAACCGGCGATCCGGAGGTATCTCGCTCGCCATGCAAGAGCAACGTGCCGACGTCAGCAAAACGGCCGGCCTCGTGGCGAGCCATGATCCGAACGTCGCGGGACACTGATTGGTCGAGCAAGCCTAAGTCACGAGGTGCCACCTGGAGCACCCAGCCGTCCGGAGGCTCTGCGGCAATCTCAACCGATTGAGGTCGGGCGGCAATACTCCAGACAGTCGTCTCGGCTTGACTTTCTCCGTTCTGACAGACGACCGTGAGCGCTGGTGGCAGCGTCGCCAGTGCACCGAGTAGTGGTGCGGAAACGTCGAAGGCGGATCCGGTGGATTGATGGCGCTGCCAGGTTGCCCGAACGGCGTGCCAGTCTCCCGGACCAAGATAGAGTGACACATCAACAAATTTGCGCTCGTGTTGGGAGGGGGCCAGAACCGGGGGGAGTGTCAGAATAGCTCCACGCCAAGATTCCCACCGGACATCACTCCCAGTCGGCCAGATCACTCCAAGAACGCCACCGTCTTTCTCACGGGCAAGCCAGTTTTCGGCGAATGGCGGTGAACCGTCGCGCCAGTCGGGGAATTGTGGTTGTTCCGCGGTGAGCAAGCCCGCTTCGAGAGGAAGGACATTTGTTACGCCGGGACTCGCTGGACCGGGCTGACCATGGCTCAGGCTCAAGGTGAAAAGGTGGTCGGTTGGTCCTCGGTTGTGGACGCGGTGCTGAATCCGCAGCACCGGCGAGGCCGAGATCTCGACCGCTCGCTCGAAGCTGATACCCGGCCAGCGGGACAACTCACCGGTCAGGACCGCACGCCAACCGGTGGTTGTCCTGGCAATCCGTCCGGAGAATCCGACGTGGCTGACCAGTGGGTTCCACGTTGGTGGACCGAGGGTAGGAAGTTGACTATGCTGGACACCGGTGGAGCGCTCACGGAGCTCGAGCGCTCCCCCATTCAGGATAAGCTGGGCGCGGAAATGGACGTTCTCGAGGATCAGTGCTTCTTTCGTTTGATAGGCAATGCTCGCGAACTCGTCGACGACTGGGACCGGAAAGGTCATGATCGGCTGCAGAATCGTCCCGTTATGACGGTCGCTGATCAGCCCAATCCCAAGCTCGTAGACACCGGCCCGACTGGCAAGAATTTGTAGAGGTAGGTCACGACTGGTACCCGGGGTAAGGGTAACGTCTTGCCGACGCGGGTTGACCGTGAGCATGTCGGTCGGGGTCAAGCTAATCTGGAACTGAGCCGTCTGGACGTGGTTGTTTCGCAGGCGCACCGTCACTTGCTGGATCACACCGGCCATCGCTGCTTCGGATTGGAGTAGCTCGACAGAAACCAGTGGAGCCAGGACGATGGCAGCGGACAGCGAGGTAATCTTTCCTTCGATACTCAGCGTGCCGGTCACCGTGGCCATACTTGCCAGGTTGTGTCGAGGTGCTTCCATTGGTAGCGCGAGATCGGTCGTCGTATCAGTCAGGACCATCGAGCGTTCCGAAGCGGATCCACCCGTCAGGCGAATGGTTGCCAAGGCCGGAGTGGTCGACTCCCCGTTCGGGCGGCGGATTTGCAAGTGAGCTGAGCTTGCCCTCCCCGGCGTGGTAGCGACCGGGGCAATCAGCCCGACCTGCCAATCGTCGCTGGATAGCGCCATGACCGCGCGTGATGCGCGATCGAGGATGATCGAAAGTGACTGTCCGTCGCGTCGAAAGTGGTAGCGAAAGACTGGTCGACCTTGCTCGAAATCGTCATCCGGTGCCATGCTAACTGGTTGACGCAAAGACGCGTACCAGTCTTGTTGATCGAGAAACTTCTCGACGAGTGGCTGTTTGAGCAAAGTTGGGAGGTAGTTTTCCATCAATACCCGGGTTCCGGGCACCCAGAGGAAGCCGGCGCGCTTGTACAAAGGCAATGCTCGCTCGTTTCCCGGCCAAGTATGGAGGTCAACCCGAAGGTAGCCGGCTGTGATCGCGAAGTCGATCGCCCGTCGCAAAAGGTCCCGCCCCACGCCCTGACCGTGGAAGGCTGGGTGGACGCCGAGTTCGGCGACGTAGGCGGCACTTGGATCTGCGAATCGCAGCCCGAGGCGGCAATAGCCGATGACCCGCTTGCCCGCGCGGGCGACGAGTGTGAGTAAGCGATCGCTTCCACTTTCTGCCTGGCGAACTCGTTCAGGCGTCATCGGGACACCGCCATGGAAGCCGCCCAGCCAGACATCCTGGCTGGCTTGCCACAGTTCGGCCAGACCGGGGGCGTCGCTATCGGTGTAGCGATCAATCACGAACATGGAGCATGGACAAAGTATGCTACCCTAAGCAGAGGTTGTCAATGACATGCGAACCGACATGCGAACCATATCGCTAGGTGTATACTTACCAAACACTGCGAATTGACATTTTTCGACAAGGACTAAGTTGGGGTGGACGGCGACAAAGGTAACATTCTGGTTAATGAATCCAACCTGGACCGACCATTTGTCGGGCAGGTTGTGCTGATTACCGGCGGCTCACGAGGCATTGGTCGGGCCATTGCGCTGCGCTTCGCGCGGGGGGGCGCTGACGTCGTGGTGAATTATCTCCGGCACCGCGGCGCTGCGGAGGAAACGGTGAGCGAGCTGCTTTCTCTCGGCGTCCAGGCCGAAGCGGTGCGCGCCGACGTCAGTGATCCCGCGGATCTCGATCTGCTCTTCGCGGCGGTCAAAGATCGCTTTGGCAGGCTGGACGTATTCGTCAGCAATGCCGCGCTCGGGGTATTGCGGCCGGCCCTCGAGCTCGAGGTGAAGCACTGGCAGAAGACGCTCGATGTCATGGGGCGAGCGATGCTGCTTGGCGCCCAGCGCGCGGTGCCGCTCATGGAGGGGCGCTGGGGACGAATCATCGCGATCAGCAGTATTGGCTCTTTTCGCGTTCTCCCCAACTACGTTGGACCAGGCGTGGCCAAGGCCATCCTCGAAACGTTGACCCGTTACTTGGCGGTTGAGCTTGCTCCGAAAGGGATCAGCGTGAACGCGGTGTCCGGTGGGGTAATCGAGACCGATGCGCTAGAAGCCTTCCCCAATAAGCACGACATGCTGACGTTTGGTAAACGGGCGCCAGCGGGGCGACTTGGCCGGCCCGACGACATTGCCGGGGTAGTCACTTTGCTCTGTCGACCCGAGGCGCGCTGGATCTGTGGCCAGACGATCATTGCTGATGGTGGGTACTCGCTCTTGGTCTAACCGTTTGAGCCCTGCCGTCGACAATCGTATACTTACCAATGTCGCCAGTTCCGACGGCCGGACGCTTACGGCGTCGCGGAATACACTATGTTTCAGGGAGGAAAAAGTGGGACGACCGGTCACACTCTTTACTGGACAGTGGGCTGACCTGCCCTTAGAACAGCTTGCCGAGAAGGTCAGCAAATGGGGCTTCGATGGTCTCGAGCTCGCCTGTTGGGGCGATCACTTCGAGGTCCAGAAAGCATTGAGCGATCCGAGCTACGTCGAATCGCGGTGGAAGATTTTGAACAAATATGGCTTGAAGTGCTACGCGGTCAGCAACCACCTGGTTGGCCAGGCAGTCTGCGATTCGATAGATGCGCGTCATAAGGCAATTTTGCCGGCTCACGTCTGGGGCGATGGTGAGCCGGAAGGTGTTCGACGGCGCGCGGCGCAGGAGATGATGGATACCGCGCGCGCCGCGGCGAAGTTTGGGGTGAGCATAGTCAACGGCTTCACTGGCTCGAGCATCTGGCACCTGCTCTATTCGTTCCCACCGAACGATTTCTCGATCGTTGAGAAAGGATATCAGGACTTCGCCGACCGCTGGAATCCAATCATGGACGTCTTCAAGCAGGAAGGGGTTCGTTTCGGTCTGGAGGTCCACCCGACTGAAATCGCCTACGACTTCGTGACGACACGCAAGGCGCTGGATGCGATCGGCAATCGACCGGAGTTTGGTCTCAACTTCGATCCGAGCCACTTCGCCCATCAGTTTCTCGATTCAGCAGCGTTCGTTCAGGAGTTTGCCAACCGTATCTATCACGTCCACGTCAAGGACTCGAAGAAGATGCTGGATGGTCGTAAGAGCATCCTTGGCTCGCATCTGAACTTTGGCGCTGCTCAGCGCGGCTGGGACTTCGTCTCGCCGGGGCATGGCGACGTCGACTTTGAGGCGCTCTTCCGAGCCCTGAATCGCATTGGCTATCAGGGACCGCTCTCAATCGAGTGGGAAGATTCCGGGATGGACCGTGATTGGGGCGCGCCGGACGCGCTCGCCTTCGTGCGGCGAACCGATTTCGCACCGTCGTCGGTTGCCTTCGACGCTGCATTCCAGAAGGCCTAGCCCGACGTATTCGTGAGCCCCTTCGCGTGGGGATCCCGTCGCACAGGACCTTGCGCCCCGCTAAGTCGGGCTCGGCGGAGCATAGAGCCCGGCACTACGGGGCCACTCCGCGATTGTACAGGAGGAAAAGAAAGGAATGGCACTCCGCGACTTGCGCACTCAGGCTAGGCGTCGAACTCCTGACGAGCTCGTTCAGCATCTGAATTCTTTTGAGTTGAATCTGAAGTTCTCGGCTGGTATCTGGTTCTTTTCGCCTCCGCAGAGCCGCTTTCACGAGCGCTACAAGCCGGTCATCGAAATCGAGCCGCGGTTGGAGATCGCTGCGAAGTTAAAAGACTACGGCCTCGATGGTCTAGAAGCGCACTACCCCAACGAGATCAACGAAGAGAATCTCGATCTTTGGAAGAAGTTTTCTCGTGACACCGGCATTCGCATCGTCACGGTCATTCCGCTGCTCTTTTGGGATGACCAGTTCGAATGGGGCTCGCTTTCAAATCCAATTCCTGCGATCCGTCGGGTTGCAATCGAGCGGACGATTCGGGCGCTCCAGCTTAACAAAGAGCTCGATACCGAGCTCGCGGTTGTCTGGCCTGGCATCGACGGCTATGAGAATCCTTTTGGCATGGACTTGCGAGCAGCCCGAGAGCGTTTTGTCGAAGGGCTGGCGGAGGCAATGGACACGGTACCCGGTGTCCGAATCGCCGAGGAGCCCAAGCCCTATGAGCCGCGTGGGCACATCCTCTACGGCACGACGTACGAAGGTATTTTGCTTGGCATGAAGGTCGAAGCCATGCTCAAGCATCCGGAGAACCGCCGACTACTTAACGAGGGCCACGCTCTGGTTGCGCTGAATCCTGAAATGGGCCACATGCTCATGGGGTACGAGGATACGGCATATTCCTACGGTATGGCGATGGAGTATGGTCGACTGGCTCATACCCATTGGAACAGCCAGCCGCTCGGCAATTATGACCAGGATCTGAACGTCGGCGTGATCTCACCCGAGGCGCTCGAAGCCACGCTCTACGCTCTGAAGATGTACGGCTACGAAGGGTGGTTCGGGCTCGACATCAATCCGGAGCGTATGCCAGTCGAGGTTGGGCTCAAGAATTCGATGGATGCGCTGCGTGCGGCAAACGATCGCATCAATCGGCTCGACCACGAGTCGATTATCTGGGCGACCGAGCATCCGAATCAGGCGCGCGGCTGGCTCGAGGCCTACCTGATTCGAGCGCGGGCAGCGCGGCCGGACGTCTTGCCGCCGTTGCCTGCCTTGAAGTGATCGCTTAAAGTACAGGAAGGTCAGCCATGGCTGGTCGATATCTGCTGGGACTCGACGTTGGCACCTCTGGCAGCAAGGCGCTGCTGATCGACGATGCGGGGCAGGTGATCGCCGATGCCACGACTGAATACCCCATGGCGACACCACGTCCGCTTTGGGCCGAACAAAACCCGGCTGACTGGTGGCGAGGGGCGGTGGTGAGCATCCGCCAGGTGCTCCGTGGCGTTGATCCAGGCCACGTCGTCGGGATCGGCTTAACCGGACAAATGCACGGCCTCGTCTTGCTTGATCGAGGTGGTGAAGTCCTTCGTCCCTGCATTATGTGGAACGACCAGCGGACCGCTGCTCAATGCGCGGCGATTACTAAACAGATCGGGGCGACTCGTTTACTTGATCTGATCGGAAATCCGGTTCTCCCGGGGTTCACCGCGCCGAAGATCCTCTGGGTGCGCGAGAATGAGCCCGAGATCTACCGACAGATCGCCCATGTGCTGCTACCCAAGGACTATCTTCGTTATCGGCTGACCGGCGAGTTCCAGACCGAAGTCTCCGATGCCTCCGGGACGGCGCTACTTGACGTTGCCCAGCGAACCTGGTCAGCTGAGATGCTGGCTGCTCTCGACGTGCCGCTGGCGTGGCTCCCTACTTGCCACGAGTCGGTCGTCGTGAGCGCGCGGATCTCTCCGGAAGCGGCGGCCGAAACCGGTTTGCAAGTAGGCACGCCGGTTGTCGGTGGTGGTGGAGATCAGGCAGCGCAGGCGGTGGGCAGTGGCATCATCCGCGAAGGATTGGTCTCCGTGACGCTCGGTACCTCGGGCGTCGTCTTCGCGTCGAGCGATCACTATCGCCGTGAGCCAAACGGCTTGCTTCACGCGTTCTGCCACGCCGTGCCGGATCGCTGGCACTTGATGGGCGTGATGCTTTCGGCAGCCGGCTCGTTCCGCTGGTTCCGCGACGCGCTGGCCCAGTCCGACTTGGCCGAGGCGCGGCTGGCCGGAGTCGACGTCTACGATCGTCTGACCGCCCAGGCCGCAACGGCGTCGGCCGGTTGTGAGGGCCTGATCTTTCTGCCCTATCTCTCTGGTGAACGAACGCCGTACCCGGACCCCGACGCCCGGGGAGTCTATTTCGGGTTGAGCCTGCGGCACGGTAAGCCCCACTTGGTTCGTGCCGTCTTGGAAGGCGTTGCCTACGGCTTGCGTGATTCGCTCGAATTGATGCGTGCGTTAGGGGTTCAGATCGAGCAGGTGCGTGCTTCTGGCGGCGGGGCACGGAGTCCGCTCTGGCGACAAATTCTTGCCGATATCTTCCAGACCGAGATCGTTCTGGTGAACGTTACCGAGGGTGCGGCGTACGGGGCGGCGCTCCTCGCCGGCGTGGGAGCCGAGCTCTATCGTGATGTCGCCGAGGCGTGTAATCAAATGATTCAGGTGACCGCGCGCGTCGAGCCGGGACCCGACCGCTTTGCGTACGCCGACTATTACGAGATTTATCGCGCGCTCTATCCGGCACTCGCTCCCCTCTTCAAGCGAGTGGGCGACGTCACTGCTCGTCAAGTATATCGGCGCTGAGCCGACCGGGTCGGTTACAATCAAAGTATCGACTCGACAGTAAGGGGACAGCAATGCTGGAGTTACCACGATTCGTCTGGGGGTGGCCAGGTCTGGTCGAGCGCTTTAAGGCGCTAAATCCGATGCTGGGCACGGCGCTCGATCGCTCGACTCGGCCGATCGCCGCCGAGCGGCGGCCCGATGGTCGACTGCTCCTTGTACTCGGTTGCTGGGTGCCGGCCGACCGGTCGCTCTTGAGTGCTCCAGAGGTAGTCGAAAACCTCGAGCGGGGCTTTGCTCGCCTCCTCGACGAAAAGTTTGACGTCTTGGTAACCCGCTGGCCCGCTGGCGATGGTCAGCCAGATCAGGCCCCTGATCCATTAGCCGGACTCCCCGAGGAGCAGCGGATGATTGGTGCGATCTGTGGTGGTGCGCTGCATCGCTCCTTTTTTGCCGCTGCCGCGCGGCGAGGCATCCTGTTCGATTGTCAACAGCCGGTTCTCCATTACCGAATCGACTTTGCCCTCCCGCGATTGCGCCTGGGCGTCCAAATTGGTGGCTGGGAATGGCGGAATTGGACCCATCCCCATGCCATCGGACGGCGTGAGCGCGAGCAAGAGCTGGGGGCGGAAGGTTGGACAATCGTCTGGTTCACCGGCGAAGAGATTCTCAATCATCTCGATCGCGCCGTCGACGACGTTGCCCATCTCATCACCCAGCGCCGGTCGGGTCGGCAGTGGCCATCTCGATAGCAATAGCAAAGGTCCCCGGCCTTCAGGCATCGCGATCAGTTCGCATCGAGTGCTTAACTTTTTCCTTTGATCCCGTCCACCTCTCCGAGAGGGGTTCTCCAGGGAGGCCGGGTGCAGACGTGCGCCGGCTCGTCTCGGTATTGCCTTCTCGTTCCTGCTTTGCTTGTTCCCAAAAGGCGTAGATCGTGAAGGCAATCACCAGAAACATCAGGAACGCTCCGAGGATCTCCATCGTTTGCTCTCCCTGAAACCTGAGATACCTTGTAGTCGGATCGTTCCAACCAGCGACATGTCTGACTCCTGGCGTTGTGTATCACGCTCCGGTCTTCTCGGCTGGGGTCTCGACTCGTAACTCATTCAGGACGACAACCACGCCGGGGACGGCACGGGCAATCTCCTCGGCGGCCTGCTTGACCCGTGGTGAGGTCACCGTTCCACTGAGAGTCACCTCACCGCCTTGTGTGGTCACGTCGATCGGTGCCAATGCCGTCCGCGGATCCGCGGCCAGAAGCGCCGTCACTTGGGCAGCCAGCGCGGTGTCAGCCGTCAAGGCGTTCTCAACCCGCCCCACGCCTGGAACCGACTCGGCAACACGCTGTGCCGTGGCCTTCATCGCGATCGTTCGTACATTTCCGAACAGTCGCGCGATCCCGTCACGCACTGCTACGCCGATCCGCGCCTCCCGTGTCACGGGCTCACTAGCGAGGGCTTGTTCTACTTTCTGCTGGAGTGCTCGGTCGGTTTCGGTCCGCGCCGGAGCAGCCCCCGGGAGATCCTCGAAGACCACCTCCTGGCGCGAGAGATCAATGATTGCATAGGAACCTTGGCACAACGGGCCCGGGTTGACAACCAGCGTCGTCCCAACCTCGGTAGCTGCCCGTCCGTCTGCCGCGTGTCCACACACGGCCAGGCGAGGGCGAAGGGTATGGATGATCTCTTCGACCACTGGTGAACCGATCTGCTCGCCGCCGTGGCTATCGAGCTTTCCGAAGCGCGGCGGGGTGTGGAAGAGAAGGATCAACTCTTGCTCTAGCCGCCGCAGGAAATCCAGCCCGGTCTTGACCTCCCAGGCCGGATACGCCAGCACCAGGTCGGTCTCACGCTCGTCCGTAGTGATTAGACCACCAAAACCAGCCACGACGTAGCTGCGCGTACCGGACGGGACGTAGGCGAAAGAACGATGGACATTGGCCAGGTTGGGCGTGACAATTTCGTGATGGTTTGCCGCCTGGAGAATCAGCCGCTCTGGCGCATCGAGGTCTCCCGGAATGAACATGACTGGCACCTGCAGCGCGGCCAACGCGTCAAGAGCAGCATCCAGTGTCCGGGCATCGCTGTAACTTTGGCGTTCAATTTCCGTAGACCAGCGGCGCGGATGTCGTCCTTCCGCCCGGGCCCGTACCCATTCATCGAGGCGTGCCCCACCCGAGAGTAGGTTGCCCACGCAAAGCACTACGTCCACGTCGCGGTGGCGACCCTGTTCTGCGAGTTGTTCAAGCAGATCGATGCGTCCAGAAACGTCCGCGAGAGCGAGAATACGCATCGGAATCCTCCTGTCGACGTATCGATTTAAGTCGTCACGACGAGCTGCTCGGTTTTGTTTTTTTCGACCACTTCGAGGACCTGCCCGTCGGTCGGGTAAGTCTCGTTGAGCAAGCGGCGAACCTCATCGCCGTCGACCGTCTCGTCACGTAACAACTGCTCGGCAAGACGGTCAAGCACGATGCGCCGCCTGGTCAGGATCTCTCGAGCTCGCTCGTATGCCTCCCGAACGAGCGCATCGATGGCGTGATCGACTGATCGCGCCGTCTCATCGCTGTAGGGATGTTCGCTATCCCAGGGCCGACGCTCGAGGTCATCCTCGAAGGCTGTCGGAGGAAGCTGAGGCGCCATCGCCCAAGCGGTGACCATCTTCCGCGCCAGACGTCGCACCTCTTTGAGGTCGTTCTCCGCTCCGGTCGTCACCTCGCCGATTGCCAACTCCTCGGCGGCGCGGCCGCCGAGCATCATCGCCAGTCGGCTCATCAGGTAGGACCGCGTATAGTTATGCTTGTCGTCGATCGGCAGAACCTGGGTCACACCCAGCGCTTGACCGCGCGGTACGATCGTCACCTTCTGAATCGGGTCGGCGCCCGGAGTGCACGCGGCGACGAGAGCGTGACCAGCCTCATGGTAAGCGACCGCTCGTCGTTCTTCTGGATCCAACAGAACACCACGCTTGATCCCCAGGATGACCTTGTCCGTCGCTTCCTCGAAATCTTCCATCGTGATGAGCGTTTTCCCCTGGCGTGCTGCCACTAGCGCTGCCTCATTCACCAGGTTGGCGAGGTCCGCGCCGGCGAAGCCCGGCGTTGCCTGGGCGATCTGATCGAAGCGCACCCCGGAATCAATCGGCTTGCCCCGCGCGTGGAGCCGCAAAATTGCTTCTCGTCCACGCCGATCCGGACGATCGACCACGACTCGCCGATCAAAGCGGCCAGGCCGGAGCAAGGCCGGATCAAGAACATCCGCTCGGTTGGTCGCGGCTAGGACGACGACATCCTGGTGCGGCTCAAATCCGTCGAGCTCGACGAGCAATTGGTTCAAAGTCTGCTCCCGCTCGTCATTCGTCAGAGCGAAGCCCTGGCTGCGTGAGCGTCCAATCGCGTCGATCTCGTCGACAAAGACGATGCAAGGGGCACTTGCCTTTGCCTGGGCGAAGAGATCGCGGACGCGCGAAGCGCCTACCCCGACAAACATTTCGACGAACTCGGTTGCGCTAACGCTGAAAAAGGGCACCTTTGCCTCGCCCGCGACTGCTCGCGCTAGCAAAGTCTTACCGGTACCCGGGGGGCCGACAAGTAAAACGCCGCGGGGGATGCGTGCCCCGACGCGATGGTAGCGCTGCGGATCCCGTAAGAAGTCGACGACTTCCTGTAATTCCGCTTTGGCCTCCTCGCAACCGGCCACGTCCCCAAAGGTGACGCGTGGTCGCTCCTCAGTATAGACCCGGGCTCGACTTTTTCCGAACCCGAAGACTCCGCCCAACCCTCCCTGGGCCTGTCGCATCTCGTAAGCGCTGAGCCCGAAGATGCCAAGGAGGAGTAGGAATGGGAGCGCATTGAGCAGCGTCCCCAGTACTTGCAGCCAGACCGGTGGCTCGGGATTCTGAACGACGATTTCGACGTGCTTGTCCTCGAGTAGTCCGAGCAGGCGGTCTCCGACACTCGGGACCTGAGTCACGAAGCGGGTATAGGGGCGCGCCGGCTGACTGTCGAGAGACAGAGTCACCGGCCGGGTGAAGTCGCCCGAAATGGTCGTGCCGACGATTGTCACGTCCCGTACGTCTCCCTGCTGCACCTGATCCAGGAAGTCGCTATAGGGGAGCGTCGCCACGGCCGACATGGGTGGGGTCACGACGAAGGGCAGATAGAAGATCAAGTTCAGAACGAGGACGATGGCAAGCGCGACGATCCAGGCACCTAACCGGAAGCGCCGCGAGCGCCCCTCTGTCGAATTCGAATCTGGTCGGCGCATGATATCCTCCGCAGGACGCCCGAAACTAGCCGGGCGCCCCATCCTAGTGATTACACCGCGGCAGTTGCTGTCGACTGGCGTCCCACCGTCATCCGGCGGAGGGAGAGGAAACGCAACGCCGCGTTGACCAGGACCGCGACGATGAGAACCGCGGCATACAGAGCCGGAGTCGGCCAGGCCAGGCCGAGGTAGGCATCAAGAGAGAAGGTACCCGCACCGGCAAGTCCATAGAGGGCGCTTGCTGCGATGAGCACCAGAGGGTACTCGATGCCGCCTTGGGCGGACCAGATGCCCTTAGCGAAGTGCACAAAGACTATCGCCGTGAGCATGACCGCCGCGATCAAGCCGGCCGCGATGGGAGTTGCGAGACCGAGGGCAAGCAGAACGCCGCCGATCGTCTCGAAGAGCGCCGCGATAATTGCCCAAAAGTGGGCCGGACGGATCCCAATTTGGGCGAAAAAGCCAGCCGTGGCCGGGATGCCATGGCCACCGAACCAGCCGAACAGCTTCTGCGTGCCGTGGCCGATGAAGAGCAAACCGATGATGACGCGCGGAATCAACAAGGCGAGATTGAGCATCGTTCATCACCTCTACTTTCATCACCATCAACGAGTTCGCGTGTCGAGCCATTTGGCTCGCCGACTCTTCTCTTACCACATCGCGGCACGTTGGTGAATCAGAGATCGGTCAGAGATCTGCCAGAAGATGATTAGAAACTCGTGCTTCCAGAAATTGGTACCAGCGCGTTTCGCGCGTAATGTGCGCTAAGTATCATATGTTTATAGCAAGGCACCTGCATCGAGACGAGCGGGCATCTCCGCGCTGTTGTTCCAACGTATCTCCAACAATTTTCTGGCCTGTCTCTGATTCCCCTTCTACGCGCATCTAACACTTTCGGGTGTAAATCCATTCTTGCCAACAGGTGGTGAATCTGTCCGGGCTCACCACCCGGTCCTAATGTCCCGTCGTGATGGGAATCGGGGGACACCCCCAGTTCCCGGATCTGACAGGAGGCAGGGGACCAAAAGTGAGATGGTCTCTTGCCTGCGGACTAGGCACGATCAAATTCGTGAGGAGGTGAGTGCTATGGCAATCGCACCCATTCAACAGACAAATGGCACTGCCGCAGTGGCTCGCCCCTTCGAGGCGGGGTTCGTGCCCTTGTGGCAGGCCGTCGATGAACTCTTCCGGAGTAGCTTCCTGATGCCGTCGCAGTTCTTCGGCGGCTGGGCTTCTTACAGCTCTCCATCTGGGACCAATCTGTACGAGACGGGTGAGAGCTACGTCGTACAGTTGGCGATGCCGGGGATGAAGCCCGACTCGATCACGTGCAAGATCGAGCAGGGAATCTTGACTTGTAGCGGCGAGGCGGCGATCTCGGCTCCAGAAGGGGCGAATGCCGTCTGGCAGTCCTTCGGAGGTCCGATCAAATACCAGATTACTCTGCCGACCGAGGTCGATGCCGAGCAGGCCCAGGCCAACTATGAGAACGGGGTCTTGACGATTACCGTGCCCAAGGCGGCCCACGCCCGGGTCAAGAAGATTCCCGTCGTCGGCGGCGGGGCCCAATCCTGAGCCCTGCCGCTCCGGACGAGCGGCCGGGGTCGCGTCCGGCGCGCCACCCCGGGCTAGTGAACTCACGCGGCGTGCCGGGGAATCATCCATGGAGGTTTGTTCGTATGATGGCCTGGAAGCGATGGCAAGATTGGGTCAACGTCGTGCTTGGCGTGCTCCTCTTTATCACGCCGTTCGTCTTCGGTGGCGCGGCCATGCCCATGGCGGAGTATGCGCACTTTGTCCTCGGCGTGCTCCTGTTCCTGGTTGGGCTCTACCTACTGGCCCGACCCGAGCATTGGCAGGTCGAGTGGGCTCAGATTGTTTTGGGGATTCTCCTCTTCATCTCCCCCTGGGTGCTTGGCTATACTACCCTGACTCAACTCGCCTGGAGCGCCTGGATTATTGGCGTTCTCGTGGTGATCATTGCCGGCTCAGTCCTCTACTCACGGCAAAGCGGCGTGGCCCACGTCTGATCTATCCCCAGCGCTTCCTGCCCAAATGGGAAGTGCTGGGGTTTCTGTTTTTTTTTGTGCTGAGCAGCGATCTCCCGTGTCTCGACCTCGTCCAGGCCGGACCGGTCCATACCCGTCATCATATAGTGGGCACAGCGCAACTCGGACAGTCGCGCTCAGTACACCGGTTCCCTAACCGATGCCCAGCCAGCGCGCGCCCACTGGGACCGCGAGCCAGATAAGGAACTCCCCAGCTACTAAACGGCTCCAGCGGCCCGCCTAGCGCTCGTCGGCTGCTCCAGCTTCCCAGATGCTCATTCTGGCTCTTCTCTGCCGCAGACGATCGACCAGCGAATCAGCGAGCGGGAGCGATCGCGCCTACTAACCGGCGGCGCCGCTGGAGAAGGAAGATCGACCTTACTTAGCGGTGACTTTGATCGGGTGGGACCGGGCGTGGGCCGCCTTCGGCAGCGTGATCGTCAGCACCCCGTTTTCATAGGTCGCTTCGGCCTTACTCGATTCGACCTCGGCCGGGAGCTGGATCCGGTACTGGGCATTACCACCGACCGACTGCCAGATCGGGTTCGCGCCCTGTGGCGGCTGAAGTGCCGACTCGCCGGAGCAGGTGAGGACGTTCTGCTCAACGCTGCAGTTGATCGAGCCAGGCTTCATGCCCGGCATTGCCAACTGGACAATATAGTTGTCGTTCGTTTCCCAGAGGTTGGTTCCGGTCTGGCCCGTAGGCCAGCCAAAGTCGTCAAACCAGAACGGACGGAGAAAGCTCTCCTGGAAGAGACGATCCATCGCCTGGCGCAAGGGCATGAACGAGCCCTCTGGGCGGACGGCCAAAGACTGGTTGTTCGAACGATTCTGTGCCATCGTAAATCACCTCCTCAGAAGATTTCTACCCATGCACAACTGACTGTCTGGGCGCATCGTTCGATCAGAGGCTGGCTCCGGTCAAACATTGCATCCCATAGCAGATCCAGAATATGGCAACCTGTGTTTAGTCACCATAAGAACCAAATAAGCGATGTGTTAGAAAATGCATTCCGATCATATCGCTTACCACGGTCGCAAATCGGTGACTGATTCGATCTCCGCTTTCCGAACGTGCGGGACAGCCGCGGCGATGTCGAGCGCGGCCTGGACGATGTCGCCAGAAAGGTACACGATACCGTGACGTGCCCGGACTCGGATGCGGTGTCGTCGAGTCCGTTCGTCCCGACCGAGGGCCTGTGCGACGGCAATTTCGAGTTCGTCGTCGCCGATCAGACGATTATCGACGCCCAGGACGCCACGAACATTGTGCACAATCTCCTCGGCCCGTTGCCGGTGGACACTGGTGGCGACGTATCCTTCTAAAATCACGATGCCGTCCTGGACTTTGGTGTGAAGAAACGGTAGATCTACTCGGCGCAGGATTTCGTCATTCCACAGCGCCTGCTCAACGTCGGTAGCCAACTCGTCGTCGGGACGATACTCGGGAAGCTGACTCAATTGCTCCCGTCCAACGTCGAGGACGATCCCTTCTGGCCTGACCTTGATTGCCCAATCCACCGGGACGATCAAATCGTGGCCGAAGAGGGTGCCTTTGCGGACGACGAAATGGGTTGCTTGATGCGTCGTCGGGTCGAGAAGGACACGATCGACGTTTCCGATAGGACCGTCGCGCGCTTCGACTCGCGTGCCAGTGCTGATCGTCGGCGCTTCCGCGCTCGATCCGATGTCGGCATGCGCGACCGGGCCCGACGTCGCCGCGACTAGGCGACGCATTCTGGCTAACGGTCGAGGCAGGGCAAACAGAATATGCTCTCGGGCGTATCCGGTTGGCGGCTGCCAGTCGGCACTGGCGCTAACGTAATCGACCGGATTATAAGGCGGATAGCTGGTAAGCTCGGCTGAGCTCAGATTCAACCGTACCAACTCCTCGTCAGCCGACTCGACCGCCTCGATCGGGATAGCGGCATCGCGGTGGAGAAGCAATCCCCGATGGATGATCAGGTGAGTAACTTCACGCGTGCGAGGACTAACTACCAGACGCTCGACTGTCCCGACCCAGCCATCCACGCACTCGACCGGACTGCCAATCCGGATCTCCCATCGGGTGGCCGGTGACTGCTCTTTCGTCATCTCACTCATCTTGCCACCTCCGTCGCAGCTCAAGGAGTCATCCACCTTTGGGGCATCGACGATCCAACCTGCTGCGACACGGTCTTCTACTTAACTTATAGTCAACCGCTGCTAGAGCAGCGCAAGAGGTTCGCAAGAAATGCGTCTCGTTGGAGATGGTCCCATGACCGTCGATACGTTGGTGGGCAGCCCTCATCCTAGCTTTCTCCTCCTGGAAGAGGGAATCAAGCGGTTGATGTCAGTGTGCAAAGCAACCGAGACCGTGGATGGGACCGGAGTTCTATCGGAGGGTATTTTCTCCGGCGATTGCTCAGCCCCTAGCTGATCATGTAAGCTACGAGAGTATTCGTGATCGGATTCATATGTCCTGGAACGCCTTACGGGGGAAAAGAGCGAGAGCTTCGTCGTCGAACGTCTAAAAGTGGAGGAATCTAGCATGGTCGACCCAACCAAGGGATGGGAGCATCTCTGGAAGCAGCCAGAAATCATTCAGCGGGGCTGGCACCGTCCTAATCCCGAAGTGGTGTCGCTGGCGCAGCGGCTGTACGATGCCGGAGCACGACGCGCACTCGACCTGGGGTGCGGGCCGGGGCGGCACACCTTGGCGCTCGCGAAAATCGGCTACTCGACCGCGGCAACCGACGTCTCACCGACCGCCCTGACTCACTGTGCTACCTGGCTAGCATCCGAAGGGTTTCGAGGGGCAATCTGCGAAGCCGACATGCAGGCTCTCCCCTTTGCTGATGCCGCGTTCGACTTCGTGGTCTCCTACAACGTGATCTACCACGCGACCCGGGCTGGTGTCGTCAAGACTTTGGCGGAGATTGAACGGGTTCTGCGTCCCGGCGGCAAGCTCTTCGTTACCTTCATTGGGACCGAGGACGTAAAGTGTGCTGAATACCGGAGAAAAGCCGCGCTTGGTGAGGGGATCGAGATCGAGCCTTTTACCTATCGAGTACCGAATGATCCCGAGGAGGATGGGGATCTTCCGCATCATTTCGTCGATGAAGCCGAAGCTCGGGCGTTGCTGGCTTCTTTTGCCATCGAATCCCTGGTCGCCGAGCGCCAAGAACGATCTGACAACCAGGGACGACCATTCGTCAAGGTCCACTGGCACGCACAGTGTCAGCGAGGAGATTGAGTCAGGGAGGAGCCGAGAGGGGAAAATGGTACCCCCGGCAGGACTTGAACCCGCAACCTTGTGGTCCGAAGCCACACGCTCTATCCAATTGAGCTACAGGGGCTTAGGCCCATTATAGCATCGGTCTTCGTGTAAAGTCAAACCAAAATTGTCACGTTTCGTTTACCGAAACTCTATCCCTGCTCAATTTTCCGCGCTATACTTGTCCCAAGGCGAGCGATGACCGCTCGCGATGAAAAGGGAGGCCGAGATGGGTCGAATTATCGTGGCAAATCGACACGGTGATCAGGTGGTTGAATGGGATCCGACCACCCAAACCGACGAAGGCCGCGCCGCTATTGCCGAGGCGGAACAGATTCTCCGGGAGGCCCGTGCGCGAGGTTGCGCCGTATCGAAGAAGGTCGACGGCAAGCACGTGCTCGACGATGGCCCCTTTGACCCGCAGGTGGAAGAGTACCAGATCATCGCTCCAATTGCGGGTGGCTAACTGGGGGCGGCCTTTCCGCTGGGCTGGTCGAATCTTTAGTTGGCTTCGGGACTTTGGCGAAGCTCCCGTTCCTTCCGAGGAGCGCTGGGGGCTAGAAAGACCGTGGCTGATCAACTGGCAATGGGTGCCAAAGCGTTCGGCTGGCCCCGGATTTGGACCGCACGAATATGCCCGGGCACGGGCGCGCGGCGCGGAAGTGGCGCGCGCGACGCTGGGAGATGAGAACTGGGAGCTTTTGCGTCGTCAAGGGTACCTGGACGTCCCCTCCCGGCACTTGCCCGGCCTCACCTACCGCCTGCGAGTTGGTCGCCGAATCCAATTGATCTGGGATAACCTGGAACACGCGATGCATTCGCCGTGGCCCTATGATTACCTGTGCATCAACCCGACCTATCCGCTGCCCGCGGTCGAGTTCACCGCTCAGCTATACTTGTACCTGCGGGATCGTGAAGATCAGGTAATCCGAACTGCAGCGCCGCAGCCGTTTGATCAATTGTTGGGACGAGTGTTTTAGGCCGTGCCAGGACTAACCTACGAACAACGAATGCCGGACGTGATTGCTCCGTCAATTGAGAAGCGGGCGATTGACATAACTTGGTTGGATGGTCACTCCAGCTCGTATGGCTTTGAGCTGCTCCGCTGGAGTTGTCCGTGCGCGATCTGCCGTGGCGAAGGGGAGAAGCCGGGGGTTCTCGCGACTACCGAGCGACTGACGCCCGAGCAGACTGAGCTGATCGACGTCGGCCCGGTTGGTAATTACGCGATGAGCATCACCTGGAAAGATGGCCACTCCACCGGAATCTATTCCTGGGAATACTTGCGCCGACTATGCCCGTGCCCTGAATGTGCTGCAGCGCGTGGGGAAACGGGGTCACCACGTTGACTTTATCATGAACGACTCGACGAGGTAAGTGGCCGATGGGGGCGGTCCAAGGCATCAGTGAAATTGTTCTGTGGGCCCACGACCAACCGGCGATGGTCCGTTTCTATCGTGATGTGCTCGGGTTGAAGGTGATTTCTCCTCCCGAGCGGAAGAACCCCATTTTTCTTCAGGCTGGACCTGGCCAAGCCGGGATTCCCCAGATGATCGTCGTGGTTCAGCTACCGGAGGCCGAGCCTCCGTTTGCCGAGCCGCGTACGCTGCATCATCTCGCATTAGAAGTGGCACCCGAGGACTTTGACGCGGAAAAGGCGCGATTAGAGGGGCTTGGTTACCAGCTTCGGAGTGGCCAGCATCCGGTCATTCCGTCGCGCACCATGTACTTGGACGACCCCGAGGGTAACGAGGTCGAGCTGATCTGTCGCGCCTGAGGTATCCTGGTGCAGAATCAGGGATGATCTCAGAAGTGGCCCCCTGCCACTTCCAATCGGTAAGGATTGGGGGAATACCCTCAACCCCTTGTCCTGATGGGAAACTGGCGACTCTGGCGGCATCCCCAACATCCCGCCTGAACGGGAGAACAAGGAGAGGAAAGTGGCGACGACTGAAAAACCCGCGCTAACCAAGGAACGATTTCTTGCCGCGACTACGTTTGACGAATACGTCCAGCGGATGAAGGTCAATAAGGAGCAGATGCTGCAGCACGTGGAGGAGGTTCAGGTGCCGCCCGAGGACCTTGCGTGGTGGCGCTCCCAGGGCAAGCTGAACGTCTTTGTCCTCACCTACGACGGCTGTGGTGATGCGCTCTACAACATTCCGGTCTTTGCCAAGATCGCCAAGCAGTGCCCGAATATCGATTTGCGGGTGGTCCAGCGAGATGAGAACCTGGACATTATGGACCAGCACCTGAACCAAGGAATCTATCGCTCGGTCCCATGCTTCATTTTCCTGGATGAGAACTACCAGGAAATTGCCAACCTTAAGGAGCGGAGCGAAGACATGACTCGCGTCTTCGAGGCCGAGCAGCTCGCGGTCCGCCGGCGCTTGCGTGTCGAAAACAAGGAGCCCTGGCGAGCCGAGATGCTCCGCGAATTCAAGAACGTCGTCGGTACGCGCAAGAAGTATCCGTAGTCGGATTTTTATTCTCCGCGGTAGGCGTCGCCGCGGCGACGCCTACCGCGGAGAATTCAATACTCCAGTTGCTTCGCGACTTCTTGAATGCTCTCCCCGAGCACGTTGACGATCAGGTCGACCTGGTTCTCGCTAATAATCAGCGGGGGAGCCATTTCGAGCACGTCGCCCCGATTCCGATAAAGCACGCCCCGTGCACGCCCCGCGGCGAGCACCCGCGGTCCGACTTTGAGACTGGCAGGAAATGCTTCGCGGCTGGCCTTGTCTTTAACGAGTTCGACCGCGGCCATGAGGCCGAGGCCGCGGACGTCGCCGACGATCGGTAAGCTCTGGAGCGCCTCTAGACCTTTGATCAGTCGTGCCCCCATTTCGGCGGCATGGGCGACCAGTCCTTCCCTTTCGATGATCTCGATGTTCTTCAAGGCAACCGCGCAGGCGACCGGGTGACCAGAGTAAGTATAGGCGTGCATCCAGGGCTGGTCCGGTGGAAGCGACTGGATTGCTTCGGCTACTGGCTTGGAGATGAGAATCCCTCCCAGGGGAATGTACGCGCTGGTCACCCCCTTGGCGAACGACACGACGTCCGGCAGCACTTTCCAGTGGTCGAGGGCAAACATTTTGCCGGTCCGGCCAAAGCCGGTGATGACCTCGTCGGCGATGAAAAGAACTTGGTGTCGATCGCAGACTTCGCGAACCCGTGGGAAGTACTCTGGGGGTGGCGGAATCACGCCGCCGGCGCCCATGACCGGCTCGGCGATGAAGGCCGCGATCGTCTCCGGCCCTTCGCGGAGAATCGTCTGTTCGAGGTCTTCAGCCGTGTCAATTGGACAGTGCCCCGGCGTCTTACCGAGCTCGCAGCGGTAGCAGTAGGGTGGAGCTACCTGAACGAAGCCCGGGGCGCGCGGCTCAAATTGTGGCCAATACGTGTTCATCCCCGTCGCGCTCATCGCCCCGGTGGTGACCCCGTGATACGCCCAGCGTCGGGAGATGATCTTCACCTTGTCTGGACGGTTTTGAATCTTCCAGTAAGAACGGGCGAGCTTAAATGCGGATTCGTTGGACTCCGCACCGCCACTGGTGAAAAAGACCGCCTGCATATTCGGATACGAGATCTCGACAAGCTTACGGGCAAGCCGAATGGCCGGCAGGTTCGCCTGGCCGCTATAATTCGAGGCGAAGGCAATTTGGCTGATCTGCTCCGCAGCGGCTTCTGCTAGCTCACGCCGACCGTGACCAACGTTGACGTTCCAGAGTTGAGACAGCGCGTCGATGTACTCTTTGCCGTGGACGTCGCGTACGATCACGCCTTGGCCGCTTACCAGAATGACCGGTCCATTTGCCGCGTGTCCGCTCGTGCTATGTAAGGGATGGATCAAATGAGCTTGGTCGAGTGCTACCAGGTTCTCGACCGAAACGTCGATCATGGCTGCTCCTTCTACCGTTCGCGGCGACGTGGTGAGGTTTTTCTCACCGGTGCCATTCTACGGAGAGATTCAGATCGAGGCAAGAAGGCATTTGCTGGCGTCGGCCTTCCCGACTATACTGTCAGAGCCGGCGGCCCATCCGAATGGAGACGGGGAGGACCTTTCTTGGTGGGACACTAGGGCGCGGCGGAGGATCTTACGATGGCGATTCGGGTTTCTTGCCACGGAATCACCTGGGGACGAGATGGGTTGCTCCAGGCGGTCCAGGATCTGAAAACACTTGGCTTCCGTGGATTCGAAGCATTCGCCTTTGTCGCGGATGATTATGGCTTTGGTCGCTTAGCAGAGTTCCAGAATCTGCTCGCGCAGCACAATCTCCAACTGATCGCTCTTTACGGTGGTGGTGCGATGCACGATGCATCGCTGCACGAGGAACTCGTGGCGCGCAATGCACGCTTGGCGCGCTTCCTCCAGGCAAATGGTGCCAACCGCTTGGTATTGGGGCCAGGAAGGCGACCGGGCAGTCGTAAGCCGAGTCGTGAAGAGCTTCTGAACATGGTCCACTGCATGAACGAGATTGGCCGCCGTTCGCTGGAATATGGCGTTATCTCGTGCGTACATCCGCACTTCAACACGATGGTTGAAAAGCTCGACGAGATTGACTTCATCATGGACCGAGTCGATCCTCGCTATGTCGCGATGTGCGCGGATACAGCGCATTTCCGTAAAGGGAATCCAGATGTACCAACCGCCGAGGTCGACGTCTTCCGCAAGTATGCCGAACGAATCAAGTATGTTCACCTGAAGGACTGGGATCCGTCGCTCCCACCCGAGGCCATTGGTGAGGGAGGAACCGCCGTGATTCGGGATTTCACCGAGCTTGGGCAAGGAATCGTCAATCTGAAAGGGGCGATCAATATCTTGCGGGAGACTGGCTACGATGGCTGGCTGACGATCGAGCTGGACTACACCCGGCGGACGCCCTTCGAAAGCGTTGCGATGAGCAAGGATTATCTACTCAACGAGCTACAGCTCGACTTGTAAAAGTGTTTGCATAGTTGGTCGGGCCACTGCAGGTGCTGAAATCAGCAGGTAGCCCTCACTCTCTCCTTCTCCTCGCACGAGAGGGAATTTCAGAGGAAGACGTGATGGATCAGGTCGGAGTCGCAATCATTGGTGCTGGCTTTGTTGGTAATTTGCATCTGGAAGCGCTTCGTCAGGTCCCGGAAGCGCGCATTGTCGGCGTGGCCTCGCCGACCCCTGGCCGTGCGGAAGCGGTTGCACGCCGCCACGGTGTTCCGTTCGCGGTCATCGACTATCGGTCGCTGCTCGATCGCCCAGACGTCGATATGGTGACCCTGGCTTTGCCGAACGACCTGCATTGCGCTGCCGCGGTCGATGCCGCGGCAGCGGGCAAGCACGTCGTCTGCGAGAAGCCCCTGGCGACGAGTCTGGCCGAGTGTGACCGCATGATCGCGGCCTGTCAGGCGGCAGGGGTGAAACTCATGTACGCCGAAGAGCTTTGCTTTGCGCCAAAGTACGTCCGTGCCAAGCTGCTTGCTGACGAGGGGGCATTGGGGCGGGTCTACTTGGTCAAGCAGTCAGAGTGTCACTTCGGCCCGCATTCGGATTGGTTTTGGAACGTTGAGCGATCCGGCGGGGGTGTCCTCATGGACATGGGCTGCCATTCTATCGAGTTCGCGCGCTGGATCTTCGGCCGGCCACGACCAATCTCGGTGTACGCCCAGCTTGGAAGGTACGTTCATGGCGAGCGGACCCGAGGCGAAGATCACAGCATCTGTATCGTCGAATACGAAGGGAACCGCTTTGGGGTGGCCGAGAACAGTTGGGCGCGCCCGGGAGGGGTTGACGATCGGGCGGAGATTTACGGCTCGGCCGGCTTGACGGTCGCTGACCTACTGCGGGGGAGCTCGCTCGTCACTTTCAGTGAGCCCGGCTACGGCTACGCCGTCGAGAAAGCGCCGGATACTCGTGGTTGGACGTTTACCATGTTCGAGGAGAACTGGAACTACGGCTTTCCCCAGGAGATGGCGCACTTCGTCCGCTGCGTACGAGATAATCTGCCTCCCCTGGAAACTGGTGAAGATGGTCGGCTCGTTATCGAGATCATTTGCGCGGCTTACGAGTCCGCGCGTCTTGGACAGAAGGTTGCCCTTCCGTTCCGGAGCGAGGCACGCCGGCCAATCGACCATTGGAATCAGTAGGTGCCATTGCTGAAGCGGTATCGCGTGGTGGTATTCGAAACCGTCTTCCCCATCTGGGCGGATCAAGTCCAGGGCCGGGGGGGCGGTGTCGCGTTTTTCCCGCTCGAGACGAGTGACTGGTCGTCAGCCGTCGGCGCTATCGTCGAGGAGTATTTTCATCACCATATCGTCCGAAGCGCGGAAGTTGGCATCGCAATGCTTGATGAGACGGTCTTGGCGCAATTTTGCCACCGTTGCGGAGATACCTACTGGCAAGGGGGCGATACTCCCTAAGGTTACCGCTGTTCCTGGATGAGCAAGTCACGGCATGGCCAGCATTCTGCACCAGAGATCTGGCTAGTGCCCAGGAGATCTCCGTCGCAACCGGGATCGCCGATGACGAGTTCTTCAAATGTGATATAATCTGCAAGTTTGATTCATGGTCGCGCGCGGATGCCAACAGATCCGCGGACGCGGACGGCTGGAGGTTGGCATGGCGGTCTTGGTCGTGGTCGGCGCCCAGTGGGGAGATGAAGGGAAGGGGGGAGTCGTCGACCACCTGGCGACGCAGGCCCAGGTCGTGGCGCGCTACCAGGGAGGAACGAACACTGGGCACACGGTCGTCAACGACCGGGGGACCTTTCGCCTCCACCTCGTACCGGCTGGTATCTTCGATCCAGAGATCACTTGCGTGATCGGCTCAGGGGTCGTCATTGATCCTGGTGAGCTCCTGGAAGAGATTGGGCAATTGACCAGCGTTGGTGTCTCGGTCGAGCGACTGATGGTCAGCGACCGTGCCCACGTCGTGATGCCATATCATCCGATTCTTGATCGCTTGGAAGAAGCCGAGCGCGGCGCGGCGAACCTGGGCACGACTCTTCGTGGCGTGGGACCGGCTTATGAAGACAAAGTCGCTCGCTGTGGAGTGCGGATGTGTGACCTGATCGATGAGGTTGTGCTTCGCGAGCAGGTCAAGGAGCTGGTTGCTCGCAAAAACAAGCTGCTCACCGTCTACTATGGCCAGGCGCCCTTGAACGTCGACGAGGTCTATGAGCAATGTCGGGACTATGGCCAGCGACTCAAGCCCCACGTGACTGATACCTCAGTCTTGTTGCATAAGGCAATCTGTCATCACCAGAACGTTCTGATCGAGGGAGCCCAGGCGACCTTACTCGACCTGGACTACGGGACCTATCCCTACGTCACCTCGTCCTCGCCGACGGCGGGGGGGGCGGCGGCTGGATTGGGAATTGGGCCGACCCGGATCGATCGTGTGCTGGGCGTATTCAAGGCCTACATTACCCGGGTTGGTGCCGGGCCTTTCCCCACCGAGCAGATCAATGAAATCGGCCAAGAGTTGCGCGAGCGCGGAGGTGAATACGGTACGACGACCGGTCGTCCACGCCGCTGTGGCTGGTTCGATGCCGTTGCGGCCCGCCATGCAGTGCGCATCAACGGCATGGATGCCGCGGCGATTACCAAGCTCGACGTGCTCGACGATTTTCCGAGCATTCACATCTGTACGGCCTATCGTTTGGATGGCGAGGTGATCGACTACGTGCCCGCTAGCTTAGCTGCCTACAGCCGCTGCGAGCCAATCTGGGAAACATTGGCCGGCTGGCAAGCCTCGACGAGCGATGCGCGCTCGCTCGCTGATCTGCCAGTGAATGCCCAGCGTTATTTGAGTTGCCTCAGCGATCTGATCGGCTGCCCGATCGATCTGGTCTCAGTCGGCAGTCACCGCCGGCAAACGATCGTCGTGCGCTCGAGCTTCGGTTAAGGCCGGTGCTTGGGCAACGAGGCAAGCCCCCGGAAAAAATGCTCTAGTTTTGATCGGTAAGACGTTCCAACCGGGCGATCAGTTCGGCTGCAAGGTTACGGTAGGCAACCGCGCCACGGGATGGAGGGTCGTAATAGAGGATTGGTTGGCCGTAGCTCGGCGCTTCCGAAAGGCGAACTGATCGCGGGATGACTGTGTCGAAGACGAGGGTTGGGAAGTGAGCGCGTACCTCGTCGACTACCTGTTGCGATAAGTTCGTGCGCGCGTCGAACATAGTCATCAAAATGCCGGCGATGTCGAGCTTCGGATTGAGATTGTCTCGAATCAGATTGATGGTGCTCGTGAGCTGGCCGAGCGCTTCCAGTGCCAAATACTCACACTGAATCGGGATCAGGATGCCGTCGGCAGCGGTCAGGGCGTTGACGGTAAGCAGCCCGAGTGATGGCGAACAGTCAATGAGAATGACGTCGTAGTTGGCGACAACGTCACTGAGCGTGCGTCGAAGTCGTTGTTCGCGGGCCATCAGCCCAACCATCTCGATTTCAGCCCCGGCTAAACGAATCGCCGAAGCGGCGAGGTCGAGACGCTCCCAGCCGGTTGAGACGATGACCTCGGCCAGGCCAGCCTGACCAATGAGAGCCTCGTAGATTGAACGCTCCACCTTACCTTTGTCGACACCGAGAGCACTGGTCGCGTTTGCTTGGGGATCCAGATCCACAACTAGTACGTGCTGACCGACTTGAGCCAGAGCGGCGCCAAGATTTACCGCGGTTGTCGTCTTGCCAACCCCTCCCTTTTGATTGGCAACCGCGAGGATGCTTCGGTGAGGAGAAGGGAATCTCGTATTCATTCGGCGGCGATGACCGGGCGATGATCATTGAGGCGTTCGCGAACCTGCTGGGAGCTGGGAATTCCCGTGACGCCGATCGCCTCGACGGCGAAGCTGGCGACACAGTTAGCATAGCGCGCGGCGGCGACCGGATTGCCGTCTTCAAGGAGGCGAATCAGGAAAGCGGCAGCGAAAACGTCACCGGCGCCGGTCGCATCGACTTCGACGACGGGAAAGGCCGGGACGTGCCAACCCTTGCCATTCTCAAATACAGTGCAGCCATTTGCACCCTGGGTGACCGCGAGAATTGGCGTCAGCCGGGCGTATCGCCGTAAGATCTCCCAATTCCTACCCACATCTTCCTCACTCAGAATGGTGGCACCTACCCGAGGGAGAATCAGCTCGGCCTCGTCCCAGGGCCGACTGCTGACGATGCCATTGGCATCCCAGCGGCGTAGCCAACCCTGAGGGGTTACTCCGAGTAACTGGACATGAGAGAGAACTTTCAGGATGTCCGAATTGAGCTCATCTACCAGAGGGGCGAGGTGAACGATGGGAGAGTACCGCCAGACCGGAGGAATGAGCTCAGGCTCCAATGAGGCGGCAATCGCCCGGACCCACTGGGTTCGCCGCCCGTCGTGATAGCGATTTTCGAAAGTCGTCGTCGCGGCGGCAGGCTTGACCCGGCTAGCCAGGCCTGGTAGGGCAACGTTCAGATCAAGCTCCGAGCTAGCACTGGTTACCACCCCGACGCGCCGGCCGAGCGCGGCAGCGGTCAAGCCGGCATAGGTTACCGTGCCGCCGACCACGTAGCCACCTGCGACCACGTCTCGGGTCACGTGACCGATCACCACATAATCGGGTGCCGAACTCTCGGCGCCCGCGGCAAGCTCGATCAACGCTTTGGCGAGATGATGACCCGTCGTTGATCACCTTCCCCCGTGCTTGCAGTGGTGACGGCGGGATGGTTCTGGAGCGCCAAGTGAATCACGCGCCGCTCATTGGGGGGCATCGCCTCGAGTGCCATTGGCTGACGAGTCTCTTGAACGCGGCTCGCGATGCGCGTCGCGAGACTACGGAGAGAGATCTCACGGCGGCTCCGATATCCTTCGACGTCTACCAGGACTTTCGTCCACTTGCCGACCTTTTTCGAGGTGATTAGTGTCGTTATGAACTGAATCGCGCTCAGTGTCTCACCGCGACGGCCGATCAGAATGCCAACGTCGTCGGCACCTTCGATATCCAGCGAGACGCTGAATCCCTCTTCGACCGCCTCGGGAGGTGGCGGCTTGACCGCGACCTCGGCCGAAACGCGCATGCCGGCAAGCAGATTTTCGAGAACGTTCCGCGCGATCTCGGTCGCGGCATCTAGGTTCACCATCGCTTTGGTGGAAGCCGGGGGGATTACCTCCGGTTCACGCACCGAGACGAGGATACGAGCCTCTTCGCTGCCAATGCCAAGAATGCCACGGCTTCCTTCCGAGAGCACCGAAATGTCGACTTCGTCGCGAGACTTTCCGAGTCTTGCTAGCGCCTTTTCTATCGCCTCGTTCACGGTGCGGGCGGTTACTTCAAGACTCTCCACGTTGTATTCCTCCTCAATCAAGGGGGGCCTTCACTTTCGTCGCTTTTTGGCGCGGCGTTGAGGGTTGGGCGCTGCAACTGTGGTCGTAGCGACAGTGCCGTTGCTCGTCACGTTGCTTGGGTTCCCCGCTGGACGTTGGGCTGGCTCGCGAATCGCCCGCGTTGCGGGAGTAGCGAGAGCCGGAGCACGACGACCAGGTAAGACCGAGCCCCAGCCGTAAATGAAGGACTGTTGGATTAGGGTAAAGACGTTCGACGCAACCCAATACAGAACAAGTCCAGCCGGCATGCGAAAAGCGATAAAGATGTACATCAAGGGCATGAACTGCATAGCCTGGTTCATCGCCTGCTGTTGCGGATCGGTGGAATTCACCTGCATCATGCGCTGAACGATAAACTGAGATGCGCCGGATAGGATCGCCAGTAAATACGGAACGCCTTCTGGTTGGGCAAGGTTGGAAATCCAGAGAAAGCGGCTCGCGAAATCCGGATTTTGAGCTAGGAGAAAGAGCGCCTGATACAGTCCGATCCAGATCGGAAGCTGAATGAGCATAGGCAAGCAGCCGGCCATCGGATTGACCCGATTTTCTTTGTACAGCCGCATCTGCTCCTGCATCAGCTTTTCTTTGTCTTTGCCGTGTAGTCGCTTGAGCTCGTTGAGCTCTGGTTGGAGTGCCTGCATCGCCCGCGACGAGCGAATTTGCTGCAAGGTCAGGGGCCAAAAGATCAGCTTGACGACGATGGTGAAAAGGATAATCGTCAGGCCCCAGCTTGGAATGCCGATGCCCGCGAGAAAATGGTAAAGAAATTGGAGGGCCACCATCATCGGGCCGGCCAGGGCGTCACGCATGCCAGTATAGAGTTGGCCGATGGCTGCCAAAAGAATGCCTCCTCAGGTGCTAACGAACCGGGTCGTATCCCCCGGGATGAAACGGATGGCACCGGCTCAGACGCCCGAGCGCCATCCAACCGCCGCGAATCACCCCGTATCGGGCGATCGCTTCATACGCATACTGTGAACACGACGGATAGAAGCGACACGACGACGGGAGAACACGGGACAGGGTGAGCTGATAGAGCCGAATCAGCGCGAGCGCGATAGATTTCATGTGTTTCCCTGTTCGGTCGTTTGTGCCCGCTCCACAAACGGAAACCCGCCGGCCGACGACACGGTCGCAACCGGCGGGCCATCGAAAATCCCGGCGCGCCTCAATCCATCTTCAAGGGCGGCAAGAACGGCTTGAAAAGATGCTCCAACCATCCCCGACCGTGCTACGATGACAACATCCCAGCCACTTCGGAGATGGGCGCACAGCTTCCGAATGGCTTCCCGGATCAGGCGGCGTACTCGGTTTCGGCGTACCGCGTGCCCCAGACGCTTGCTCGCGACCACCCCAACCCGAATTTCTCCATTGGGGTTGGGCGCGGTTTGAATGAGTAAGAGCCTTGCTGGCCAGGATCGCCCCTCCGTCCGGACACGGTCGAAATCCTTGCTACTCCGCAACCGGCCGCACCTGCGACGTGGCAATTGCCTCGATTCCTCGGACTGTCCGGTCATTCCCGACTCGGCGCTGGATATTGTCGATTCCGCTCGTCGCAAGGCCAGCGCCGATACGATCGGCGCGTCGCAGGACGCACAATTCGCCGATCCAGTGTCCTACTTACACTGGAACCAGTTTCGCTCGACCCCGAGCGCGACGGCGACGCAGAACCTCTCGACCAGCTCGGGTGGACATTCGACTGAGAAAGCCGTGAACGCGCGCCCGCCGTCGCTTCTTCGGCTGATACGTTCGTTTGGGCACAGTAACCTGTTCCTTCCGCGCCTAATCGACAATTATATTCACCAGGAGATTATAATTTCCCGACCCGCCCGTGTCAAACCAGAGGGAATGTAAAGGGGGCGGATTCTGTCCGCGGTGGTAATCCCCCCGCGACGCCGGCGTGCTGAGCCGCGTCGTCGCTGTTTTTCTCAGCAGAGAGCGAGAGGCTTAGTAATCGCCCTCGTCGTCGTGACCATGGTTCTTCTTATCCGTTGGATCGTACGGCTTCTTATGGGGAGCATGGGGCGGCGCCTTCTCGTTATGAGGCCCTGCTTTCGGTGGCGCCATTTTCGACGAGCGCACATTTTCCTCGTCGTCGGTGGGCACTTCCCTATTATTGCCAATGCTGGCCGGCGGTAAGGAAGAAATCGAGGTTGAGGTTGGAGTTGGCGTAGCAGTGGTGACGCTCTCGAAGTTCGGTACCCTGGTCGGCGTCGCCGTCGCTGTCTCCAAGGGTGTCGCCGTCGTCGTTGCTGTCACGGTCGCGGTGGGTGCTGATTTACCGACCACCACGGACGTTGCCAACCACGTGCCATCTGCTTGCACGGTGCCGGTGGCGTCCACGAAAGTTCCGATCGAGGGCAGGTCTCCAGTTATCTTGGTCATGTCCGTCACCTGGATGACGAAGCCCTGAACGTCCCAGAACTCGCCGTTCATCACTTGAATCGTGCCGGCAACGTGCCACGTTTTCGTCGCGTTATCGATTTGAACGATTGGCGTCGGAGTGATTGACGCCGACGTGATGGCCCCGGGCGATGCCGAGACCTTGTGGATCCCAATGATCAGTCCAGCCACTACCAGCAGTGACCAGACGAGCATGCGCACACGCAGCATATCTTCCTCCGA
>JAJPIK010000065.1 GCA_021324795.1 Chloroflexota bacterium
CCGTGTAACCGTGGCGACACGGCGCGAGATGCTCGATGACGAGAACCGCGGCCAGAAACGTCGCCGATCAAGGGAGCCAGCACGGTTATGACGTCGTGCACTCCACCGGCCGAGGCAGCAATTGCCATGATGCTGAAAGGTTTCCGAGGAGTTGGTACGATCCCAAACTTTTATATCATATCTACTCCGAGATTCGACATGCATCGACAGAGCCTTTCGTCAGTCGAGGTACGCAATAGTCAGAATTGTCGGAGATAAACACATTGTGTTTTTTACTTTCCGCACGATGACTATTGCTCATCACGACCAGAATCGGGTTAGCGCTGCCAGTATAATGCATCTCCCGCACGATGAAAATGTCCTACCATAGGAGAGAAGCCAGGGCCTGCCCTGCTCAACTTCTCATCAATGCACCGTACGAAGCCGGCCTGCGCTTCCAGCGCATCGACGGCTGTCCAAAGGGCCGACTCGACCGCGCGCGTCCTTTTTCAGCCCAGAGACTGCTTGAGGAGAAAACGTGGCCAATTCGACTCTTCGGACGGAACTCCCTTCCCGTCCGGACGAGATTCCGCCGTCACCTGGGATGACAAACCCTGCCTGTCCTAGCCCAAAAGTCCTGTCTAGCAGAAATTGACTATCGCAACTTTCCGTCAATCTTGGTGCATGCGGGCTCAGCGTCAGGTAAGATGACTGACAGCAGGCGGCCGGGTCGGCGGACCTTCGTCCGGGGAAGCTCCGCGAACCAACCGCGGGCGCGTGTCAAACGATACTGCGATCCGGGGCGACGGCGGCGGACAACATCTGCCGGTGGCTTCCATGATCGTAGATGATTGTGTGGAGGTCGAGGAAGACATGTTTGGCAAGAAAGGGAGCATGGAAGAATTCGAACAGCTTCGGAATGCTCTCAAGCGGAATGATCGCTTCAGCGACGGCGAAAATAATCGGTCAGAAGGAGCTGACGTGGCAAATCCAGGAAGTGATACCCCGATCACTGTAACGCCGCTCCCCCCCCAGGCGGCGCAAGCCAGCAATCCGGCCCCCTCGGGGGAACGCACCAGCATTATCTCGATTGGCTCGACCTGGCAAGGCACCTTGAAGATCGAAGGCAGTGTGCGGGTAGAAGGGCAGCTTTCCGGCGAGATCGAAGCGCGCGATACCGTTTGCGTGGCCGAAGGGGCGGAGGTGAATGCCAAGGTTCGCGCCGCCTTCGTCAGTATCGCCGGGCGCTTTCAAGGCCAGGTGCACTGCAGCGAGCGCCTGGAAATCTTGCCAACGGGCCGGGTGAACGCCGAGCTGATGACAAAATCCTTCGTCGTCCACGAGGGCGCGGTCCTCGAAGGCCAGGTCCAGATGACCGACGGCAAACGGCCAGCCGCGTCAGCCGAGCCGCCGAAACCCGGCGACGGGGCCAAGCCAGCCCCGGCCACGCCAGCGAATGGCACACCGGCCAAGGAACCAATCAAGACCGGGTAGCCCTTATCCCCTGTCCCCTTCCCCTAACTCTCGGGGGAAGGGGAAATTCCGCTACGGTGCCAGTTTAGCGTACACGACCAGCCGCTGGTTGTAGTTCCGAGTGGCCCGATCAAAATCGCCGGCACAGGTGATCAGGTTGAGGTTGGCGGTGCTGGCCGGGCCAAAGATGTCATTGATCGGGGCGTTGTTGTAAGGATAGGACGCGGTGCGGGTAACGACGAAGGTGAGATTTCGCTGCGCGGGCATCTCGACTTCGACTTTATCGCCCGGCTTTAGCTCGCGCAGGTTCCAGAAGACGGCGGCGCCATAAATCGCCGAGTCGAGGTGACCATCGATCACGGCGTTTCCGAGTTGGCCCGGCAACACACCCCGATCAAACCAGCCGGTCCAATACGGATTGCTGGGCGTGGCCATCGCCCCGTCGGAGTCCAGGCCAACCGACTCGATCGGCGCGTCGAGGCCGATCTTGGGGATCCGTAAGGTCAGCGGAGCACCGGGCTGTCGGAAGATCTGGGCGCGAGGTGCCGCGGCGGGCCTGGCCAGCGCGGGCGTCGCGGTTGGCGGAGCGAGAGTGGACGTGGCAGCGACGGTTGGTTGACTTGTCGGCGTAGTCGGCAGCAGAGTGGGCTCGACGGTAGGTGTATTCGGAATCGGCGTCGGCAGGGCCAAACCGACGTCACTCACGGTTGGACTGAGCTCGGCCGTGGCGATTGCGCTGACGGTTGGCGAAGGCGATCTAACGCTTGGCGTAGCGATCGGGGGACGTATCGCACAGCCAGCCAGCAGCGCCACGACGACGACCGCGAACCCGGTCAGTGATATTCGCCAAGTATTCCACTGACAAGAAGACGCTTGCTCACCGGTTACGCCAATCTGCAAAGCTCGCGCACCATACATAAGCACTAGCACGATTATAACAACCGCCGAGCTAGTACCCCCGTTCTTTGTCGACCAGATTGACCAGCGGCTCACCGCGCAGGTAACGCGCCAAGTTGTCGGCGAAGATCGTGGTGATCTGCTCGTGATTGGTTGCCGAGTGACCACTGGTGTGCTGCCCGAGAATGACGTTGGGGAGATCCCAGAGCGGCGAATCCTCGGCCGGCGGATCGGGCGTGCTGACGTCGAGACCAGCACCGGCGATGCGCCAGTCGCGCAAGGCAGCGATCAACGCATCCTGATCAATTGCGCTGCCCCGTCCGACGTTGTAGACGCAAGCGGTCGGCTTGAGGAGGGCGATCTCCGGCTTGCCGAGGACGTGGCGAGTCTCCGCGGTTCCCGGCAGGCAGAGGGCAACGTGATCAAGGCGAGGCAGAAGCTCCGGCAACGCCGACGGGCGATAGACGCCGTCGATGCCCGGGAAAGGCTCGGCGCTTCGCCGAACGCCGTAGACAGTGAGGCCAAGTGCCTTGCACTTGCGAGCCAGAGTGCCTCCAACGTCACCCAATCCCAGTACGCCAATCGTTTGGCCTTCGAGCTGCCACTTCTGGTGAATGACCTCCTGGCGAACGTGGCGGCGGCTTAACTTTGCTTCGACCAGAGTGGGCACCCGGTTGGCCAGAGCAAACATCATCGCCAAGATGTGCTCGGACATCGCGATGCCGTGGGCCCCTCGTGCGCAGGTGAGCAGGGCCGGGTGAGTGTTCAGCCCATTGGCGAGAATGCCGTCAACTCCTGCGACTCCCGCCTGAAGCCAGCGCAAGCGGATCGCGCGGGCGACCGCCGGGGCAGGCATGTTCTTGGTGAAGATGACCTCCGCCTCCGGCGCCCGCGCGATCAACTCCTCACGGGTAAAGGCCGGAGTAAAGTCGACCTCTGGGAATCGGCTGCGAAGTCGAGCAACGTTCGCTTCGCCAACGTCTTCACCGATCAGAACGTGTAAGGTCATGGGTCAGTTCCCTCCTTCCCCTCGGCCCACTCCAACTCTCCGCATGTCGACGATTGTAACTTTACGTGCGACAATTTGCTATCGGCCAGTCAGGGAAAGTGTTGGTCTTCCCAGGGCAGCCGTCGTATACTGGTAGCCTGAAATCGGAGTGACGAAATGAGTGGGCGTCCTTTCTTGCAGATTCCCGGTCCGACAAACGTGCCGGAGCGTATCTTACGGGCGATGGCCCGGCCGGTGATCGACCATCGCGGACCGGAATTCGCGGCGCTGACCCAAGAGATCTTGCCGGGCATGCAGCAGGTATTTCGTACTGCCAAAGGCGCCGTGGTCATCTACCCGGCCTCCGGGACCGGCGCCTGGGAAGCGGCGCTAGTCAACGTCATCCGGCCGGGCGAGCGCGTTCTTTCGTTCAATAACGGTCACTTCAGCGCCCAATTTGCTCAGACGGCTCGCGATCTGGGAATCGAGGTCAAAGAAGTCGCGCTGCGCTGGGGGCAAGAGGTACCACCGGAGCTCGTAGAGGAGCAGCTTCGTGCTAATGCCAACCAGCCGATCCGGGCCGTTTTGATCGTGCACAATGAGACGTCAACCGGCGTCACCACGGACGTGAAGGAGATCCGGCGGGCAATCGACGCGGCCGGTCACGATGCGCTGCTGATCGTCGACACGGTGAGCTCGCTGGCGAGCATCGACTTCTGGTTCGACGAATGGGGAGTTGACATCGCACTATGCGGCAGTCAAAAAGGGTTGATGCTGCCGCCAGGGCTGGGCATCCTCTGCGTTGGCGAGCGGGCTCAAGCGGTCGCCGAGCGCGGTGGCTCGCCACGTCACTTTTTCGATTGGCGACCGGTGATTCGGGACAACGCAGCCGGATTCTTTCCCTACACGCCGGCCACCCTGCTCCTGTTCGGCTTGCGGGAAGCGCTGACTATGCTTTTCGAGGAAGGCTTCGACAACGTTCTCACGCGGCACCAACGACTTGCCGACGGCGTGCGCGCCGCGGTAGCGGCCTGGAAGCTGCGGCCGCTGGGCGAGCGTCCCGAGCGGCTCTCGAACTCTTTGACGGCCGTGGTCGTGCCGGACGGGGTCTCGAGTAATGACGTGATCCGACGGGCGCGCGAGCGCTTCAATCTCTCACTCGGCGTCGGACTGGGCCGAATCAACGGCCGTGTCTTCCGGATCGGTCACCTGGGCGCACTCAACGAGCTGGAGGTGCTCGCGACGATCGCCGGTACCGAGCTCGCGCTGGTGGAGTGTGGCGTACCTATTGAGCTAGGCGCGGGCGTCACGGCGAGCCAGCAGCTTTTCGCGCGGGCCGCGGCATCACTTGCGGTAGTCTAAGAGGAGCGAGCGGTGATTCCATCGAATGGGCCGGACGGCGACGGGAAGATGCGCCGCTTGCTGGCGCAAGAGTATCAGAACATGCTCGCCTGCGTACGCTGCGGGCAGTGCCTCACCTCGTGTCCGACCTACATCTTGACCGACCGGGAAGCGTTCGGGCCGCGAGGAAGAATTGCACTGGCCCGCGCACTGGCCGAAGGTCGGACGACGCTCACCACGGACCTCATTGCCGCGGAAGAGAGCTGCCTGGTCTGCGAAGCATGCACCGCGGTGTGTCCGGCCGGCGTGCAGATGCAATCTCTCCAGGTTCGGCTGCGCCAGGCGATTGAGCCAGAACTGCCGCGATCAATTCCCGCTCGACTGATACGGTGGGTTGGATTCCGCTACCTTCTTGCCAACCTAGTGATCCTTCGGTTCTTCGTCTGGTTATTATGGCTGTACCAAGTCACTGGTTTTCAGCGTCTCACGCGGCGAAGTGGCATTCTGAAAGTCCTTGGCCTGGCCGATGCCGAGAGCTACCTACCACCGGTCGGGAGGCGCTTCGTGGTGCCCCGGGGTGAGGTCTTGTTGGCCGAGACGACATTCACTCAGGCGGATCAGCCGCAGCGGGTCGCCTTTTTCGCTGGCTGTGTTATGTCCACGGTCTTGGCGTCGATTGATGAAGCGACGCTTCGCGTACTCCGCCGCGCGGGTTGCGAGGTCTCGCTCTCCCAGGGACAAGTTTGCTGCGGCGCGCTCAATTCGCACAACGGCGACCTCGCAACCTTTCGCAGGCTGGCCAAGCAGAACGTGGCTGCCTTCGAGCGCGAGGGTGAGCTACCGATCGTCGTGAACTCGGCCGGCTGCGGGGCGATGCTCAAGCACTACGCGCACGAACTCGCCGACGATCCCGAGTGGGCCGCGCGAGCGAAAGCCTTTTCGGCGCGGGTCCGCGACGTTACCGAGTTCCTGGCTGGCCGTGAGCTGCCGATGCGTCGCCGCCTCGACCTGACCGTGACCTACCAGGATCCGTGCCACCTCGCCCACGCTCAACGCATCCGTCAGCAGCCCCGGCAGTTGCTGAAAGCAGTTCCGGGCCTGACCTTGAAAGAGATGGCCAATAGTGCGCTCTGCTGTGGCAGCGCGGGTATTTACAACCTGACCAATCCCCAAGAGGCTCGCCGGCTGCAAGATCGTAAGCTCGAGAGCGCCCTGGCGACCGGCGCTCAGGTGGTAGTCACGGCAAATCCTGGCTGCCTGCTTCAGCTACGCAGCGGACTTGCCCGTCGCAGCAGCGACGTGACGGTCAAGCACATCGTGGAGATCCTCGACGAGGCGAGCACATGACGTCGACCGGGATCGAGATCGGAGAGCTTACCTGGCGAGCGGTTGCACGTGATCTGCGCAGACTGGTCGAGCAGAGCGAGGTCATCGACTCGCCCAGCGAGCTCCAGACCTATGGTTACGACGCTTCGTTCTATACCCAACTCAATCCGCATGCGCCCGACCTGGTAGTGATTGCTGGCTCTGAAAAGGATGTGGCCGCGGTGATCGGCTACGCCTACGAGCGCGGAATCCCGGTCACGCCGCGCGGCGCGGCGAGCGGTCAAACAGCCGCGGCGGTCGCACTCCAGGGCGGCATCGTTCTCTCACTGAATGCAATGAACCGCATACTCGAGCTCGACGTTCCCAACATGCAAGTCTTTTGCGAGCCCGGGGTTATCCACGCCCAATTGAATAGCTACCTCGCACCGCATAATTTGATTTTTCCACCGGATCCTGGCTCGACGCAGATGGCAACGGTCGGCGGCATGGCCTCCACCAACGCGCACGGCATGCGCGCCGTCAAGTACGGTGGTACGAGTGCCTGGGTGCTCGGATTGCGCGTCGTTCTGCCCAATGGGCAGATCATTGAGACCGGCTCGGTTGGCTCGCGGGCCAAGCAATCGTCAGCCGGGCTTGAGCTGACCAAGCTCTTTGTCGGGGCGGAAGGCACCCTTGGCGTCTTCACTCGGCTTCGACTCAAGCTCATGCCGATTCCCCGGGCGAAAGCGATCGTGATCGGGCTCTTTGACATTCTCGAGAACGCCGGACTAGCAGTGCAAGCGGTTTTCCAGCAAGGGATCACGCCCTCAGCGATCGAGATTCTCGACGAGCGCTGCATCCGAGCGGTGAATATTTACAAGCCTGGGATCGGCCTGCCCGAAGCCGAGGCAATGCTGTTGTTCGAGGTCGATGGCAATCCGGCCGGCGTCAACGCTGATGCTGAACTGATCAGCAAAACAATTCGCCCACGCGCCAGGAAGGTCGATTGGTCCGCGGATCCGGAAAGGATTCAACGGCTCTGGGAAGGGCGCGCGGTTGTCGGCGCGGCGATCGGAGCCTTGCGGCCGGGATCGAATCGAGCCTACTGTGGTGAGGACATCTGCGTTCCCGTGGCGCGAATTCCGGAGACATTGCGAGCGATTCAGGAGATCAGCCAGCGTCATGATATCACCATCGCGACTTACGGTCATATCGGCGGTGGCAACCTTCATCCTGGACACCTGATCGACGCGCGAAATCCCGACGAAGTGGAGCGGGTCCTGCGCGTGGCCGATGAGATTCACGAGCTTGCCTTGCGAGTTGGTGGAACGACAACCGGTGAACACGGCGTCGGCTACGTCCGCGCCATGTACATGGCGCGCGAGCACGGTCCCGCCCTGGAAACAATGCGGGCAATCAAAGCCGCATTGGATCCGAAGGGGATTATGAATCCAGGGAAGGTGTTGGGGACGAGTAACGAGCTGCCTCTGTTGATACAATCGGGCGAGGAAGGGCTTTGCCCGATCACCCAGCCCTCACCCTAGCCCTCTCCCTCAGAAGGAGCGGGCTAGGGAACAACGAAGGGTGATTACCACACCCCTTCAGCCCGCCACTGGGCGTGGAGGGCACGGATCCGGTCGAGCTCGGCGGCAGTCAGGTCGCCATCGGCCGCGGCGGCGTTCGCTTCGAGCTGAGGGACAGTTCGGGCGCCGGGGATGACGCAGTGAACGCCCGGATGGCTCAGGACGAAGCGAAGCGCGGCCTGGGCTAAGGTTTGTCCTTCGCGCTCCAGAAAGCGAAGCTGGTCCACTCGGCTCAGACGGAGCTGCAGTTGGTCACCTTTCGGCCGTCGCCACTGTTGCTCGGGTGGAATTGGCTGACCAGCGGGGAATTTGCCGGTGAGGAGGCCACGAGCCAGCGGCACACGGACCATCACGCCAACGTCGTGGCGTTGAGCAACGGGTAATAGCTCATCCTCCGCAGTCGGATCGAGTAAGTTGTACTCGATCTGAAGGATGTCGGCGCCATGATTGACCGCCCAGATGCCCGAGGCATGATCGAGAGTCGAGATTCCGAAAAAGCGGACGAAGCCGCCTGCTTTCAGCTTGCTTGCGACCTCTTCGAATCGCATCTCTTCGAGCTGGTCGACCGACGGGCTGTGGAGCATATAGAGGTCGATTGGCCGTCGGCGCAACCGCTCGCAGCTATTGACCACCTCCCGGAAGATCGTTTCCTCGGAGAATTCGCGGTTGGGGAAGTCATTCGTCATGACCGGTACGCCAACCTTGGTCGAGATGTAGACCGGCTCGGAATGACCGCTGGTGACTTCACCGAGAACTTCCTCGCTACGACCTTGGTTGTAGCTGTTCGAGGTATCGAAGAAGTTGATGCCCAGCGCCAACGCTCGTTTGACGATTGGCGGCCACTGGGCCGGGTCGACCCCCGGATCGCCCAACCGATTACACCCCATCGAGACGGTAGAAACACGCAGGCCAGTCCGGCCATAAATCCGGTAACGCATAGAACCTCCTCATTGCTCAAAGTACGGAACCGACTTCTCAGTGACCTGATATGCGCTTTCCCCCAATAAGTAGCCCGCCCAAACGGACATCTTCGCTTCAACGGTCAAATGGCCGACTGATTGAAGACGAATCTCGTATCCGCACCGGTAGCCTGATGACAAAGCGGGTGCCGCCAGTCGCGGGAAACTCGACGACGAGCTCACCGCCATGACGCTTGATCACTTGACGGTTGACGTAGAGGCCCAAGCCCAGACCGGACCGGTGGCTGGCAGCGTGAGCACGATAATAGGGCTCAAAAAGCCCCTCGCGTTGGTCTACTGGAATCCCCGGGCCATCGTCGCGCACGCTGATCTCGAGCCAATCAGCCCCGAGGCGAGTGAGTTGAACGTCGATCGTGCCCCGGTCCGGATTGTAGCGGATCGCATTCTCGAGAAGGTTGTCGATGACTTGACCGAGTCGTGATGCGTCAGCCGTCGCGAGCAACGATCCTGGCGCGCTGAGTCGGAGCGTGTGACGCGGCGATGCAGCCTGGACGGCTTTCACCGCGTTCGTCACAATCGCGGCAACGTCGACCTCTGACAAAGTAAGATGCAGGTGATCGGCACTAAGGGCAGCAAAGTCCAGAAGCTGACTCACCAGACGAGCAAGTCTTGCCGACTGTCGATCAATAATCGTGAAGGCACGCTGGACAAAATGGGGATCCAGCGTGCGGTTGTCATCAAGCCGAGACAGCGCAAGCTGGGCATAGCCGCGCAGGCTGGTCAGCGGTGTCCGAAGCTCATGGGCGACAACGGCGAGGAATTCGCTACGCTGATCGAGCACATCCGGGGCGGCGTCAGGAGCCCCCTGCTCGGCAGCAAGCATGCGAGCGCGGCAAAGGGCTACCCCGCCTTGGCCGGCCATCGTCAGGATGAACATTCTTTCTTCAGCGCTAAAGCTACGGTCTTCGGAGAAGGATAGCCCCAGGGCACCAATCAGCCGTTCACCATCGTAGAGCGGAACGGCCGCCCAAGAACGGTCGGCCACCGCCCCATAAAACGGCACGACGCGTGGATAGCTGCCACGGAGCGGGTTTCGAGTCTCGACCCAGACTGGCGACCGGGTACGCACTGCCTCGGCGATCGGGAACGGCTCATCAACCCGGAAACGCCGCCAGCCACCTGGTTGCTCTGCTGAATAACCAGTCGAAGCAATAATTTCCAAGGTCATGCCGTCATCGCTGAGCAAGCAGAGCGAGCCCCCCAATGCCCCCAAAGCGGTAACGCACTGCGAGATGACAACGTCGGCCACCGATTCCATTGTGAATGCCTCCGCGAGACGCGAGGTCGCTGCCTGTAACTGAGTCAGTCGTGTCATCGCGGCTTTAGCTCGATCGGCTTGGACAACTGCCGCCCCGCTAAGTGCCTTGATTTGCGCCTTCTGATCGGTCAATCGTATTGCTAGGAAGCTGATCACCGCGAGCACAGCGATCGCTAGCGGCCAGGACTCGAGGGGAGCGTGAACGACCGCGAGGTAGATGCACTGGGCAAGGAGAGCGAGCGTTGCAACTGAGCCAACTGCTCTCACTGATCCCTGCCACGCGGTAATCAGAATCGGGACAGCGTAGAGGATTGGCAAACCCCGTCGGGGAAAAACCTCGAGATCAAGGATCAAAGCAGCAGCAAAGGTAAGCGCGACGGCGAACGGCAGCCACCAAATTGGCCCCGATACCTGGACGCTGACACGCTCCCGTGACCGCCATCGTCTCAGCATTGCCCACGCCTCGCTGCGCGACTGCATGTTTGTCCGATCATTATACCCGGGAGCGGAAAAACAGCAAGCGTCCGTAGGTAGCCTCGAGCGGTTATCCGAATGCTGAGAAGCCGGTAATCTCGCGGCCGACGAGGAGGGTATTCGTATGGTCAGTGCCCTCGTAGGTGAAAATAGCCTCGACGTCGGTCATGTGGCGAATGATGTGATTCTCAAGGAGAATGCCATTTCCTCCCAGCAGGTCACGCGCGTCGGCCGCGATCTGACGCGCCTTGCGCGCATTGTTCAGTTTCGCCAGCGAGGCCATTGCCGGAGTTAGCTTGCCTTCGTCGCAAAGTCGACTCGCCCGCCAGCAGAGGAGTTGCATCGCAGTGATGTCGGCGAGCATTCTGACCAGCTTATCCTGAACGAGCTGGAACGAGGCGAGCGGCTTACCAAACTGTGCGCGCTGCTGGGTGTATTCGAGTGCCTTTTCGTAACAGGCAATGGCGTGGCCAAGCGCGCTCCAGGCGATACCAAGCCGACCACGGGTGAGTACCGTCGTCGTATCGCGAAAACCACGCGCATTTGGCAGACGATTCTCGGCCGGAACGCGGCAGTTTTCGAGGGTGATCTCGGCCTGCCAGACCGCGCGCATCGCGCCCTTACCCACGATGGGCTCGGCACGGAAACCCGGCGTATCTCTTTCGACCAAGAAAGCGCCGATCTGTCCGGCCTCGTCACGCGCCCAGATGACGGTTACGTCGGCAACGCTGGCGTTGCCAATCCACCTCTTGGCACCATTCAAGATGTAGCTATCCCCGGCAGAGTGAGCCGTAGTCATTAAGTGGGAGGCATCCGAACCGACGAGCGGCTCGGTGAGTCCGAAAGCGCCGATTTTCTCACCACGCGCCATGGCTGGAAGCCAGCGCTGACGCTGCTCTTCAGAGCCACCCAGGTAGATCGACGGCATGACCAGCCCACTCTGCACTGCCAAAATCGTATTGAAGCTCCCATCGCCCCGGGCGAGCTCCATGCTCACCAGGCCAGCTCCCACCGCGCTCAGACCAGGGCAACCGTAGCCTTGGATAGTCCCCCCGATTAGACCAAGCTTGCCGAGCTCGCTGACCAACTCGATCGGCATTCGGGCTTGCTCCCAGGATTCGTTGATCGTTGGCAGAACATTTTCGACAACGAAGGTACGGGTCTTATCCCGAACGACGCGCTCGCCAGAGGTGAGCAGCTCGTCGAGTGCATAGAAGTCGACGCCAGGAGGTTGAGTGAGCATGCATTGGCCTCAGTGGACTATCTCGTAGATTCGTTAATGAACTCGTTTCTCGCTTCCCTGCCAGTAAGGCTCGCGCAAGTCTTTCTTGAGAATCTTACCGGTCCCCCCTTTGGGCAGCGAGTCGCGGAACTCGATCGTCTTGGGCGTTTTGAAACCGGCCAGGTGGGCTCGACAGTGAGTGATCAGATCCTCGGTAGTGGCCGATTGGCCGGGCTTGAGAGCGACGAACGCCTTGGGAACCTCGCCCCACTGCGGATCGGGAACCGCGACGACCGCGCACTCATAAACGGACGGATGGGCCGACAAGACCGTCTCGACTTCGATCGAAGAGATATTCTCGCCGCCGCTGATAATGATGTCCTTCTTACGGTCGACGATTGTTACGTAGCCTTCGGGATCGACGACCGCCATATCACCGGTGTGGAACCAGCCGTCGACGATGACTGCGGCGGTGGCCTCGGGATCCCGGTAATAGCCAGCCATGACCACGTTGGAGCGAGCGACGATCTCGCCAATCGTCTCGTTATTGGCCGGGACGTCGTGGCCATCGGCGTCGACGACCCGCAGCTCGACCCCGGCCACCGGTAGACCAGTCGTCGCCTGACGGCGGTAGCGCGCGGCGTCGCTCTCTTCCCCAAGGGTAATCTTGCCGGTCGCGGCAGTCAAGACAGGACAGGTCTCAGTGAGACCGTACCCGGTGAATGCCTCGCACTTGAGCCGCTTCTCAATCGCTTCGATGAGTAAAGGCGACGACGGCGCGCCGCCGATCACCACGCGCTGGAGACTCGACAGATCGTATTGGTCGAGGTCCGGGAAGGCGAGGAGAGCGTTGAACATGGTCGGTACCCCACCGAAAAAGGTGACCTTCTCGTTCTGGATCAACCGACAGATCGTCGCCGGATCGAATTTGCGGAGCATGACGTGCCGTCCGCCGGTCATTGTCAGGTAATGGGGAGCACCCCAGCCATTGACGTGGAACAACGGCACGACGTGGAGAAGAACCGAACGATCAGTAAATTGGAATGCAGCTTGGCAATACATCGCGTGGAGGTAGAGGTTGCGGTGGGTCATCATGACGCCCTTGGGCGTTCCGGTGCTACCACTGGTGTAGAAGAGCTCGGCCATCGCGTTCTCGTCGATCGCCAGATCGGGTCGGACCGGCTGCGCCGCGGCGAGCAGCCCCTCGTAGCTATGCCCAACGAACCCAGTGGGAAGCTCGCCTTCGAGCAGCACGACGTCGCGTACGGTTTGTAGGCTTGGCTGCATGCGCTGGTAGAGGGGAAGAAAGTCGGTGTCGAGGAAGAGGACCTTGGCCTCGCTGTGATTCAAGATGTAGGTTAGCTCTTCAGGAGTAAGGCGAATGTTCAAGGGCTGGAGGACGGCACCGGCCGCGACAACTCCGTAATAGCCTTCGAGAAGCTGGTGACAATTATAGGCAAGATAGGCGACTCGGTCGCCTGGACAAACGTCGAGATTTCCCAGCGCATTAGCTAGACGACTCACCCTTTCGCCGAATTCACGGTAGGTGAAGCGCCGCTCCCCGTCGACAACCCCGATCTGCTCACCATAAAGCTTGACGGCTCGGCGCTCGAACTCTAGCGGAGTCAAGGGGACGAACATAACTCAGCCTCCAAACAAGCAAGCGAGATGAGTGTGGTCTATTGTATCACTATTGGCATGTCGCAAAGTGAGTAATCAGCGGACTGCCATGAAGAGGTCACAGAATATTGCCTGAGAAGCGAAAGTGCGTTATATACCTTAGTAGGAAGGTTAGTCCAATGCGTGGGAAAGTTATCTTACTGCTTTTACTCGTGGGCCTGATTGTTGATGGCTGTGGGGGGGCAGGAGGCGCGACAATGGCGCCAGCCCACGTTACCCAGCACGAAACGATCGTGAAACTCAATGCAACGTCAGGTTCGTCGGATGCTGGGATTGGCTCTCTACTCAAGGCCGATCCTCGGAAGGTCAGCGTTCCGCCGACGGTTACCCCCACCCCAGAGACATCACAGAAAGGGCCTCTGTCTTGTATCGATCAGCGCCTCCAACAACTGCGCCAGGGCGACGTCCTGCCAACGGACGGCTGCAGGTCATGAGGGGCGAGAGGGTGCCAGCGACCTTGGCGAGGCCGAGGTCATTCTTCCCGAGTAGGAGCAATCTCGGTTATGATGGTAGCCGGTCCGAGATTGTAGCTTAGGGAGGATCAGCCAGTGAGTTCCAGTCGCTTTGTCGTGGCCATCGCGTCTCGCCGCCCGATTGCCGACACGTCCGAGGAGCGCATCGCGCTCGCTCCACTAGGGGCCGAGGTCATTGTCATCGAAACCACCGATCGGGCCACCCTGCTCGCCGGTCTGCGCGACGTCGATGTCGTTGTCAACCGTTTCGGTCGATTCGACGCTGAAACGATCGGTCAGCTTGACCGCTGTCGAGCAATCGTTCAGCCAAGCACGGGCTATGACCAGATCGACGTCGAAGCAGCGACCAAACGTGGCATTGTCGTGATGAATCTGCCTTTTCAATGTCTCGACGAAGTCGCGAACCATGCGATTGCTTTCATCTTGACGCTGAATCGGAAGCTTAGTGAAGCACAGAAGCGCGTGCGCGCCGGCGAATGGAATCCGGCGAGCTTACTGCCAATTGGCCCGATCACTGGCGAAACGTTTGGTGTGCTCGGGTTTGGAAACATCGCCCGAGCGACCGCTCGAAGAGCACAAGCGTTTGACCTCAACGTCATCGCCTACGATCCCTATGTGAATCCGTCGATCGCTAAGGACATGAACGTCGAGTTGGTAAGCTTGGATGAGCTCTTGCGCCGTGCCGACTATGTCTCCTGCCACTTGCCGCTGAATGCGCAGACTCACCACCTGATGAACGCCGAGCGGTTTCACCAGATGAAGCCCAGCGCGATTTTTGTCAACACCGCGCGTGGACCCGTCGTCGACGAACGTGGGCTGATCGAAGCGCTGGAGAAGAGTTGGATCGCGGCGGCTGGCCTCGACGTCCTGGAACAAGAGCCACCTGACCCGGCGAATCCACTGCTTCACATGGAGAACGTGATCGTGACGCCGCACCTAGCGGGCACCTCGAGTAGCACCCCACCTCGGCAGCGCCGGCACGTGATCGAAAATGTCGTGGGCTACCTGAAAGGCGAGAAACCCAACGGACTGCTCAATCCCGCTGCCTGGGAGAGAGCCCGAGCGCGACTGATGATGCTCGCATGAAGTCGTTCTCGATCCTGAACTGTACTACGAATGGGTGGATCTGCCGCGCGAGCCATCGCGGCGCGGGCTGGTACGCGGCCGGGTTTGTCAATTGCGCGATCCAGCCATCTTCCAAGAGGCCAGCCGAACCTATTTGCTCTACGCTGTGGCCGGGGAACAGGAGATCGCGATCGCGGAGGTCGGCATTCTTCCTGCCGTGGTCTGACAGTCAGGTCCAAACACGAGAGGAGGCTGGCGTGGCAGAAGAGTGCGCAACGCCCGGCGCGGTGAGCAGCGTGCCGGTCAATGTCTACGCGAATCACGGAAAACTCATCGTGGTGGCCCCGATGCCGGGTTTGGAGCCGGAAAATATCGTCATCAGCATTGGGGGCGATACTCTGGCAATTCACGGCGAACGACGGGGCGAGCTCCAAGACGGTAAGGATTATCTGCTGCACGAGTGGCAGGTTGGTCCCTACCTGCGAGCGGTCAAGTTGCCTTTTCCGGTCGACGGCACCCGTGCCAACGTAACTTATAACAATGGTATTCTCACCGTCGCCGTGCCGGAGTCGGATGAAACAGTGGCTCATCGGATTCGCCTAGAACGGATCAGCGCGACCCGCGGCGAATACCATGGCTTCAGCGGCCGGAGCCTTCGGTCGCCCCGGGTTACCGAGCCGCAAACGACGACGGCTAAACGGTGAGGCGTTCTACGCCAGTCCGGCTGCCTTCCAGAGCTTATTCAGCGATTCTGCAGTGCGCTGGACCGCTGCGAGAGGATCCCTTTGCGCCAGATCGACCAGCGACTTGCTAAACGGCTCGACCGTCACCGGTCCGTCATAGCCAAGCCGGACGAGCTTCTGCATAAAGCCAGGCAGATCGATGACACCGGTTTCCATTGGCAAAGTCCGGACGCTGTCGATCTGCTCATCAATCGGGATCCCGGCTGGAGCATCGTTCACGTGGACGACAACGATGTCGGACGCGGTAAGCCGATCCAGGTCGCTCATCTGGCCATGGGAGGTGTAGAGATGCCAGCAATCGAGCAGCAGTCCGACGTTGCCGGTGCCGATTGCCTGGATCATCTCCAGCATGCCGTCCATAGTATGAACGAACTCGTACCGATGGCTGACGCGAAGCGTCTTGGGACCAATGAACTCGAGCCCCAGGCGGACTCCCTGATCAGCCAGCGGCTTGGCAATCGCTCGGAATCGCTCGACGTGCCAGGCAAAGTTCGTGGCCATGTCGCGCTCGTCCGAAAAAGGTGGAATCCACGTCGACGTTCGGGAGCAGCCAAGCTCGCGCCCCAGCGCGGCCAGCCTCGGCAGCTCGGCAACGTCCTTTTGCCATTCGTCATCGCTTCGCCAATTGACGGGTAAACCCCAATTCCCCGGACGTACGCCAGACTGACGGAAAAGGTCACGAACGTACTCAATGCCGTGGGCATCGACTAGCTCGGCAACCTCGCGAATACCGAAGTCAATACCCGCGAAGCCTGTCTGACGGGCGAGATCGAGCGAGCCCTGGAGTGAGAGATTGCGCAAGCCAATCGCGCTTGCACTCAAGTTCTTAAACACGAATAACTCCTCATTTCTTCATTGGGGGAACCTCACGCCCCATCCGTGTGGAGGTTCGAAGGTTTCCCCCGACTTTTCCCTTTCCTCGGAGTGGGGCACCAATATCGAATCGATGCCCTGATCTAAAAGCCAATTGTCTTCAGGTAAGCACGGCTTTATTAGAACGGAGCCATCGGTCACCCAATGCGGTACCCACATCGTACAATTCCTGCTCAGACGGCTTCGTGGAGGTTCCCGTGGCATTTGCCCAAACGGTACATCACCAGCCGCGATTATGCAAGCACTGCTCGGTAGGCCATCTTAGCCCAGATTTTGAGGATGGGGGGGAGTCTTGCATTGTTGCAAGTGGAAGAGTATAATCACTTTCAGATGTGTGAGTCACGCGGTGAGCGTAGCTCAGCGGTTAGAGCGCCTGACTGTGGATCAGGAAGTCGAGGGTTCAAATCCCTCCGTTCACCCCCAAGGAGCCGCACGGTGAAGCCTCAAACGAGAATTAGGGTGCGGCTTTTCGGTTTTTCCTCTCATCTGCTATCGGCCACGGAGTAGCCACGCACTTTCTTACGTGCCCAGCCCGACCACGCCAACGGGAAAATGTGGAATCCGATCCCACAGCCTGACGGCAGCGCTTGCAAGCCGGGGCGTCAGGTCGACACCAATCCGCTCAGATGCACGCCCACTCGAGAAACGGCCAAGCCGGCTATTTTTCTTGACTTCCGCCCAGCCACCGTGTTAGCGTATCGAGTCAAGAGATACATTGGATCCCTGAGGGTCGAGTGCCTCGCTACGCCACGATTGAGGATGAGCTGCGTCAGCGGATTGATCGAGGCGAGATCCGTCCCGGCGAGCCATTTCCGACGGAAATGGCCTTATGTCGAGATTTTGGCGTCAGCCGTCACACGGTGCGTCGCGCGCTCGAATCTCTCGAACGTTCGGGTCTCATCTACCGACGCCAGGGACGAGGCACCTTCGTAACCAGACCTCCTCTGGTCACCCAGCCTCTTGGCGGGTTTTACACGTTCGTCGGGTCGGTTGCCGGGCAAGGACACCAGCCCCACTCTCTGGTCCTTCAACAACAGATTATTCTCGCCTCGGCCGCGTCTGCCGAGCGGCTGCGGATCGCATCTGGCACGCCGGTCGTCTACCTGGTCCGCAAACGACTGGCTGACGACGTACCCCTGGCGCTCGAAACGACCGAAGTACCCTTGAGCGTATGCCCGGACTTGGCGACAATCGAACTTGGCGATCAATCGCTCTACGACGTCATCGAGGCGTTCAGCGACGTGGTGATCTCGGGCGCTTACGAGACGATCCGTCCGACGTTGTTGTCACGAGAGGAAGCAGAATTACTCGCGGTTCCCCCCAACAGTCCGGCTTTCAACGTGGAGCGCGTAACCTCGGCCGGTCAACAAGTCGTGGAATGGCGGCGCAGCTTGATCCGGGGGGACTGCTATCTCTACTCCGTTGATCTGCCTCGGCGCGGCCTGGTTGGCACATTCCAAGCCGAGCCAACCAGCACCGGGGAGAAGAGTCACTCGATCGTCACGCCGATTTGACGCGCCGTGTTGATAATCGCCGCCCAGGTGTCTTCGGCAAGCGGGATGCCATTGGCGATACGCTCGCTTCGCGATCGACTCTCGGGCTCACCAGGAATCATGACGCCGGGCGAACCCGGCGCCGGCGGTACTGACTTCAGTCTCCGAAGCGTCTCGTCAGCCGCGGCGGCGTACTGTTCTGGATTGACAAAGACGCCGGGATCCATGGCAATCACCAGCGCCCCACTATGTCCGTAGACAGGACCGCCCCGGTTACCCTCGGCGAAGGCATCTGCACCGGTCAGGATGCGACCAAGGAATTCCACGACGACCGACAGGCTGTATCCCTTGTGACCGCCAAAGGGAAGTAACATGCCGCCTTTATAATAGTCCTCGGGATCGGTGGTCGGCCGACCTTCACGGTCGACGATCGAACCGGGCGGCAAGGGAATCTTTTTCGCCCGGGCGACTTCGATTTTGCCGGCAGCGACGGCGGTGGTGGCGAAGTCGACCAGCACGTCGGGTTCGACACCCGCTGGTAAGCCAACGGCGATCGGGTTAGTTCCCAAGACTGGCTTGGCACCGCCGAATGGGGCCGCGCTGACACCACGCCCACCAAAACCACCGGTGGTGACAATCGCTGCGACTCCCGCGTCCGAGGCCATCGTAGCATATTCGCCGAGGCGGCCAATGTGATTGCAACGCACGATGCCAACCATGCTGATGCCGGACGCCTTGGCCTTGGCGATGGCGACTTCAGTCGCATAATACGCCGACAGTTGGCCAAATGCCCAGCGCCCATCGACCAAACCGGTGACCGCGGTTTCGCGAATCAGGATTGGACGGGCATCAGCGACCACGTGGCCTTCTCGGACCGCGTTGACGTACTGGGGGATCCGGATCACTCCGTGAGAATCGTGACCGACAAGGTTCGCGTCGACTAAGGCGGTAGACACGCGCAGTGCGATGTCTTCGGGACATCCCACTGCCTCGAATATTTGCTGGCTAACCTCACGTAAACGGTCAGCAGACTTGACGATCATTCGGGAGACGCCTCCTCCTTTGGTTGTACTCGAGTATCCATGGTGCCAGATTTGAGGCTAAGCACGGTTCGGAGCTCTTGGTCGAAGTCATCGATCCGCCGACGCAAGTTCTTCATATGCTCGGCTACCGTGATCTGATGGGATTCTTTCCACGAGTAAAGATCCCAGCAGACCGCTAATGCCGTGCGGAGAGTGCCGATGATTTGCCGCAGATCTTGCTCCTCGCCGGCCACGGCAGCCAGGAGCTGGCCCGCCGCCTCGTGCATTTGTAGGGCGAGCTCGGCCGGCGACGGCGGCGCACTCCCGACGAATGTTTGTAAGTCAGTCGGCGTCAGGATCTCCCCTGACGGTCGCAACCGTTCAAGCTCGGACAACGCCAAACCGATCGCGATGTGCACCCGCGAGAGGGCTCGATAGGCTTCGTCCCCGACATCGCGCCAATAGGTTTGGGGAACGGTGAAATAGGTCGGCTCTGATTGCGAGCGGTCGCTCATCGCAGACTCCTCCCCACCTTGACGGTACTTCGGCATCCCTTGCCCGATGGCCTGATGGCTCGTCGGGCCTATTGTATCATAATGATCGGCTGAGGTTGACGGAAGCTGTAAAGCTAGACGTTAGAAGCAAGGGAGCACGATGCAGAGGGGGGCCGCGAACAATTCGAGCTAACTTGATGAAATGACGTTGGAGTGGATGTCCCCATGGCCGACCGGAGCCCGCTCGACCATGAGGATATCCGCTCCAACGAACTCCACGGATCCCGAGGAAATGCAGGTGGAACCGAGAATTGAAGTCATTCAGGCCGACATCACCACACTCGCCGTCGATGCCATTGTGAACG
>JAJPIK010000108.1 GCA_021324795.1 Chloroflexota bacterium
AAGATAAAGACTCCGGCTACGACGGTGCAGCCGCCAGTCGACGGAGGGGAATCGGGCGGAGGAACGGCCCTGGTCGCCCCCCGGTGCCGATTGTTAGGGCGCATTGAGCACCGGAATTTGTGGATGATCCTGTCCGACGATAACGCTCATGGCCGGACTGATGCCATCCTTGGGCTGGTTCACGACCTGGGTATGCAGCAATGTTTTGAGAGCTTGGATCGTCGCCGTCTTGGACGGGTCTCGGATGATGGCCTCCGAATGTTGGTAGTTACTTCGGTCGGCATTGGCCGTGGAGGTCACGTGAAAACCTTGCCAGGCCAGGTAGGAGCTCACCCGAACGGCGAGTCCCGATTCTCTAGTTCGATTCAGCACTTGGATGATAGCCTGCTCTTGGCGCAGCCGATCGGCCAGGTTCGAGGAAAGCTCCGGCGCGGGCAGGTGGAGCAGCTTGACCATTCGCCGTGAAACTTATCCTCGGTGTCGAGGATCCTACCACGGGAGATCCCACCTGCCAAGTTTCCCGAGGATAGGTGTGTGACGCACCGTATCCAGATGCCCAGAGGGGGTTGTGAACCTCGATGTTGGCTACCATTGGAGGCTTGACGCCACGATAGAGATGGATCGTTAGTCTGTCGCGGTCTGTCTCTACAATGCCGGGTATGCCGAAATCAATCGGAGTCCATCACCCCCATGCTCGAGCAGCAGCAGACTGATGAGAATTCGCACGGACTCGCTATTGACAAATAGGAGTGGTCATTTTAAGATTTAGACGGATCTAAATTGTGCCCTCCGATTAAGGAGAACCTGTGAGCGAAACAGTCGAAAACTACTTGAAGGCAATCTATAAACTTCAGGCCGACGCAGGGAAAGTCTCAACCACCGCACTGGCCGATTACATGGGGGTGGCGCCGCCCTCGGCGACGAGCATGATCGGTCGTCTGGTCGAGTCCGGACTGCTTCGCCACGATCGTTACCGAGGCGTTGAGCTCACCGAAGCAGGGGCGCGAGCGGCATTGGAAGTGATTCGCCACCACCGTCTTTGGGAGCTGTTCCTCGCCGAGGCGCTCCAAGTTCCGCTAGAGCGCGTCCACGACGAGGCGGAGCGTTTGGAGCACACCCTTTCCGAGGATCTAGAAGAGCACCTCGACCGGGCGCTTGGCTATCCGACGGTTGATCCCCACGGCGATCCGATCCCCAGTAAAGATGGCACGGTTGGACCAAGCAGTCGGCAGTCGCTGGGCGATCTGGCAGTGGGAACCTCGGCGCGTGTATCCCGCGTTCCGGATAATGACCCAGCACTCCTACGCTATCTCAGTGAGCTTGGTCTCTTGCCGGGAAGTCAGGTGGCAATCGTGCGTAAGGACCCCTTCAATGGGCCGCTTTACGTAGATGTCACCGGCAAAGCCGGCGGTGCGAGTCCGGGCGAGCCTCGGATCATCGGCCATGAGCTAGCCACGCGCATTTTTGTGGACAGCCTCGAGGAAGTGAAGGCAGCAAGTGAATGAGCCGCCAACATTAGTTGGGCGTTGGCGGTTTGTCATCGCGGTCGGGTAGTCCGACTGACGAAGTCGCGGAGGAACATATGGCCCATATTGATGCGCTCAGCAATGCTGACGACCTCGTTCATCCCCAACTCCAGCTCGCGGCGCGGGAAGCGATCGCCGGTAAACGGCGTGGTTTCCGTGCTGTTTTACCGTTTCTGGGACCGGCCATCATCGCCTCGGTTGCCTACATCGATCCTGGTAACTTTGCGACGAACATCTCCAGTGGCGCCCAATTTGGCTACGCGCTTCTTTGGGTGATTTTGCTCGCGAATCTCATGGCGATGCTGCTGCAATCGCTGTCGGCAAAGCTGGGGATCGCGACCGGTCGTAATCTCGCCGAGATGTGTCGTGAGCACTTCCCGCCCTGGGTCTGCTACGTCTTCTGGATCACCCAGGAGGTTACGGCGATGGCAACTGACCTTGCTGAGTTCCTGGGGGCAGCGATCGGTTTCAACCTGCTATTCGGAATTCCAATGCTTCTGGCCGGGCTGATCACTGGCATTGGTGTCTTCCTGATCCTTGCCTTCCAGGGCAATGGGTTTCGTGGCATCGAGTTATTCATTACGGCGATGGTTGGCATTATCGCCGGGAGCTATGTGATTGAGACTCTCCTGGCCAAGCCGGACTGGGGACAAGTAGTCTTCCACAGTGTCGTTCCTAGCCTTCCGGGCGATGGCGCGGTTCTGCTGGCGGTTGGGATCATCGGTGCGACGGTGATGCCCCACGTCATCTATTTGCACTCGGGGCTCACTCAGGACCGAATCGTGCCGCGGAACGACGAGGAGAAGCACCGGATCTTCGGATTTGAAAAGGTCGACGTCGTGCTCGCGATGGGAACGGCCGGCCTGGTCAACATGGCGATGCTCTTCATGGCAGCCAAGGTCTTCCACTTCACCGGCCATACTGATGTCGCCGACATTAGCACTGCCTACCAGACCCTGACCCCTCTGTTGGGAGGGGCAGCAAGTCTCGTCTTTGCCATTTCCCTTCTCGCTTCTGGAATCTCCAGCTCTCACGTCGGAACGATGGCGGGGCAGGTCGTGATGCAAGGCTTCGTGAACTTCCGCATCCCGGTTGGGCTGCGCCGGATGATGACCATGATACCAGCCCTCGCTGCGATCATCCTGGGCCTCGATCCAACCCGTACCCTGGTTATTAGTCAAGTCGTGCTCAGCTTCACCTTGCCGATTCCGGTCATCACGTTGATAATCTTTACGCAGAACCGTCGGATTATGGGAAACCTGGTGAATCATCGACTGACGACCGTGTTAGCAAGCTTGTGCGCAGCCGTGATACTGTTCCTGAACGTCGTGCTGCTCTATCAGACCTTTGGTGGGCAGCTTCCGACCTTTGGTTGAGTGTTGCTCTTGGAGATTATTGGAGGGCGGTAATGCCGAAGGCCGATCGTCCGGCCCAGCCGATGCAAATACATCATCACGCTCCCGCCGATCCACAGCCGGCGATGTTTCGGCGGTTGTTAGTCCCCCTCGATGGCTCCCGCCTGGCCGAGGCCGTGCTCCCTTTCGTCTCGCGTTTGGCCGACGTCGGTGAGGCGTCGGTTATCCTGCTCCATGTGATCGAGAAGGATGCTCCGACGCGGGTCCACGGCGAACGGCATCTCACCAACGTTCAGGAAGCTGATGGCTACCTGACCCAAGTGGCTGGACGGCTCGCCGGAAACGAGCGACACGTCCACTACCATGCTCACGAGGTCCCGGTCGGCGACGTTGCCGAGAGCATCGCGGTCCACGCCGAGGAGCACGGGATCGATCTGATCATCCTCAGTACCCACGGAGAGGGAGGAATTCGAGACGTGCTCTGGGGATCGATCGCCCAGCAGGTTCTGCAGCGCTGCACCCGTCCAGTCTTGCTGGTACGCGCCCGATTAGACGATCTTACTCCCACCTTCGCACCCCAGACGATCATGGTCCCGCTTGATGCGACCGTCGCGTGTGAAGCAGCACTCGGGCCAGCAATGGCTCTGGCGACTAGCTTGAATGCGCAACTGCGTCTGGTGATGGTGGTACCGACCGCTGATACGGTTTCGGGAGAGCAGATGCTCACCGCGACATTCCTGCCCGCCGCGACCCGGGCAGTCCTCGACGTGCAGGGAGAGCAGGCGATGAATTACCTAGAGTGCCTGGCCGCGGCTTTTCGTTCGAAGGGAGTGCCTGCGCTCGCCGAAGTTCGGCGCGGCGAAACTGTTTCCGAGCTGGCGAGCGATACGGGCGAGCACGCCGATGGCCTGGTCGTGGTCGCGACCCATGGTCGAGCCGGGCTCCAGGCGATCTGGTCGCAGAGCGTGGCCGCGCGCCTATTGAAGCGGACGCGAGCGCCGATTCTTCTCGTCCCCATTATCGAATCAGGGGGGGCCGCTTCAAGCTGATGGGCGTAGCGCTAACTCGACGCGCATTCTGCGTGGCTACTTTCACTCTCGCGATCATCGGCGGTTGTTCCGGACCCGGAGGCTTGGTACCAGCTTCAGAGACAAAGGTAGCTGTCCCAACGAAGGGACAATTGGTGCTCGCTCGAAATGGAAAGTTCAGCCTTTTCAATCTCGCCAGCCGCCAGGAAACGCCTTTTGGCCAATTTTCAAAAGATACCCTCGTCACGGCGCCAACGGTTTCGCCTGATCGGAAGCAGATTGCCTACACTGCCTACGTGATGCCAACGAATACGAACGATCTTGGTGGCAATGACCTCGCGGTCATGGAGGTCTCCGCCGCGAATGCGCACGTGATCCGGAGTCATTCTCAGCAACAAGGAGGCTTTGAGGATCCGTCCTGGGCGGCAGACGGGAAGTCTCTCTTCGCTACACTGCGCGCGCCGGTCATTGTCGGGGGACAAGTCAAGGGGGACACAACGACGATCGTCCGAGTTCCGCTCGATGGGAGCGAATTGGTTACTGTGACGTCCGGATACAGTCCCACGGCATCACCGGACGGCACGCACCTGGCATATCTCTCGACCGACCCGCAAGGTGGCGTGCACCTCTGGGTCGCCAACGTCGACGGAAGCCACGTGCAGGAGATCGCCCCGCGCCAGGGTTTCACGAACTTCCGAGCCCCACGCTTTTCCCCTGATGGGCAACAGATCGTCTTCGCGGCGGAGGGTGGACCGGCGAAGCCACAACCCGCAGTAGAGGCAAGGCCGAATCTTCTTGCATCCTTCTTGGGCCCAGGAATTGCCGAGGCGGATGGCATTCCCATGGATCTCTGGACCGTTCACCCGGACGGTAGCGAGCTGCGCCAGCTCACTCACGCTCAAGACCACTCCCCTACCCCCGCGTGGTCCCCGGATGGAACCTGGATCGCGGTTGCCGGTGAGCTTACTTTGGCACTGGTCAGTGCGGCTGGTACGCAGTTGGTGACCCTCGCCAGCAACACGCAGTTGAGCGGGATCACTTGGCTCACCTGATACGGTCCGGCACCACTCTTGCGGACGGTCGGGCGTTGGCGAACCACGCCAGCCTTATCTCTTTTCTGCATATGGAGGTACCGTGTCCCAACGCTGGCACGAACAGGAACACTCCGAAGGCCGTGGCTCCGCGGGGAATGAGCAGTGGCAGTCCGCGGGGGAGGAAGGACATTCCTCGACTCGACCTAACCGAGAAAGTGGCGAACTGATCTGGCAGCAGCGTCTTCACAAGATGCTCCAGAATGCCGAGCAGAACCTTCCCGATGGCGCGTTGACGGCTGGGTACAAGGCGGATCCCCAGGAGATCATTGCCTTGCTCAAGCGTGCCCAGGCGAGCGAGTGGGCGTCGTTTCTCCAATATTGGCACCATTACTTCATGGCATCAGACATCCACAGCGCCGAAGTAAAAGATGTCTTCAAGGAGCACGCCGAGGATGAGCTCGAGCACGCTCGCTTTTTTGGTGAGCGCATCCAGCAGCTCGGTGGTGTTCCCTGCGATAGCCCGGAAGAAATCACGCGATTGACGCCAACCCCAACCGAGTACAATCACGATCTCCGGAGCATGATGGAAGCCGATCTGGTGGGCGAGCGTCAAACGATCGATTTCTACGACGAGATCATCCGAACCTGCGGCTTCGACGACAACGTCACCCGGAAGATACTCGAGCACATCATCGAGGAAGAAGCAAAGCACGCCGACGATTGGGCAACGCTCCTCTACGCATATGATGGCTCGACTGGCAAGCAGATCGAGTCGATTCATGACGAGATCAGCCAGATGTTGAAAAGCACCACCCAGGGCGCGGGAAGGATGCGCCGTACCGCCTGATCCAAAGAGGACGTAGGGCCAGGAAGGTGGTCGGGGCGGCTGCCCTCCTGACCCACGGTTCCTCGGATTCCTGCTCCCTGGTTCCCGAGTCCATACGGCCGGTATTCACAACTCGTTCATGAATTCATACGGTTTGTTAAGGCATTGTTCTGGGAAGATAGACGAAGATGACACCAACCAACCGGTGCATTCAAAACCGACGGCGTCGTCGAGCAAACGGTCGAGGCCGACCGGATGCGCTAGTTCTGGTGATCAGCTTCGTTCCCCTGGGAGGCCGATCGGGATCCAGCCACCTGGTCGGTCTCCTTCCCCCTTTTCGTCGAGTCGCCAGGTGATTACCTGGTATAGCGCATTGCCTTACTTCAGCAATCGATCGGCTGCCCTCACCTGCGGCTCTCTTTGAGAGAATTTTGGGACGAGGACGTATCATGGCTCACGGCGATGTCGGCGGCAGGTTGGGAGATTGATCGGCAAAAGGATTGACGACCTTGAAGGTTGCGCTTGCAGTGGCGTAGCTCTTCGAGCCGACGGCGACGAACGTTACCGTACCGGTAGCATCACTCGGGACGCTACCGGTGCCACTAAATTGGAGCCAGCCGTAATCATCCGTCTGGCCGGCGGCGACCTCGGGGCCGCTCGCGCTACCCACGTGAAAGGTGATCTCTTCGTCAGCCGCCCAGCCACCGCCACTGAAGCCGACTGGCGTGCCCGGCATGCCCCAATATTGGGTAAGCTCGAGCCATGGCTTGGGCGGCTGGACTTTGAAGTCGGCGCTGTAGCTCACGCCACTTGCCTCGCCGACGGCTCGTAGGGTCAAGGTGCCGGAATTGACGTTGTAAGGAACGTGGACTGGTCCGGCTCCCCAGAAGTTCCCATATTGGTCAGCGGTAAGCTTGAGCGACGGTTGAGTGCCTTGATCGACGAAGACGTCGACCGTCTCATTGGGGGCAAAGCCACGCGCGTTCAGCTCTACTTTGCTGCCTGGGGGGCCAGACCATGGGCTGAGTTCGACGACCGGTGTCAGCGGCTGGACGGTGATCTCCCAGGTGAGCTTCTTGCCCGTGCTGATGCCTTTTGTGACGAGATTGTAACCACCCGGTTTCAAAAGTGGTAACTTGACTTCGGTCCAGATGCTGTTGCCAACGCGATTGGTCGGGACCGAAGCGAGAAGAGTGGCCGGGCTGAGCTTGGTCGGATCCTGCGACTGCCCATTAGGTAGGCTGGTGGCCGGCTCGATCGAGACCTGGACGTGCTCGCCGGGGGCGAATCCGCCGAGAATGAAGCCAAGGTTGGTACCCGGCTTGACCGTGCTGCTGCTCACCGTGATCCAAGGCTGCTTGGCGTGAACGTAGAGTACGTTTGTTGCCCGATGCCGGCTGATCTGACCGGTACCTATAACCGAGTAAATACCCGAATAGAGATTGTCGGGCAGGATTACACTGGCGACCTTGATCGTTCCCTGGAAGCTAGCTTGGGTATGGATGAGATCAAGCAGAGAAGAATTCGTCGCGGATGTCGTCGATACCTGAAGGTCGACTGGCTCGCCCGGGAAAAAGCCAGCGCCGGAGATCTGTATCTGGCCTCCTTGTTGGACCAGAGGGGGCACAATCTTGATGGTGGTCGCGCTCGACAAAGTTGAGCCGGCGGGTGCCGTCGATCCATGGAAAGGATTAAGCCAGAGTAGACTGGCGCTACCTAGGATGATCAAGGCAAGAGTAATCATCACCGGCACTTTTAGCTCTGGAAATCGTTGGCGTCTCATGTGAGTTCCCAGTGACGACTGAATCAGACCGTGCACAAAGGACCCAGAACCCTTCTTCAGTTCAGAAGGGCGAAGCAAGGTGCATGCCAACGGACGTGAGTCGAAGGGCACGCGGTGTGCGTAAAGTGGTTGACTCGACAAAGTGACTCTACCAGGAGACTGCGTCATGGCGAACGCGGCGATCGAATGTCCACTCAAGCTGGTGCCGACCGGCACACGGTCCTTCGACGACTATCGCCCCTATGCGAGCGAGGAGCAATTCGATCAGGTGCGCGACCGGGCGGTGCGACTGCGAGGCTTACGTCTGATCGAGATTAACTCAACGCCGCGCGGCGGTGGTGTGGCGACGATGCTCCAAAGCATTATCCCGGTTCTGACCGGCCTTGGTCTCGACGTTCAGTGGTACAGCATGTGTAACGACCGGGCGTTTTTCGACGTCACCAAGAAGCTTGCCTACTTGCTGCAAGGCGGTCAGGGGACACTAACCCATCGCGAGGTGGATTGCTATCTGAAAACGAGCGAGCTACTCGCTCGGCAGGTTGAGAAAATCGCAATGGATCTGCTGCTGATTGATGATCCTCAGCCGGCGGCGATCCCCGGTCACATGCGGCGTGCGCCCGACCATGGTTCGATGTGGCACGGCCACATCGATCTGAGTCAGCCGAATCCCGACGCCCTGGCCTTTTTCCAGCCGCTGCTCCAGCCGTACCGTCTCGTCGTTTTGGAGGTCGAGGCATACCGACTGCCCGGTATTCCAGAACAGTGCCAGCGCTTCATCCCTGATGCGATCGATCCATTGGCTCGAAAGAATCAGCAAATCAGTCGACAAGTGGCCCGGCGGATCATGGCTCGGGTTGGTATGAATCCAGCCTGGCCGGCGGTGGCTCAGGTCGCGCGCTTTGATCCCTGGAAGAATCCGATTGGCGTGGTCGACGCCTATCGGGAGGCACGGCGCCGGATTCCCAACCTTCAGCTCGCGCTCCTCGGGACTTTCGTTGCCCAGGACGATCCGACTGCTGAGCAGGAATACCAGAAGGTGAAGCAGCGCGTCGGCGATGATCCGCTGGTTCACCTATTTACCAACCCGAAGGTGATCGGCCAGGCAGAGGTCGACGCTTTCCAAACTGGCTCAGACGCCATTTTGCTGTTCTCCTGCCGTGAGGGATTTGGCCTGGCCGCGACCGAGGCGATGTGGAAGTGTAATGCAGTCATCGCCGGCGGCGTCCCGGGCTTGCGAGCGCAGATCACCGACGGTGTGAATGGTTTTCTGGTAAACACAGTCGACGAATGCGCCGACCGGATCGTTCGTCTCGTTCACGACCGCGACTTGGCGTATGAGATCGGGCAACGTGCTCACCAGACGGTGTGTGCGCACTTCTTGCTGCCCCGACTGATTGACGATTGGCTGGGCATTTTCGAAGAGATGGTCACGCTGCCACGTACCAAAGCAGCGTGAGGCGAGAGCCTGAGATGCGGGCTGCTTTCATGCCGGTGGCTTTCGGCTACGGCACCACTGCGCGCTGCCTGGCGGTAGCCAGAGAGTTGCAACGACGTGGCCACGAGAGCGTCTTCCTGGCCGGCGCAGCGGTGGGGCCGATGATTGAGCGGAACGGCTTTGCCTTTCGAGCGATCCCGGACGTCCGGATCTCTGGCAATGCACGGCAGTCGCCGGCCCATCAGCTTTTCGCGCAGGAAAGTACCCCGGGTTTCCTGGCTCACCAGATGGAGGCGGTAGTCGAAGCACTACGACAGACCCACGCTGATCTTCTTGTCTATAGCAACAGTCTGACTGCCGCGGTGGCGGCAAGCATTGTTGGGAAGCCGTCGATCTCGATCTTCGCCCCGTCGATTCTCGAGGTTCCCTCGCTCGGTTTCTTCGTGCCCATGCTGCGGACCTGGCTCGCCTCGGTTGCTCTGCGGCGGCGAGTGCGCTCACGCTTAACGACGCCGATCTACTCGGCCTTTCTTGGCGATCGAAGTTTTGTTCCAAGCATTCCGCCGCTCATCTATTGGCCACTTCTCGTCCCGCCAGACCTGATCGGACATCGCTCGGAAGTAGTGCCGGTCGGGGCACTGCTAGCTCAAGCTCCGGCGGACTTACCACCCGACGGAGTTCTACTGGATGAGTTGGGTGTTAAGGGCCGACCTTTCGTCTACGCGACGCTGGGAGGGGAGATCTTTGACCTGGAGATGATCCGGGCGATCGCCGAGGGGATCCGCCACGCCGAATGCCACGGCCTGGTCTCTGGCGGGCATCGGGTGACCGACGAAGTTTCTCAGCGGCTTTCTGACGAGCAAGTTCAGGTAGTGCACTACCTGCCGGACGACTTTCGAGCGATCAAGACGGCTGACCTCTTGATCTGGCATGGCGGACACCAGACCATGCTCGAAGCGGTCGCCGTCGGCACGCCGGCAATTGGTCTGCCCTACCAGCTCGACCAGTTTGCTAACGTCGCTTCACTCGTCAGTTATGGAGCTGCCCAACGACTATCGGCACGTCGGGTGAGCACAGGTATGATCGATCGGGCGATCCGCACGATGCTCCACAACCCGCGTTACGCCGAGCGAATGACCGCGCTCCGTGACATCAATCGCGACTATCGGGGCGCAGCGGCGATTGCTGACGTGGTGGTGGAGCTGACCCAAGGGATGCGAGCTTGGCCAGATGAGTGAGTCGGCCGGGCGTCGGCGAAGATGACAAACTGCGACTGTCGGATTAGAGTAGTGCATAGGAGGGGGCAAGAGCGCGTGGTGTTGTCGGTAGACCAATCGGCACATCTAATATATTTAGATATAATATTATAATCGATCGTAGTGGCTAGCTTGGCGAACGAAACCAGGAGGTCCCTCTGCATCCAAAGGCTCTTGATACCTACGTGACCGTGCGTCGGCTGCGGTTACGCTATTGGGACATTGGCGACGGTCCGGCCGTCGTGCTCGTCCATGGCATCGGGGCGTCAGTTGAATACTGGCGCTTCACGATCGAGGCGCTTCGCCACGATTTTCGGGTCATTGCGCTCGACCTGCCCGGCTGTGGCAAGTCGGAGCGAGGAATTGAAATTCCGACCCTGGCCGAAACTGCTGATTTGCTGATGGCCTTCCTCGATCAGTTGGGGCTCGAGCGGGCTAGCTTCATCGGGAACTCCATGGGGGGATTAGTTTGCTTGGAAACGGCACTGCGCCATCCGGAGCGGTTGGATTGTCTTGTTCTCTCAAGTAGCGCTGGTTTGGGGCGCGAAGTCAGTTTCTTTTGGCGCCTGGTGACCTTGCCGGTACTCGGGCCGGTCCTGATCGACTTAAATGTTTGGCTGGCTTCACGCGAACTGCCAAACTTCTTCTACCGTCCCCAAGGGAGTGAGCCCGAGATTATAGCGAGTTGTCAGGAATGGGTCACGCGGCCAGATCTGACCAGGACAATCGTGAGCGTAGCGCGGATGGGAGTTGACCTGGGAGGTCAGCGACCAGAAATTCTCCGTCTCGAACAACTCAAAGGGCTCAAGGTCCCGACTTTGGTCGTTTGGGGAACGAACGATTGGATCATTCCACCGTCGCACGGAAAAACAGCGCATCGCCTGATCCCGGGAGCCCGTCTCGTCCTGCTCGATCGCTGTGGTCATTGTCCCTCCCTGGAAAGCCCCCAAGCCTTTAATCAGGTCACTTGGGCGTTCCTACGCGAAGAGGCTCCCCCCCCTCTTTCGACTCCAAGGAGTTCACGGTAAGGAGACGACTCATGGGGAGATACGGAGGGAAAGAAGGTCACTGAACTCCGTCTCTCCCCCTCTCCGCGTGAGAATTACTATCGCGAAGGAACCTAGGCCGTCGCGGACGCCAGCTTAGACTCGCCTTTGTTGCTCGTCGGGCTGGTACTCGAGTCGGACGTGGACTTGCTCGAGCTGCTGTCCGTGCTCTCACTCGATTTAGGACGGCTGTCAGTGCAGTACCAGCCTGAGCCTTTGAAAATAATGCCGGCCGGCTGCAAGAGGCGATTCAGGCGACCACCACAGCCCGGACAGTCGCGGAGAGGATCCTCGTCGAATCGTTGGCGGCGCTCTAGTCGGCTACCACAGGTCATGCATTGGTATTCGTAAAGCGGCATGGCTCAGCCTTGCCTCCCGTGGCGAATAGAATCTCATCGAAGAAGTTTGCCAATTTGACGTACGACGCGCGTTTGAGCCATGTCAGAGATACGCAAGAATTTCCGCAGGAAGGCTGGTGATGCCTGGGGCCGGTGATGCCTGGGGATTGACGCGGTAGACCAGTCTAATATACTATGAGCATCAAGCAGGCAACTTGATCGGACCGAATCTTGGCGTTCAGCCCTTCACTTTTAGCCTTTGAGCATTCGGCAATGAGGAAGTGATGACCGAGGAAAATGGCTTCGGCTGGCTACCGTCGCTGAGGTGGCGGCTCGACGCGGGGTATAGCCTGTTGGAAGGAGTGCCCCATCTGAAGCAACTGCCGTCCAAGTACATTCGCGAGAACATCTACATCAGCCCCCAGCTCTTTGAAGAGCCACACCGCCTCCCCTACTTCTGCGATCTGTTCGATCAGCTCAGTCCAGTCGATAACGTGGTGTTTACGAGCGACTACCCGCACTGGGACACCGATGATCCCGACGAGGCATTTCCGGTGCCGATCTCACCAGGGCTCCAGCGGAAGAGCTACTTCGAAAATGCTCCCAAGCTGTACGGACTGCAATGAAGCACATTGTCGGATTGGCCGAGGAAATTCCGATCGGTGGACGAAAAATCGTCGAAGTCGAAGGCGTCTCGGTTGGTATCTTTAACGTTGGTGGTGAGTTCTTCGCGCTTCGGAATCGTTGCCCGCACCAAGGTGGCCCGCTGTGTGAAGGTAAGCGCTGGGGAACAGTGGAAGCGCGAATCCCTGGCGACATCCAATACCACGACGATGGCGAGATTATCGCTTGCCCCTGGCATGGCTGGGAGTTCGTCATCCGGACTGGACAATCGCGCTGCGACCCACGCCGGCTGCGCACCCGGCGCTACCCGGTTCATGTCGAATCGGGTGCCGAACTCGTGGAAGAGGAAGACATTGACTTCTCGACCTCGACCGAGCGCGTCGACGGCCCCTACAAAGCCGAACGAATTCCGGTCAGGCGCGAGGGACGTTATCTCGTCGTCGAGATTGAAAGCCGCATCCCCGCCTGAGCGCAGGATCTGATTCTTATCTCTCGATCTCATCGTGTGTGAATGGTTACACTATCTAGCAGTGTGCTGTCTGGGGGAGGTGCAGCGCACGAGCTGGTGGGGCTTTGGTGCAGGCAGTCATGAAAACAAAGGATCAGCATGCAGCCATTCCAGAGCGATGTCCAGATATCAATTCCTAGCGTTCCCTCGGGCCGACGGCCGGTCGTCGTGGCGATCTCCGGTGGCACCGCCTCCGGAAAGTCAACGTTCGCCCGCGAACTCGCGGCGCATCTGAGCGATCTGCAACCGTTCATCTTGATGCAAGATCGCTACTTTCGCGATTTCGCCGAGTATTCAGACGAAAAGCGGGAGATAGTCCGCACGGCGAACCATCCGGACGCGATTCACTGGAGCGCATTCCACCAAGCGCTGACGGGCTTGTGCGCCGGTCAGGCGATTGTCGAACCAGCGCCTGGGACACGTCCATACGAACGTGGCGAAACACCGCATCCGGTCGGGCCAGCCGGCGTAGTTCTGATCGAAGGTCTCTTTGCCCTCTGGGACGAGCGTTGCCGCAATGTTTCTGATCTGAAGCTCTACCTTGAAGCAAACGACGAGGAGCGCGTGCTCCGTCGCATCCAGCGCAACGTCGTTGAGAATGGAGGCAGTCTCGAGCCGGCGATTGCCTGGTATCGTCGCGACGTGATGCCTAATTATCCGCTCTACACTGCCGCGACCCGTCGCTACGCGGATCTGATCGTCGCGACGGATCATTCGACGAAGGTGGCGCTACGCGCGATCGCGAGCGCGATCCGTGCCCAGGCAGGGCAGCCTATGCTCGACGTTAACAGACTTTCGTAGTCTCCCTTCTGGGATACGAATCAGGCGGTTCGCACTGAAGTCCTCGCTTGACGGGCGCTCAATCGCGTGACCTTGGAGCGGCAGTTGCTGCGGCGATGGGCCCTTTCCGCCTCGGAGACGATCAAGCACGTCGTTGGCACGCAAGCCAGATTCCCGGCGCGCCCTACCCCGACGTCGGCTTTTCGACGGGGCTAAGAGAGCCTAGGTCATCGCCGCGAGCAACACTCGGCTCAGAGGTGGATGGTCGCACTCGACGGGCTTCCCGTCCGCAATTAGGGTATTTGACGTTACATTCAGTACCACGGCAATAGTAAACAAAAAAACCGCCATTAAGGCGGGGTGTTCGGCTGCCGGACTAGGATTCGAACCTAGGATCTTCTGATCCAGAGT
>JAJPIK010000112.1 GCA_021324795.1 Chloroflexota bacterium
CGAAGGCCTTCGTCGAGATCGAGCGTTTGATCCGCAAGATGCGTGACCTGGTGGAAGAGACGGCCTAGTAGCAGCCGATGCCGATGAAACTGTCAGGCCGCCCTTACCCCTTTACTCCTTTCCGAGCAAGCTCTAGCCCTCTTCCCAGGGGAGAGGAAATTTCATTCGTCTTCTTCGACTTTGCTGGGACGTTGGTCGAGGGGGTGCCCAACTGGGAGCACCCCCAGATCATCGCCTGTCGTGAAGCGAGGCTGGAGGTGACCCCGTCCCAGGTGAAGGCGGCGATCTGGGCGGTCTGGGGGCCACTCGAAGGCTGTGCGCACGTCGAAGCCAGCACTTCAGAAATGACCTACTGCGATTGGATCGGGGCGATCGAGCGGAGAATTCTCGAAAAGCTGGGCGTACCGGCCTCGCAGCTAGACGAAGCGACGAACCGGGTGATGGAGCTCCAAGTCAGCCCGGAATGTTATCGAATCTTTCCGGACGTGACACCGACTCTGGCTCGGCTACGAGAGGCCGGGCTCCATCTTGGCCTCATCTCGAATTTCGCCTGGCGACTGCCCGAGCTGGCCGATCAGCTTGGTTTGGCGGCCTGGTTCGACCTGGTCGTGACCTCGGCGCAGGTGGGCTACCGCAAGCCGCGGCCAGAAATCTTCGCCTACGCCCTGAATCGGCTGGGCGCCAGAGCCACGGAATCGCTTTACGTTGGCGATGATCCCATCTGTGATCGTGATGGCGCACGGGCAGCGGGGCTGACTTCGCTGCTGCTTGCCCGGCACCAGCGGTCTGCTCCGAAATATGGGCGAATCCGGACATTGGAGCAGTTGGCGGAGCTGTTAGGCTGTGCGTGATTACGAGAGCGATACTTGCCGGTCATATCATTTCATTCTGAGCGCCTCGCGGGAGCGAGGAAGCACTGCCGGACAGGAGGGGAACCATAGTCGGAAGGTAGAGATCGACGTGGTTAAGTGTTACTTCGAAGAGGACGAGAATTGGCTGACGTGCGTGAAATCCGGGCGGTGATCTTTGATCTTTACGGTACACTGATTGGCGAACCACCGTTTGAAGATCTTTGCTTTCCCTTGCTGGCTGAAGCGATCGGGATCTCCCGTGATGTGCTCGCCCGAGTACGTGACCGTTCAGTTGAGGCGGCGATGACTGGTCGGCTCGCGACCGCCGAGGACCGGGCGCGGGTGATTCTTCGCGATCTGGGGCGTGCCGACGACGACAGCTTAGTCGAGCGACTAGCAACGATCGAGCGAGAGGTGCGTTGGCCGGCGGTCAAGCCGTATCCGGCAACCGTTCCGACGCTTACTACACTCCGAGCGCAAGGCGTGCCGATTGGTCTGGTGTCGGATTGCACCGGTCTGATGGGGCGGCCGCTCGTCGAACGATTGGGGCTGTCGCAATTCTTCGATGCGATTGCCTTGTCTCATGAAGTTGGGTACGCCAAGCCGGCGGCAGAGATTTACCACGCGGCGATCGATCGGCTCGGCGTCGAACCTGGGGATTGCTTGTACGTGGGCGACGGGGCCAGCGACGAGCTCAATGGTGCCAAGGCACTTGGGATGACGACCGTGCGGATCGATCAGGAGTATTCCTACGCTCGCGTCGGCTGTCCAGCCGCGACGGACTACCTGATCGTTCGGCTTGATGAACTTCTCCAGTTAGCGCCGCTCGCGCCTGAATGCCCACCATTCCCCCGTCTGGACGTTTCCTGGGTAAGGCCGGATCTGGCGCTCGGCGGACGGATCGATCCCCGCAATATCCCCCGGCTGCGCACGATGGGTATCGATAGTGTCGTCGATTTGCGCGCCGAGGAGTCGGATGATCCAGATCTGCTGGCCACGGCCGGCATCCGCTTCCTGTACCTGCCAATGCCGGACTGTGAGCCACTGACCCAGGAGCAGATGCATCAGGGCAGCGCTTGGGTGACCGGCGAACGCGCCGCCGGACGGAAGGTGCTGATCCATTGCCAATACGGGATCGGCCGTAGTGTCATGCTCACTGCGGCCGTTCTGATGGCCGAAGGTCTTGGTCCAATGGCCGCACTCGAGCACATCCGTTCCCGCCGCCCAAGTGTGGCGCCAAACCCGCTCCAGCTCGCCGCGATTTACCAATACAAGACCTCACGCGCATAGTTAACCGTGACTCGCAACAGTCTCCGGAACCGCGAGGCGGAAGCTGAGGACAAGGCCGAGGGTGGCCGGGAGGGCAGCCACGGCGAAGGTTGCACTGTAACCAAAGGTGCTGGCAAGTAATCCCCCAAGGGGGGCGAGAATCGCCAGGATCCCGCTCAAGGTGTTCATCAGACCAATCAAGACCGGGCGCTCGCGCGGATTGGCAATTTCGATGACGTAGTTCGTATAGGCAACCCAGCTCGCACGAACCGAACAGCCGATGAAGAAATAAGAGCAGGCGATTGCCCCGATCGCAACGAAAGTTGGGAGGGGAAACGGTACGAATCGGAGACTGGCCGGGATCGCTGGGGCCAGGAAGGCACAACAAGCGATAAGGCGGATGGCAGTACGTTTGTGGCCAAGGTCGCCAAGATATCCCCAGGTACCGCCGCCGATCATCTGGCCAACCGTGACGCCGATGACGAAGGTGCCGACGATTGCTTCGGGCAAGTGGAGGGAAAGCACAGCGTAGGGGGTGTAGAATGGCACTGCGAAGCTGGACGTACCAATCAAGATCTGCACCGCGACCAGGCGACGAAAACTCTGACGATCACGTAGGAGTCCCGGTAGCTGCCGAACAAAGCGGCCGAGGGGCTCGGGGGGTTTGGGGTCTTCCTCGGCGATCTCTTTTACAAGCATCAAGGGAATGATGCCGACGGTGAGGAGCAGCAAAGTAAGACTGACCATCAGCCGATAGTCAGCCGGATACGGCAGCCTTGGATTGCCAATGATGCGCTGGACCAAATAGCCGCCGATGCTCGCCAATAATCCTCCGCAGAGGGTCATTGAGCCCAGCAAGCGGCCTCGTAAACTCGCTGGGATCGTTCGGGCGATCAGGTCGTACCAGCCGAGGGCAGACACGCCATCCATCGACGTAAAAATGCCCAGTGCGAGATAGCACGTGATCATGATCACGACCGGTGAAAGGCGATCGTAAAAGATCAGCGCGGTCAGCAGAATCGACCAGCCCAGCCGGCTGATCGCGGTACCGAAGACGACCATCGGGAGTTTGTGTTTGCGGCCGGCGACGATCCGAGCCGAGAAGAGCTGGGGCAGCAGCCAGCAGCCGGTTTGGACAGAGCCAATGAGACCGAGCAAGACTGGCTGTTGTGTCACGTGTCCAAGGAGGGAGGGAAGCACGCTGGTCCAGTCGACAAACGAGATGGCAAAGCTGAAGAGCGCCGCGTCGAGGACCAGGAAGATAAAGTTGCGGCGGAGATACGGGGGTGGTGCGGCTACGTCCATCGCGTGCGTTGACACGGGTGACTTGCTGTGATCCAAGCTCTCCTCGAACAGGTGGGCCACTGGAAAGCACACCTCGATGCCGTTGGCCCATCGTACGAAGCGCAGCGAGGCGCCGAAAGTATCGCATCTGTTGCCCATGGTCGTCAAGGTAACCGAGCGCGGGTGGGCGATTTACCGCCGCTGGTGGAGATGGTATCCTCATCCCGGTAGACTGACCGAGGAGTTATACATGTACATGGCCCAGCTCGCATGGCTTAATGGGCCACCATTGCAGATGAAATCGGCAGGCAGCCCTCACCCTATCTCTCTCTCAGGGGAAAAGGCAGTTTAACAGAGAGGGAAAGAAGCTGGTTGCGATTCAACTGGTCACACCTGAGGAACGGATTAAGACGGGTAAAGGCGAGCTAGGCATTCAGATTGCCCGTCTCGTGATCGTCGCATTTGCCTTTGCTTTACGCATGTATCATCTGGGAGCGATGGGCCTCGAATATGACGAGGCGTTCGCGATCCACGCGGCCTACCAAGGGCTGGGGGGCATCATCCAGCTTGTCACGACGAATGAGCCGCATCCTCCTCTTTACTATTCGCTCCTCTGGCTCTGGTATCCGGTCTTGGGGGTCAGCGAATTCGCCCTGCGTATTCCGACCGTTTTCCTTAACGTCCTGACGATCGTTTTTCTTTTGAAAATTGCCGATCAGTTCCAGTGGCGAATAGCCGGGCTGATCGCAGCCTTCCTTTTCGCGGTCAACCCCTACCAGGTCTGGTATGCCCAAGAGGCGAGGATGTACGCTCCAGTCGCCTGCTTCGGCGCGGCAGCGGTGTACTTTGCCCTCCGCGCCATCCGCTATGGGAGGATTCGAGATCTCGTCGGCTATGTTCTCTTCGTCGTGCTGTGCCTGTTTACCCATTATTATGCCATGTTCTTGACTGTCTTTATTAACGTTTTGTTCATCGCCGCGCTCCTCGGGCTTTCCTCGACTCCCCTGAACTGGCGTCGCTGGCTCGGGGCACAAGCCGTCGTTGGAGCATGCTTTCTGCCCTGGTTGGCGTACGCGGCCAAGATTACGACGTCATATATTCGGGCGGCTCCGGACAGCGTCGATGAACTGGCGGTCGTAAAAGACAGCCTCGCTGTCTACAGCTTTGGCACGTCGCTGCCGCGGTCCGAAGCGCTCCAGTGGTCGGCTGGATTTCTGGTGGTCATCATCATCGGTATCGTAGTGGCCTTACTTACTAAAAGTCGTTTTCCCTCTTGGTTTCGAGGGGGTTTTGTCCTCGGCTATCTGCTCCTGCCTTTGACGATTGGCGCGATCATCTCACTCTTTCGTTCGATGTTCGACGATCGCTACTTTATGGTCAGTGCGCCGGGCTTTTTTCTTCTACTTGGCCTCGGTGTTGCAGGTCTCCTGAGGAAGGCGTGGCCAGTCGGGGTAATTGCCCTTGGCCTTTTGGTTCTTGGGCAATTGGTGTCACTGCGGAACTACTATTTCGATCCACGTTACGACAAAGCCGAACTCGCTAAAGCGATCAACTACGTCCTGGCCCACGCTCGTCCAGGCGACGGGATTATCCTCGATGGCTGGAGTCAGCAAACCCAGTTCTGGTACTACGATTCGGTGCGCGCCGCTCGTCCGTTGCCTGGCTACGTCTTGCCTTTACCGGGACAAGATGGCTGGCAGCGGACGCCGGCCAAAATCGATGAGATCATGCAGGACCACCCTGGCATCTGGCTGCTTGACTATGGTCGAAACGAAGTCGACGCGGGACAGCGTGTCGAAAACTACCTGGCACGACACTATTATCAAGCCTTCTATGAACCAATCATCAGCAACCGAGTCGTCTATTACATCAGGGCATCAACTGGAGCACCGCTGGTGAAGTCGATTCAGGCAACCTGCAATGGTCAGTTGCTTTTGCAAGACGTTACCAGTCAACCCGGGGCGGTGCGAGCCGGTGAGGTTGTTCCATTGGCCTTGCGCTGGCGCGCGCTGGCTAAGCTTAATACCGATTACGTCGTCTCCTGGCGGCTGCTTGACAGTGCCGGGCACACCGTTTTGCAGCGAGATTCCGAACCAGACGATGGATTTTCTTCGACCAATACCTGGCAACCTAACCAAGACCAAGTCGATCGTTACGGCATGCTCATTCCTAGCTTCCTGCCGCCCGGAGAATATACGGCAGTAGTCGTCGTCTACGACAAGATGACCGGAGCGGCATGCCAGTGGAAGCATGATCACACAATCCTGCCGTCGACAGTTTTGCCGCTACGTACGGTCGACGTGCTAGACAGCACACCTCTGCCAGCATTGGGGGCGCCGAAGCCTGAGCATCCGCTCTCCGCTCACCTCGGCGGACTGACGCTAGTCGGCTACGATTGGGAGAACCGGACCTATCGTCCGGGCGACGTGGCCGCGATGCGTCTATACTGGCGGGTTGAGGCAGCTTTGAAAGATAACGTGATGGTCCGGGCGCGCTTGGCGTCGGATAATGGAACGGTCGTCGAGGATAAGCAGTTGGTCCTGGGGAATGCGTTTCCGACCAGTCGGTGGCAAGCGGGACGGACCATCGCGACGTACGTCGACGTGCCGATTCCGGTCACCGCGGTGACCGGATCCCTCGCGCTTACGCTCAGCTTCCAGGCGAGTGGGCTGTCGCCAACCGTTGTCTCGACCTTTCCCCGGTTAAGCGTCATGGCGCGCGAGCGGACTTACAGCGCGCCGGCCATTCCCATAGATAAGCAGGCGAATTTTGGCGGATCGATCGCGCTCCTTGGCTTCGGGCTCCAGCCAGCTCCGGACCGAACGATCGCACCAGGCCAGACGATCCAGCTCAACCTCTATTGGAAAGACCTCCAAGGCATGACTACCAGCTACAAGGTTTTCACCCATTTGGTCGGTCCGGATGGCCAGATCTACGGGCAGCAGGATGCGATTCCCTTGGCCGGCGACGCACCGACGAACGGCTGGCTACCCGGTGAAGTATTGACTGATCACTATGCGATCGCGGTTGCGCCGAAAGCGCCGCCGGGCACGTATCATCTGGTCGTCGGCTTCTATGATTCGGTGACCGGCGCGCGGCTACCTCTTGCCGATCATTCTGCGGACAGTGTAACAATCGCAGCGTTGCAGGTAGCCATCCCTTAGTTCGTGCGATTATTTGACTTCCTGTCATCATTGGGTATAATGGCCTGGGTTTTCTTCCCGTCCCTGACTGTTTGCTCATTGGACGGTCCAGTGGGCGCATGCCGAGGCTACTGACACATGCTGATGAATCCCAAGGGCAGACAGAGTTGTTCCTCCGTCATCTGCTTACTCCTCGGTTCGCCCCGCTCCGTGATTTCTCGAGCTTTGCTCACCGTTCTTTGCTTCGTCATTGCTATTCCAGGACCGGTCTTTGCGCGGTCGGCTGCGAGGCCATTGGCGATGCCATTGAGCTTGTCGCATGCCGATCTGACAACCGGCGATGAGCCTCGCTATGAAGCAGTCGCGGCGCAGTATCAGACCGCCGGATACCAGCCGGTTCAAGGCGTTCGGATCCGCGTGGCGGGCGGTGAGTACACATCACGGGCGCCGGACGGTCAGCTCCAAGTGGTGAAGGATTTCCAAGGGCGACCCGGTTCGACCTTACTATGGTCGGAAAATGTTCCATGGGTCGAATGGACGTTCAGCGTTCCCAAAGCCGGCCTCTATAGTCTCGAGCTGACCTATCAGCAAGTCCCAGGCAAAGGAGCGTCGATCCAACGCGGTCTGCAGATCAACGGTCGCTATCCCTTCGAAGAGGCGAAACGCCTCGATCTCTACCGGGTCTGGAAAGATGCGCACCCGCCGATTCCTGACGCCGATGGGAACGACGTGCGGGCCCCCCAAGTCGAAGTGCCCACCTGGCAAACGGTAGACCTGAATGATGGGGATGGCTGGTACTCCCAGCCCTTTGAGTTTTACTTCACCCCCGGCCCGCAGCGCATTCGTCTGCTGACGATCCGCGAGCCGATCGCGATCGGCTCGCTGGCTCTGGTCTCACCAGTCGATCCCCCGACCTATCAGAACGTTCTCACCGAGTATAAGCAGCGTGGTTACTGGCCTGCGCCGAATGGCACGATCATCAATCTCCAGGCAGAACGGCCGACGGCGAAAGCGGATCCGACTATCCGTTCCGAGGTTTCGTACGATCCACTGACTGAGCCACCGGCGAATGGTAAGCGAATTTTGAATCAGCTTGGCGGGTTTCGCTGGCGTCACGGCGGAGAATGGGTCGAATGGACGATCAATGTGCCCGCGGATGGACTTTACCAATTGGGTTTTCGGGAGCTTCAAGGAAGCACGACGGCATTGCCGGTCGCTCGGACGATCGCCATCGACGGAAGGGTTCCATTCCGCGAGTTCTGGGAAGTCTGGTTTCCTTACGATTCGCAATGGCAGTTCTTCCGTCCGCACCAAGCCAATGGTCAGCCCTACTTACTTTACCTGACGAAGGGACAGCACACGATTCGGCTCACGCCGGTACTGGGAGAGCTCCGTGACGTCATTTGGTCGGTCGACGACGCGCAGCAGGCAATGGCTGATCTTCTTCGTCAAGTAATGCTGATTACTGGTCCTCAGCCCGATCCGAATCGTGTATGGGATCTGACGACCCAAATCCCCGACCTCGTGCCGCGATTGCAGAAAATGGCCGACGATCTGGACCAACAAAGCCAGACGCTCGCTCAGCTTGCTGGTTATTGGCCAAACGCGGCAAATAGCCTCCGCCAGGTTGCTGAGGAGCTCCGGTCGCTCGCTCGGGATCCGGACAGCATGCCGGGTAGATTGAACGATTTCGATGCCAGTGAGACAACGCTCGGCAACTGGTCTCTGAATCTCACTGATGCACCCCTCGCCCTAGACTATATTTGGCTAGCCGCACCGGACGCTGTTCCCCCTCGCGCAACCGCGAACCTCTTCGAACGTGGCGTCGCCGCTTTTCAGAATTTTCTTGCCTCCTTCAAGGCGAATTATGATAGCGTCGGGACGACGTATGGTACAGGCACGGGGTCAGGACCGGTCCTGACGGTCTGGGTCGGTCGCGGTCGGGAGTGGGGTGAGATCATGAAGGATATGATCGAAGAGGACTTCACCCCGCGGACTGGTATCAAGGTGAATCTGCAGGTTTTCCCCCCTGGTCAGCTCGACGCGGGCGGGCTCAACGTGCTCTTGCTTGCCGCGAGCTCGGGGCAGGCTCCGGACGTGGCGACGGGCGTCGAGCCGAACCTGCCGGTCGAGTTTGCGATGCGTGGCAGCATTGTCGACATATCGCAGTTCCCGGATTACCCAGAGGTTGCTGGGTGGTTTCGACCGGGGGCGATTATCCCATTCGAGTACCAGGGAAAAGTTTACGCGCTGCCCGAGACTCAAGATTTCATGATGCTGTTCTATCGGACCGACATCCTCAACGCGCTTCATCTGAAGCCTCCCCAGACCTGGCAAGATGTTTACGACATGATCTGGATTCTTCAGCAGAATGGCATGGACTTTTACTTCCCGCCGGTTGGCCAGGGGCGGCCCGGCGTGGACGAGGCGAACCCGGGTGGTTTCACGCCCTTTCTTTTTCAAGATGGCGGATCCTATTATACCCCGGATGGCCTCAGATCGGCACTGAATACCCCCCAAGCGCTGGCTGCATTTAAGGAATGGACCGGGCTATATACGAATTACAAGATTCCACTTCAGGCGAACTTCTTCAACCGCATGCGGACCGGCGAGATGCCAATCGGGGTCGCCAATTATTGGACCTACGTGCTGCTGTCGACCGCTGCGCCGGAGCTAGCCGGCCGCTGGGCCATGGCGCCGATGCCGGGCCATCGCTTGCCGAACGGGCAGATCGATCGGGCGACTGGCGGTCAAGGAAGCGCGGTGGTCATGTTCAAGTCGACGAAGCTGAAGCAGCAAGCCTGGGAGTTTATGAAGTGGTGGATGAGCGCGGATACTCAGGTGCGCTTTGGCAATGAGCTCGAAGCATTGCTGGGGGTCGAGGCCCGCTGGAACACCGCCAATGTCGAAGCACTGAATCGCTTACCGTGGCCACAGCAGGACATCAAGGCGATTCAAGAGCAATGGCAATGGTTCCAAGAAGCACCAGTGGTTCCGGGGGGTTACTTCACCGGTCGCCACATCGTCAACGCTTGGAACCGAGTCGTCCTCGATGGAGAGAATCCGCGCGAAGCCCTGGATCTGGCGGTTCGTGACATCGACCGCGAATTACGGGCGAAACAAGAAGAGTTCGGAATTCGTGCGAGCAATTGAGAGGGCAGGTGAATAGCGCGACTGGCCAGGTGCAAGCGGTCGCGATGCCGCGCCAGCGGAAGCTGGTGAGTCGGGCGATGCGTCGGCATCTGATTTCCTATCTTTTCCTCACTCCGTATATGATACTATTTATCGTCTTCATCATCGCTCCGGTCATCGCGGCGGTCTACCTGAGCGGAACGTATTACAACATGCTACAGTCACCGCGTTGGATTGGCGTGTCGAATTATCGCTTGTTGTTTCTCGACGACGACGTCTTCATGATCGCGGTGTCGAACACGGTGAATTTCGCACTGATCACTGGTCCATTGAGCTATGCCATCTCGTTCATGCTGGCTTGGCTGATCAACCAGTTGCGCTTCAAGACGCCGTTTACTCTTGCCTTTTACACGCCGTCGATTACCAGCGCCATCGCGATGGCGGTGATCTGGCGGTACATCTTTTCGAATGATCGCTACGGACTTTTGAATAACCTGCTCATGGGGATGGGCATCTTTTCCGAACCGTATCCGTGGCTGCTCAGTAAAGAGACAATCTTGCCGGTCATCGAATTCGTATCGCTCTGGATGAGCATGGGAACGAACTTCTTGGTCTTCCTGGCAGGTTTGCAAACGGTGCCGCGTGAGCTGTACGAGGCTGGCAAGATGGATGGGGTCGGCAGCGCACGACAGGAAATCTGGTACATTACTCTACCGATGATGCGCCCCCAGTTGCTTTTCGGCGCGGTGATGGCGATCGTCAGCTCGTTTAGCGTCTTTCAGGTGGCGATCCAGCTCGCCGGTTTGCCGAGTCCGCTTTACGCCGGGCATACGATTGTCGCTCACCTCTATGATTATGCGTTCATTCGCTTCGAAATGGGCTATGCCGCGGCGATTGCCGTGGTGCTCTTCGCGTTTACTTTCCTCTGTGGACGGGTCGCCATGGTCCTGTTAGGTGATCGCTAGTGGCAACAGCAACGGTGCGTGCGCGATCGCGAAGCAAGAGGCAGCAGATCTCCTTCGGTAGCGTGTTGCTTAGCTTGATCTTGACCGCGCTAGCCGCCTTCATGCTCTTGCCTCTCGTGTACATGGTTTCGACCGCGTTTAAGCCCCTCGACGAGCTCTTTCTTTGGCCACCGCGTTTTTTCGTGCAGCACCCAACCCTCGACAACTTCAGCTCGCTGATCGTTGCGACCTCGGCACTGGCGGTTCCATTCTCTCGCTACATTTTCAACAGCACCTTCGTCGCGATTATCGCAGTGACTCTGATCGTCGTCTTGGCCAGCATGGCGGCTTATCCGCTCGCCAAGGACAAGTCCTTGCCGGGACGTCAATTCATTTTCACGACCATCATCGCAGCGCTCATGTTCGCGCCGGAGGTAACCCAGATTCCACGCTACATCATCGTCGACGCGCTTGGCATGATCGACACCTACTGGGCGCTGATTCTACCACAAGTTGCCAGTGCCTACGCGCTGTTCTTAATGAAACAGTTCATCGAGCAGTTGCCGGATGAGATTCTCGAAGCTGCGCGTATCGACGGCGCTAGTGAGGCGCGCATCTTCTGGCAGATCATCATGCCCCTCGCCCGACCAGCCTGGGCAACTTTGACGATCATCACCTTCATCGCGACCTGGAACGAGTTCTTCGGCCCACTCATTTTTACCCGGAGCGAGGCAATGCGTACTTTGCCGCTCGCGGTGCGAACGATTGGTGGCGAGACAATCGCACGCCAAGGGGCGGCGGCCGCGGCAACCCTCGTGACGACTTTGCCGCCGATCATCGTCTTTGCCTTGTTTCGTCGTCGGGTGATGGAGACGATGGCGCACTCAGGGATCAAAGGATGAAGCACGGTGGGCGAAGGTGTTACTGGCTGCTCGCGGTGACATTGGGGCTAGGACTAGCGTTGTTGGCGGGCGCGGTCGGCGCCGAAGGAGTGCTGACATCATACACGATTGACGCACGCGGCTTCACCGTCCCGATTCCGGAGCCATACGCGCCAGATCTCGAGATCAATGGTCTGTCGACGGAAGCCGGAGCCTTCAAAGATCCAAGCCAGATCTTCGTTGACCAGCATGGAAACCTGTTCGTCGCGGATACCGGTCGCGACCGAGTTTTGAAGTTTGATCAACGTGGCCGTTTGGCTAAGATCTTCGGTCAGACGCTGGGATTGCGCGGGCCGAAAGGAGTCTTCGTCACGGCGAGCGACGATGTCTACATTGCCGATACTGGTAACCAGAGGATTGTCGAGACCAACCCGGACGGTCGCCTACTGCGAGAGATTCACAAGCCGCAGTCACCCGGCCTAACCCTCGAGAGGAACTTCCAACCGGCCCAGATCATCGTCGACCGACGGAACTACCTCTACGTGCTCGAGAATGGCTCAACATCTGGAATCATGGTGCTGGATGCCGACGGCAATTTTCGGGGCTATTTCGGAGCAACCCGGTTGCAATTCGACCTGCGTGAATTCTTGGTCAGCCTGTTCGCGACGAGAGAGCAGAAGGAACAGTTACTGACGCCTGAGCCGGTTCCCCATTCGAGCATGTTCCTGGGCCCAGACGACTTCATTTATACGACGGTCGCCTCGGTCCCCCGTGATCAGATCCAGAAGCTGAATCCGGTTGGCATCAACGTCTTTCGGCCGTCGCTCACGCAGCACCAGGTCTTCGGTGAACGTTCCGTGGTGAACAATCGGGTGATGGATCCGAGTTTCACGAGTGTCGCGGTCGACCAATTCGGTGTCGTCACGGCGATTGATCGAACCTCCGGGAAGATCTATCAGTACGATCAGGCGCGGCATTTGCTCTCGGTCTTTGGTGGCCACGGTCACGGTCCCGCCGAGTTCGATTTCCCCTCCAGTATTTCGGTCGATCCTCAAGGTGACCTTTACATATTAGACGGGAGCCGCAACGTAGTCTATCGCTTACGGCCGACCCGTTTCACTCAGCTCATCCACCAGGCAAGCCAGCTTTACAACGACGGCAGATACACCGAGGCAGCTAATCTCTGGCGTCAGGTGCTCAAGTACGATGCTCAGTACGAACCAGCCTACGTCGGGATCGCCGACGCCGAGTCGGTCCAGGGGCATTACCAGCGAGCCATGGCCGAGTATCAGTTTGCCTATGATCGGGCTGGCTATTCCGACGCATTTGGTGAGTACCGGTACGAATGGCTGCGTGCCAACTTTGGCTCACTGATGATTGGTCTGTTGGTCGTTTTGCTGCTGATCACCATGGCTGGTGGCCCGGTGCGTCGGCTAAAGCGGCGTCTCACCTCGCTGAAATGGCTAGATGGCGAGCGCTGGCCAACTCTCCGATCAGTGTACGGGATTCTCCGCGAGCCCCAGGATACGCTTTGGGAGCTGCGAGAACGCGGCTCGCTCTGGGCGGTGCTCGTCCTAGTGCTGCTCGCGTGTATCGTGCGGATCGCTAGCCTATGGCTGCTAGCTTTCCATATGCTGGAGAGCCCGCAATTCACGAGTATCTTCAGTTATCTGTCACCGTATAACCTTGTGACCTACTACTACCTGCGCGAAGTCGACCCGGACCAAATCAGCGTGCTGGTCGAGATGGTTCGGATCATCGCTCCTTTTCTTGCTTGGGTGGTCGTCAGTTACGGGGTCGGGGTAATCCTCGAAGGCGAGGCGTCGTTCACGGCGACTTTGCGTAGCAGCGCCTATTGCCTGGTGCCCTACATCCTGTTCACGATTCCGGTGGCCTTGCTGACTCACGTGCTCACACGTGAGGAGCGTGGCCTCGTCGATTTTCTGCTGAGTGTGATCTATCTCTGGTGCGGGGGACTATTCTGGTTGCAGGTCCGCGTGGTTCACGACTTCGAGTATGGCAAGTCCTTGCGCACGATCGTGGTGAGCGCGTTTGGCATGTTGGCACTCTTTGGATTTGGCATCATGATCTACCTCATCACGAGCCAGATCTACCGATTCGTCGCGGAGGTCATCTATGAGCTCACCACGGGATAATCGGATCCCAGTGAGAACGATCCTGCTGGTATTGGCGGTCATCCTCGCCTTATGGACGTGGACACCCGTTGCCGCAGCGGGACCGACGATACCTCCGTCGTATGTGCTGATGGCCGAGAGCGCCGCGCTCCAGCTCTACGTTGATCCGTCAACTTCTCAAATCGTCGTCCTGGACAAGCGAAATAACAAGCTATGGACCAGTAATCCGCTCCCGACGTCGGCAGACAGGCAAACGAAAGCGAGTTCACAGGTCAATGCGGTCTTCTTCATCGACTACGCCGACGCGCGACGTGAGCAGCCAGTTTACCTTGACTCGATCAGCGGTAAGCCGAAGATCACGGTCAGCCCGGTATCGTCGGGCGTCTCGATCACCTACGAACTGGTCGATCTGGGCCTACAATTCCGTTTGATCTACCAGCTTGGTGACGACTATCTCAACGTCACGATCCCCCAGGATGGGATCGTCGAAAGCGGTGCTTACACCTTTGTTCACATCGAGCCCTTGCCCTATTTTGGGGCGACGGTCGGCGCTACGTCGGGCTATTTCGTCGTACCGGATGGTCCGGGCGCCCGGGTCCGCTTCCATCCTCAGCAACCTGAATATCGCCTACGCTACGAAGGTGAGATTTACGGTCCGGTCGTTTACGACTTTGGACAGGATCGAACTTACATTGACCAGGCGAACATGCCGATGTATGGTGAGGTGGCCGACTCGACTGGTTTCGTGGCGATCGTGACGCAAGGCGCGAGTAGTGCGCAGATCAGCGCGGCACTTTCCGACGGTCCTGGCGTGTGGAATCGGATCGCTACCCAGTTCGTCGTGAGGCGATCGTCGCTGTTCCCACGACGGAGGAACTTGCTTGTCTCTCGGATCGAAACCGAGCCAGTCGAGACCGATCGACAAGTCCATTACGAGTTCCTGGCAGGAGCGGATGCTTCTTACGTTGGCATAGCCAAAGCGTATCGCCAGTATCTTCAAGAAGATCGGGGGGTACGTCCACTCACCGAGGCACCAAATCCGCTCAATCTCCAGTTCTTCATGGGGATCGAAAAGCCGACTTTCCCATTTCCGGACTTCGTGCAACTGACGACCTTCGATCAGGTAATCCAAATTCTTCAGGATTTGCGTCAACGGGGAGTCGACCACATCGACGTGACCCTCGTTGGTTGGGACCAAGGGGGATACGCTGGGCGTTGGCCAAATCATCTGCCACCGGATGATCGACTCGGGGGCATCGCTGGCTTAGAGCGTCTCGCGGTGTACTGTGCAAGCAATGGAGACCGTTTGATCTTGCAATATCAGTCACTCGAAGCAATTGATGGCAACAGTGGCTTTTCGACTCGCACCGATGTCGTGCGTGGCGCAAATCGCTTACCTATGGTGGATCCCTCGAAGCGGATCTATCTTCTCAATACGCTATTCGCCCGTGATCATTTCATCCGATCCGACGTACCGTTGCTGGCACGCTGGGGTGTCAAAGGAGTTCTGATACCGGACGTTGGCAACGTGGCGGTCTCTGATTACAATCAAGCAGACCCCTTGACTCGCGATCAGTTCGTCAAGGCCTGGCAAGGGATCCTCTCGTTTATCAAAGGCCAGGTCGGATGGGTGGGAGTGGGGGGGACAAATGACTATTTTCTGGGCTCGGCGGGCTACCTGACTGACTTCCCAGTGGAGCGATCGAACTATCTCTTCTTTGAAGATGACATTCCCCTGTTCCCTCTGGTGGTCCACGGGCTCGCGACCTACACGAGCACCCCGGGTAACTTACGCGGTGACGTGGAGCACGACTTCCTCCGCCAGCTCGAATACGGGGCGGTCCCGACGTTCGAGCTCACCTACGCTCCACCGTCCGGGCTCGGACAGACTCGCTATAATCAGCTCTATAGCTCGACCTACTCAAACTGGCTCGACCGCGTTGTCCAGGAATACCGATTGGCGAAAGGACCACTTGGTTCCACTTGGACCGAGCAGATGGTTGATCATCACGCTCTGGCTCCTCAGGTCTATGTGACGGTCTACCAAGATGGAACACGCGTGGTCGTGAACTATGGCGATCAATCCTTTGACGATGGAACGACGAGTGTTCCCGCCCTCGGCTACGAAATTCAATCGGGGGCCGATCCCACTCAGGTCGTCACCGGTACGGCAGACAACGTGCAAAGCGGCGATGGCGGTAAGACGGCTTTGACAGGAGCAATGCTAGGATGGTAGAACGTAGCGGACCGCGCGTATCTCGTCGGGCTTTCGCGGCCCCGGGCCTTTCATTGCAGACCCGGCGTGCCTTGTACGGGTATCTCTTCCTGGCACCGTGGTTCGTCGGCTTCCTCGTCTTTCTGGCGTGGCCCCTCTTCTTTTCCTTCTGGATTAGCTTTCGCGAAATCAAGGAACTCACGAACCTCGGGACAGAGTACGTCGGCTTGGACAACTATCGGCAAGCATTCTTCGTCGACGTGAACTTCTTGCCGGCCTTTGGTCAAACACTCGGCGATCTGTTCGTCGATATGCCAATTACGATTGTCTTTTCGCTGAGTATTGCGCTGCTCGTGACCCAACCAATCCGAGGCAGTCAGGTTTTCCGTGTGCTCTTTTTTATGCCGGTCGTGGTCGGGTCGGCCTACGTCATCCGGCAGCTTTTCAGCCAGGAAGTCGGTCGCTTGGCGATCGTCAGCGATGTGTCGGATCTGCGGGCGTTGCTCAGTAACTATCTGGGGGAAGGGGCGTTGCTCCCACTTTTTGACCTGATCAACCGGATCAGCTTCGTGCTCTGGGGGTCTGGAGTGCAAATCGTCATCTTCATCGCCGGTCTCCAAAGTGTGCCGCCATCGCTCTACGAGGCAGCCCGGGTCGATGGAGGATCCGATTGGGGCATCTTCTGGAAGGTGACCCTGCCCTTGATCTCGCCGATCATTTTGGTCAACATCATCTACACGATCGTCGATTCATTCACTGACCCCTTTAACCGTGTTGTCACCTACATTCAGCAGGTCGCGTTGATTCGCGGCGTGCGTCTTGGCTATGGGGCAGCGCTAGGGTGGGTATACTTCGTGGCGATCTTCGCCATTCTGACCTTGGTATTGATCTGGTCTACCCGCTTCGTCTACTACGCGGGCGAAAGATCCTAATGATGTTAGCCCAACGGCGATTAGCCGGGGTCGTGCGAGGCTGGTCGGACCCTCAGGTCATTCAGCGACGTGCTCTTCACTGGCTCGGACGGGCCTTGACGTATCTGGTCCTTTGTGACGTGGCGTTCGTCTTCCTTTTCCCAATCATCTATATGGTCACAACGTCGTTCAAATCACCCGAAGATCTTGCGGACATCACTGTCTATTGGGTGCCGCACGCCCTGTACTGGCAAAATTACGTCCTGTCCTTCGAAAGTCTGAACTACTTTCCAGCGTTGAAGAATAGCCTCTCGATTGCCGTGCCGGCGGCGATCGGGCAGGTCATCACCTGCTCGTTCGTCGCGTATGGCCTGGCGCGCTTGCGCTTCCCCGGACGCGACCTGTTGTTTTTCTTTGTCCTGTTCACCTTTCTGATTCCACCCGAGACGATCATCGTGCCGCTATTCATCCTCTATAAGCAGCTTGGTTGGATCAACACGTATGCTCCATTCGTTGTCCCTTCGTTCTTTGGCCACGGCCTGAAAGGGGCGCTTTTCATTCTAGTCTTTCGGCAATTCTTCAAAAACTTACCGTGGGAGCTGGAGGACGCGGCGAGCATTGACGGGGCAAGTCCGTTTCGGGTCTACTGGCAGATCATGCTTCCCCTCGCCACCCCGGCGATTCTTGTCGTTTTGCTCTTTTCTCTCGTCTGGCACTGGAATGACTTTTTCGAGCCGACGATGTTTCTCTTTACCCAAAACACCTATACGCTGCCGATGCGCCTTTCGGTCTTGTTCGCCTCGCTCAATACCGAAACGGGAGGGGAGGCGAACGAGTACTTCAACGAAGCACTTTCCATGGCGGCAACCTTTCTGAGCGTCCTTCCCATGCTGGTCGTCTACGTTTTCACGCAGCGCTTCTTCGTCGAGAGCATCGACCGGACCGGGTTAGTTGAATAGAATTACTGCTTGAAGTTCGTTGACACCTTGTCGGGCGAGTGCTACGCTAAGAACATAAGCGAATAGACTAACGGGAGCTTGGGAAAGCCAGGCTGAGAGGGTGACCGGCCAGTCGTCACCGACCGTGCGACCTGATCTGGGTAATACCAGCGAAGGGATGCCCCGTCGCGAACCGGGCGCCGGCCGAATCTCCCCAGCAGGCGCATTGAATTCCTGGAGTTTCCCCTGAGTTATACGACCGCGTGGAGCAGGTGCGCGTATTTCCCGCGGTGATCGAGATCCTCCCTCTCCCAGCTCTCCCCAAGGGCCGGGGTGAGGGCTTCCTCGCAAATAAAGAAAGGTAGCGTTGAGGATGGATGCCAGCGAGCTCGCGAATCGACTCCGACTGTACGTGCTGACCGATGCGCGGGCGGCACGGGGGCGCTCGCCCATTGGCCTCGTCGCGGCAGCTTTGCGCGGCGGCGCGACGGCGATCCAACTGCGCGAAAAGTCGCTGAGCACACTGGCCCAGGTTGAGCTCGGTCGGGAATTGCGCCGGCTGACCCGTGAAGCCGGGGCGCTCTTCATCGTCAACGATCGGGTTGACGTGGCGGTCGCGGTCGAAGCCGACGGCGTTCATCTCGGTCAGGATGACCTGCCTGTCGACGCTGCACGGAAGATTCTCGGACCGAATGCGATCATCGGCGGCTCGGCTGGGAATCTGGAGGAACTCGAGCGCTTGCTAGCGGCCGGGGTGGACTATCTCGGGGTTGGTCCGATGTATCCCACCGGGAGTAAGCCAGACGCCGGCGGGGCGATCGGCCCCGCCGGCCTGGCGATGATTCGCCGTCGTACCGACCTACCAATCGTCGGAATCGGTGGAATCGACCGTACGAACGTGGCGCCAGTGCTGGCGGCCGGGGCAAATGGCGTGGCGGTGATCGCGGCAGTGATCGGTGCCGATGATGTCGAAGGCGCGGCGCGTCAGCTTTTCACAACGATCGACCGGGAGCTCGCTCGCCTCGGGAGGCATTAACCAAGGGGGATGAGGACATGGTAGCAAAGGCGCTGACGATTGCTGGTTCAGATTCTGGCGGTGGGGCCGGAATCCAGGCTGACTTGAAGACGTTCGCGGCACTCGGAGTTTATGGCACGAGTGTCATCACCGCGATCACTGCGCAGAATACGCGGGGCGTATTCGCCGTTCAGGAAATCGAGCCTTCCGTCATCGCGGCTCAGATCGATGCGGTACTGGAGGATATTGGCGCGGGTGGCGTTAAGACGGGCATGCTCTCAAGTAGCACAATCATTGAGACGGTTGCCGAGCGAGCAAGGCACCACGGGATTCGAAATCTCGTGGTAGATCCGGTGATGGTGGCGAAAAGCGGCGATCGCTTGCTGCGAGCGGATGCGGTAACGGTGCTGAAGGAGAAGCTTTTGCCATTGGCGCTGGTGGTGACGCCGAATGTGCCGGAAGCGGAGACGTTGGTCGGGCGCCCAGTAGTGACCGACGAAGACGTGGAGGAAGCGGCGCGGGCGATCGTTCGCCTTGGGGCGCGGACGGTAGTGATCAAGGGAGGGCATCGCTCCGGCGATGCTGTTGACCTTCTCTACGATGGGCGGGAGTTCCGCGCATTTCGTTCACCGCGCTTTGACACGCCGCACACTCACGGTACCGGCTGCACTTTTTCGGCGGCGATTGCCGCGAGCCTGGCCAAGGGAATGGACGTGGTCGACGCGGTCGCGGCGGCAAAGGACTACGTCACCGGGGCAATCGCGGCGGCCTATCCGATTGGCGACGGGCATTCGCCGGTTCATCACTTTTACCGACTGTGGCCGGATTAGCGACCGGCAATGAGTGACTGATGACTGGTCACTCAAAGTGGGAGATGAAAATGGGGACGCTGCGCTTCAATGGCAAGGATTATGAGATCAGTCAAGAACAAACGGTAAGCGAGCTGGTTGCCAAGAATGGGGGCGACGGCTTCGGCGTGGCAGTAGCGGTGAATGGCCGGGTCCTGCCGCGACGTGAATGGGAAACGACTCGGGTGGGCGACGGCGACGACGTGCGGTTGGTGCGGGCGGTAGCAGGGGGCGCCTTTGACGATTTCCCGACGGATCCGAAGCCACTGGAGATTGCTGGGCGTACTTTCCGGTCTCGCCTGTTCGTAGGGACTGGTCGGTTCATTTCGCCCGCAGTGATGCGCGCGGCGTTGGAAGCATCCGAGACGGAGATGGTCACGGTGGCGATCCGGACGACCGGCGTCGACGGGAGTGGACCGGACGCGGGTATCCTGGCGGCACTTGATCTCAAGCGCTACCATCTCCTGCCAAACACGGCGGGAGCAACGACGGTGCGGCAAGCGGTCTTCATGGCCGAGCTCGCCCGCGAAGCGCTGGGCACCAATTGGGTCAAGCTCGAGGTGATCGGCGACGAGCGAACACTTTGGCCGGACGTGACTGGCACCGTCGAGGCAACGAAAATCCTTGTGCGGGAGGGATTCATTGTCCTGCCTTATACCACCACGGATCTGGTGACCGCCCTCCGTCTGGAAGAGGCAGGCGCGGCAACGGTTATGCCGCTTGGCTCAATGATTGGCTCGGGGCAAGGAATCAACGACTGGGACGGGATACGTCGGATTGCCGAGCGGGTTAGCGTACCGGTCGTGGTCGACGCCGGGATTGGGAGCCCATCCGACGCGACCCGAGCCATGGAAGCCGGGGCTGCAGCATGTCTGATCAACACCGCAATCTCTCGCTCTGACAACCCACCGCTCATGGCGCGGGCGATGCGCCACGCGGTGATTGCTGGACGCCTGGGTTACCTGGCCGGACGCATGCCGCGCAGTGATCAGGCGATTCCGTCGAGCCCGCCGACCGGAGTCGTACCCGCCGAAATTCCCTCTCTCTAAGGGAAGGTTAGGGTGAGGGCTGCCTACCTATTTCATCTGCGGTGATGGCTCACTGGGCCAGGCGTAAGGCAGCGGAGGCTTAAGGGACATGCAATCTTTTCCGGGAAGGCCAACGACACCGGTTGCGCCGGAGGTCGTTATTGTCGGCGGTGGATCGATTGGCTGCTCGATCGCCTATCAACTCGCTCTGGATGGGGTGCGCTCGCTCATCCTCGAGCGGGATTATCTGGCAGCCGGGGCGTCGGGGGTTGCCGCGGGCATGCTGGCGCCCCAGGTCGAGGCGCCGTTCGACGATCCGTTCTTCGATCTCACGCTGGCCGGACGAAAAAGCCACGGACCACTGGCGGCCGCGCTTTATGAAGACGTCGGACTGGACGTCGAATGTCGAGCGACCGGAATCCTCCGAGTTGCACTCGACGAAGCCGATCGAGTCGAGTTACAACGTCGGCAGCGCTGGCAGACGGCGCGCGGTCTGCGGGCAGATTGGCTGGAGTCGGAACAACTCGGTGAGTGCGAGCCCCTGTTGAACGGAGTCGCCGGGCGGTTGCTGGCAGGTGGGCTCTGGCTGCCAGACGAAGGACAGGTTCGGAGCCCCCGTCTCGTCCAGGCCCTCGCGGCAGCGAGCGTCAAGCGTGGCGCGATGGTTGTCGAGGGGAGTTGGGCGGTCGGATTCGAGCGCCGTGGTGATCGCATTAGTGGCGTGCGAACCCCCCAGGGGATAGTGTCAGCCGAAACCGTTGTCCTGGCGGCGGGTGTCTGGAGTACCGATCTCGCACAGACGATCGGTCTTGATTTACCGGTCGGTCCGGTGAAGGGCCAAATCTTGACCCTCCGGGCAATTCAGCAGACGCCGCGCACCGTGATCTGGTCTGGCGAGTGTTATCTGGTGCCCAGGGTCGATGGTCAGGTCATTCTCGGAGCGACCGAAGAAGATGGTAACTACGATCGTCGGCCAACCTTGGCCGGTATCGGCTCCTTGAGCGAAGCAGCTCTCGAATTCCTGCCCGCTGTTGGCCAATTCACCATCGAAGGAATCTGGGCCGGGTTGCGCCCGGCCGCTCCGGACCGCTACCCGATCGTCGGACGCGCGCCCGGTTTCGAAAATCTCATCTTGGCGACGGCGCACTATCGCAATGGAATCCTGTTAGGGCCGCTTACCGGTCGATGGATCAGCCAACTGATTCGTTCCGGTGTTGTCGCGCCGGAATTCGCACCGTTTGGGCCGGAGCGGTTCATTAGCAGTGGGCACTGAGTTCAGCGTTGCCGCCAAGGCTCCCCCACGACGTTCTCTGCACCTGATTGTCGATTGTCAGCGACCGCGTGCTGCGCTGCTCGATTGCATTGGCCTGGCCGTCGAGGCTGGCGTCGATTGGGTCCACGTTCGTGACCATCGAGCTTCGGCTCGAGACCTCTTCCTGCTTGCCAGAGTGGTCAAGCAGGCTTCCTACCCCCACGGAACAGGCCTCGCGGTGCATGATCGGGTCGACGTTGCCCTGGCAGTTGGAGCAGACGCAGTCCAGCTCGGCGAGCGAAGTCTGGATCCGGTAAGCGTGCGACGAATAGCGCCGCGGCTCGGAATCGGTATCTCAGTGCATACGCTCGACGCGGCACGTGCCGCGTCCGCAGTCGATGTCGACTGGCTGACTTTTGGCCACGTGTTTCCGACGGAGTCACATCCGGGCGAGCCCGCATGCGGGGTCGATGCCCTGGCAAAAGTGGTCCAGGCGGTGTCACGGCCGGTTATCGCAATCGGCGGGATAACCGTCGAGAATGTCAGTCAGGTGCTCGCGGCCGGCGCGGCCGGCATCGCGGTGATCTCGGCAATCCTGGGTGCAGCGGACCCTGGAGCGGCTACGGCTTCGCTGCGGCGGTTGCTTGACCAGACTTCTGGGCGTTAAAAATCTGGTCGATCTTTGCGGCCATGTAGAAATCACTGGACGTCAGACCGTTGATCTTGTGAGTCCACAGATAAATGGTTACCTTGCCCCATGCAACGTAGAGGTCCGGATGATGGCCTTCGCTCTCGGCGACCGGGGTGATCTGATTGACGAACTCGACGGCCTGAATGAAATTCTTGAACTTGAACGTTTTCACGAGCTTGCGATTGTCTTCGGCCAGCCAATCGCGGTCCAGGCGGGCGAGAAGAGGTGCGATCTCTTCCGGTGTCAACGGCGGCACGCCGCCTTTACATGGCACACAGGCGTATTCGTGAAGCGGCTTTTCCATGGTTACCCCCAGAAGGGCCTGGTTGTTATTAATCGTTGGTATTAATCATAGGAGCGTGGCTGGAACGTCTGACCGCTGATCGCCGAGGCACTTGCTCTCACGCCACTCGGACCCTATGCGCCCGACGACCAATGATCACAGCAAATATCGCTCGTGTTTCCGCATCTGCTCATATTGGTGACGAGCCTCCCGAACTTTATCTACCTGGGAGGCCTCGGCGACCGGTACGTCCCACCACGATTCGTAGCCAGGCACTCGCACGGCTGGATCGGTCTCGACGACGACGACGGTCGTGCGGTCGGTTTGGTGTGCTTCCTGCAGGGCCTCCTTGAACTCGGCGATGGTCCGAGCGGTGATCACGTGCGCGCCAAAGCTACGGGCATTGGCGGCGAAATCCACCGGTAGGTTGTTGCCGGTCAGTTGGCCGGTCTTGGGGTCGCGGAAGCGATAATGCGTACCGAAGCCACTACTCCCGACCGATTCGCTGAGACCGCCGATACTCGCGAAGCCATGGTTGTCGATGAGCACGATGTTTAGCTTGTAGCCTTCTTGGATCGTGGTGACGATTTCGGAAGGCATCATGAGGTACGAGCCGTCACCAACCATCACATAGACCTCGCGGCCGGGGTCGGCCATCTTGATACCGAGGCCGCCCGGGATCTCATACCCCATGCACGAGTAGCCGTACTCTAGGTGGTACCCTTTCGGGTCGCGTGTCCGCCAGAGCTTGTGCAGGTCGCCGGGCAGACTGCCCGCGGCGCAGACGACGACGTCACGCGGACCAGCGATGTCGTTCACAGCTCCAATGATCTCGCTCTGGGCGGGCAGAGGCGTGTGCCCGAGATGAAAGAGGCGATCCACCTCGCGCTCCCACTCTGCTTTGAACCGTGCGATGCGAGCGCTGTACTCATCAGAGACGTGATAGTCGGTCAGAGCCATGGTGAGCTCTTCCAGTGCCACCCGTGCGTCGGCAACGAGTGGGAGGGCAGCGTGCTTGAAAGCGTCGAGTTCGGCGACGTTGACGTTCAGGAAGCGGACGTCGGGATTCTGGAAGGCCGTTTTCGAGGCAGTAGTGAAATCACTGTAGCGCGTGCCAATCCCAATGATTAGGTCGGCCTCGCGCGCGAGGATATTCGCACCTGGTGTCCCGGTTACGCCGATCGCCCCCACACTTTGGGGGTGCTCGAAGGGGAGGGAACCCTTTCCCGCCTGGGTTTCGCCGACCGGGATACCGGTCCGTTCGACAAAGTGGGCAAGAGTATCGGTGGCTTCGCTATAGATTACCCCACCGCCGGCAATGATCAGAGGCTGGCGACTTACCCGAATCCACTCCGTCGCCCGCTGCAGCAGCCCTCGATCGGGCAACGAGCGTGGGATGGACCACACGCGCGGCTCGAAGAGCTTGGCCGGGAAATCGAACGCTTCGGCCTGTACATCCTGGGGCAATGCCAGGGTGACGGCGCCGGTGTCGGCCGGTGAGGTGAGGACGCGCATGGCCGCGAGCAACGAGGGGATGACTTGCTCCGGACGCTCGATCCGATCCCAGAAGCGTGAGAGTGGGCGGAAGGCGTCATTGACCGAGACGTCGAGCGAGTGCTCGGACTCTAACTGTTGGAGCACCGGAGCGACGTTGCGCCGGGCAAAGAGATCCCCGGGTAGGAGTAGCACTGGTAGGCGGTTGACCGTCGCGACCGCCGCGCCGGTGAGCATGTTGGTCGCGCCTGGGCCGATCGAAGTCGTACAGGCGAAGGTCCGTAGGCGATTATTCATCTTGGCAAAAGCGGCCGCGATATGGACCATTGCCTGCTCGTTGCGCGTCAGGTAGTAGGGGAAATCGGACTCCTGCTGAAGCGCTTGCCCGATGCCGGCGACGTTCCCGTGCCCAAAGATCCCCCAACAGCCGGCGAAGAACTGCTGCTGACGCCCATCACGCTCGACGTATTGCTTTTGCAAGAACTTGATAATCGCCTGAGCTGTCGTTAAGCGATAGGTTGACATCGAGCTCCTCCCTCAACGAGGTTATCGCGTTTCAATCATCCCGGTCACCACCGGTTTCTGTCAGTCAAAGCACGGCAGCTTGGATCCACCCGGAAGGTCCAGGCTCGCGTCGGACCGGCCCTGACGTTCAGGTAGTAAAGGAAAGTGTACTTGGCTGCTTTTGGCATTGAATTGGAGTGTAGGTCGGTCTTGCTGGGACTGTCAAGTACTTTTGAATGCGCACAATAAAATACACTGCTACTATCATGCTGAGGTGCTCACCAGGGGAGGTGTACAACACGATGTCAGCGAAAGATCACACCGCCGCCCGCTTTGATAAAATCATCGCCAAGCTGGAACGATTGGTCGGCGCTGATCCCGAGGTGGCATACGCTTTTGCTTGCAAAATCGTTGGTCGGGAACGAGCCCATCGCGTCCTCGAACCAGCCCTTGGTCTCCTCACGCAGCGAGGATCTGCCGTGGGGCGACCGGTGCTGCGCGAGCGGTTTCTGGATCTCACCGAGAACGGTGTGCGCTACGATCAGGATTGCGTGCTTCGGGTGCAGATCCTCGGCGCGTTGCGAGCCATTGGCTCAGCGGCAGACGTCGACCTTGCCAAGCTCGGTCTCCGAACGATTCAGCTTCAGCCGCCTGCACGGATCGACGTCGCTCAGGGCTTGCGGGCGGCCAGCCTGCTCTGGCTCAGTGAGATCGAACCGAGTCGAGTCGACTTTTACGCAGTGGAGTTGCTCCAGGATCCTCATACCTCGAGGTTTTCTGGCGAGCCGGCGGTCACGGCCATGCGCGTGCTGGCCGCGCGTGGGCAGGTTCTGCCAATCTGGGCCGTGGCCCGGCGCTCCGCGCTGCCGCCGGATTGCTTGGCCCAGGCATTCGCGAGCCTGCGTAAGATCCCCGCTGACCTCCAGACGGAAGCCTTATGCGAGCACCTGACCCGAGCCGTGGACGATGGAGAGAACGGCGAAGCAACCGCCCTCGTCATCGCCGAAGCGATCATCCTTAACCAGCTTGCCGGCGGCTATCGATTGGTACTCGATCTCTTGCGCAAGACGACGAATCTGAATCTGCTACTGTATTTGGTCACGACGATCGTGCGATCGGGTGAAACGATGTTGCAGGACGAGCTGCGACGATTGCACATGGAGGAAAAGGATCCGGGGAAGCGGTGGGTGTACGAAGAAGTGTTGGGGAAACCCGGCCGCGAGCCGAAGCCCAGCTCGCGGCGTGGCAAAGGTCTTGACAAGTGTTCGAAGACTGTTATACTTGGGGCAATTGAATAGACATACAGACGAAGAACGGGACGAGTAGGCGCCACGTGAGGCTCAGAGAGTCGGGGTAGGTGCGAGCCGATGCCGCGGCGGGCGCGGAATGGACCCGGGAGTTGCCGCCCGAAAGGGAGTTGATCCCAAGTAGGCGCGGACGGAGATTCCACCGTTAGAAGGAATCGGATATCGGCCAGGATTATTGGCCTTGACCCGTATCCGTCAAAGCGGGTCGCATTGCGACCAAGTGGGGTGGCACCACGGAAACCTCCGTCCCCGGTCGGGACGTGAGGTTTTTTTGTTGCCTACTCACGGAGGAGAAAGTACGTGTATACGCCAGCGCGGGATTACGTTCTCAACTATCGCGGCCCCGGCAATATGGTACCGATCTATCGGCCGATTCTCGCCGACCTCGAGACGCCGGTCTCGGCTTACTTGAAGATTGGCCGCCAGCCGGGTAGCTTCTTGCTCGAGTCGGTCGAAGGTGGTGAGCGGCTCGCTCGCTATTCGTTTCTAGGGACTTCGCCCTATTTGGTGGCCCGTTTAGATCGTGGCGAGGCCCATCTGACCAGGGGGAAAGAGGCCTGGACCGAGCGCTTCACCAACCCGCTCGACATCGTTCGGGAAGAGCTCCGTCAGTTTCAGCCGGTTCCAGTGCGGGGGCTACCCCGCTTCGTCGGCGGTGCAGTTGGCTATCTGGCCTACGAGTGCGCGCGTTACTTCGAGCGGCTGCCGAATCCGGATGGCCCCGGCCTGGGCTTGCCGGAAGCGATCTTTCTCTTCGTCGATACGCTCCTGGTCTTCGATCACTTGCAGCACCGGATCCTGGTGGTGAGCAACGCTCATCTCAATGGCGACCGCGGCGCTGCCTATGATCGCGCGGTCGAGAAGATTGACACACTGGTCGAGCAACTGCGCGGTCCGCTCCCTGATCCTCTGGTGGTGACGCCCTGTCGAGAGAAGCCGGGCGTTCCTCAGGGTTATGCTTTCGGCGATGGTCTTTACGGCAACGTCCCGCCGGGCCGCTATCAGGAAATGGTCGTTCAGGCAAAGCGTTACATCGATGCTGGCGACATCATTCAGGTCGTGCCCTCGCAGCGCTTTTCGCGGGGTACGACCGCGCACCCGTTCTCGATCTACCGGGCGTTGCGCACGGTGAATCCCTCGCCGTACATGTATTATCTCGATCTTGGCGACTTTCAAATCGTCGGAGCATCGCCGGAGCTGCTAGTGCGGGTGGAAGACGAAGTTGTAACCACCCACCCAATCGCCGGGACGCGATGGCGCGGAGCGACGCCGGAAGAGGATCTCGCGCTCGAGCAGGAGCTCGTCGGCGACGAGAAAGAGCGGGCCGAGCACATCATGCTGGTCGACCTCGGCCGGAACGACATCGGTCGGGTGAGTCGTCCGGGAACGGTGCGGGTCAACCAACTGATGCAGATCGAGCGCTACTCGCACGTCATGCATTTGGTCTCGCAGGTCACCGGTCAGCTTCGCGATGATCTTAGCTCATACGCGGCGCTACAGTCCTGCTTTCCGGCCGGAACGGTGTCCGGTGCACCGAAGATTCGGGCGATGGAGATCATTGCTGAGCTCGAAGGCGATCGCCGGGGAACCTATGCAGGGGCGGTGGGCTACTTCAGCTACTCCGGCAATTTGGATACGGCGATCACGATCCGTACCTGCGTCTATCGCGACGGCGTGGCGTCGGTTCAGGCGGGGGGCGGAATCGTTGCCGATTCCGAGCCGGACCAAGAACACCAGGAAACATTGAACAAAGCCCGGGCAGTGCTCCGGGCGATCGATCTCGCCGAGGACGAGCTAGGAATCGGGAAGGGGTGATCGACCATGCTGCTGCTGATCGACAACTATGACAGCTTTACCTATAACCTGTACCAATACCTGAGCGAACTGGGCGCCGATGTCGTCGTGCGCCGAAACGATCAGGTGACGTTGGATGAGATAGAGGATCTCAATCCTGAGCGGATCGTCATCTCACCCGGCCCGGGTGATCCGGATGACGCGGGCGTGTCGGTTGACGTCATTCGCATGTTTGGTCCACGGTTGCCGCTGCTCGGCGTGTGCCTTGGACATCAGTGCATTGGTGCCGCGTTCGGGGGGAATGTCGTCCACGCGCCGACGCTCATGCACGGGAAAAGCTCGCTAGTCTATCACGATGGCAAGAGCGTCATGCGCGGCTTGCCAAGTCCGTTCGAAGCGATTCGTTATCACTCACTCGTCGTCGATCGACCAACCTTGCCGGATTGCCTGGAAGTCACCGCTCAAACTTCGACTGGAACAATCATGGGGCTCCATCATCGGGAATACCCGATTCATGGGGTTCAGTTCCATCCCGAATCGATTATGACCGTCGTCGGTAAAGATCTGCTGCGCAACTTTCTGAACATAGAGGTGGAGAAATGATTCGCGAAGCGATCGCCCGGGTCGTCGCCGGGGAAAACCTGACACGCGAGGAAGCCTCGACGGTCATGGAAGAGATCATGACCGGTCAGGCGACGCCCGCTCAGTTTGGAGCCCTGATGACCGCGCTCCGGTTCAAAGGCGAAACGGTCGAGGAGATCGCCGGGTTCGCCTCGGTCATGCGCGAATTTGCAACCAGGGTCTCGCCATCGCGCCCGGTCGTGGATACCTGCGGGACCGGTGGTGATGGACGCGGCACGTTCAACATCTCGACTACCGCCGCCTTCGTCGCCGCTGGCGCCGGGGCCACGGTCGCCAAGCACGGAAATCGCTCGATGACCAGCCAGTGCGGCAGTGCCGACGTTTTGGAAGCATTGGGTGTGCACATTACCCTGACGCCGACCCAGGTCGAAACGTGTTTGGAAGAGGCCGGCATCGGCTTCATGTTTGCCCAGATTTTCCATCCGGCAATGAAGTTCGCGGCAGGGCCACGTCGAGAGATTGGCATCCGGACGGTGTTCAATATCCTTGGACCGCTCACGAATCCGGCTCGGGCGACTGCCCAGGTCCTAGGCGTGCCTTCGCCAGCGCTGGTTTCGCAAATGGCCGAGGCACTGGCGCTGCTGGGCACGCACCACGCGTTGGTCGTCCACGGCGAAGATGGCGTCGACGAAATCTCGATCAGCGCCCCGACCTTGATCGGCGAAGTGCGCGACGGCGAGATCAAGACCTACCGGATCGCCCCAGAGGATTTTGGCATCGGACGGGCGACACTTGATGACATTCGGGGCGGCGACGTCGCGACGAATGCGGACCTTACGCGCGCGGTCTTGTCCGGGGCCAATGGTCCGCGTCGATCAGTTGTTCTCTTGAACGCGGCCGCCGCCTTGCTGGCCGCGGATCTGACCGAGGATCTGGCAGATGGGATTCGCCTAGCCGGTCAGGCGATCGATTCCGGGGCGGCGAACGAGCGATTGGAGCGATTGATAGCGGTAACACAACGGTTTGCCTGACTCTTGGCCTGGCTGGACTTGAAAGGATCGGTCAGGGATATCGGTGAGAGGCGGAGACTGCTCTCTACTTAATAAACCAGGAGCAGTCCCCACTTGAGCCAGAAGGTAGAGCGTCCGGGCGTAGGGAAGGGTTCTGAATGATTCTCGACGAGATCGTCGACCACAAGCGAAGGGAGTTGATCGAGGCCAAGCGGCGGCAACCTTTGAGTGAACTGCGCGCGGCGGCAGAAGACTTGCCACGACGGAGTGATTACGCCGCGGCGCTGCGCGGCGACGACGTTCGCCTGATTGCCGAGATCAAGCGAGCATCGCCGACGAAAGGCGTGATGCGCGACGAGGTCGATCCGGTGGTGGTGGCCGAACGCTACGTCGCAGCGGGAGCCGATGCCATTTCGATCCTCACCGACGCGAAGTATTTTCGTGGCTCGCTGGACGACCTGATCCGGGTCGCTCAGCGCTTCTCGACGCCATTGCTTCGCAAGGATTTTTTGATCGACGAATATCAAGTCTACGAAGCTGCGCTCGCCGGCGCAGGCTCGGCGTTGTTGATCGTCGGCATCGTTGACGATGGCTACCTGGCCGAGTTGATCGCGCTGCAACGATCACTGGGAATGGAGCCAACCGTCGAGGTGCACGACGAAGAGCAAGTCGAGCGCGCGTTGGAGGCCGGGGCATTGATCGTCGGGATCAACAACCGCGATCTGCGAACGTTTACTGTAGATCTGGCGACGACCGAGCGGCTGCGACCACTCATTCCGGAAGATCATATTGTTGTCAGTGAAAGTGGGATACATACCGCAGCCGACGTGGAGCGATTGCGCCTGGCAAAGGTCCAGGCGATCCACATTGGTGAGGCGCTGATGGTGAGTGAAGATCCGGTCGAGAAGGTGCGCGAGCTAATGGGAAGATTCTAACGAGACAGCAGAGACGCAGAGGGAACCCTGCGGTCTCGTATCTTGCTAGGTGAACGCGAACAGGGGTACTATGAGCGAGAAAATTGTGTTTTCGGGTGTCCAGCCCAGTGGAGCGCTGACTCTTGGAAATTATTTGGGCGCAATTCGCAACTTCGTCACGCTGCAGTACGAGGCGCGTTGCTACTTCTGTGTCGTCGATCTGCACGCGCTGACTGTGCCGCAAGAGCCAGAGCGTCTGCGCGCCCAAACCCTGGAGGTTGCCCGCCTCTTCATCGCCTGTGGGCTCGATCCGGCGGTAAGCACGATCTTTGTCCAATCGCACGTGGCGGCACACACCCAACTTTCCTGGTTGCTCGAATGCATCACCTACGTTGGTGAGCTACGGCGGATGACCCAATTTAAGGAGAAGGCGAGGAAGCAAGAGGTCGTGTCGACTGGTTTGATGACCTATCCGGATCTGATGGCCGCCGACATCTTGCTCTACGATACGACCCATGTGCCGGTCGGCGAAGATCAGAAGCAGCACCTAGAACTGACTCGGAATCTTGCCGAGCGGTTCAACAATCGCTTTGGGCCGATTTTCGTCGTGCCCGAACCCTACATCGCACCGCGGCAGAGTGGCAGCCGGATCATGAGTCTTACCGACCCGACGAAGAAAATGTCGAAGTCTGACGAGAATCCAAACAGCTACATTCTACTGACCGATCCGCCGGACGTGATTCGGAAGAAGTTTGCCCGGGCGGTGACCGACAACGGGCGAGAAGTGCGCTACGACGAGAAGAACAAGCCGGGGGTGTCGAACCTGATGGTGATCTTGTCACTCTGCAGTGGACGATCCTTGGAGGAAATCGCCCGGACCTATAACAGCAGTGGCTACGCTCAGTTCAAGAAAGATACCGCTGAAGCGGTGATCGCGACGCTCGAGCCGATCCAGCGGCGCTACCAGGAGTTGGTTGAATCGGGCGCGATTGATCAGGTGCTCTGCGTGGGTGCGGCGCGGGCGCGGCAGGTGGCCTCGGCCAAGCTAGCGGTGGTCCAAGACCGCATGGGACTCGTCCGAGCGCAGTGCAATGAAGGTTAAGATCTGCGGCTTGCGTGATCTCGCGGCGGCGCGCGCCGCGGTCGAAGCCGGTGCTGACTACGTCGGCTTCGTTTTTGCCCCGACGCGACGCTACGTCCGGCCGGAGGTCGTCAGCTCAATTGTGCACGTGTTACCAGGCTCGGTCGGGAAAGTTGGATTGTTCGTAAACGAGCATCCGGAGACGATTCGGTCGATTGTTAGCCAGTGTGGCTTAGACTACGTTCAGCTCTGTGGCAAAGAAACTCCCGACTATTGCCGTTCCCTGGGGGTGCCGGTCGTGAAGAGCTTACCGGTGCGAGGAGCGGCATTCGCCAACGAACTGGACCAGTACCTGGACGTCGCCGAATGGTGCGTGCTCGACGGTTTTCGGCCAAATGCCCACGGCGGAACTGGTCAGACGTTCGATTGGGCGCTCGCTGAGGCCGTGGTAGACCGAGGCCGGATCATGGTCGCGGGTGGATTGACTCCCGAAAACGTCGGCGAGGCAATCCGAATCGCGCGGCCTTGGGGCGTCGACGTGAGCAGTGGCGTCGAAACCGACGGGCAGAAAGACGTGACGAAGATCGCGGCGTTCGTCGCCGCGGCGCGAAGGGGTGGGGCATGAGGACCGCGACGCTTCTCAAGGGGCACTTTGGCCAGTTCGGCGGACAATTCGTTCCGGAGACCTTGATGCCAGCCCTGGCCGAATTGGAGGCGCTCTACGCGGAAGCGATGGCCGATGCCAGCTTCCGGGCGACGCTTGCCGATCTGAACCGGCATTACGCCGGTCGACCAACGCCGCTCTATCTTGCGCGTTCGCTGACCGAGCGGCTGGGCGGAGCGAAGATCTACCTCAAGCGGGAAGACCTGGCGCACACTGGCGCGCACAAGATCAACAATGCGCTTGGGCAAGGGCTGCTGGCGAAGCGCATGGGCAAGCCGCGGATTATTGCCGAAACCGGGGCAGGCCAGCACGGCGTGGCGACGGCGACGATTGGCGCGGCACTCAAGCTCGAGACGGTCGTCTACATGGGTGAGGAAGACGTTCATCGCCAGTCGTTGAACGTGTTCCGGATGAAGCTGCTGGGGGCGGAGGTCCGCTCGGTCAGTAGTGGCAGTCGCACTCTGAAGGATGCGATCAACGAGGCGATTCGCGATTGGGTGACGAACGTCGAGAACACGCACTACTTGATCGGCTCGGTAGTGGGACCGCATCCCTATCCGACGATCGTCCGCGATTTTCAGTCGGTGATCGGACGGGAAGCGCGGGCCCAGATGCTCGAACGGGAAGGGCGCTTGCCGGACTACGTCGTTGCCTGCGTCGGCGGTGGGAGCAATGCGATCGGGGCGTTTCACCCGTTTATCAAAGATGAAACGGTCAATCTGGTCGGTGTGGAAGCGGCGGGACGTGGACTGGAGACCGGCGATCACTCCGCTACGCTGTGCGCGGGCGAGGTTGGCGTGCTTCACGGTGCGCGATCGTACGTTTTGCAAGACAGCGACGGCCAGATCCGCGATACCTATAGCATCTCGGCCGGTCTGGACTACCCTGGCGTGGGACCGGAGCACAGCTATCTGAAGGATACTGGTCGCGCGACGTATCTTGCTGTCGATGATGCAGGTGCGCTGGCTGGATTTCGTCTGCTTTGCGAAACGGAAGGGATCATTCCGGCCTTGGAATCGGCGCACGCGGTCTGGCAGGCAGCCGAGATCGCGCGAAAGCTGCTGCCCGATCAGATCGTGCTGGTCTGTCTATCCGGGCGAGGTGACAAGGACATGCACACGGTAGCCGAAGCGCTGGGAGTGAAGCTGGACTGACGATGAGTATAACACGACATAAAGTAAGCCGAATCGCGAAAGTCTTCGAGCGCAGCAGATCTCAGGGGTGCATTGCCTTGATGCCGTACCTGGCCATCGGGTATCCAGACGTCGAAACGACGCTGGCCCTCGCGCCAGCCCTGGTCGAAGCCGGCGCCGACATTTTCGAGCTTGGCATACCCTATTCGGATCCGCTCGCTGACGGTGCGACGATCCAACGGGCGACCCAGGTCGCGTTGAGGAACGGCGTCACGAGCAAAGTCTGCTTGGAAGTCGCGGCGGAGATCCGCCGCCAGGTCGACGTGCCATTACTCCTCATGGGGTATTACAACCCGATCGTCCACTTCGGCCAGGAGCAATTTTGCGCTGCGGCTAAGCAGGCGGGAGTCGATGGCTTGATCGTACCCGACGTGCCGCCGGAAGAAGCTGGCGAACTCCAAATGGCCGCTACCGCCAACCAGCTTGACCTGATCTACCTCGTCGCGCCAACCTCGACCAACGAGCGGCTGGTAACGGTCGCTCGCGTCGCCCATGGCTTTGTCTATTGCGTCTCGTTGTCGGGCGTGACCGGCGCCCGTTCGCGGCTCTCGGTGGGCCTGCCGGAGTATCTCGCCCGGGTGCGCCGGTTTACTGATCTTCCCCTGGCAGTCGGCTTCGGGATCAGCCGTGCTGAACATGTTCGGGAGGTCGCGCGCCACGCCGATGGTGCGATCGTCGCCAGCGCCCTGATCGATCACCTCGATCGATTGCCGCGCGAGCAGAAGGTGGCCGGGGCCGCGGCATATATCCGCGAATTGGCCGGATCAACAGCGCGGCCGTAGATCAGGGGTGGATTGCCTCCGTGTCTCTCCGGACGCGGAGGGGTATCCTCTTTCTTCCCCTCCCCCCAATCTTTCGGGCAAGGCGTGCTATAATCTAACGCCGGATAGCCAGTTTGCGAGAAGTCGGCACCCACGTCAGGAGGTATTTTTTCCAGAGATGGCAACTAAGTGGGTTTACTCTTTCCGCGAGGGGAACGGCGAGATGCGTGCCTTGCTTGGTGGCAAAGGTGCGGGCGCGGCGGAGATGACGCGCGCTGGTCTGCCGGTTCCTCCCGGATTTACAATCACCACGGAAGCCTGTAACGCTTATTATGCGGATGGCGAAAAGTTCCCACCGGGCATGTGGGACCAAGTAGTGGCGGCACTCCACGAGGTTGAACGCGAGACCGGCAAGAAGTTTGGAGATGCCTCGAATCCACTGCTTGTTTCGGTCCGCTCCGGCGCTCGCTTCTCAATGCCGGGCATGATGGACACCGTTCTCAATCTCGGGCTGAATCCTCAAACGTTGCAAGGGCTGATTGCCCGGACCAACAACCCTCGTTTTGGCTACGACGCTTACCGCCGCTTCATTCAAATGTTCGGCAAGATCGTCCTCGACATTCCAGCCGAGAAGTTCGAGCACATTCTCGATCAGGAAAAGCAGCAAGTTGGTGCTAAGCTTGACACGGATCTGTCGGCCGAGGATCTGAAGCGAGTGGCCACCAAGTTCGCCGAACTGGTTCGCCAGGAAACGGGACACGAGTTTCCAACTGATCCTTGGGAGCAGCTTCGGCTGGCGATTCGGGCGGTATTCCGCTCCTGGAATAGCCCCCGCGCGATTGCCTACCGCGATTTCAACAAGATTCCTCACAATCTTGGCACGGCGGTCAACGTTCAGACGATGGTCTTCGGCAACATGGGATCGGATTCCGGAACTGGCGTTGCCTTCACCCGCAACCCGAACACCGGCGAGAACGTCCTCTATGGCGAGTATCTGCCGAATGCCCAGGGCGAGGACGTCGTGGCCGGCATCCGGACGCCGCATCCAATCTCGGAGATGGCGAAGGAATGGCCCGCGGTTTACCAGGAGTTCAAGCGGTACGCCGACCTGCTCGAGCGGCATTACCGCGATATGCAGGATCTCGAGTTCACCGTCGAAAAGGGTAAACTGTACATGCTGCAGACCCGTTCGGGTAAGCGCAGTGCCCAGGCGGCGGTGAAGATCGCGGTCGACATGGTTAAGGAAGGTCTGATCTCCAAGGAAGAGGCAGTCCAGCGAGTCGAGCCAGGTCAGGTCGAGCAGCTACTCCACCGACGGATCGATCCCTCGGCAAAGGTCACGGTGATTGCCAAGGGCCTCAACGCATCGCCCGGCGCGGCGAGTGGCAAGGCGGTCTTCGACGCTGATCGAGCGGTCGAGTGGTCGAAGAACGGCGAGAAAGTCATTCTGGTCCGGCCGGAGACGAGTCCGGACGACGTGCACGGTATGATCGTCGCCCAGGGTATCCTCACCGCGCGCGGTGGCGCGACAAGTCACGCCGCCGTAGTTGCGCGGAGCATCGGTAAGCCTTGCGTCGCGGGCACTGAAGGGGTAAAGGTCGATCTCGATCACCGTCTGTTCAGCGCCGATGGGGTAGTGGTCAAGGAAGGCGACGTCATTTCGATCAATGGCAGCACCGGTGAGGTGATTGAAGGTGCTGTGCCGATGATCGAGCCCGAACTGACCGGTGAGCTCCAAGCGCTACTCGATTATGCCGACTCGATTCGTCGCCTCCAAGTGTGGGCGAATGCCGATTACCCGCGCGACGCCGAGATCGCCCGCAAGAACGGTGCGCAAGGGATTGGACTTTGCCGAACCGAACATATGTTCTTCGAAACTGATCGCTTGCCGATCATGCAAGAGATGATCCTGGCACGCGACGAGGAGACTCGGCAGAAGGCCTTGGATCGACTGCTGGTCTTCCAAAAGAACGATTTCGCCGGTATCTTCCGAGCGATGGACGGCCTGCCGGTCGTGATCCGCTTGCTTGACCCGCCGCTCCACGAGTTTCTGCCCAGCTATGAAGAGTTGTTGGTGGAAGTGACCGAGGCGCGCGCCAAGGGCGAGCACAACGCCAAAACTGAAGAGCGCGAGGCGCTGCTCAAGGAAGTAGCCCAGATGCGCGAGGCAAACCCGATGCTTGGCTTGCGCGGCTGCCGCTTAGGCATCTTGTTCCCGCAGGTCAACGTGATGCAGGTCAAGGCGATCTTCCAGGCGGCGATCGAGGTCACCCGGGAGGGGCGCAAGGTCCATCCAGAGGTCATGATCCCCTTGGTTGGCCACGTTAATGAGCTCAAACTGGTCCGTGATCAACTTGTCCAGGTTGCCGACGAGGAATTGGCCAAGGCGGAGATCAGGATCCCTTACAAGATCGGGACGATGATCGAGGTGCCACGCGCCGCTTTGACAGCGGACCAGATTGCCGAGCACGCCGAGTTCTTCAGCTTCGGCACGAACGATCTGACCCAGACGACGTTCGCGATCAGCCGCGATGACGCCGAGGGAAAGTTCTTGTTGCAGTATGTCAGCAAGAAGATCCTGCCGGACAATCCGTTCCAGGTGCTGGATCGGGCGGGGGTTGGCAAGCTGATGAAGCTCGCGGTCGAGGCCGGCCGCGAGACTCGGCCAAGTATCGAGCTCGGCATCTGCGGCGAGCACGGCGGCGAGCCGAGCTCGATTGAATTCTGCCATCAGCTTGGCTTGAACTACGTGAGCGCGTCGCCATTCCGCGTGCCGGTAGCGCGTCTCGCGGCAGCCCAGGCGGCTCTCGGCTCGCTGGTTCCAGCCGGACGATAGCGGCATAGCCCGGTGCGGTGGCTTCCGCGCCTCTTCTGGCCAGTTTGGTTGATGATCATTGGCGTCGTGCTGATGGTGCCGGGCACTATCAGCACGATTGCCGTGCTTGGCGTCCGCCAGCCTCGATTAACCCAGCTCGTCGCCTCCGGCCACGCTGCGACGGTGGCGTTACTTGGGCTCGCGATCGTCGGCGCGGTCGTGCTCGCGATCGGTATGATCCTCGATGTGATGATTCCGGCATTTTCTCCGACGCTCGCTAGGGAGTACTATGGCAGCTTCTGGACGGTTATCGCTAGCTTTGGCACGGCGGTGCTGGTCGCTAATCTGCTCACCTTGCCCTACGTGCTGGTCGAAGCTGCGCGTCAACCGGGAGTGCCGATCACGCTTACCCCGGGCGGACTGGTTCTTTCGGTGCTGACACTAGATGGCTGCTTGGTCGGGGTCGTCTTCCTCCGCATTATTCATCCCCACGTTTTGTCCTGGCAAGACCTAGGCTTGACCCTGGCAAACTTTTGGAACATGGTGCGCTTAGGGGGCGGCGTGGGAGTCGTCGTGATTCTCGGCAGCGCTGCGCTCGAGGCTGCCCTGCGTGCCGTTGGCATCCAACAGACTCAAGAGCAGATGTTTACCGGGATCGTGGGAGCGCCGCTCGGACAATTCCTGGGCGTTCTACTGGCCGGGGCGGTGATCGCCCCGATTTGTGAGGAGATCTTCTTCCGCGGCTTTGTCTTCACTGTCGTTTGGCGAACTCACGGTCAAGTCGCTGCCTTTATCGTCAGCGCGGTTCTTTTTGCGATTGCCCACCTCAACCTACAGGCCTTTGTCCCGATTCTGTTTATTGCCGTCATCTTCGCCTACGTCTATTCGCGAACCGGCAGTCTCGTGCCGTCGATGGTCGCCCATGGCATGAACAACGCCCTAGCGCTCATCGCCCTCTATGTCAGTCATCCACATTGAGACGCGGCTGCCTCGGCCGCGCTCCCGATCCGCTAACTCTCGTCTGATTGGTTCAATCCTTGTGAGGTTTTATCTTTCAACTTTCATCGCCATGCTGTAGAGTCAAACAAACGTCAAAAGTTCAGGCGGGCAATCGATGAGAATAACCGGATCGAAGTTGCCGTGAGTCCAAGTCAAGATCCCATTGCCGAGATTAAAGCCCGGCTCGACGTCGTCGAGGTCATTGGTCGGAAAGTCACCTTGAAGAAGTCCGGACAGACGTTCAAAGGGCTGTGTCCGTTCCATTCCGAAAAGACGCCGTCGTTCATCGTCTTTCCAGACAAAGGAAATTATCACTGCTTTGGCTGTGGTGCGAATGGAGATGTCTTCAGCTTCGTGATGAAGACGGAGAACGTCGACTTTCCGGAAGCGCTGCGCCAGTTGGCGGCCCAGGCTGGCGTTGAGCTCAAGGCGAAGGCCAGCACTGCCGAGGCCGATCGTCGTCGCGACCAATTGATCGCGGTGCTCGAGCAGGCGACGCTATACTTTCAGCAGGCATTGCGGCGTTCTGATGGTCAAGCCGCGCGCGATTATCTCACTAGCCGCGGCATCAATGCGGAGACAGTCGATCGGTTTCGCTTGGGCTGGGCGTCGGACAGTTGGGATGGACTGTTCAAGTATTTGTCGGGCAAAGGGGTCAGTCCCGATCTGATCGTCGCGGCAGGACTGGCGGCCGGACGCGAATCGGGCGGTTTTTACGATCGCTTTCGCGGGCGGGTGATCTTTCCGATCAGTTCGGAACGCGGTGAGGTGGTAGGATTCGGCGGGCGGACATTGAGCGATAGCCAGCCAAAGTACCTGAATTCGCCGGAGACCGAGCTGTTTGACAAAGGCAGCACTCTCTATGGTATTGACCAGGCGAAGGCGGCGATTCGTACTGCGCAACGCGTGATCATTGTCGAGGGTTACGTTGACGTTTTAATTGCCCACCAAAGTGGTATTAGAGAAGTAGTGGCATCGCTGGGGACCGCCTTGACCGAGCGGCAGGTTGGAATTCTGAAGCGGCTAACCCGAACCGTGGTGCTGGCCCTCGATTCTGACGCGGCGGGCGACGAGGCGGTGTTGCGAGGGTTGGAGGTCGCGCGTCACGTCTATTCTGACGCGACGGTCGCCGTGCCGCTTCCGCAGGGACTGGTCCGTTTGGAGAGTCGCTTGGGGGCAGATATTATGATCGCGGCGCTGCCCCGCGGCCGGGATCCCGATGAGATCATCCGTGAGGACGTGGATGCCTGGCGTCAGATCGTCGACCACGCCCGTCCGGTCGTGGACTTCTACTTTGACGTCGTCCTAGGGAGGACCGATTTAACGTCGCCGAAAGGCGCAGCGGCGGCTGTGCACCAGCTCTTGCCGATTATCGGCGACGTGCGCGACTCGATGCAGCAAGCGGTGTATCTGCGGCGACTATCTGACCGGGTACAGATTGCCGAGCCGCTGCTGGTCTCTGAGTTAGCCCGGATGCGGCTCGCGGCAAAACCACGCGGCGATCGGGTGCCGAGCGAGGAGCCACGCCAGCCGAGACGCCGCTCGACGCTGGACGAATACGTCATTGGCCTGTTACTGTTGTATCCAGCTCAGGCGAGGCCGTTTCTCGACGAGCTCGGCGAAACTGATTGGGAGCTCGTCGAAAGCCAGGAGGTTTATCGAGAGATCTGTCGTCAGGTCGAGGATGGCCGGTTACCGGACCGGGCGCTTCTGTCCGCGACACTCGCTGAACCGATCGCGGCCTGGTTGGAAGCAGTGCTTGATCGCGAAGGGGAGCGTCCCCAGCTTGACGAGCGCGCGGTGCGCCACGAGCAAGAACGCTGTCTGAGAGACTTGCGGCGGCGTCAGCACCGCGCTCGCTTGCAGCAATTGGCTGTGCACTTGCGTGACCTCGAAGCGGTTGGTGACCAGGAAGCCACGACCGACCTGCACCGTCGGGCCGAGCGCGAGCTCACCCAGCTCGAAGCCGATGAACGCATGAGCCGACTTGCATTTCACTGGTCACGGACATTACCATTTCGCGATGAGAGTCGGTAGAAATTTTGGATTGTTCTGGATCATTATTCCGTTCATTCCCTTTTCGCATTCGCTTTCCCACGCATTGGGAGGAGGACCATAGGTGATCGACCCCGAGACGATGGATCGGCCCGACGAAGCCGTCAGCCAGACGGCCGGTCTGGTCTCACACGGTACGAAGCGCAGTCGTCGGAAAACCGAAAGACGCGCGCACATTGAAACGCCGGTGAAAGCCGCCGAGCCGATCGAGATCGAGCCCGCCGTGGCGTCGGAGGAACCTCCGGTGGATCCGGAGGAGCCGGATCTGCTCGACGAAGGTGAGGAAGAGGCACCGGATGCGTGGGAAGCGATTGAGCCCGAGGCGCAAGATCTACGTGACGAGCCGGAAGTCGAGATAGAGATCGAACCGGTCGTCGATTTGGGGCACGAAGTCATCGATGATCCGGTTCGGATGTACCTGCGCGAGATCGGTCGGGTTCCCTTGCTGACTGCCAAAGAGGAAGTCGAGCTAGCCCAGCAGATGGAAGCAGGAAAGGAAGCTCTCTTCCGCCGCATGGATCTGGCTAAGCGAGGCTTGCTGGATCCGGAGACCGATCGAGAGCTGTATCAGCAGATTGAGCTAGGCGAGCGGGCGCGTCGTCGCCTGGCCGAATCAAACCTCCGGTTGGTGGTCAGCGTCGCTAAGAAGTACATCGGCCGTGGCATGTCCCTGCTGGACCTGATTCAGGAAGGAAACATTGGGCTCATCCGAGCGGTCGAGAAGTTCGATTACCACAAGGGCTACAAATTTTCAACCTACGCGACCTGGTGGATCCGTCAGGCGATCACCCGGGCGATCGCTGATCAAGCGCGGACGATCCGCATTCCGGTGCACATGGTCGAAACAATCAACAAGCTGATCCGAATCTCGCGTCGTCTCTTGCAAGAGCTAGGGCGCGAGCCAACGCCGGAAGAGATCGCCCGCGAGATGGAAATTCCGGCCGACAAGGTGCGCGAGATCCTGAAAGTTTCCCAGGAGCCAGTCTCACTCGAGACGCCGGTCGGCGAAGAGGACGATAGCCACCTGGGCGACTTCATTCCCGACGACGCCACTCTGGGCCCCTCGGAGGCGGCCTCGTTCCAGCTCCTGAAAGAACAGGTCGAAGACGTGCTCGCCTCGCTGACTGGTCGCGAGCGTCGTGTCCTGCAGCTCCGTTTCGGCCTCGACGACGGCCGCAGCCGCACCCTTGAGGAGGTCGGCAAAGAATTCGGCGTGACCCGCGAGCGGATCCGCCAGATCGAAGCCAAGGCCCTGCGCAAGCTGCGGCACCCGAGTCGCAGCAAGAAGCTAAAGGATTACCTGGAATAAAAATGACTCCCCGTCCTGTTCCCTCTTCCTCTGAGAGAGGGGCAGGGTGCGGGCTAGTGCTCGATTGCACAGCAAGTGCTCCTGTGGTCAGAACGGACAGGCGTCGAGCCGGGACGCCGACCTCATCTGGGCCTTCCTATTCCTCACTTCCCCTACCTATCAGGTGCTTTGGTCCGTTTCTTGCTCAGGTAGCCCATTCATGCTTTCGTCGTTTGGCGTGGTCCTTGGTTAGCCAAGGCTGGGCTGGCGATCGAGTCTGGCAGCAGGTGAACGAGATGCGCAACTTGGAACCGGGATTCAAAGTGGTTGGATCCGATGGCAAAGAGATCGGGACGATCGCGAACTGCGGTCGCGATTACTGCGAAGTGAATACCGGAGTCCTCGGCTTGGGGCATCCGGTCTACGTTCCGATGGAAGCGGTGCGCGATACTGAAGGGAATACCGTCTACCTGAACGTGCCCAGTGATCAGCTTGACGAGAAGAATTGGCAGCAACCGCCAGAAGGAGTGGAAGGCACGTGCCACCCCGCGCAAGCTGGACAGCCGGCGGAGCAAGGAGTCACCTACGCGGGCACGATACCGGCCGCTCCTCTGCCGACGGCACCGACCGCCGAGCCAACGGAAGTGGCGCCCCAACCTCCGACGTTCAACCTGCAGACGATTCAACGCGGTTGGCCGGTATTCTGCTCCGATGGCAAGCAGGTGGGGACGGTTGCCGACGTCCGTCCGGATTCGCTCGTGATGAGCCGCGGCTGGTTTATCTTCCAGCACAAGGTCATGGTGCCTCGAGATGCGGTCAGTCGGGTCGAGAACGACCGCGTCTATCTGAACGTTGGCTGCAACACCGTCAATCGTTTCCGATCGGTCTGAGCGAATGGATCGCCTAGCTCGGGGGGCGATTTGCGGAATGGCGCGAATTATCATAGACTGATAGCTACGGGTGCACCGAGCGGTGCACCCAAATGTTTTTAGCTCCCTGACCGGGCAAATGGCGGATGATCGACCTCGAATCGCATAGCCACACCCAGGGCCGATATCAGGCAGACAAGCGTGCCGCGGCGATTATCTCGATTGTCGCGGTTGTTTCACTTGGCTTGGCGAAGCTCGTCATCGGTCTGCTGACCGGAAGTCTTGGCCTGATCGCCGACTCGATTCATTCCGGAGTTGACTTTGTCTCGGCTTTGCTCACGCTGTTGGCGGTCCACTGGGCGGATCGACCTCCAGACGGGGATCATCCCTACGGCCACGGTCGGGCTGAGAACCTCGCGGCCTTTGTCGAAGTGCTGTTGCTGATCGGCAGCGCGCTCTGGCTTGCCTACGAGGCGATCCGGCGGATTCTCCTCGGTGAGAGCGGCGTCAATCCCGCGCCGCTTGCCTTTCTGGTCTTGCTGCTTTCGATAGGTGTGAGCCTTTGGCGGTCACGCGCGATGACGCGCATCGCCAATCATCACGGCAGCGCGGCGCTGGCGGCGGCGGCTCTGGATTTCCGCATGGACGTCTGGAGTTCAGGTGTCGTCCTGGCCGGCTTGGCGATCGAGCTGGTCGGGCGACGGATTGGACTGCCGAGCGTTTTCGTGGTGGCCGACGCCCTCGCTGGCCTGATCGTCGCTGGCCTGGTCATCGTCACGGCGGGACGCTTGGCCAGAGAAACGATCGATGCCCTGGTCGACCGATCGCCGCTCGACATTGCCGCGCGGATGTCCGAAGCGGTAGCCATGGTGACGGGAGTACTCGAAGTACGCCGCGTGCGGCTGCGTCAGGTTGGCGGCGGCTATTTTGCCGACGTCGTCGCGATCGCACCGCGGACAATTACCTTACCAGAGTCTCACGAGCTTGCTGAGAAGATCGAGCGCGCGGTCTTGGGCGTGGAGCCGCGGACCGACGTCGTGATACACCTGGAGCCCGGGGTGGGCGAAGCCGAGACGATTGTCGACAAAGTTCACCTGACCGCGCGCGAGTTGGGAGTACGGGTACACGACGTTCAGGTACGTCAGGTTCATGGTCGACTTGACGTCAATCTTCACGTCGAGGTGAGACCATCGTTATCCTTGGAAAACGCGCATAAGCTGGCGAGTGAGCTCGAGCGACGTATTGCCGCGGCCAGCTCACGAATTCGACAGGTGAATACCCACCTCGAAATCGAGTCGCCGGAGCTCGCACGTCGGGTTGACGTCACGCATCACGAGGGTGCACTCGTCCGACAGATCAAAGCGGTCTCAACCGAAATAATTGGACCGGAGGGATGCCACGACGTGCGGATCTACCGTCCGGTCGGTCGCGGCCGAGAACGCGACGTCGTCCTCCACTGTGTCTTCTCGCCAGCGATACCGGTGGGTGAAGCCCACCAGCAAGCCGAGCATTTGGAGCGTGCGTTGCGGGCCAGGCTACCGAGTCTCGGAAGTGTGCTCGTCCACGTCGAGCCCGCGAGCGGCGCCAATGGCGTGACGTAGTATAATCACGGTATTGCGTCGATGCATTCGCGTTACCTGTTCCTGCTTATACCAGCCAGGCCAGAGAGCACTGGAAAGTCGCGAATGAAATGAGTCTCTTCGACGCGGGAGGTTGCTCATGGATCTCCCAAAGATGGTTCGAATCCAGCAGAAGCTCTACGATCGTGTCCTTCTGGATCTGGATAGCGTCGTCATTCGTGACGTCGAACGCCGCTTGACGGGACGTGTCCAGGCCGGCCAGCAGATCGCGATCGCCGTGGGTAGCCGAGGGGTTGCCAACATTGCCCGCATCGTGCGCGGGGTGGCCGAGGCGGTACATCGGGTGGGCGGCGAGCCGTTTGTCGTGCCGGCGATGGGAAGCCATGGGGGAGCGACGGCCGAAGGCCAGGTGGAAATCCTCGCTTCGCTCGGGGTAACCGAGGCATTTATCCGCTGCCCGATTCGCTCCTCGATGGACGTCGTTCAGATCGGGACGACTGACGATGGCCTGCCGGTTTACCTGGATAAGCACGCGGCCAGTGCTGACGGGATCATCGTCGTCAACCGGATCAAGAAGCACACCGACTTCCATGGCGAAGTGGAAAGCGGTCTGATGAAGATGATCTGCATTGGACTCGGGAAGCAGGCGCAAGCTGATCTCGTACATTCGTATGGTGCCTGGGGGCTGCAGCATTACGTGCCCCGCGTTGCTCGGGTGACCCTAGCCAAGGCGCCGATCCTTTTGGGAGTCGCGACGCTCGAAAACGGCTACGACGAGACCTCCGAAATCGCCACGTTTGACGCGAACGAACTGGAAGCGGGAGAAAAGCGGCTGCTGCGGAAGCATCGACGTACCTATCCTTCCTTGCCAATCGACGACATCGACGTCTTGATCGTGGACTGGCTTGGCAAGAATATCTCTGGAACCGGCATGGATACGAACGTCATCGGCCGAATCCGGATACGTGGGGTACCGGAGCCAAAGCGGCCGCGAATTCGCACGATTGTTGCGCTGGGCGTTACCGAGGAATCCCACGGTAATGCGGTTGGCGTTGGGCTCGCGGACCTGATTTCTCAACGCCTACGAGACCAGATCGACGAAACAACCATGGCCGTGAACGTGATCACCAGCGGCTTTCTCGACCGCGGGCACATCCCGATCACTTTGCCGAACGATCGGTTGGCGATTGAAACTGCTCTCTCTCGGCTGCCATTGACCATACGCGACAAGGCACGAGTGGTGCGGATCCAGGATACGTTACATCTGGGCGAACTCGAAGTCTCTGAATCGCTGCTTGCAGAAGTCCTGCAGAACCCAAACGTTTCGGTCGTCGCTGCCGCGCACCCATTGGAGTTCGACGACGCTGGCATCATCAAACCGTTGACGTTTGCAGAGCGAGGCCGGCCAGAAGTAGTCTCGAATGGACAGCTCGTCGGAATCTAACGGAGGGTTCATGCCTACGAATGAACAGGAGACTTTCAAAAGCAAACTGATCGAGCGCTTACGTCAGATCAGTCGGGGAGCGCCAGCGCCAATTGGTTTTGGCCGAGCGCCGGAAGTCATGACTCCGGCGTTACTCCTGGTCGCGGTGATTCCACGGAACGAGCCGCAGCTCGCGGAAGCCGCGCTCAAGGCGGGGGCGGATTCGGTCGCGCTGCGGATTTGCGGAGCGAACACCGATTTGCTCCACGAGACCGGGGATTTAGCAGCCGAAGAGACAGCGATCAGAGAAATTCAGAAAGTGGTCGGAGACCAGGCCATTGTCGGGCTAATCATCGGCTCGAATGGTACGGTCGCACCATCCGAGCTGCGTAAGCTCGACCGGCTTGGCGTCGACTACCTGGCGGCGTATCCGCATTTGATTTCGGCGACGTTTCTCGAATTGAGCGACGTTGGGAGGTTGGCGGTGCTCGATCAACAGAGCGGAAGCCTAGCCCGGGGCATCAACGACCTGTCCTTGCAGAGCGCCTTTGTCCGGATCAATCGCCCGAGCGATAGCCCGACGTTCATGACAATCGCCGACGTGGCCGGGAACCGTGCTGCGGCCGATGCGATTCATCGGCCGATCATCGCCTTCCCTTCTTGGGATCTCGCACCAGACGATCTGGAGGTTCTGCGCGATGCGGGCATCGAAGGCGTGGCACTGGTTGGACCGAAGCCGGACGCGGACGTGGACGCGGTCGAACAGTACATTCGGCCGTTTCGCGATGTTGTCAAGAAGCTTGGCAAGCCGGCCGGTCGTCGGGCGGCGTTGACCGAAGCACCGCCCATCCTGCCCCGCGTCGCTCCGCGTGTGTCAGACGAGGACGAAGAACCTGACGAGGACGAGTGATTCCCACTTTCGACGAGTTGGCATTTACAACCGCTGGCTCCATACCATGGGAGGCGGTGAAAAGCACGTAGGGGCGATCGCCGAGGTGCTGGCCTCTCAGGGTAAGCTCGATTTTCTTACCCATCAGCCTAGCGATCTCGCAGAGCTCGAGCGTCGGCTGAATCTGCGGCTACCCGGCGTGCAGGTGCGTGTTGTCCCCGATGCGCCGGGATTTAGCGAAGTCATCCGGGCGAGTGCCGACTACGATCTCTTCATTAATGCGTCACACCTCGATTATTTTGCGCCCCTGGGGCGACGCAACGCCTTGGTAGTCTATTTCCCCGCCACGAGTGTCGATCAGGCGCAGGCGATCTCGACCTATAACCGGCTCAAGCGCGTCGTTCGCCTTTCAGTAATGCGGATCGCTGGAGATCGCGGGCGTCGCGTTTTGCGTCGGGCCTTCTTTGGATCCGACGGACGCTCGAGCGATCAGACGTTGTTCGGGCGTCTGGCGCTCGGCGCGGTACAAGCCCTGGCCAGTCGCCGTCACCAGGGTGGCATCTTTGATCGCTATCATGTGATCTTTGCGAATTCAGAGTTCACTCGTCGCTGGATTCGACGGTACTGGGGAAAGGATAGCTTCGTGCTCTACCCAGCGGTCGACGTCGAGCGATTGGCGCCGGGTGAGAAACGCAATTGGATTCTCAGTGTAGGGCGCTTCTTTGCCGGCAGCCACAATAAGAAGCATCTCGAAATGATCCGGGCTTTCCGAATTGCCAGGCGAGGAGCGTTGAGGGATTGGGAATATCACCTCGCGGGCGGGTTCTCCTCGACCGAATCCAATGAAGCTTACCTCGAGGCGGTAAGACGAGCGGCGGCAGAGGATCCGTCCGTGCATTTGCACGTGAACTGTAGCTTGGCCGAGCTGGCAGCGCTCTACGCTCAGAGTAAGCTCTTTTGGCACGCGGCCGGTTATGGTGAAGATGAAGAGCTGTATCCAGTGCGCTTTGAACATTTTGGCATCACCACCGTCGAAGCGATGGCGGCCGGCTGTGTGCCGGTGGTCCTGGGTAAAGGAGGATTACCCGAGATTGTCGAGCCCGGAGTGAACGGTATTCTCTGGACGACGCTCGACGAACTCGTCGCGGCGAGCCTCGGATTGGCGACCGACGAGGCACGCCGACAGGCGCTGGCGCGGGCGGCGATCGTCCGGGCTCAGGACTTCGGGGCCAGGGCGTTTCGGGAACGGTTATCGAGGGCGCTGGAGCTCCTGGGAGGAGAGCGTGTCGGCGATCCAACTCGCTAACGTCTCGAAGCGCTTCAGATTGAGCGGGCACCAGCCAACTTCGATCCGCGAGCTGATCCAGAGCCTCACCCGCCCGAAGCCAGCCAAGGTTTTTTGGGCGCTGCGCGATGTCTCCTTCGAGGTCGCGGCAGGAGAAACGATCGGCCTGATTGGTGCGAACGGATCTGGCAAGAGCACTCTCCTCAAGCTGATCAGTGGGATCATGCGGCCTACCTGTGGGAGAGTGCGGGTCGAAGGGAGTGTCTCGGCTTTGATCGAGCTGGGCGCCGGGTTTCACCCCGAATTTTCTGGGCGAGATAACGTGTTCGTCTACGGTGCCTTACTCGGGCTCAGTCGGGCTGACCTGCGGCGGAAGTTCGAGGCGATCGTCGACTTTGCCGAGCTCGGTGCATTTATCGACTCGCCGGTCAAGCACTATTCGTCGGGCATGTATATGCGGCTTGCCTTCGCGATCGCCGCGCACGTCGAGCCCGACGTGCTCCTGGTCGACGAGGTGCTCGCGGTTGGCGACGAGGCCTTTCAGCACAAATGCCTCGAACGAATCCATTTTCTCCAGCGGTCCGGCGTCACGGTCGTCTTCGTTTCGCATGCCCTGGATACCGTGGCGGCGCTCTGCCACCGGGCAATTTGGCTCGACCACGGCGTTCTCAAGTACGACGGCTCGGCCCACGACACCGTCGCCGCGTATCGTTGCGCGATGCGTGAGACGATGGCATGAATCCTGAAGGTTTCCTCACCCCTTGCTCCTTTCCCGTATCGAGCGAGAGAGGGGACGAGCGGGACCATGTCATCGACGGCCTGGTCTCACTCGTCCTCGTCGATTACAATGCCGGACCAGGTCTCTTACGATGCTTGGCGAGTGTTTTCGAACGTGACGACGTTGCGACCGAGGTCATTCTCGTCGACAATGCCTCGAGCGATCGGAGCGCACTGGAGGCCCTTGATCGCTATCCCGAGATTCACCTGATTCAAAACTCCGCCAACCTCGGCTTTGCCCGGGCGGCGAACCGCGGGTTAGCGCTCGCTCGCGGTGAGTGGATCGGCCTGCTCAATCCGGACGTGGAAATTCCCCCGGGCGCTTTGGGGAAGCTCGTCGCATTTTTGACCGAGCATCCCCGCGTTGGCGCGGTCGGTCCGGCGCTGGTCTGCCCGGATGGCACACCACAGCCATACTCTCACGGTGGAGATCCTTCACCCGCCTATCTGGCTCGGCGCGCCTGGGCGCGCTTGAACGGACGAGCACTCCACGTCTGGGCGGGCGACGGCGCCCGACCGGTCGATTGGGTGTGCGGCGCGTGCTTGCTTGCACGATGTACGGTCTGGCAGCAGGTCGGTTTGCTGGACGAAGGCTTTTTCCTCTACTTCGAAGACGTCGATTGGTGTCGCCGTTGCCGTGACAAGGGCTTCGATGTCTATTTCGTCCCCGAGGTCGCCGTCACCCACCTCAGTCGCCCCGACTATCACGATCGCCCACGCCGCCGACACTATTTTGACGGACTGAAGCGCTATTATCGTAAATACTATGGCCCCCTAGTCGGGTTGGCTTTGAACGTAGCTCTGGTTGGTCGAAGATAGTCTGAATTTTTCAGCGTGACTGGGCACGGGGAACTGGAGCGTGGGGGCTCAGGCGCGCTATAAGCTCTCCATCGGGGGCTTTCGGGGAAGAATTCGGCCTAGGCCAAAAGCAAGGAGGCCAGCCGTGACGCGGCTGGCCTCCTTGCTTCGGACTAACTTGGGAGAACTTAGCTCTTTGGTCCGACCGGCTCACGCATCTTGATCGATTCAAGGGGAATTGTTGCGACTTTCTTGAACTCGGGCTCGTAGTGCTGCATCGTGATGCAGTTCGTCGGGCAGCGATAGATGCACAGACCGCAGCGGATGCACAGATCCTCGTCCATGAGCATCGCCGCGCCGGCCGGCCATTTCTTGGTCTGCTCGAGAATCGGGTGATCCTCGGCGCCATCGACGGAGCTGATCCGGTCGAGCGAGACCATCGAGAGTACTTTGGTCGGGCAGACGTCAACACAGCCGTTGCAGAGGATGCAGTTCGGGCCGTCTAAGAAGATATTGAGCTGGCATTGGAGACAGCGCTTGGCTTCATCGTAGGCGGGACCACGCTCGAAGCCGAGCTCCACTTCGTGGTTGAGGTCCCAGCGTCGATCGAGGTCGAGGCCGGGCATCGGCTGTCGATCGATCAGGACGTAATCATCGCCCACCATCAGTCGGCGCCGCATTGCCTCTGACGACCACACCGATGCGGGGACGTTCGAAACGCGGATCGCGGCGTCCTGCGGCGTGACAATCTTCACTTTGCGGTCTTGATCGTCGCGAATCTGCTGCTCGACTCCGTACCAGTAGTCCGAGACGTTTTCTAGATGGGGCACGAAATCGAAGCGCGCTTTGTAGGAGATTTCGTCACGCTCGCCGCGCAGATACTGATCAATCGACGCCGCCGCCTTTTTGCCATCGGCGATTGCCGAGATCAGGTTGCGGGCGCCAGCCGTGTAATCGCCGCCGGCGAAGAGGCCCGGACAACTGGTCATCCAGGTTTCCGGATCGACGATCGGTCGACCGTCGCGGGTGAGCTTGACGCCAAGCTCGGGCGGAATCCAGCTCCCATCCGCGTTCTGACCAGTTGCCGCGATCACCATGTCGAGCTCGATGTCGAACTCTGATCCTTCGATCGGGATCGGTCGGCGCCGGCCAGAGGCGTCAGGCTCGCCCAAGCGGTTACGGATGCAGCGCAGGCCGGAGACTGTCTTACCGTCGTTGCTGAGCACTTCGAGCGGCTGGACGAGAAATTGGAATTCGATACCTTCGTGCTCGGCTTCGCGCGCCTCTTCGTCATAGATCAGCATCTCATTGCGCGACCGACGGTAGAGAACCCAGACCTTTTCGGCCCCCATACGGAGCGAGGAGCGCGAGCAGTCCATCGCGGTGAAGCCACCGCCGATGACCGCGACCCGCCGGCCAACGCGGGGCAGCGGACCGAGGTTTACCCGCTCCATAAAGGTAAGGCCGGGATAGACGCCTTCTAGGTTCTCATTCTTCATGCCGACGGTTTGCGGCTTCTGAGTGCCGGCCCCGAGGTAGACCGCATCGTACTCGTCGACCAGCTTGGTCAACGGTATATCCGTGCCAATCTTTGTATTCAAGCGGATCTCGACGCCAATCGCGGCAAAGTAGTCGTCGATCTCTTCTTTACAGATGTCCCGCGGAAGACGCCAGGCTGGGATACCAGCCGTGAACATGCCGCCGGCGACCGGGAGTGCCTCGTAGACGACGACCTCGTAACCCTGTAAGCGCAGATCACGCGCGCAAGCGAGTCCCGCGGGACCGGCGCCGACGATCGCCACACGCTGCTTTTTCGTCGTCGGCAGTCGCGATGGCGGTCCCTTGCGTTTGCGGTAATCAGCGGCCACTCGTTTCAGGTAGCAAATGGCGATTGGCTCATCGACTCGGCCCCGTCGGCACGCTGCCTCGCACGGGCGGGCACAGACGCGTCCCAGCAGCCCGGGGAAAACGTTGTCTTCCAGATTGATTTCATACGCCGAATCGTAATCTTCCGAGGCGATGTGGGCGATGTAGCGCGCCACGTCGGTCATCGCCGGACAGGCGTACTGGCAGGAGATGTTTTCGAGATACCACTCGGCATCACCACTCGACACGGCGAGTGGCTCGATTGTACGCGCGGCGTGTGGTGCTGGGAATTCCGAGCGCACCATCGACAGGAGACGGATCCGTCGGCCATTCTGATTTGTTTCGTCCACGCTAAAGCGCCCTCCTCGCGGCCTGCAATCGACGCCATGCTGCCGGATCCGAACGCCGCGCCGCGTCGGGGGCCGCCGTATGACGGCGTCTGCCATTATGGTGACAATCTCGGTTGGACCGGCGAGCGGTCGAAAAGGTATCACCTGAAATGGCAATTTCAGCATAATCGACTGTCATCAGGAGTGTCAAGAGGGGCATTTCTTGCGTTTGGTCAAATCGCACGGTAGGATCTCGGAGACACGGGGGAAAACGGTTAGGTGAAGCAGATCACGCGTCGCAATGGGCTGTTGGGGGTGCTGTTTGCAGTGACGTTCGCGGTCGTGCTGATCGGCTGTGCGCGCGCACCGAGTGGCCAGATCTCATCGACTGATCCCTTTCCAGCGACTGCCCATCTCGTAGGCATGTCATTCGCCGATCAGAATGATGGGATCGTGATCGCCGAGGACTGCTCGACGGGGGGAATTGGCCAAGCGGCCTCCGCTTGCCGGAGTCTACCGTTCACAACATCGAATGGCGGCCAAACCTGGCTGGCTGAAAGCCGCATTCTGCTCAGTCCTCGGGCGATCCAGCTCGTTGACGCTCAAAACGGTTGGCTGATCGGAAGTATTGGTGAGCAATGCGGGAGAGTTAGCTGCCCCAACGCTATCATGGAAACGACAGACGGGGGCAAGAGTTGGCAGCGCGCGGCGATGGCAACGTCCGTGCTGAGTGACGTGCGGTTCGTCTCGGCGATGAATGGTTGGGCGGTTGGCCAAAGCTGCACCCCATCTAACGGCTGTACCGGCGCGCTGGTAATGACTGCCTCGGGCGGCCAGATTTGGAACAATCGGCCTTTGCCGGTGAGCGGGCAAGACATCCAGCTCGAACGAGCTGGCACTGAGAATGCCTGGGCAGCAACTATCGAAAGCGGCCACGCGGTGATCGCACGCACCACGGATGGGGGACGAACCTGGCAGCGACTCGCGACGCCCTGTCAGGGGAGCACCATTACCATTGACTTCCCTGGTGAGGACGAAGGCTGGCTTGTCTGCAATGCCGACCTATCGGAGGGCAGCTCCGCGAACGTTTTGTACCAGAGCACGGACGGTGCGATGAGCTGGCAACCGGTCGGTATCATGCGGCTTGATTCAATGGCTGGACACAAGACACGAATCGCGGCGATTGACTTTATCTCATCCGAGATTGGCTGGGCGGTCGACGACCAAGGACACCTGGCAGGCAGTACTGACGGAGGGCGAATCTGGACGATCCGATTAAACGTGACGGAGCCTCTGGTCAACGTTCAGTTCATTGGGGCCAAGCATGGTTGGGTCTTGGGCGCTCGCCATCTCTGGCGCACCGCTGATGGAGGCAAGACCTGGAGTCAGGTCTCGCTGAATGATGCCGCGATTGACCATTCGCGGCCGGCCAGAACCGGGGAGATCGAATAGAATCCCCACTAGACTACGCAGCCAACGGTAAGGCTGGTCTCCTCGAAAATGTCTCTGGTCGGGGCATTAGGGTAGAATGAAAGAGTAATCAGCAGAGCTTTAACAACGTTAAAGGAGGGTGTCGTGGCGACGCTCGGTATCCAGGAGTGGAAGCGAACTTCCAGCCAATACGTGGCGATTCTGCAATCGCTCGATCGGTTCGAGCCTGGATCGATTCACGAAGTAGAAAAGCACAACGGCGAGACAGTCCTGGGCGGGACAATCCGAGGTACGACCGAAACCGATTGGTACGCAATCGCCTACGACCGCAACGAATGGGAATTCGAGGAAGCCCGAGTCCGGGCGCGGCAAGCGCTCGATCGTTACCGGACGGCGCAGCACCTGTAGTCGTTAGTTCGCGGCGAGCTCGCTCGGGGTGACCAATCGGCGCGTCGTCACTGCTCCGAGGTGACGCAGCAGAAGCATTTCCCGACGTAACAGGTCGTACTCGCGTTGTAAACGGTGAGCAGCCGATAACTCGAGCAGAGCTTGCTGCTCTTGCGGGGGAATCTGAAGGCTTGCCGCGACCGCGTAAGAAAGCTCGAGGGCCCCGTCTGGCATTTGCACCATCCCCGATGGCCGCTGAGCCAGTTGACGCAGGGTACCCACGTACTCCGCGAATTGCCGGCGTACCTGCTCGACGAGACCGGGCGAGGGGTCAGTAGTCCCCTCGTCCCAGAGCTCGACCTCCCCAACCAAGTAAGGCTGTCCCTCGACGAGAGAGCGAATGTGGAAGCGGCGCTCGCCAAGCACGGCGAGATTGATCTTTCCGTCTTGCAGCGGGTCGGTGCGAATGATCCGGGCCAAGGTCCCGACTTCGAAAGGGGTTGCCGGACCGCCGACCTCGCTGCCGGAGCGAATCAGCACAATCCCCAACGCCCGATCGCTTTCCAGGCAATCATGGACCAGTCGTTTGTAGCGTTCTTCAAAGATACGAAGCGGTAGCACCGCTCCTGGAAATAGAACCGCGTGTAAAGGGAACAGTGGCAAAGTTCGTTGGCTAAGCATGAGAAAACTCACGAGCAGTTGGGCGGATGACGATCTGTTCGATGAAGATGCGACTGGGCAAGGTTGCCAGGAAGACAATCGTCGACCCGAGGTCTTCCGGCTGAATCATGTGCGGATAGCTTTCCGGGGGAGGTGGATTCGGGCGCTTGGTCAGGATTTCTGTTGCCATCTCGGCCGGGCAGATCACCGTCGCGCGAATCCCGTTTTGCCATTCCTCGAGGTTTACCGATTGAGTCAGCGAAACTACACCGTGTTTGGACGCGCAATAGGCCACTCCGCTGACCAATGACGGCAGGATGCCAGCGACTGACGAGATGTTAACGATCAGACCATCGTGCTGAGCGCGCATTGTCGGCAAGACTGCCTGAGTGCAGTAGAACACGCCGGACAAGTTCGTCGAGATGATCTCGTTCCAGTTGTTCCGATCGGTATCCTTCCAGAAACGCTGGCGAGCGTTGGTGCCCGCGTTATTGACGAGCACGTCGATGCGCCCAAATGCCGTCTGCGCGTCGTCGACCCAGGCTTGGACGGCCTCCGGATCGGCAACATCAACGACGTGATAGCGCAGTGGTACCCCCTGTTCGCGAACCGCCGCCGCGGTTTCTTCGAGACGGGAGGCACGCCGGCCGCAAAACGAGACGGCCGCACCTGCCTCGGCTAAGGCGATTGCAATGGCGCGGCCGGTTCCCGACGTTGCGCCGGTGACGAGCGCCACTTTTCCAGCCAAAGGACGTGGATTGGTAGATGACACGGACAAGACCTCTTCGTTTGGGGGTTATTTTACCAGCTTCCGTTTGCTATTGACATAATCAACAAGAATATATTCGCCCAGTCGCTCGGGGGTCGAGAAGAATGCGCGCCCCCGGTTGACTCGCGTCACCTGGTTGATGAAGTCAATAAGATAGTGACCACGTTCGAGCATGAACGTATTGATGACAATGCGATCACGGGTGCAGCGCCCCACCTCTTTGAGTGTCTCAGTAATCGTTCGGTAACTTGGTGGGTAAGAGAAGATGGCGCGAGTCCCCTCCAAGTGGGCGGTTGGCTCGCCATCAGTAATCATAATGATCTGCTTGTTGGTACCCTTGTGGCGGTCGAGCAGCTTTCGAGCGAGCATGAAGGCGTGATGCATGTTCGTGCCGTAGACGCTCTCATCCCATTCGACGGTCGGTAGCTCGCTTGGCTTTAACTCACGAGCGTAATCGGAAAAGGCAATAAAGTACAGATTGTCATTCGGGTATTGGCCACGAATCAGACTATCGAGCGCAATCGCAACCTTCTTGGCGGCAACGAAGCAGCCACGCAGGATCATCGAGCGGCTCATGTCGACCATGAGAACCGTTGAAGAGGTTGTCATCAGCTCGGTGCGATAGACCTCGAAGTCGTCTGGGACGAGATGTACCGGCGTGCCGGGGCCCTCGCGCACCAGGGAATTCATCATCGTATGCTGAAGATCAAGGTGGAAGGCGTCGCCAAACTCGTAGGACTTGTTGTCGTGCGTTCGCTCCCCACCGGCCCCTCGGAGATCCACGTCGTGCTTGCCAAACGCGTCGCGCTTGAGCTTGTCGAAGATGTCTTGGAGCGCCTTTTGACCGATTCGCCGAATACCGCGCGCGGTGAGCTCGTATCCTCGATCGGTCTTGTGGATGTAACCGGCCTCTTCGAGCACCTGGACAAGCTGACGTAATCGCTCCAGGGTCTGGCGGGCCTCGGGACCGACGAGCTGTTCTACCTTATCAAGGTCGACGTCCTGAAGATTCTGGGCATTGTTGGCACGCTTGAGCTGACGCTCGAGCTGATCTAGATCCTGGAGCTGCTGCATAAGCTCCATGGCCTCTTGCAAAGTCAAGTCTTCGTCGCCCCGGAAGGGATAGCGGTTGCGAAATTGTCGACTTGGTAGTAGTCGGTCAAGATTCGCGGCGAGTTGGGCGAGGTCCCATTTAATGCGGTCGTCGCGCAGGAGCTCATCCATGATCTGCTGAAGCTGGCCGCGCATCTCTGGAGACAGGCTATCGAGCAAAGACTGCATCTGCGCCGTGCTTTGCTGCAAGTGCTCAATCAATTCGTCCAGCGAGTTGACGTCCGGCGGGAAGAAGTGACCGTGCTTGTCTTTGAACGCTTGGAAGTCCGGATTGCCGCCGCGCAGCTTTTCCTGGAGCATCTGATTGAGGTCGCGAATCATTTCCCGGAGTTGCTGGAGATCTTCCGGACGCAGGTTCTGAATCGACTGCTTCAAGCCCTCGAAGCGATTCCCCAAAATCTGCTGCTCGAGGAGCTTGAGCAGCTCCTGAAACTTCCGTTGAGCTTCCGGATCCATGAACTCGTGATTCGCAAGCGCCTTCATCCGTCCCGCGAAGTCGGGAGGGAGCTGATCCAGGAAATTGAGCTTGCGCTGGGCCATCGATTCGAGCAGACGGCGCAAGCTCTCGGGAGGGGCCTCACTGCTACTGTCGCCTTGCTCTGAGGCCCCTGACGACTGCGAACTTTGCGAGGACCCTGGTTGACCTTTCTGTCCTGATCCCTGCGATTGGGGAGGGGGGGCCTCGGATTGACCGGACGTCTGGCCAGACGGGTTGATGGCGTTCTGATCCAAGGCATTCTGTCCAGAAGACGACTGATCGGAATTTTCGCTCGATTGATTCTGGTCGGATTGCTTCGGAGATCGGCCGGAGCGAGCTTGCTCGAGACGTCGTTGAATCCCTTCGCGCTCGGTCTTGATGACATCGTTTAAGCGACGCTCGAGGTCTTCCATCAGCGAATCGAGACGGTAACGGTTCAGTTCGCGCTGCTTGCGCTCTCGGAGCTGCTCGAGCACGTCTTGAATGCCTCGCATGCGGTCGCCCTGGGGATTCTCTGAGCCCCAACGAAAGAGCCGTTGAAGCGCGCTACGCAGATCACCGTCCGAAATCAAGTCGTCAGCCATCGCGTCCATCAGATCCTCGGCGCTAAATGGCGAAACGTCCTGAGTTCCATCCCAGCGTGAATAGCGAAACCACATGATGCCCCTACCTCCGGTAGCGTGACTTACCCGCGGCTCGTTCCTTGTTGAGCTTTCGATTCAGGTGAAGCCCTTCGAGGACGAACTCGATCGCCGATGCAACGGTCGCCGCGTTCTGGTCGGCCCCCAGCTTGGTCACGGCGTTGCGAAGTTCGGGGAGCTCGTGCGCGAGGCGGGGATAGCGGTCAGACGCAAGGCCTTCGCCGACTTCGACCGTAAGCCCACGCTCGAAGCGAGCAAGGAAACTGTCAAAGTCGCTGACTGAGAAGTAGCGGTTGAAGGTGTTGAGCACGGCTCCCTGGATCAATTTTTCGACGACACGCTCGTCGCGCGTATCGCCAAGCGACTCGAGCTCGATCTTTCCCTGAGTCGAGGGAATCAGTGCCAGCAGATCGCTGACGCGTGGCACGACGTCCCGTTCGTTCAGCCGGATGGCCCGTCGCAGCGCACTGCTGAGTAAGTTCTCATAATTGCAGATCGAGACGCGGGCGCTAACGCCCGAGCGCTGACTAACGTCTGGACTCTTGCGTGCCAGGTGAGTCGTCTCGGCGACGATTTCACGCATGAAGCGTGGCACCAAGGTGCTGAGCCCCTCGTCCTCGAAGACCGTGCGTTCCTGCTCCATCACGTCGATTTCGTGCTCGATCGTGCGCGGATAGTGCGTGCGAACTTGCGAGCCGAAGCGGTCTTTCAGGGGAGTAATGATCCGGCCCCGATTAGTGTAATCCTCGGGGTTAGCACTCACCACCACGTACAGGTCAAGCGGGAGCCGGACCTTGTAGCCGCGTATCTGGACGTCGCGCTCTTCCATGATGTTCAGCAGGCCAACCTGGATGCGCTCGGCCAGATCGGGCAGTTCGTTGATGCAAAAGATTCCGCGGTTGGTTCGGGGAATCAATCCGTAGTGAATCGTCAACTCATCGGAGAGATAACGCCCCTCGGCCACCTTGATCGGATCGACTTCGCCGATTAGATCGGCGATCGTGATATCAGGGGTCGCGAGCTTCTCGCCATAGCGGCGGTCGCGAGGGATCCAGTGGATCTCGACGTCATCGCCCTCGGCTTCGAGCTTCTGCCGGCAAGAGGCGCAGATCGGCTGGAACGGGTGGTCGTTGATCTCACAGCCGGCGATTGCTGGAATTGCCTCGTCGAGCAAATTCACGAGGGCGCGGGCGATCCGTGTTTTCGCTTGGCCACGCTCACCCAAGAGAACGAGATCGTGACCGGAGAGGATCGCGCTTTCGATCTGGGGGATAACCGATTCCTCGTAGCCGATAATCCCCGGAAAAATTTCTTCGTTGCGCCGAAGCTTGGCAATGAGGTTGTGGCGCATTTCTAGCTTGACCGATCGGACCGGGTAACCGCTTTCGCGGAGATCACCAATCGTGCGCGGAAGGGTCATCACCATCTCCTGGCCCCGGATGGGATCGCCGCCGCTGACAGCCCTGCAGCCAACGCCCGAAATGGAGCCGTGCTACTGTCTATAATACTCCGCCAGGGGGGACTGTCAACGGACGCGGGATCGGGAGCAGGGCCGTCTCGGCCGCGCTCCCGATCTGCTACAGCTCCTCTCCAAAGCGCGGGGAAAAATGCTGGAAGGTCAGCCAGCCGATCACGAAGACGACGAATGACGTGAAGAAGGTTCGGAACAAGAAAGCAAGATCCGGAGCAGCGCGATTATAGAAGATCAAACGATAGGACTCGACGAGCGAGGCCATCGGATTGATCCAGTAGATGACTCGCGCAGAATTAGGCAGGAGCGCGCCGATGTCGTAGAAGACCGGCGTGAGAAAGAACCAGGCGAGAACGACCACTTCCACGATGACTTCGGTGTCGCGATAGAAGACGTCGAGTGACGAGAGAAAAAGCGCGAGCCCGGAGAGAAAGATAATCTGAATTCCGATAATGATCGGCAGATAGACCAGCACCCAAGAAGGATAGAGCCCGTAAGCGAGCAGCACAGCGACGAGTACGATCAGGGCAAGCAAAAAATTCACCATGTTCGACAAGACGATCGAAACCGGCAGGAGCTCGCGCGGAAAGTACACCTTCTTGATCAGGTTCGCGTTGCCGACAACGGAGACCGTCGACGCACTGACCGACGTCGCGCACCAGTTCCAGGGAAGCAAAGCCGAGAGAATAAACGCGGGAAAGGCATAAATTTGACGGTTCGGCATCATCACCGTGAAGACAACGCTGAACACCACCATCATCAGCAATGGGTTAAGCAACGACCAGAGGAATCCGAGCACGCTCTGCTTATAGCGAACCTTCAGATCGCGGACGACCAGATTGCGGACCAGGTCACGATAAGAAAAGATCTCGACGAACCGGCCCGCCGTTGGTACAATGATGACCACACATGCCTCGGAACGTGAAATCGGCTGGGATTCCGGGCTACTGTAGCATGGTGCGCGGGGAACAGCAAGTCAGCAAGTCTTTTGGGTTGACAATCTGTCATGGGCTCTGCTAGATTGGCTTGCGAGCTAGCGCCAGGGTTTTGATGACTTCGTGGGTGACCCGACCGCGTGAGAATTTTGCACGTCATTCAACGCTACTGGCCGTACACTGGGGGCTCCGAACGCCATTTCCAGGAGATCTCCGAGCGCTTGGTGCGGCGTGGGCACGACGTCAGGGTTCTGACGACCGACGCTCGAGACTTGGAGCTATTCTGGAATCCGACGAAGGAGCGCGTTCCGCTGCGACGTGAATCCCACAAGGGAGTGGAGATCTGGCGCGTGCCGGTGCGCCATCTGCCCGGGGGAAACCTGGCGTTTGGGGGTATTCGGCGGACAATGGCCCTGCTCGACCGTGTTCCGGGCAGTGCTGCCTGGCTGCGCCGACTCTCACGGTTTGTACCGTGGGTGCCGGACCTGGAGCGTGTGCTCGAGGAAGCTGGTGACGGGGCAGAGGTCGTCAACGGCATGAATATCTGCTTCGAATCGCTTCTCCTTCCATCTTTTGCCTGGGCACGCCAGCGGGGGGTCCCGTTCATCGTGACGCCGCTGATCCATTTGGGAGAGTCCGAGCGATCACCTGTCCGTCGCTTCTACACGATGCAGCACCAGATCGAGCTGATCGGTAGCGCCGACGCCGTGCTTGCCCAAACGCCGATTGAAATGAGCTATCTGAAGGGACGGGGCGTGTCGCCCGAGTGTCTGGTCTTGGCCGGGGTCGGCGTGAATCCCGACGACCTGCTAGGCGGCAGTAGTGCGCGATTCCGGGCGGCGACCGGCATCGCGGGCCAGATTGTCGCCTACGTTGGCACCGCGGCTTACGATAAGGGGACGGTCCACCTCGTCGAAGCGATGTGCCAGCTCTGGGAGCGTGGCAGTGAGGCCGAGCTGGTGCTCGCCGGACCTGCGCTCGATTCGTTTCGAGCTTTTCTGAATCGGCTGGCACCGCGGCACCGCCGCCGGATCCGCGTGCTGGGCTTCATCAGCGAAGAGTGGAAGCGAGACTTGCTCGATGCAATGAGCGTACTGGCGATGCCATCGCGCACGGATTCGTTCGGCATTGTCTATTTAGAGAGCTGGCTGTATCGAAAGCCAGTGATTGGCGCACGAGCCGGGGGCGTGCCGGCCGTCATTGAGGACGGAATCGACGGACTTCTCGTCGATTTCGGCGACGTGAACGCCCTTGCTGAATCTATCGAAAACTTGTTAGCGCGGCCTGAGTTAGCGAAAAGACTGGGCCGCAATGGGAACGCCAAGGTCTTCAATCGTTTCACCTGGGATCGATTGTATCCCCTGATCGAGGAGGTCTACGAGCAACTGTGTCAACGTCCAAGAGCGAGCCTGCGAGTAAAGTAGAAGCAATCATGGCGCGGATCCGCGCCACCCTGCCAGCCGGCGCCGCCGGTTCCTCGAAGTACGGCGGATCCCGGACGCGGCCGGGGGAGGAGCGTCTATTCCCAGAAGATCTGTACCGTAGTCTCCACCAGGCCCGCACGATCGGTGGTGGAATCTCGGTCGATTACCGTTTGGGCTGGCGAACGCCGATTCTCGGCCAAATCTGGATGCGGATCCGCCAAAGGATCCATCAAGAGATTCGCATCTACATCGACGCGTTGACGACGCAACAAAGCAATCTCAACGGCTATCTGATCCGCGTCGCGACCCACATGGTCGAAACCCTCGACGAGCTTGGCTTGCGTACGATGAAGCGCGAGCAGCGCGAGCAAGCTGAATTGCTGGCAGCACTGCAAGACGAAGTGCGTGCGCTCCGCCGTGAAGTCGAGCAGCTTCGCGCCGAGAGGACCACGGTACCAATCGACGAGCGCTCGTCGAACGGGGTGGCTCACGGAGGCTAATACAGTGCGGATAGCCTTTGTTGTCCAGCGCTACGGGGAAGAGATCTGCGGTGGCGCCGAGCAGCACTGTCGTCTGGTTGCCGAGCATCTGACGAAGTACGTCGACGTGCACGTGCTTACCACCTGTGCGCTGAATCACCTACCATGGGACAACTATTACCCGGCCGAGAAATCCGACGTCAACGGCGTGCGGGTTCACCGCTTCCCAATCGATCAGATCCGGGACCATCGCGCTTTCGATCAGTTGTCGTATCGGGTATTTGGCGGCAGTCATACCTACCTGGACGAATTGGCTTGGGTCGAGATGATGGGGCCACACAGTCCGGATCTCCTGACCTACATCGCGCGGAACCGGTACGAGTACGATCTCTTCATCTTCATGACCTATCAGTACTTCCCCACCGTCTTCGGCCTGCCGATCGTTCCGGAGCGGGCCATGCTGGCGCCTTTGGCGCACGACGACCGCTCGCTGTATCTGGACGTCTATAACCCGGTCTTTCACCTGCCCCGACACATCATCTACAATACCGATACTGAACGGGCCATGGTCGAATGGCGATTTCGGAATGACTCGATTCCCAACACCATCGTTGGTACCGGCATTTACGATCCCGGCGTACGTGACGCGGCTGAATTTCGCCAACGTCATCGTCTGATTGGCGACGTGCTCACCTACGTCGGCCGGATCGAGGCGGCCAAAGGGTGCCAACAGCTTTTCGATAACTTCATTCGCTATAAGACGGAACGTGGCGGTGACCTTACCTTGCTACTCCTCGGCAAAGCCGAGCTACCAATTCCCCAGCGGAATGACGTTAAAGCACTGGGCTTCGTCACCGACGAGGAGAAATTCGCGGCCCTGGCGGCTAGCACGGTCGTCGTCTTGCCCTCGGAAACTGAAAGCCTCTCGATGGTCAACCTGGAGGCCTGGACGGCCGGGGTGCCCGTCCTGGCCAATGGTCTCTGCCAGGTGCTGAAAGATAACTGTCTGAAGGCCGATGGGGGGCTGTATTACACGTCGTACGAAGAGTTTGCCGCCTGCCTCGACGTCCTGCTGAAAGAGCCCGACCTTCGCCAGGCGCTCGCGGAAAGCGGTCGGTGTTATGTTCAGGAGAACTATAGCTGGGATGCGGTGGAAGCGAAGTATTTAGAGATCCTGAGCCAATTCGGGAACCTCAGGGCTGGAGCTGCCACACCTGGACAGTCTGTTGAAACGTTCCATCCGCCCCCGGTGGCTCCGACGTCGTCGCGACTTTTTCTGGAAGGGAAATGACCCGTTGCGAGACAAGGGTTCCGGACAGGCCGATTTCAGACGGGCCAGGGAGGCCGGGATTAGTAATCCAGTACACTGGCCTTCCCTCGGCGAGCCACTGACGTGCCGCGACGCCAGCGGCTTGATCCATGCGCGTGTCAGAAGTAATCAATAGACTGGTCCGATCGTAAATGTACTCGAAAGGGGTCGAGAAGCGAATCCCTGTATCACCATTGGCGAAGAGTACGACGCCATTCGGGGGGATCTCTGCCGCGAGGGCCCCCAGTTGGTCAATCGCACCTCGGTATTCGACATAGCCAAGCAGCGGCCGGACTCCACCGTAAAGCCCAACTGCCAGGACGAGTCCGAGGGCGACTGGCAAAGCCGCGTTACTCCAATTCGCCCATTTTTTCGGCCAAAGCTGGACCAGGAGATAGGCCTGCGCCAAAGCGAAGCCGGGAATGATCAGCGTAATCCAGCGGCGGGCGGCCCAGTAGTGGACTGGTGTGATCGCTGGGTTATACAGGAACACGACGGTATCGGCGGCAATGACCAGGAAGGGTAACGCGGTTCGGTGGTTGAGCTCTCGGTTGGTGAGGATCATCCATCCGACGACGCCAAGCAATAAGCCGAGCGGAGTGACGTACCAGCCAAGGCGGACGAAGCTTTCGAGTTGATTGGCGAGGGCGTCGAGCTCCGGCGAAGCGACTGAATTGGGGATGGACGAGAGCCCTAACGGCCGAATATAGTAGGCATAAGCCGCGACGATGCCGATCAAGGCGGGGAGCCCGGTCTGCGTGCCAGTAACAAAGGCTTGCGACTGAAGAGCGGACGTGAGCAGGCAGCGCAAGGGACGGTAGAGGTAGAGCAGGCTGGCCAGTGCAAAAAAGGCGACCACGAGCGTTCCGACCGCAGCCAGCTCACGGGCGGAAAGGATGGCTTGCAGGGTCCGCACGGTATACCAGGTCGCGATGAGCGCGGCGTGGAGCACGGCCTGAAGGAGAATGACCGCGTAGCTGCCGAGAAACCAGTACCAGGTAGGGTCGAATTTGCCGGTGAGCGAACGGTAACCAAAGTAGAGCAAGATCACGAATGGCAACAATGCCAACTCAATCTTGTCAAGGTGTACGGCCGCCAACAGAAAGCCAGCCAGCAAGGCGAGCCATCGATTTGACGTGTCAAGCATGATAACAAAGGCTAATAGGCCACTGAAGAGCAAAAACTGAGCGAAAATCTCGGCATCGGGATAGCTGGCAAACCAGACCTCGGCCGGATTAACTGCGAACAGGAGCGTGGCAAGGAAAGCAACGCTCGTCCCGAACAACCGACGAATGAGAAGGTAGAAGCCGACCAAACCGAGCAATGCTAGGATCGGGTTAACTAGCAGCTCGGATCGGACCCCAGCGACCGCGTAACCGAAGGCGAGCGTCGTTGGGAAGAGGTGGAATCCGTGCGGCACGACCTGATCTGCCGAAGCCGTGAAGTGTGGTGACTGAATTCCATCGCTGCGCAGAAACATGAGATACATGCCTGGAAGGCGACTGGCTGGAGTCGGGAAGAGCGCGCTGCGAACGCTCGGCGACAGCGAAGCCAACGTCGGGCTGACTTGCACAATGCGGCCGGACTTGGCGATGGCCGCGCCCGCATTGACGTAACTACCGGGATCGAGGCCACCGAAAATCCATTCGTCGGGCGGCGAGTAGAGAAACATGGCGATGGCTAAAGGCAGACTGAGTCCAGCGAGGGTAGAGAATTGAATCCGGCCTCTGACAGACCGGAATACCAGACAACAACTCCCAACGAGAGCAATCGTTCCGAGTAGGAGCACTAGACGAGGCTGATCCATGCCAAATTCCGCGAGGGTGAAACCAACCCAAGCCGTGACCACGAGGCATGCCGTCGCCGCTAAGAAAAGTGATCCGGATAAACCCACGCGCCCGTCGCCTCGGCGACCTTCACGAGGAGCGACAAGAGCAGGAACTGACTCTCCGTTTTGCGTTATAAGCGAAGGCTTCTTCATGAACCTGAATCCCCGGGGGCGTTGCCGAGAGCGGTCAGATCGCCCAATCGATGGTTCAGCACGTATTCAAAAAAATCGACATAGCGTCGGGCACATTCTTCAGTGGAATGGTGCTCTCGAACGTACGCGCGAGCGGCCTCCCCCATAGCCCGTCGGGCCTCGACATCCCTGGCTAGGGTGACCATGCGCTCAGCGAGGAGTGCTTCCTCGGAAGTCCCAACCGGAACCTTGGGACAAAAGTAGTCGGGGAACTCCGCGAAAGGGCCGGCATCAGTCACAATGGTCGGTTTTCCGGCGGCGAGCAGGCGAAGAAGACTGCCTGATGTCTCACCAAGGATCGGCCAACGTAGATTGATCCCAATATCGATCAGGTTGATGCACGCGAGCAACTCAGACTTGGGGAGATAACCGGTGTGGATAACAGCCTGGGCGAGGTCATTTTTCGCGATGAGCTCGTCGATATCCATACCGGGCTGAGCATCGCCGACGATGAGATAATGGGAGCGAGGAACGCGTGCATGGACCTCACGAAAGGCACGGAGAGCGACGGCGAGGCGCTTCGTCGGAGTGATCTGTCCGAAAGAGCCGAAGATGACGTGATCGTCGAGGCCGAGCGCCGAGCGGGTCCAGCGACTGGACTCGTTCGCCACGTCGGCGCTGGCAATCTGGGGCACAACCTGAACCGGCCGTGCAGGATAGGATTGGGCGAGAAGCTGGCGCGTGTATTGACTATGAACAATGATTCCAAAGCTCGCGTCGACGACGCGCCGATTCGCCGGAAATCGGTCGTAGGCAAAGCAGTGGTTCGCCGCGAGGGCTTGGCGTGCCGAATCGATTCCCTGCCGACCGTGGCAGTAGCCCATTTCCCGCACATATGCGTCTTCGTCGCCAAGCGCTGCTGTGATTGAAACGACGAGATGATGGAGGTAAAAGTCGTGGAGGACGGTCAGGCCCGGATGGTTCTGGAGTGCACGGTAGGCAGAGGCGTGACAAGCGTGATTCCCCATCTGATAGAGGCAGAGATCGTAGCGACGGCTGCGCCAGCGCGAGTCGAACTCGCGGACGTCGAAGATGGCGAAGCGGGATCGTAGCACCGGACTGCTTGGGAGGTAGCTATCAACGAAGAGATCGAGCTGCGCGTACTTAGCGAGCGACGGTAACAGTTCCTCGCTGTAATCCGAGATCCCGCTGCGGATTGGATTCAGCGGGCTGAAGTAGGCGATTCTCACCGCTGATCGTCGGGCACGGCCCGGTATCGCCGTTCATCAGCAAGATTGTGCAACTGCTCCTCGATTGCCCCGAGCCGATCCTCGAGGCGCTGCAAGCGAGTTTCCAACAAGGCGACGTCGCGATTGAGGGCAACCCACGACCGCTCCGCGGCGATGGCCATCCCTTCCCATGTCGCGAGCTTTTCTTCCAGTTTCGTGAATCGGTCTTCCAGAGCAAAAACGCGGTCACGCGCCAATGTCCCAACTCCTCCGAGCTTTTCTTCCAGTTTCGCGAATCGGTCTTCCAGAGCAAAAACGCGGTCAC